>NZ_VWVZ01000002.1:0-714118 GCF_011753255.1 Acinetobacter sp. Tr-809
AGTTTGCTGGCGACAATAGCAAGAGTGAACCACCTGATCCCTTCCCGAACTCAGAAGTGAAACCTCTTAGCGCTGATGGTAGTGTGGCACTTGCCATGTGAGAGTAAGTCATCGCCAGCTTTTAAATCTAAACACCCCCTCCGCTATCGCAGAGGGGGTGTTTTTATTGCGTGAAAGAAAATGACTCGTGGAGAATCAATCGAAAAATTAGACGTATGCTAGTTTTTTGAACAGATAAGTCAGTCGAAACGTATTTTCCTTGTATGCGGAAACATTGCTTTATGTTATAAATATTTTTATAGGCATGTTTTTTGCTTATTTTAATAAAAGGAAAGACTATGAAATTATCTGTTGGATTGAAAGTTGCGAACAGTTTATCGTTAACTCCTCAATTGCAGCAGGCCATACGTCTTCTACAGCTCTCAAGTTTAGAACTCGAACAAGAAATTCAAATTCAATTGGATAGTAATCCTTTATTGGAAAAAATCGAAGATTTAGGCACAACCGAAAGTCTTTCAACTCTAGAAGCAAAAGAGACAGGTGATTTAACTACTGAACTGAATGCGGATCATCTTCCAAATGATTTACCAGTTGATACTGAATGGGATGATATTTATACCCATCAATCGACTGCACTGGCTTCGCCAGAGTACGAAGAGCGAGAGGATAACCGTCAGATACAACTGAGCCTCAAAGAGCATATTTTAGATCAAGTCAATCTTTTGCATTTTTCGACTGTAGATAAGTTGATTGCATATTGCATCGTAGACTCTCTGGATGATAAAGGATTCCTAGATGCAGAGTTGGATGATATTTTACTTGCAGTTTCACGTCTCTTACAGGAGATGGAGAGCGAGGAAGAGGTTGAGCAAGATGAAGTGATTGTGGTTTTAAAACATATTCAGCGTTTAGATCCTGTTGGTGTGGGTTCAAGAAACCTAGCGGAATGTTTAAAAATCCAACTTGAAAGCTTTAATGAAAAAGTTCCTTATCTTTCAGAGGCTAGGAATTTACTGAAGTATTATGAGTTGTTGATTTCGAATGATTTGAATAAGTTGTTAAAGCAAACAGGGTTATCTAAAGAACAATTAAAAAGTGCTGTTGATTTGTTAAAAACTTTAAAACCTTACCCTGGTTTGGAATTTAATCAACAAGAATCTGAGTACCAAGTTCCAGATGTTGTGGTGGGGAAAAAAGATCAGCATTGGCAAGTTCAGCTCAATCCAGATGTTATGCCTAAGCTACGTATCAATTCTTTTTATTCAGGTATGATTCGTCGTGCTGATCAAAGTGATGATAACGTTTATTTGCGTAATCAAATGTTGGAAGCGAAGAATTTTATCAAGAGTATTGATGAGCGACATAAGACTTTATTAAAAGTGGCAACTTGTATTGTTGAACATCAACGCGCTTTCTTGGAGCAAGGGCCAGAAGCGATGAAACCCTTGGTACTCCGCGATGTTGCCGAAGAAGTTGAATTACACGAATCAACGGTATCTCGCGTTACAACCAATAAATACATGCTGACACCACGTGGTTTATTCGAGTTGAAATATTTCTTTTCCAGTCATGTGGGTACAACAACGGGTGGTGAAGCTTCATCGACAGCGATCCGTGCCATGATTAAAAAACTGGTGTCGAATGAAAATCCACGTAAGCCTTTGTCGGATAATGCAATTGCTGAGATGCTGAAAGATGAGGGGATCGAGGTGGCTCGGCGAACGGTCGCAAAATATCGTGAATCGTTACATATTCCTTCATCTTCTGAAAGAAAAGTCTTGATCTAAATTTTAAGGTATGACTATTCTAGAGGTTCATTATTACGAAATAATGAATTTTTTTAATGATCACTAGAGGAATCGCTGAAATGATTTAATGGATATTGGCCACAGATTGATGTGCATTAAATTTGCTTGAGCGATTTTCTTGTATCCTGAGAAAAGGTGAGGGATAGAATTATGCAAATAACAATTCGTGGACATCATTTAACCATTACACCAGCCATTGAAGAAAATATAAAAGAAAAGTTTAGTCAAATGACCAAGCATCTAGATCAGGTCAATAGTATGCAAATCAAACTGGCTAAAGATCATCAGATTGATAAACGTTCACACAAAGGAAGTGCAAACCATATTGCAGAAGCGATTATTCGTTTGCCGGGGGTGGAACTGTTTGCACAGGCGACAGCCGATGATATGTATACTTCGATTAGAAAACTTACAGATAAATTAAAACGTCAGCTTGCAAAGCATCGAAAAATTCAATGTTCGTATCAGCATGAACTGGCACTTTTGAGTTAGTTTTTATTTTTATAGAAGAGGCTTTTGATAGAGCCTCTTTTTTTTATTGATAAAAAAAGAAACTGCTTACTGAATTATGTGAAAAAGTTATAGTAAAATAGCTCGTTTTACACCAATGGTTGTATAAGAGGTCTTGGAATGAATAGTGAGCAGCTCACGCAAATTTTAAAAGAAGCTTTCCCTGAAGCAGAAGTAGCGGTGAGCGGACAAGCTGGGAAATTTGACCTTCGTATTGTTGATGATCAGTTTGAAGGTAAACGTACCGTTGCTCGTCAACAATCGGTTTATGCACCTCTAAATTCTTATATTGCGAGTGGTGCAGTTCATGCTGTAACGATTCGCGCAATGACAAAAGACGAATGGCGCAAAGCAAGCCTTTTCGGAGCTTAAATATTAATGGATAAATTTTTAATTACGGGCGGTGTTAAGCTCGAAGGTGAAGTACGCATTTCTGGTGCTAAAAATGCGGCTCTACCTTTACTTGCAGCAATGATTCTTGCTGATTCTCCGATTACCTTGACGAATGTTCCAAATTTAAAAGATGTAAACACATTGGTTAAGTTGATTGCGGGTCTTGGCGTAACCATGAGCTATGAAGGTGAAACGGTTCGTGCTGATGCTTCGACATTAGATAATCAATTCGCGCCATATGAACTCGTAAAAACCATGCGTGCTTCGATTCTCGTGCTTGGTCCATTGTTGGCACGGTATGGTAATGCCAAAGTATCTTTACCTGGTGGCTGTGCGATTGGTTCACGTCCAGTCGATCAACACTTAAAAGCTTTAGAAGCTTTAGGTGCACAGATTGAAGTTGAAAATGGCTATGTCCATGCTTCAGTTGATGGTCGTTTAAAAGGCGGTGAAGTTGTCTTTGATATGGTGACCGTTGGTGGTACCGAGAACATCTTGATGGCTGCTGCACTTGCTGAAGGTGTGACCACGATTCGTAATGCTGCTCGTGAACCAGAAATCACCGATCTTGCGCAAATGTTGATTAAGATGGGCGCTAAAATTGAAGGTTTAGATACGGATACTCTAGTTGTTACCGGTGTTGAAAGTTTACATGGGTGTGAATATGCAGTTGTTGCAGACCGTATTGAAACAGGTTCATATTTAGCTGCCGCTGCCATTACTGGTGGGCGAGTGAAAACCACCCATACTGATCCTGCATTATTAGAAGCAGTATTGGATAAGTTTGAAGAAATGGGTGCCGAAGTCACGCGTGGTGATGACTGGATTGAATTGGATATGCAGGGTAAACGTCCTAAAGCTGTGAGCTTTAGAACATTGCCGCATCCAGAATTTCCGACAGACATGCAAGCGCAAATTATGGCAGTCAATGTGATTGGGCGTGGCTTTGCAACCATTTCTGAAACCATTTTCGAAAACCGTTTTATGCATGTACCAGAACTTTCACGTATGGGTGCTAACATCCAAGTTGAAGGACATGATGCGGTCGTAACAGGTGTAGAAACACTTCAGGCTGCACCTGTAATGGCAACGGATTTACGTGCTTCATTTTCGCTTGTTTTAGCTGCTTTGGTTGCTGAAGGTGAAACACTGGTTGATCGTATCTACCATATTGATCGTGGTTACGAACATGTGGAAGAAAAATTGCAAAGTTTAGGTGCTCAGATTAAGCGAGTGAAAGGATGAATGACTTAAGAAACGATGATCCAAATTTTGACGTAATGGGCAATTTTGATCATGGTTTAACTTTAGCACTCAGTAAAGGTCGTATCTTAAAGGAAACATTACCATTGCTTGAAAAGGCGGGTATTAATTTACTTGAAGATCCAGATAAATCACGCAAATTGATTTTTCCAACCACGCACAAAAAAGTTCGTATTTTGATTTTACGTGCTTCTGATGTTCCGACTTATGTTGAGAATGGTGCAGCAGACTTTGGTGTAGCGGGTAAAGATGTATTGATGGAACATGGTGCGCAACATGTTTATGAGTTGCTTGACCTAAAAATTGCCAATTGTAAGTTGATGACGGCGGGTAAAGTCGGCATGGAACGACCAAAAGGCCGTTTAAAGATCGCAACCAAATACGTCAACTTGACTCGTCAATACTATGCAAGCCTTGGTGAGCAGGTTGATGTCATTAAGCTATACGGATCAATGGAACTTGCACCTTTGGTTGGGTTAGGTGATTACATTGTCGATGTGGTTGATACGGGGAATACTTTACGTGCCAATGGTTTGGAACCATTAGAAGAAATTTGCAAAGTTTCTTCACGTTTAATCGTCAATAAGGCGAGCTTTAAGCGTAAGCAAGCGGTGTTAAATCCGATTTTGACGCAACTTGAACAAGCCATTAAAGCACGTCAAAACTAAGTTTTAGATTGAATTGAATAAATAGGTCAGCTTCGGTTGGCCTTTTTATTTGAGTTTATCTGGATTACGTAAAGAATAAATGCTTTGCAGTTGTTGCTGATCATTGAAAGCAAAAGTCAGTACCATGACACAATAATGGTCTGAGTTATAGAGTTTAAAACCGACACTGCCATTGATATGGCACATTTCCCAAGAGAGTTCATTCCACGCCTGAAAAAGCAAGCGTTCAAAGAAACGCAATATTGGCGGTTGGCCAATGAAAGGTTGACGAATAGCTGAGACTTTACCACCACCATCTGCAGCAAATTGGATATCTTCACTGAGTAATTGTGTGAGTTGATTCAAGTCATGTGAATGAATGGCGACCTTGAATGCATTGAGTAAGTTGATTTGCTGCTGCGTAGGGTGATTGGTGAGAACGTTGGGTTCATCTGCAATACGCTTTCTGCTACGGGCCACCAATTGTCGGCAATTACTTTGTTGTTCTTGAAGGATTTCCGAAATTTCAAAGTAATCCAGATTAAAGATATCATGTAGTAAATATGCTGCACGCTCTTTGACTGAAAGTTTTTCAAGAACCAAAAGGAAAGCGGTGGAGAGTGTATAGTCAGATTCAACCGAGAATGTTTCTGTATGATGATAGGGTTCAGGTAACCATGTTCCAGTATATTCAGTTCTAGATCTATGGTGAGCACGCAGCAGATCAATACAGTGGCGTGTACATACAGAAGTTAGCCAAGCTTGAGGATTGAGAATATCTTGCTTAGGTTGCTGCTGCCATTTTATAAAAATATCCTGTAAAACATCTTCCGCATCACTTGTTGTTCCCAATAGTCGATAAGCAAGACCGAACAGAAATGTTCGGCTCGCCTGAAATATATTAAAGTCTTGTTCAGTTAAAACTGTTATTGGTCTCATTGAATTTAATGCTGTGAAATTGCAATTCGATTCCATAAATTAATCATGCCAATCAGTAAAGTTAAAGCTGAAATTTGTGGCTCACTGAAATATTTTAACAGTGTTATACGTAACGGCTCATAATCAGCGAGCGGGTGCAAAGTCGTGAGTGCTTCAACCCAAGCAAAGGCGGCTTTTTCCTGATCCGTATAATCATTGCAATGTCGCCATACGACCAAACGGTCCAAACGTGATTGTATTTCACCATCTGCTACAGCTTCTGCGATATGCATCTTCACACAAAAAGCACAGCCATTGATTTGTGAAGCGCGTAATAGAACAAGGTGATAAAGAGAGCGATCTATCAGGGCTGAATCGAGAATGTTTTGATGAACTTGATAGAGGTGATGAATTGACTCTGGTAAATGTTTTTTAGGATGAATGTTGAGCGTCGTCGTCATAGTGTTCCTGATTAAAATCAAAGTAGGTACTCATTTGACGACTCAGCCTTTTGTTTTGTGACAAATGGAATAAAAAATTTAATTTTTGTTCTGGTTGCTAAATATTTTGATTAAGGAGATAAAAGTAAAAATTGTAGATTGATCGAAGAACCCTCTCTTTTCGATTGATTTTTTTAGCCTATATTGTGCCCACAAGTACACTGAAAAAGAGTAAACTTAGCGCTCTCTTATTCGCCTTGTGGGTAAATTGATGCGACGTTTATCGACTCAGGATCAGAACTTTAAACAGACTTTTGCTGAGCTTTTGGCTTTTGAAACTGTGAATGATCCTCAATTAGTACAAACTGTAGACCAAATCATTGCTGATGTCCGTCAGCATGGTGATGATCATGTACTTAAATTAACGCAACAGTTCGATCGACATCCAGCGCATCAATTCTCTGACTTAGAGCTGACTCAAACACAGCTTAAAACCGCATTTGATGGTTTAAGTGTTGAAATCCGTGAGGCATTAGAACTTGCTGCAAAACGCATTCGTTCTTTCCATCAGGCACAAAAGCAGGAAGGTTGGACCTATGTCGACGAGTTGGGTAATACCCTAGGTCAAAAAGTCACACCGCTGGATCGTGTTGGAATTTATGTACCAGGTGGATTAGCCTCTTATCCATCATCAGTACTTATGAATGCTTTGCCTGCACATGTAGCCGGTGTCCCAGAAATTATCATGGTAGTTCCTGCGCCAAATGGTGAGTTGAATCCATTGGTATTGGCAGCTGCTTATTTGGCAGGCGTAAGCCGAGTGTTTACTATTGGCGGTGCACAGGCCGTTGCAGCATTGGCTTATGGAACACAAACCATTCCTGCGGTCGATAAAATTACGGGGCCGGGCAATCGATTTGTAGCAGCCGCAAAACGTGCGGTCTTTGGTCAAGTTGGTATCGACATGATTGCAGGACCTTCGGAGATTTTGGTCTATGCCGAAGGGGAAAATAATGCTGAATGGTTAGCCATGGACGTATTGTCTCAAGCTGAGCATGATACGGTTGCACAAGCGATTTTCATTACTCCAGACGAAACGCTGTTAAATGCAGTTGAAGCAGCGATTGAAAAGCATTTAACTGAATTACCAAAAGCCGAAATTGCCAAAACATCGATTCAAAATCGTGGTGCATTGGTGTTGGTAAAAGATCGTGCAGAAGCAGTTGAACTGATTAATCAGGTTGCACCAGAGCATTTAGAACTCTGTCTTGATGATGCTGAATTGATGAGTCAGGAGATTCGTCATGCGGGTGCAATCTTTATGGGACGTTATACCCCAGAAGCCATTGGTGATTATTGTGCTGGTCCAAACCATGTCTTACCGACATCAGGTACCGCACGTTTTTCTTCACCACTGGGTGTTTATGATTTTCAAAAACGCTCTAGCTTGATCATGTGCTCTCAAGAGGGCGTGAAAAGCTTGGCAAAAGCAGCGGATGTGTTGGCAGTACAAGAAAATCTTGATGCCCATGCGCGTTCAGCCCGTTATCGTTACCAATAACCGATTCAAAGATTGATAGGGGCTGGTTAGCCCCTTTTTTAGGATACATGAGAGTAGAACAATGACGTTTACAGCAGAGCAAATGCGTTTTTGGAGCCCAGAGGTTCGTGAGTTAGAACCTTATGTTCCGGGTGAGCAACCTAAAATTCAGAACTTACTCAAATTGAATACCAATGAAAATCCTTATCCACCATCACCAAAAGTGGTGGAAGCAGTCCAAGCTGTTTTAGCAGATCATGCTGATGCGTTACGTCTGTATCCCGACCCAGATGCGATGGCTTTAAAGCAGGCGATTGCCAAGCAGCAGCATGTTGATGTGGGGCAAGTCTTTGTTGGTAATGGGTCGGATGAGGTATTGGCGCATATTTTTAAAGCGTTTTTTATTCAAAAAGAGCCAATTCTTTATCCCGACATTACCTATAGTTTTTATCCTGTTTATAGCCAATTTTTTGCAACGCAAACCAAGCAGATTCCTTTGAATGAAAAATTCGAAATTGATGTATCGGATTATGAGCAGGAAAATGGCGGGATCATCATTACCAATCCAAATGCGCCAACCAGCATTGCATTAGGATTAGCACAGATTGAGCAGGTGCTTAAGGCAAATCCAGATCGTGTGGTCGTGATTGATGAAGCCTATGTCGATTTTGGTGCTGAGTCTGCGGTGCAATTGGTCAATCGCTATGAAAATTTAGTGGTTTGCCAAACGACATCTAAGTCACGTTCATTGGCAGGCTTACGCGTTGGTTTTGCCATTGCACAAGCGCATTTGATTGCGGCACTTGAAGCCGTAAAGAATAGTTTTAACTCCTATCCAATGGATCGTTTTGCGATAGCAGCAGCCGTGGCTTCATTTGAAGACCAAGCTTATTTTGAAGCGCAATGTGCCAAAGTGATTGAAAGTCGAGAAAAACTAGTGGGCGATCTCACTGCCTTGGGTTTTGAGGTATTGCCTTCGAAAGCCAATTTTATCTTTGCCACGCACCCGCAATACGATGCTGCTCAGCTGGCTCAACAATTGCGTGAGCAGGGGATTATTGTGCGTTATTTCAATAAGCCACGCATTAATCAATTCTTACGTATCACGATTGGTACAGATGAACAAAACCAGCGTTTAGTCGATACACTTAAAATGCAAATTTTATAAATCTGTATTGAAGCCTACCGTTCAGATGTCTGCCATGTATTGAGTAAATCAAGCATGGCAGAAATTTTATCAAAGCATTCTTGATACTCTGCTTCTGCATCAGAAGCAATGGTGATGCCACCACCCGCCCACATGGATAATTGATTTTGATATTTTTGAATACTGCGAATCAAGATATTCCAACTACCTGTACCATCGAAATTAAAATAACCTAAGCTGCCACAATAAGCACCACGCGGCGCACCTTCTAATTCTTCAATGATTTGCATGGCACGAATCTTCGGTGCACCTGTGATTGAACCACCGGGTAGTGCAGACAATAACATTTGCATTGGATTGATTTCAGCTTTTAAGGTCGCGGTAATCTCGCTGACCATGTGATGAACTTGATTAAAGCTTTCAATTTCAAATAATTTGGTTGTTTCAACAGAGCCTGTTTCCGCATAGACACTCAAGTCATTGCGGAGCAAATCTACAATCATGACATTCTCTGCCTGATCTTTTTCAGATTGACTGAGTTTGTCCTTTGAGATCTGATCTTGCTGTGGATCATCAAAGCGTGGCATCGTGCCTTTAATTGGGCGCGTTTTAATTTCTCGATTGTTTTTAAACTCAATGAAGAGCTCAGGAGAGCAACTAAGCAATTCAAAATCGTTGATTTTGAGATAACCAGCATAAGGTGCTTGGGTGAGTTCCCATAAATCATTAGCACGGCTTAAGAGAGAACCTTGTACATGTGCTGTAAATTCTTGAGTGAGGTTAATTTGATAACAATCACCTGCTTTGATGTATTCCTGTACTTGATGAAAAGCATTTAAATATTCAGATTTAGACCAACGAGGACGGCATTGTTTGTCTAAAGAAAGTGCTGGCATTTGTTTGGGCTCATTGACCCGATTCAAAATTTCTTGATAAATATACTCAGCTTGATCTTCATTACTATAAAAGTACCAAGCATCTTCTTGAAATTTTAAAAAGCTTGAGTATTGACCCAAGAAAAAACTTGGCTGTGGATGTGCATCAATCTCAATGAATTGATCGGCACTATAGTCATAGCTAAAAAAGCCAATGTATCCACCATTAAAGCTATTATTACGATTAGATGTTGGCGCGTGGTGAAACTTAGAAAACTCTATTAGTGAAATTGCTTCATTGTTGCGTCTATATTGATTGAATTGTATTTGTTGAAATTGCTGAAGCTTAGCTTGTTGAAAAATTAAAAAATCTTGAGGTAAAAAGGCAATGACAGGTGTGCCTTGGTCATGCAAATAAACCAATCCAGTTAAATCATACAGTCGGGACAGAAGCTCAAATGCAGAAGTGGGTTGCGTATTAAGCTTTTGCTGAAAATAAGACATAAAAAGGGAATACTTGCGCTATATTTAGAGAGCGAAATTGTACTACATTCAAAAATATCAAACTTATGTTTAGCCTGCTGTTTGATTAAAAAACTGATGTTTCTAAGGTTCGATTGCGTAGATGGAATAAATGATGTATTTATCAAATTAGTATAAATAAAGCATTATTGTTAACACTTCCGATCTGAACTTTAGCGACGATAAATGGTGAATAGATTAGAGTTTAGATTTGATGTTCAAAAAAGCATGATAAAAATCATCAATAATTACATATTGTTGTAATGTTTTTTTAAAAGAGTTGCTGTTGAGTGTTTTATATGCCGTTTGTCGGTTTGTGGATAAAAAGCAGTTAACAGGAGTTGAACATAAAATAACAAACAGGTAATTTAGTAATTGCTAAGCGAACTACTCAAGGATTGGAAGTTCAAGTTGTCATTTAAGAATAAAACGACCGTGGACAGTTTAGAGTAGTGTAAGTCAAAAAATAAATGCTCTTGGGAGAGTGCTCAATGAAAATGTTTACTAAACTAGCTTTAGTTTCTTCAATGGCGATTAGCGCAAATGCAATGGCTATGCAGTCAATGGATGATGCTGCACTAAGCGCTGCAACAGGTCAAGATGGTATCAATATTGGTATCGGTATCTCTAAAGTTGAGATCGACAAAGTTTTAATTCATGATAATGATGGTTATAAATATGGTGTAGGTGGTGCTCCTGCTACTGCACCAGCTGCAGGCACTATTGGTGCAGGTGGTACGGGTGTTGCTGGTGCGATTGTTGTTAATAATATTCTTATTACACCAAATCAGGATAACTCTGGCGCAGAATTACTTGCTTCTCATAACTTAGCTGATTTAACGATTGATACGGATGCAGGTACTGGTGCGACTGGTGGTGCTTTCCTTAATGTTGCAGCAAAAGTATCTGGTTTAAATATCAAGCTAGGTAAAATTGAAGTTGCTGCTTCAGGTACAGCGGGTACTACGGGTATTCAGCGTGGTATAACAGGAACTTCTAATGAAATTTTATCTGGTTTAAGCATTAAAACAGGTAAAATGGATGCAAATATCCAATTAGGTGCTGCTCCTCAAGGTGCAATGATTAAGTTAAATACAACTTTAGCTTCTGGCTTAGAGATTGTAGATCTAGGTATTTTGGATAAATCAACAATTGGTCAACAAACTTTAACTGCTACAGCTAGTACGTTAGCGGGTGAAATTCATCTTGATAGCATTAAAGTAGCTGATGCTGGTCAAGCTGGTTTAACTATTAACACTGATATTAGCGTGGTAGGTGGAAGTACTGCAGCTGCGAATGATGGTTATTTAAGAATTATCAGCAAAGCACCTGCGGCTGGTACTGATGTTTATATCAAAGGTGTTCATTTAGGTAGTAAAACTGCGGGTTCAATTGGTGATGTAGAAATCCAAGGTTTGAAAACTTACTATGGGGCTGCTGGTACTTCATCTGGCTCAGTAATTACGATTTCTGGTCACTAATCATTTCCGAAACAAAAAAAGCGCTTTTGCGCTTTTTTTGTTTTTTAGAGGGTAAGTTTTTTAGCTCTAATTCTTGCTAATGAAAAATAAAGATAATAATTAATTGGTGGATGTAAATGATTTTACTGCTGTGTTGTTATTTTATGCCTATCCCTTATAGCTTTTAAGGTAACTTATTGGATTTCTACTTCTACAAATAAAAAGTTAAAGCTATAAATTATTGTTATAAAAATGTTTGCTTAAATGCGATATTTGTCAAATTGTAGGTGTAATAATAAAAAAAATAACATTCTGTCAAAAAAAACCAAAAAAAAGATGTATTTTCTTATAAAAGAAGGTATCTTCATCTTGCAGGGATGTAGTGTCATAGACACTAAAAATAAGATGAATAAGGCAAGTGCTGCCATTGTTAGAAAAAGAGACTTATGTTAGAGATCGCTTTAGGCTCGGCATTGATGTATTACTTTACAACGCAAGCCTTTGAAATAGAAAAAAAACCAGAGGGGGCTGTATATTATACAGAAACCTTGGACTCTCGCTATCCTTCCTTTACTCGTAATCACCGTGAAGCAGTTGTTATTAAACCTGCTACAGAGGATCAATTTAGGGGGATCGTACGTCAAGCCTATGATTATAGTTGTGGTTCAGCTGCATTAACAACTTTATTAAATGGCTATGGGGGATTACGTTTAACGGAACAGCAAACAATGAGTGGTCTACTCCAGTATGGAGAGTACCAGCGTATTATTGAGCGTCGTAGTTTCTCTTTGCTAGATATGAAACGGTTTGTCTCAGCTTTAGGGATTAATAGTGGGGGGTATCGTGGGGAATTTTCAGATCTTACCGCATTAAAGCAACCAGCAATTGTTCCTATTACTTATGCTGGTTTTAAACATTTTGTCGTATATAAAGCATATAAAGATGGAAGAGTTTATGTTGCTGATCCTGCATTAGGAAATATAAGTTTTGATGAAACTCGTTTTAAAGAAATATGGGATAACAATACATTGTTTATTGTTGATATTCCTCAACAATATCAAAAAAGCTTATTAGCATTGCAAGATGCAGATATGCGTCATGTTGAGGATGCAACAGTAAATAGGTATGCCCTAGCCGAAATTCAATTTCCAACACAAAAATTTGAACACCTTGCGGACAAAGCGTCAACAATGCGTCGGGTATTGGATGCGGATCCTAATTCAGAAACTTATAACCAACCGATCACGACCTATATGCGCTTATATTACAAGCGGAAGTAAATTTAGAAAAATCAGTAAAATTAATGTAATAGGATGCAAAGTAAAATGAATCGTACATGGATGAATATGAGTGTGTTGGCGTTAAGTTTAAGCGCAATCACATCAACACTTTACGCAGCAGAACAACAACCACCTGTTGAGCCTGTAACATCTGGAGCAGATCAGGCATCAGTAGCTGAAGTGCCGACGAAAGCAGTTACTGAAAGTGCAGCTGCTCCTGTCGTAGAGACAAATACCGTTGCAGAGGGGAGTCAGGCAGATCAGGCTGCGAGCGCCTTACAAAAAAAAGAAAGTGATGCAACACAGGAAACTAATTTACAAGAAGTATTCACTTCAAATGAACGTCAGTATTCATTAATTAAGAAAGGTATTTTTTCCTCTTATTATGATTTGGATTATACCTATTATCGAGATAGTCGTCTTGATTTGGCCTTGAATGATAGCAATAGTTCATTATCAAGATTACGTGTTGAAGAAGATGCAAACCACACCCTAACCAATACGTTTACGGTTCAGTATGGTTTATTGGACAATCTGACGTTATCTGCTTCCTTGCCTTTTGTGGCGAAAAAAGAGCTATTAAAAGATCAAACGACTGCGGGTTTAGGTGATATTAACTTTGGTGCACGCTGGGAACCTTTCCCATTAAAGCAAGGCCGTTTGCCATTGGTTTTATTTGGTAGCTTATCTACTAAAACAGGCGATAGCCCTTATGAGGTCGGGGTCGATGAGCTTTCAACTGGTAAGGGTTATTACTCGGTTGGTGCTGGGGCGAGTACACGTAAATATATTGATCCTGTCGTATTGTTTGCATCAGTTTCGACCAGTTATGGTCTTAAAGAGTCCGGGCTTAATCAATTGCGCGGCAGTCGTGTTTTAGAAAGCTTTGATCCTGGTCTCAGCGGTGGATTCTCTTTTGGTTTTGCTTATTCCTTTAACTATGACGTGTCTTTGACCATGTCATATCAACAAAGCTTTAATACGGGCGCAAAATTCTATTTTGAGAATGATGAGAGCTATAAATCTGCTGACCAGAGTAGTGCCATGCTGTCATTTGCTTTAGGTGTACGTGTATCTCCTGAAACAATTGTGAATGGTACCGTTGGAATCGGTTTAACGGAAGATGCGCCAGATGTTTCACTGGGCTTGTCTTTCCCGCTTGATATCATAGGTTTTGGTAAAAAAGTTCGTTAAGGAGATGTAATAATGGTGAAACACCTTAAATTATGTCCATTAACGATAGCAATTTTTTTTGCTGGGCTATCGAGTGCTACTCATGCGCAACTCGGACAAGACTTATCGGTAGATTTACGCTCCTTGGCATTAGGTAATGCGGTTACAGCTGACCCGCCTGGAATTAGCGCAGTTCACTTCAACCCTGCAGCACTTGCTAAGCTCGATGGGTTACAAACAGATGTGCAAGGGATTCTGGCTAATTTTGCGATTAAGCGAGATTATGCAGCACCAGCGGGTTATAACGTTTTTGGCTATTCAGATGACCCCTTAGTCTGCAATGATGGTCCAGAAATCGACGCTAATATTTGTACTGATTTTAAAGGGACTGTGAGTGGTGATGTTGAGTACGCTAGTATTTACGTCCCGGTTTTAAAGAAAATTGTAGATTTAGGGCCTAACTCACCATTGGTTGCTCCTACAGCAGGTATTTCCTATAAGCCACCAGGTTCAAAAGTAACTTATGCGACGGCTGTATATGCACCCCTTGTGGCTGGTTTTGGTGCAGAAGATGGTAATCCAAGTAACTATATGGGACAGCAGGTTGCGTTAGAGCGTATTACTTATTTGTCACCTTCATTTGGTTATCAGGTAAATGATAATTTATATCTAGGGGCATCATTTGGAATGTCCTACCAAGCGATTGCCATGAAAACTGACTTACGTTTCCCTAATGAACTCATTGGGGTGTTGCGTATGGTAGATGAAGTTGTTTGTGGGCCATTTAAACAGAATGGCGACATTATTACTGACCTTTTACTTTTTGGTATATGTAATGCTCAACAAGGCATGGATCCTTTTAGTAAGGTCGGTTCTTTAGATGTTTCTTTAGAGCAATCATTAAGCCCAAGTTATAACTTAGGCTTGCTTTGGGAACCTACCGACGATTTTAGTTTCGGGATGGTGTATCAAAGTGAAGCGAAGATGCGGTTAAAGGGTAAATATTTAATTAATGTTGCCGAAGCACCACAACAATTAATTGCTGGGTTGAATTCATCCGCTACGGGTCAAATTCTAGCTGCAATTTTAGGTTTTCCAGGCTATGCACCTCCAGTAGAGTCTGGTTTACTTGCAATGGATTTTAAATATCCGCAGCATTTTAAAGCTGGGATTAAATATAAAATATTACCTGATCTACAAGTCAATTTTGATTTGGGGTGGACTGATTTCTCGGCATGGGATAAGTTTAGATTCGAGTTTGATCGGCAAATTTCACTATTAAAAGTTGCAAAGCTTTTATCTAATGATGTAACAGACCGCTCACTATCCTTACCGTTGAAATTTCAGTCTTCTTGGCGTTGGGGAATTGGTTTTGAGTATTCCGCAACTGATCGCTTGAAACTCCGTATGGGTTATGAACCACGTACAAGCTCGATCCCTGATGATAAACGAAATACCATGGTGCCGATTAATAATGCACAATTATTTGGTTTAGGCGTTGGATATCGTTTTGATCAGGATACAGACTTAGATTTGTCAATTGGTTTTTTACGTAGCCGCGATGATATTCCTGCGAATACAAGTAGCCTTTCAAACCAAACAGGGGTGAATAATTTATTATTAAACCCTTATGCTGGTTTGAACGTAAAAACGAATACAAAAGTAACTTTACTCGGGATTAACTACAGAACAAGATGGTAATGCAAAAAGAAAGGACTCAGCAA
This sequence comes from Acinetobacter sp. Tr-809, assembly GCF_011753255.1. Classification (NCBI taxonomy): domain Bacteria; kingdom Pseudomonadati; phylum Pseudomonadota; class Gammaproteobacteria; order Moraxellales; family Moraxellaceae; genus Acinetobacter; species Acinetobacter sp. Tr-809. The sequence goes on from NZ_VWVZ01000002.1 coordinate 15,701, forward strand.
TCGGCACTTGCTATTTCATTATTACTTTTAATGGTATCAAGTGTTTCGACTGTTTATGCGGATGGCTTTTATACGATTATTGGTCCAGATGGTCGGCCAATGGTTGTGCCTATGAAAATTGGAAAAAAAGAAGCAGAGCCACCTAAGCAGCAACAGGAAGCTCATGCTGAAAAAGCATCACAATCAATAATTACAAAGACCGATACCGTAGAGAGTGTAATTGTACCGATAGAACAGAAGAGAGTGGTAGAATCGCCTAAGCCACTTCAAACCAAGCAAGCCCAACAGAGTACAATTACAAAAAATATAATTGAGCCAGAAGTCTCACAGCCAAAAATAGAGCCCAAAGTTATTGAGCAAGCAGCTGATTCATCCAAAACAATGAAGATGGTCAATAATAAAGATTTTGAAGTAAAATCTTTAGTACCAACGAAAAAAATCGGTGAGACTCAGGCATCTTCAAACTCTTTGCCGAAAGGGATACCAACCATCGAAAAAGCACCAACAGTTGTAGAAAAAATACCATTAACTAATAGTGTTTCAAATTCTTCAAATGAAGCTAACTCAACAATTGGATTTAATAAAGTTGATGGTGTTGACTATGTCAATAATGAGTATTTAGAAAATCAAGAATTTAATTTGGATGGAAAAAAACGCTTTTATACTATGCCAGATGGTACAGGGCGTATGGAAACTATAGAAAGGAAAAAAGGGGTGAGTCGGTCAGTTCTTGATAAACTTCTAAATCGATCACAGCAGTCAATAGCTCCAATTGTGTTATCTGGTACTTATATCCGTTTATCGAGTGATGATCTCAAATCAGCTTTTGAAAATGACCGTTGTTTTTTAGATAGTTATAAAAAATCAATCAAAACTCTGACACTTAAAAAAGATATCGGATTGTGGCCCAGAAAACCGCTTAAGGAAAAATTTGAATATGATTTAGTCAAATTAGACCCTTCAATTCAATATATGCAAATTGATTCATATTCTTCCAATAATGAAAAACCAGTTTATTACTGGCCTTTAGTGGTATTTTTGGATGAAAAAGGTTGTATTGAAGAGGGTGTAAGTGGATTTAAAAATAGTAAAACTGCTGCGACAGTGTTACAACATTCAGGTATCCAAGGTGTGATAAAAGTACCTGTCGGTGCTCATTACATGATGATGACCCCATTAGCATCAGCAGTCGATGTTTCTGAACAAGAACTTTCTAATCAAGGACAGATAAAAATTTCTGTTTTACAGTAATCATGGATAGGATTAACCAATGATGAACAAAAAAATATTATTGCCATTTGCTCTTTCAACGTTGGCTATTTTTTTACATGGTTGTGGTGGTGAAAGTGCCAAAATCAATGAAGATCCAAATAAAGGTGTAAAAGGAGTAACGTCAAATACGAGTTGTGATGTTACTGCAACGGATTGTTTACAGTTCGTTTTGGATTACCCAGTGGCGGGTTTAAATTTTGATTGTAGTAGTGATAAAGTTAATCACTTTACTACAAAACTAGATAGCAATATCGTAACAGGTGCCTGTAAGTTAGGAGATACGGTAACTTTCTATCTACAAGGCGCTGACAGTCCGCGTAAAATTAGTTTAGGTGCAATTCAGTTAGATAAAATCACAAAAATGAAGATGGGAGTACCTGCACGTATTCGTATCATTGATTTGGCAATGGCTTTAACTGGACAAACACCTACTAGCTTAAGTATGAATGATGACACCATCATTGTAGCAATGGCTTTGGCTAAAATTTTCCAAAGTCAGAGTATTGCAGATGATTTAAATGTTATTGGTGATATACAACCAATTGAGTTCACTACTGAAAAGAAAAATACACTTGCTACTATAAGCCGCGATATTGGTGTTGCCGAACTAAGTAGTGGTGCATACGCCGAAATTCTAAAACCTTGGTTAGATGTGAGTAAAGTCAATAATGAACAGGCATTTTCTGTAGTTACTCAGCTGCTCAATTTAAGCCATGTAGGCGTGTGGTATGCAGAACTTCCTCTCTTTAAAGCAGGCAGCAATGGCGCTGTTGTTGAAGTTCCTAATGAAGGGAGTGGTGTATTTCCTGACGGCCTTTTTGGCTGTAATCGAGAACTTTATAAGGACTGCCTTGCTCTCGGTGATGATAAAGGTGCCAGTCTACGACATTCAATGGGGCGTTTTGAATTATTGACTGATCGTCAGGGTTACACAATTGGTTATGGTCAACAGTGGCGAGGAAGTCCTATTATTACCAATAGTATTGTATCTCCACCAATTGCATTACTAACAAATACTAAACCAGATAAGCTGCAGGTTAATGCGCAAAAAGATTGGTTTAATTTAATTAATCAAGAGGTTAACCAAAATCAACCTTTACGTTTCATGCTAAATAATAATTCAGCCGAAGATGTATTGATAACACAAGGTAAATTGATTAATGGAACCAATATTGCCAGTACAGAGGCTGTTTACAGACAGTTGACGAAAGCTAAATCCACAGACCCATTTAATAATGCAAAAGATTTAGGTTTATGGCGGCAAAGCGTCACAGGTGTAAATTATAAAGGTGTAACAGATGTCTTTAAGGTCAATCCAGCAAGTTACTTGCCAAAAGATGTCTTTACGACAGAAGCTAATGTCCGACCTGGACAGCGATATGCATTCCCTTTATATGCAACTTTAACTTTTACATTTCAGGATGCGACTATCGCACCGGTAGATTTAGGGGTTGTGATTGATGAACACGGTGATATTCGCACCGATATTAAAAAGGATGCAACTGCAACAGATATGTCCGGGAGTTGTGCTAAAGCAGAACCACAAGCAGATGGTACATATATTGATGAGTATGGTGTGACACAGTATCGAGTGGGAACAACGGGTGGGGCGCTTTATTCAGCCAATGATAAATCGATTACGGTGCGTATGATTTTTGCAAATCCAAAATTTGGCAATATTGACGGAGTACTGCTTGGTCTAAACTTTACCTCTTTAAATGGTCAGAACAATATTAGTGGTGCGAAAATTAATGTACATAACTTATTAAATGGCCAAGCAACAGGAATCAACCTAACCAACTTCTCTAATACCACGGCTTCTTGGTTAAATAATTATGGTTTATATCTGACAACTTATATTAATACTTATGATAAAGAAGGCACAGATAAGAGTAAATACGTTGAACCGACAGCACAAGAGCGTACATTATCTAAAGCTCGTCAAGGAACAGCGAGTATCCGAATTGCGGATCAAAAAATCCCAGCATGTAATGCCATTAAAATAAAGTCATAAGTAAAAAATAAAAAGACCGCAGATGCGGTCTTTTTATTTAGCCTGTATGGTCTAGTCTTGTTCCTAGCGTTTCTAAATGTGTTGGAAATTCGCCATTTTTACGATCAGAAAAATAATGTCTAAGTGTCTGTTCTACACTAGGAAATGCCAGTTCTGTCCAAGGGATTTCATGTTCTTCAAATAGACGACATTCAATGCTTTCTTCACCAGCACCGAACAAGCCCTGTTTTAATTGTGCTTTAAAAAGTACATAAATTTGTCCAATACGCGGAATATTATACATACAATATAGTTGTTCGATCTCAACTTCAGCCTCAGCTTCTTCGCGAGTTTCTCTTGCAGCACCTTGCTCCATGGTTTCAAAGAGTTCCATGTAACCTGCAGGTAAAGTCCATAAACCATAGCGAGGTTCGATTGCCCGACGACACAGCAAAACTTTATCGTCCCACAGTGCTAATGCGCCACAAATGACCTTGGGATTTTCATAGTGAATGTTGCCACAATGAGTGCAGACAAGTCTTGATTTATGATCACCTAGTGGAATTTTTGCTTCAGTCTGATGTCCACATGCAACGCAAAAGCTCATAATTATCATCGGCTGTAGAGATAGCTCAGCATAACTGAATTTTGATGACTTCGCATCATGATCTATGATTGCACTGAAAAATTCGGCTATGATGTTGATTAAGGAAAAAGAGAAAAAGAGAAGAGTCAGATGGAAGAACCATCGTTAATACAGCTTTTACAACAACGGTTGCGTTTTTCCAAACGAATCCAGCAGGCGGATGCTGCAGTTTTGATTGCAATTACCCAAGAAATTCAACCAAAAGTTTTACTAACCCGCCGTTCTATGCAGCTGTCTCAACATGCAGGAGAAGTGTCTTTTCCTGGGGGGAAACGTGACCCAAGTGATACCAGTAATATCGTCGTTGCTTTGCGTGAGGCTCAGGAAGAGACTGCGCTGAATCCATTTGATGTCAAACTTTTGGGTGATTTACCCATACAGCGTGCGCGAAGTGGTTTGTCTGTCAAACCCATTGTGGGCTTAATACCCGCTCAAGTCGATTTAATTGCTCAACCTACAGAAATTGATCGAATTTTTTTTGCGCCATTACAAGAGTTGATGGATGCTCCCCCTTTGCCTTATGAAGTTCGCTTGGCACGACAGTCGCTTTACTTTCCAAGTATGCAGGTAGAAAGTGAAATTGTGTGGGGACTTACAGCTCGCATGTTAATTTCTTTATTTCAATATGGGTTGGGCTATCAAAAAAATTGGCCATTCTTGGTGAATCCGCCTCATTTTGGTTTATCTAAATTCTAATTTTTTAAGAGTTATTTATCATGATGTATACCTATCAGGGCTTGAGTCCAAAAGCGTTACATGAACCTTGGGATGGTTGGGTTGCTCCAACAGCAACAGTAATTGGTCAAGCAGAATTGGGTCGTCAGGTGAGTATTTGGTTTGGTGCTGTGGTTCGTGCCGATAATTGTGTGATAAGAATTGGCAACTTTTCCAATATTCAGGAAAATGCAGTGCTGCATACCGATGCGGGTATTGAGTTAAATATTGGCGAATATGTCACGATTGGACATAAGGTGATGCTGCATGGTTGTACGATTGGTGATAATTCCTTAATTGGTATGAATGCTGTAATCCTCAATAATGCAGTGATTGGCAAGAACTGTATTATTGGCGCGAATGCACTGATTCCTGAAGGGAAAGTGATTCCAGATAATTCTGTAGTGATGGGGTCACCGGGTAAAGTAGTGAAAACGTTGGATGAGCAGGGCGCTGCCCGATTACGTTTAAGTGCCTTACATTATGCAGAGCATTATAAAAACTTCTTAGATTTAGAGCCGTTCCAGTTCTAATCATTTCAGTTTAATTAGCCAAGTTTATACTTGGCTTTTTTACGGCGATAAAAAGACAATAACTCGCCTATCGCGTTTGAGTGGAGTATCATACTCGACGTTTTTTATCTCTTTTTCGCTAAGGTTTTTGCATGAAGTTGCTTGCATTGGAAACTGCAAATGAGCAGTGTTCGGTTTCATTAATTGATGATACTCAAGAGCTGTATTTTCAGTTGGATGAGCGGACTAAAGCACAAACCCAAACGATTCTGCCTTTAACAGAACAAGCTTTACTACAAACAAAAACTCAATTGGCGGATTTAACCGCAATTGCATTTAGTCGTGGACCGGGCTCGTTTAGTGGTGTTCGTATCAATGCGGCTGTGGCGCAGGCACTTGCATGGTCTCAGGATTTACCAGTGATTCCTGTATCAAGTTTACAGGCTTTGGCACAGGCGGCCTATCGTCTCAATGGCTTAGAGCAGGTGACGGCCGTTCTCGATGCACGTATGCAAGAAGTCTATATTGCCAATTTTAGTCTTGATGAGCAGGGCATGATGCAGGCGATTGATGATGAAAAGTTATTAGGTTATGAGCAAGCGTCTGCATATTGTAAATTTACCGTAATTGGTTCTGGTTCAGAATTAATTAAGCCAACTGAAATAGACTCAGAAGCAGCTTCCAATGCGCACACGTTAAATGTAGACATCAAGGCAACAGCACAGGATATTGCAGCGATTGCACGCGTTTACGCTGCACAACAAAAATGGGTAGATGCTGAACATGCATTGCCAGTGTACTTACGTGATGATGCTTGGAAAAAAATTCCAGAACAAGGTAAGGCGAATTAAGGTTAATTATGGATCTTTTATTGCTATTTAAAGCAGCGATCATGGGTTTGGTAGAGGGGATTACTGAGTTTCTACCGATTTCAAGTACAGGGCATCTTATTTTAACAGGTCAATTACTGGATTTTTGGACTGTTGAAAAAAGAGATATGTTTGCTGTGGCTGTTCAGATTGGTGCGATTGCAGCGGTCATTTATGAATACTGGGGTAAATTGTGGGGGGCGCTGATTGGTGCACTCACAGGACAAGAGCAAGGCCGCCGTTTAAGCCTGAATCTGATTATTGCCTCGATTCCAATTGTGATTATTGGTCTGACTTTCGGTGATGTGGTCAAGGCTTATTTATTTAATGCGATTACTGTTGCAATAGCCTTGATTGTCGGTGGCTTTATTATTTTATGGGCAGAGCGTCGCCCACATCAGATCGTTACTCAAGAAGTGGATGATCTCAGTTTTAAACAAGCGACCTTAATCGGTTTGATTCAGTGTTTGGCTTTAATTCCCGGGACTTCTCGCTCAGGCTCGACCATTATTGGCTCATTATTCTTAGGCGTATCACGCAAAGCGGCAGCTGAGTTTTCCTTCTTTTTAGGGATTCCAGTGCTGATGGGTGCAGGCTTACTGGATATGTACAAGATGCGCCATGAGTTGCACAGTAATGATATGGCTGTGTTAGCTGTTGGAATCATTGTTGCCTTTGTTTCAGCTTTGGTGGTGATTCGCGCTTTGATCCGTTATGTATCTAAGCATGACTTCACCGCATTTGCATACTATCGTATTGTGTTTGGCTTATTTATCTTGGCAACATGGTGGACAGGTTGGGTGCATTGGTAATGCAAATGCGATGTTGGTATCCAGCGGAATGTGAGCAGCAATTTCTGCAATTGCAAACACGTTTGGCTGAGCTGAATGTACAGCTCAACGGGCAGGTGGTTGAAAAAATTAATGCACGGTTTTTACGTTTGAATCCTGACATGGCATTGGTTTTGGATGAAGATGGGCTCAGTCTCGCAGCCAATGGGATGAAAATGCAACCTGATTGGCGCGCGGAAATTCCTCGTCTAAAAAGAGCCAGTTTAAAATCTGAAATGATTGCCAGAGCCTGTCAACTGGGCGAGAAGCCAACATTAATTGATGCGACTGCTGGCTTAGGTCATGATAGTTTACTCATGGCATATCTTGGTGCAGATGTACGTTTGGTTGAACGTCATCCGATTCTGTTTGTGTTACTGGAATATAGTAAAGCCCATGCTGAGCAAGATCCTTTCCTACAAACATCTATGCAGCGGATTCAACTAGTCTTTGCAGATTCAAATACTTATTTACAGCAGTTGGGTCAGCAAGGCGAGCAGGTGGATGTGGTGTATTTAGATCCAATGTTCCCACAGCGTGATCAAAATCAGCAGGCTGTAAAGAAACAGGCACAAGTCAAAAAGCAGATGCAATTATTGCATATGTTATTGCCAGAAGATGGGGAAATGGATTTAGGTGATCAGCTATTGCATTTAGCGCAACAGATTGCCAAGCGCGTGATTGTGAAACGTCCAAGACATGCAGTTTATCTGGCAAATCAAACGCCTGATCATCAATGGCTAGGTGATGCATGTCGTTTTGATGCATATTTTCCAAAAGGTAAAATTTAACTCAAAATGAGATGATTGTTTGGCTTGCGTCAATGCTCAGTAAAGATTTGTGATATAGTGCAAAAGCATGATTGCTAAAAAATTCTTGTCGAGCTTACACTACAGTCGCGCATCGCGTTTTTTAGGAAAAGTACTGTCCATTCCATGACTAGAATGAGAATGGCATATTTTCAGTTTAGGCTTGAAAAGAGAAACTCCCGAAGAATTTTATGATAGACCTTAAACCCTCCATCAATATCTGGCATGATTTTAAAAGTAACCAAATTGCTGGAATGTGGTTGTTCTTGGGGTCTCGTCGCTCCTTACAGGTAGTACATCCTTCAATTACCCAACTCATTATCTGGGGTATTCTCGGAGGCTGTACTAACTCTTTGTATAGCTGGTTAGTGGCAGGTCAAGTCGGAGAGTTTAACTCGCAAGGTTTGATTGGTTACGCACTCTGGCCTTTTATTGCCCTCATTGTGGGTATTTTCCTTTCGCAACGTATGAACCAACCGCGTTTGATGTTGGTGCCTGCATTGTTGTGGTTAGTACTCGATACCAATATTTTGCTTTTACAATGCATCATTCAGTATCTTGGCTCAAACGGCTATCTCAACTTTATTCCTGATACTATTTATAACGGTTTCTTACCGCCATTGTTTGTTGGGCTATTTGTTTGGCAAAGTCTGGCTGTCATTTGGGTTTTTTCACGCGCCTTAAACTGGCCGTGGTGGGAACGTGCCTTAGTTTTTGTAGCAACCATTGCGACCATGGTGGTTTGGCAACTTTCAGTGAAAGATCAGCCGATTTGGAAAGTCGAAGAAACACCGCCTAGTTTTGCCGAAGATGCTTTCTACGCACAAAGCCATTTGCTAGATAAAGCACTTGATCAAATTCAATATGGTGATATTGCTAAAAGCCACTGGTATTTTATGGGCGTGGCAGGCGATAGCTATGTGGATGTGTTTAAATCTGAAATTGAGCGTATAAGAGAGCAGTTTGATACGCGTTTTGGAACATTTGGTCGTTCTATTATGCTGATTAATAATCCAGCGACGCGTTTAGAGGTGCCAATTGCATCTAAAACCAGTATGGAATTGGCTTTACGCCGTATTGGTCAGCAAATGAATCGTGATAGCGATGTGTTGTTTCTGTATATGACTTCACATGGTGAACGCAATCATTTTGAAATTGAAAATGCGCCCTTGGATTTAGGTCAAGTTGATCCAAAATGGTTAAGAGAAACACTGGATAAATCTGGGATTCGTTGGCGAGTGATCGTAATTTCAGCCTGTTATTCAGGTAGCTTTATTCCAGCATTGCAATCACCTGATACCTTAATTATTACCGCTTCTGCTGCGGATAAAACCTCGTTTGGCTGTAACAATGAGGCAGACTATACTTATTTTGGTCGCGCATTCTTTGATTTGGCAATGCGTGAACAATATTCAATGAAAAAAGCATTTGAGCAAGCCAAACAAACCGTGACCAAGTGGGAAGTGGCACAAGGTGTTGAGCCTTCTGAACCACAATGGTCTATGGGACGTAATATGGAACTCATGCTACCGCAGCTGGAGCCGTATTTATTCCCAACACAGAATATAGCAACCACAGATATTACAAAAACACAGGATGATGAACATGCAGCTACTGCAAAAAAATCGTTGTTTTGAGGGTGAGCAACGGATTTATCAGCTTGAATCTCAACATCTGAAAGGGACGAGCAAGGTTGGGGTATATTTACCACCTGCTGCCTTAGAAGGAAAAGCATGTTCAGCCTTGTTCTATCTTGCAGGTTTAACTTGTACTGAAGATACTTTCGCCATTAAAGCACATGCCCAACGGATGGCGGCTCGATTAAGTCTGATTTTGATTACGCCTGATACTTCTCCACGTGGTGAAGGTGTTGCACAAGGGGATCATTGGGATATTGGGCAGGGTGCAGGTTTTTATATCAATGCGACGCAACAGCCTTGGGCAGAGCATTACCAAATGGAATCTTATTTGGTAGATGAACTGTATGCGCATGTATTACAAGAGTTTCCAATCATGGAAAGTCAAATTGGTATCTTTGGACATTCGATGGGTGGGCATGGTGCTTTGACCTTGGCGTTTAAATATCCTGACCAATTTAAATCAGTCTCTGCTTTTGCTCCGATTTGTGCACCAAGTATTTGTCCTTGGGGCGAAAAGGCATTTAGCCAATATCTTGGAGCAGATCAACAGCAATGGTTAGCGCATGATGCGACTGCATTGGTTCAACAAAACGGCCGAATTTTCGATGAAATTTTGATTGATCAAGGTATAGATGATCAGTTTTATGATCAATTAAACCCTGAAAAGTTTAAACAAGCCTGCTTGGATGTTGGTCAACATCTGACTTTGCGTTTACATAAGGGTTATGACCACGGTTATTACTTTATTCAAAGTTTTATTGATGATCACTTACAGTTCCATGCCATACAACTGGAAAAAGTTGCAGGTTAAAAAAAGAAGCTCATATGAGCTTCTTTTTTTAATGATGCTGCCATTCAACAATAAATTCTTGTTGTGCCATACGATTTAAATGATCAATAACCACCTGTTCTAGACGAGCAACATCTTCTTGCTGATTTTCAATCAGCACATCTAAGTGTTGTTCATGTGGCGTAAGAGTTACCGTTGCTGTTGGCATGAAAATTTTTGAATGCAGCTCAGTCTCTAATACTTCAAATTTATGCTTCCAGTGATTCACTAAACGTTTACTGATCCGTTTTCCTTCATTTGTCGTGATTTTAGTGCTGCTATTGGTCATTCAAAGTCATCCTCTTGTTCTAACGATTAACATAGCAAAGCTTGCAACAGATAAAAATAGCCTAGATGCAACGTGGTGTTGCAAGTTTGCAATGCCGTAATAATGACTTTGTAACAGACTTAGGCGGTCTAAGTTTGTTATAATCAAGGCATTATTTTCTCAGAGTTTGCCAGGTCGTCCATGTCCAAGCCTTATTTAATTGCGCCTTCGATTTTATCTGCTGATTTTGCACGTTTAGGTGAAGATGTAGAAAAAGTTTTAGCTGCAGGTGCAGACGTTGTGCACTTTGATGTGATGGATAACCACTATGTGCCGAATCTAACCTTTGGTGCTGGTATCTGCAAGGCACTGAAAAATTATGGCATTAAAGCACCGATTGATGTGCATCTTATGGTTTCACCAGTTGATCGTATGATCGGTGATTTCTTGGAAGCAGGTGCAGACATTATCACTTTCCATCCTGAAGCAACCGATCATATTGATCGTTCTTTGCAGTTAATCAAATCTGGCGGTGCGAAAGCAGGTTTGGTTTTTAATCCAGCAACGCCGTTACATCATCTTGATTACGTTTTAGATAAAGTGGATCAAATTTTATTGATGAGCGTAAACCCTGGTTTTGGTGGGCAGAAATTTATTCCGATGACTTTGGAAAAGCTGCGTCAAGCACGCAAAATTATTGATGCGAGTGGTCGTGATATTCGTTTAGAGGTTGATGGTGGTGTCGGTCCGGCAAATATCCGTGAAATTGCCGAAGCAGGTGCCGATATGTTCGTTGCCGGTTCAGCAATTTTTGGTCAACCCGATTATAAAACTGTGATTGACCAAATGCGTGCAGAGTTGGCAAAAGTTGGTGCAACAGAAGTTTAGTGTTTTCATCCTATTTTTCACATAAGCTTGTGGATAACTTTGTTTATAACTGGGTGGATAACCATGTTGATAAGCAGGTGGATAAGATGTTGTTAAAATAAACAAAATGATTTCAGTTGTTTATATTCACAACAAAATGATGAAAAAAGGACAATTTTTTGTCCTTTTTTTGTGCATTAACTTCTTCATTTTGCTTTGTTTTTGCTCATCGATGTCGAAGTGTCGATTCGTTTGATAAAACAGCAGTTTGAGGCGGGTTGGGGATGAATTTATCGAAATTCAAACACACAGATCATTGTGTATAACCATAAAAGAAATTATGCTAGGCAGACTAAATTAATTTTTGATGATTGGAACAAGGAATATCAAGTGCAACTCCGCAAGCAATACAAACATCTGTGGTTTGTATTCCTGATGATATTTTTCATCGGGGGAAGCAGTGTGGCTGTTGCAGCAGTTCAAACCCTTCAATCTGATCAAACGACCTCTACAACACTTCAAACCATGTCTTGTCATGACCAGCAAATGATGGATCAACATCATCAAATGCCACATGCCCATTCGGGTAATTCTGTGAAATGTCATGAAGGAATGATGCAAGATACAGTGCACTGTCAGGACTGCAATAGTTCCTCACATTGCCAAACGGTTAATCTTGCTGTGGATCAACAGACACCAAGTCTGTCCTCTTCACCTTTTCTAGAGCTCAGTACGCATATTAATACGGCCTATCAGGCTCGACATCTTGCTGGCTATTGGCAAGAGATTTTACGCCCTCCTAGAACCTGATCTGTCTTTACAGGCTGTTTCTCTATATCCCAGAGAAACGAGCAATTTGAAAAGTTAACAGATTAGGAAAAATATCATGTCCTCAAAAATATATGCTGGTGTCATTGCTAGCTTAAGCCTATTGTTTGCACCTTATAGTTTGGCTGCAATTAAAGAATATCATCTGAATATCAATCAAGGCACGGTGAATGTCACTGGAAAACCAGTGAAGCGCATCACTGTAAACGGCAAATTTATTGCACCGCTTTTAGAGTTTGAAGAAGGTGATGAAGCGGTCATTCATGTGCATAACCAATTGAAAGATCAAGACACTTCACTGCATTGGCACGGATTGTTGTTACCTGGTTTGATGGATGGTGTGCCTGGTTTTAACGGTTTCAAAGGCATTAAACCGAATGGTAGTTTTGAGTATCGTTTTAAAGTTCGCCAGAACGGAACTTACTGGTATCACGCACATAGCAAAGGACAAGAGCAAGATGGCTTATATGGCGCTTTGGTAATTTATCCGAAAGGCAAACAGCCCGTCGCTGCACATGAAAAGGCTGAACGTGATTATGTGGTGATGTTGTCAGATTTCCATGAAACCGAAAGTGACAAGATCATGGCGAATCTGAAAAAGTCTGCTGAGCATTATCAGGACCAACGTGAAACTGTTGGCGATGTCTGGAAACAGATAAAACAGCAAGGCCTAAAAGCAACTTGGCAAGACCGTTCGATGTGGAATCAGATGCGAATGGCCAAAACTGATTTGGCAGATGTGACGGGTTATACCTATTTAGTCAATGGTCAAACACCACAGCAGAATTGGACAGGCGCTTTTAACGCGGGTGAAAAGGTTCGTTTGCGTTTTATTAATGCCTCAGCAATGTCTTTTTTTGATGTACGTATTCCAAATTTAAAAATGACTGTGGTCAGTGCCGATGGTCAGCCTGTGAAGCCTGTTCCAGTGGATGAGTTCCGTATTGGTACAGCGGAAACCTATGATGTGTTGGTGGAACCTAAGCAGGCGCATTACCAAATTGAAGCAGAGTCAATTGATCGTTCTGGATTTGCAATCGCTTCACTGCACAATAGCGCGACTCCGAATACGCAAAAGGTTCAAATCCCTAAAGCACGTCCACGTGCACTATTGACGATGGAAGATATGGGGATGGATCATGCTTCGCATGGTCAGATGGATATGAGCAAAATGGATCATGGCTCAGATCAGTCAATAAATATGGCCAATATGGATCATAGTCAGCATCAGATGCCACAGGATAAAGCCCAAGTTGCACCGACGCAACAAGCAGCGATGGATCATAGCTCGCATGAGCAGATGAACATGGCTGATATGGACCACAGTGCACATGCTCAGATGGATATGTCTGTTCCAGTAAGTTCTGACCATAGCCAGCACCAGATGGTGGCTTCTCCTGAAAAAGGAAATTCAGATACTGTTCAAGGTTGGGCCAATGCTGCAACACCAACAGGTCATAAAGCTTTAAGTTACGCAGACTTGAAATCATTACAACCACAACCTGACAGCTATAGCCGTCCTGCAGAGCGTGAATTGGTGATTCGTTTGGGCGGCACCATGGAACGTTATATCTGGACCATTGATGGGAAGAAATTTAGTGATCCTGACTTTAAGCCTTTAACCGTTCGTTATGGTGAGCGTATTCGTCTTAAGTTTGTCAATGACAGTATGATGGCGCATCCGATGCATTTACACGGCATGTTTATGCAATTGGAAAATGGTCAAGCACCGCAAGATATGCCAAATAAACATACTGTTATTGTGCCACCAGGCAAAACAATTACAACTTTGTTGACTGCGGATGAAATTGGCGAATGGGCAATCCATTGTCATTTGTTGTATCACATGAGTGCGGGCATGATGAGTAAGTTAATTGTCGCAAATGTTGATGAAAGCAAAGCAGTACCAGCAACATCTGTTCAATCTTCACAAGGAGTGAGCCATGCAAATCACTAAGCTATCTTCGAAAATGAAGCGTTATACGCAATTACTGGCGATGGGTGGTGTGGTTACTTCTTTGAGTGCATTTGCGTATGCGCATGAAGGACATGATCAGATGATGCAAATGGATATGCCAGCCAAATCTAGTATGCCAATGAATACCTCTATGGATCATTCGCAACATCAGAGTTCAACTGTTTCTGTGCAGACACAAAATAAAGATGAACATGCTGACCATTACAAGGAGCATGGTGGACAAATCTATCAGGCAACACAGCTAGATACACAATGGCTGCTTGATGAAGATGGACAGGGCACGCTCAAATCCAAATTAAAAACTTGGGTTGGAACCGATGAAAATAAATTATTCATCATTGCGGATTATGCCAAGGCTGAATCAGAAAAGTCTGAACAGAGTCTTGCGGCACTTTATAGTCGTAATATTGCTGACTTCTGGGATGTACAGGCCGGTGTGAATTACCGTTATAACGCTGAGCGAGAGTTAGATAAGGAACAATTCGAAGGTGTTGTGGGTTTACATGGTATGGCACCTTATTTCTTTGAAACAGATGCACATGTTTATTTCGGGCAAGATCAGCAATGGCGTTTTGTACTCGAAACTGAGCGCGATTTATTATTGACTCAAAAGTTGATTATGCAGCCTTATCTGGAAATGGAATGGGTCATTCGAGATGAGTCGAAGTATGCCGCCAAAACTGGTCTTGCTGATGCTGAAGTGGGGATTAAAACCCGTTATGAAATCGTCAAGAACCGAGTCATGCCTTTTATTGATGTTGGTTATGGCTATAGCAAAGGACGTAAAGAGACCAATTGGCAAACCGCCAGTGACTCTAAAACGGGTTGGGTCTATGGTGCTGGCCTTTCGCTAAAGTTCTGATATTTTGTTTAAAATGTCATTTTTTCGAGATACTGTTGGTTTATACTAACAGTATCTTTTTTGAGTCATTCATGGTGCATAAATGGCTTTAGAACAACAACACAATGCAATAACAGATAAAACAAACTCGCATGCCCATCTGAAAGAAAAAACGGAGAGATCATCTTTATCTCAACTTGAGCTGATTCCTGCTGATGGCAGTATGAATGTGAGTTTTTATTATATTCCGCATATGAGCAGCCCTGTAGAAGCACAGCAGGTGAGGAAAGCATTAATCCCTTTTTCAGAGCTATTGATTGAGCACTGTATCGATTTAGAAGCACGACATTTAGCACTTTATCATCAAGACCCTGTTTCAGAGGTTACGGCAGCATTGCAGCGTTTGAATCTTGGTGCGGAACTACAACAAACCATGCCGCATTATGAACCAATGGAACTGGCGACCTCTAAACCACAAGTCGCTCAGAATAAATATCAGCAGCAAGATGAAAATCTCTTAAGTCTGATTCAGCAATTTATTTCAACTGTTTTAGCACGATTTAAGCAATGGATAAGAGCCTTACAAAATAAACGGGATAAGTAACATGCCAAGATGGATGTATGGCTTGCTGGTGATTGCACTCGGCTGGATGCTGTGGACAAAATGGATTAAGCCTACACCTGATATCAGCCAGATTACGACTCATCAAGGTGTGCAAGTTGTAGCATTAGAAAATTATGAAGGTTCATTCCGCGTGCTTTCAAGAGAAGACTATAACTTGGGGCGTGAAGCTGAATTTTCTCCTATGGATATTGCCGTTGGCTGGGGTGAAATGACCAATCCTGAGGTCTACAAACAGATTGATATTTCTCAAAGTAACCGTTGGTATCGTTGGTCCGTTAATCACGAGCCTCCGATCTCACTTCAGCAGATTGCAACACACAGTGCCAATATGCATCTTGTACCAGCCAATGCCACAATTGCAGCACAAATGAAAAAAATTAAACAAGATGATTTGGTGTATTTAAAAGGCTCACTGATTGAGATTCAAGCCAAAGATGGTTGGCGTTGGAAAAGCTCTTTATCTCGAGAAGATACGGGCAATGGTGCGTGTGAGTTGATGCGGGTCGATCAAATTATCTGGCAGCAGTAGAATTAAATAAAGAACTTCATTTTTTCAAAAGCTTAGTCAATATAGATACAGAACAAATCACATATTTTTAAAATTCCACAGTACACTACTGCACCTAGGAGGACGACCTCCCTCGAAAAAATCACGTTGGGACGACCCGACACTTGATAAAGTTGAGCGTAATAAAATGGCGTGGGCAATTTTAATTTTGGCAGGTATTTTTGAAGTTATTTGGGCATATTCCATGAAGATGTCTGAAGGATTTACCAAGTTAACGCCAAGTATCGTGACCATTGTTTTCATGATTTTAAGTGTGGTATTACTTTCGATGTCGATGCGGACTTTACCACTTGGAACGGCTTATACCATTTGGACTGGAATAGGAGCAGTTGGCTCATTTGTTGTTGGCATTTTGATCTTGAATGAACCGATGACAGCGATGCGCATGATCGCAGCAGTCTTAATCGTTTCAGGTCTTGTACTGATGAAGTTATCATCAAATTAATGGTTTAGGAGAGCGTGATGCAACTGGTGTATATGTACATGGATTCTCCTGTGGGTGCATTAAAACTGGTTGCTCATGATCAGGCACTTGTCGCTGTGATGTGGGACAATGAAGACCATAAGCGGGTACGACTGTCTGAATTGGTGGAAGATCTACAGCATCCAATGCTGCATCGCGTTAAACAACAATTAGAACAATATTTTGCAGGACAACGTCAGCAGTTTGATCTGCCTTTGGACTTTCAGGGGACTGCGTTTCAGCAGCAGGTCTGGCAGGCTTTATTGACGATTCCTTATGGGGAAACACGCAGTTATAAAGACATTGCCATTCAGTTGGGTAATGTAAAAGCCGTACGTGCGGTTGGAGCCGCTAATGGTAAGAATCCGATTTCGATTATTGCGCCGTGCCATCGGGTGATTGGTTCGAGTGGGGCTTTGGTGGGTTTTGCAGGTGGTTTGGATAAGAAGCAGATTTTATTAAATATTGAACAGAAGAGGTTTAAATAATTTAAAAGTTTGGTACAGCCTTATAAGTTAGAAATGAACCATAATGCTTTGTGTATAGGCATTCTTTTACTTTTCAGGGATGAAAAGTAACAAAAATCTTTTGTTGGACAGAGGGCACATCCATGTAGCCCCTGTCCAACGAGCGGCATCCATGCCGCATATCACGATAGTCAATGTTGATTATAATTCTAAAAAAACTAACTTTATTTTATAAATTATCCATGTCGTTAATACTCGATTTTAATCGCCTTTTGGAATAAGCTTAAGCCTTTCATAACAAGTTGAATGGATATTTAAAAATGGCTGTTGGTGACGTAACAATGCCACTTATGCATGTGGTGCAGGGTGTAAAAATTGGCTCAACTGAGGCGTATGTACGTTATCCAAATCGACGAGATTTAGTCATTTTTGAATTTGCTGAAGGCTCAAATGTTGCAGGGGTATTTACCCAAAGCGCTTTTGCGGCTGCGCCTGTTCAATTGAGTAAAAAGCATTTAACAGAAAATACCCCACGTTACCTGATCATCAATACGGGTAATGCCAATGCTGCAACAGGTACGGTAGGCTATAAAAATGCAGAAGCGACTTGTGTCAAGTTAGCTGAATTAACGGGTGTTCAAGCAAATCAGATTTTACCGTTTTCAACTGGTGTGATTGGTGAGCAACTTCCAATTGAACGTTTAGTACAAGGTATTCAACCTGCATTAAATGATCTAAATGCAGATCGTTGGGCAGACGCGGCATCAGGCATCATGACCACAGACACTACACCGAAAGGTGCATCTGAACAGTTTGAGCTGGATGGTGTGACCTATACCATGACAGGAATCAGCAAAGGCGCAGGCATGATTCGTCCGAATATGGCGACCATGCTCAGCTTTGTTGCAACCGATGCCCCGATTAGTGCTGAATTGGTACAGCGTTTACTGCAAACCACGGTTGAGCATTCCTTTAACCGCATTACCATTGATGGTGATACCTCGACCAATGACTCTTGTATCTTTGTTGCAACAGGTCTAGCTGGCGGTGCTGAAATTCAGAGCCAAGAGGATGTACGTTATCAGCAAGTATTAGAGGTACTTGCTCGTATTATGGATCGTTTGGCACAATTGATCGTACGTGATGGTGAGGGTGCAACCAAGTTCATCACAGTTCAGGTGGAAGGCGGAGCCAATACTCAAGAATGTTGTGATGTTGCCTATAGTGTTGCCGAGTCACCACTCATCAAAACGGCTTTATTTGCCTCAGATCCAAACTGGGGACGTATTGTGATGGCGATCGGTAAGGCGGGTGTGCCAAAGTTAGACAGTAGCAAAGTTCAAGTTTGGCTTGGCGATGTACAAATCTGCTTGGATGGTGGTGCAAACCCTGACTATACCGAAGAAGCAGGTGCAGCTGTTATGGCTGAGAAGGAAATTAGCATTCGTATTGACCTCGGTCGTGGTACAGCAAAAGACACGGTTTATACCTGTGACTTTTCTTATGACTATGTCAAAATTAATGCCGATTATCGCTCATAAATTTGCGTTATAATAAAGCCTCCACAGTGGGGCTTTTTTTATAAGCTGGTTTGTGGACGAGGTGATTTATCCCAAATGATCGCCTATTACCCACGTTAAAAGTTTGCAGTGATGCAAGCACGCAGGATAGAGAAGACGTTTTATGAATAATGCGAATTTAATTGCGAACGAAGCCAAAAATATTGTGCAGACGCATTTAGATCGTTTGGGTGAGCCTAAGGACAACAGTCTTAGCCCAGAAGTGAAACAAGAAAAGTTTGCCCAAATTGCAGCAGAGCTTAAAAAACGCAATGCAGTACTTGTGGCACATTATTACTGTGATCCTGACGTGCAAGAGCTTGCAGAGCTGACAGGTGGTTGTGTTTCTGATTCATTAGAAATGGCGCGTTTTGGCCGTGATCATCCTGCAACGACATTGGTGGTTGCAGGGGTCAAATTTATGGGGGAAACCTCAAAAATCTTATCACCTGAAAAAACGGTGTTGATGCCAACATTGGAAGCAACCTGTTCACTTGATTTGGGTTGTCCTGTAGATGAGTTCAGTGCATTCTGTGATCAGCACCCTGATCATACCGTGGTGGTGTATGCCAATACTTCAGCAGCAGTCAAAGCACGTGCCGATTGGGTGGTGACTTCTAGTTGTGCGGTAGAGATCATTGAGCATTTAGATAGCTTGGGTGAAAAAATTATTTGGGCACCAGATCAGCATTTAGGTCGCTATATTCAAAAGAAAACAGGCGCTGAAATGTTGTTGTGGGATGGCGCATGTATCGTACATGAAGAGTTCCGCGCGCGTGGTATTGCGCAGATGAAAGCGTTATATCCAGATGCAGCTGTATTGGTCCATCCTGAGTCACCTGAATCGGTGGTAGATATTGCGGATGCTGTTGGTAGTACCTCGCAACTGATCAAAGCAGCGCAGACTTTACCGCATAAGCAAATGATCGTGGCAACGGATCGAGGCATTTTTTATAAAATGCAGCAAGCCGCACCAGATAAAGAGTTATTTGAAGCACCAACCGCAGGTGAGGGGGCAACTTGTCGTTCATGTGCACATTGTCCATGGATGGCGATGAATGAACTTGATGGCATCTTGCATGTATTACAACATGCTGATCAAGAAATACACGTTGATCCAGCCTTGGCAGAACGCGCAAAATTGCCTTTAGATCGAATGTTGAACTTTAGTGCTTCGCTAAAGCGTTAATATGCTTGTTAAATATACATTTGATAAGGAAAAATCACTTTTTTTAAAACTAGGTGTTGACGTGATGCAACGTCAAGCCTAGAATGCACACCGTACCGCACGATGTGCGATACAATAAAAGCTGAAAAGAAATCGGAGCATAGCACAGCCTGGTAGTGCACCTGGTTTGGGACCAGGGGGTCGTAGGTTCGAATCCTACTGCTCCGACCATTTAAAATATGTTGAAAAACATAGTTTTAAATATCGGCGAAGTATCGTGATAGTATTATCATCGTTATGCGCCTGTAGCTCAGTTGGATAGAGCATCCGCCTTCTAAGCGGATGGTCACAGGTTCGAATCCTGTCAGGCGCGCCATTTGGCAGCTTGGTATATAGAATCAAAGTTTTGATGGTGGATGTAGCTCAGTTGGTAGAGCCCCGGATTGTGATTCCGGTTGTCGCGGGTTCGAATCCCGTCATTCACCCCAATTTCGGAGCATAGCACAGCCTGGTAGTGCACCTGGTTTGGGACCAGGGGGTCGTAGGTTCGAATCCTACTGCTCCGACCATCATCTTAAAAGATGAGATAAAATACCGCTAAGTTAGCGGTTTTTTTACGTCTGGATTTTTTTATTTTATTCAGGCTTAATCTGTTTTAACGTCGTATTAAGGGAAAATACTATTTTAAATAACCTTATCCAAATTAATTAGCAGTTTGAGTTGGGTTGTGTTTCCATATACTCTTCAATGATTTCAAAATCTCCGTTCTCCTTAGGTTCAATCATCATATAGTAGCTTTTATCGGTATAGCATTTTTTTGTTGAATAACGATCTGCCTTAATTTTATATTTTTTAGTTAAAGGCGTGATTTTTATATTTGAGAACTTACTGCGATCATCGCTAGCTTTGGCAATTGGCATGATTTTAGCAATCAACATTTTCCATTGTAACCCTGTAAGTTCCATGCTTCTTTCTAGACCATGAGGATATTTTCGGTAGGTATGTATTTTTGCAGAATCTGAATATAAGCCTGCAAGTGCAGGATCAAAATTCTCTCCTAATGTTATGTAGTCATTAAAGAATTCTTTGGGACTTGGATTGGCAAATGCGATGTTAGTTATAAGTATACAAGGAATAAGACATATTAATTGCTTAATTTTCATGAAGTATCAACTCGAATTAGTTTTATTATCAACATATTCTAGAATGTTTAATAATAAAAGCTAAAAGATTCTTAAGGGAATCTAGATAAATTCTTTTGATGTATTTTTAAATTAATTATTGTGATTGTAGGTATATCCAGTTAAGTTACTTTTATTGATATGAATTGGTTAGACAACTACAACAGTGTTTAAATGCCGTGTTCGGCATAATGCTTCCACTTTTTAAAAAGAAAAAACAGAGTATAGCGATGACAGAAACAGCTTTTGATTTTGTAATTATAGGTGGTGGTTCAGCAGGATCGGTACTGGCTGGGCGATTATCAGAAAATCCAAATATTTCGGTATGTTTATTAGAAGCTGGTGGTGATGGGAATAGCTGGTTGGTGAATACACCTTCAGCAGCGGTCATCAGTATCCCGACTAAAATTAATAACTGGGCGTTAGAAACCATTCCCCAAAAAGGTCTGAATGGTCGAAAAGGCTATCAACCGCGTGGTAAGTGCTTAGGCGGTAGTTCTGCCATCAATGCGATGGTATACGTTCGTGGACATCACAGTGATTATGATCATTGGGCTGCGTTGGGTAATACAGGCTGGTCGTATCAAGATGTATTGCCATATTTTATAAAATCAGAACATAACGAGCGCATTCGTAACGAATATCATGGACAGCATGGTCCCCTCAATGTTAGTGAATTACGTTCAGACAATCCTTATCAAAAGACCTTTATTGAAGCGGCGAAACAGGTGGATTATCCACTGAATGATGACTTCAATGGTGCTGAACAAGAAGGGCTTGGGGTTTATCAAGTTACGCAAAAAAATGGCGAACGCTGGAGTGCTGCCCGAGGTTATCTGTTCCCATATTTAGGCACGCGTCCAAATCTACAGGTGATTACGCAGGCCAGTGTTTCTCGCATTGTGATTGAAAATGGTCGTGCTGTCGGGGTTGAATATAAACATAAAGGCCAAACCACGGTTGTTCAAGCCAATAAAGAGGTTCTTTTATCAGCGGGTGCATTCCAATCGCCACAAGTGTTGATGCTGTCTGGTGTTGGTCCACGGCAAGAGCTTGAAAAGCACGGTATTCCCGTTATTAAAGATTTAGCAGGTGTGGGTGAAAACCTGCATGACCATCCTGACTTTATTTTTGCTTATAAGACCAAGCAAATGGATGGAACCTTTGGGGTGTCAGTGGGTGGAAGCCTAGATCTAGTCAAGCAGATTGGACGTTATCGTAAAGAGCGTCGTGGTTTGATTACCACTAACTATGCAGAATGTGGTGGTTTCTTAAAAAGCCGTCCTGAGCTAGATAAGCCTAACCTACAACTGCATTTTGTCATTGCTGTAGTAGATAACCATGCGCGAACCATGCATATGGGACATGGAATTTCATGCCATGTGTGTTTGTTGAATCCGCGTGCGCGTGGTTCGGTCAAACTCAGTGGTAAAAATGTGGATGATCCATTACTGATTGACTTTAAATTCCTTGAGGATGAGCAAGATCTTCAGGATATGGTCGATGGCTACAAGGTCACACAAAAGTTGATGAACGCACCTGCTTTAAGTGAAAAAATTAAAGAAGATATGTTTACAGCCAATGTACAGTCTGATGATGAAATCCGTGAGATTTTACGTCAACGTGTCGATACGGTGTATCACCCAGTCGGTAGTTGTAAAATGGGTGTGGACGAGATGGCAGTGGTCGATCCTGAACTGAAAGTGTATGGCATTGAGGGGCTGCGAGTTATTGATGCGTCGATTATGCCAACGGTGGTGAATGGCAATACCAATGCACCGACGATTATGATTGCTGAGAAAGCCGTGGATTTGATTCGTCAAACGTGGAAGTAAACTTAAACCATCAGCAATTGGAGCTAAGCTAGAAATATCTTAGCTCTTTTCATTTTCAGCGTTGTTGCGTGGTGTTTCCAGCATACGCGGAAAGGTGAAATTATAGCTTTCCAGTGCATAGCGAAACAATTGAGCGGGGCGTTTGCCGACAATTTTTTGCTGTCCTGTTTCTTCAACTGCACCTGCTTCCTGCATACGCCGTCTGAATGATTTCTTTTCTAATGTATGACCGAGAATAATTTCATAAATGGTTTGTAATTCGGTCAGGGTAAAAAGCTCAGGCATGAGACTGGCGGGTAGAGCGGTGTAACGGGTTTTATTGCCAAGTCGATCATAAGCGAGTTGGAGCAGCTGTTGATGATCAAAAGCTAAATCCAGCTGTAATGCCTGATCGATTGGAAGCCATTGACTATGCTCAGTGGTGTGACTTGCTTGAATTTCAAATTTGTCAAAATCAATCAGGGCAAAATATAAAGCGGTAATCGACCAGCCGCGTGGATCACGATGTTGATTGCCAATGGTTTCGACTTGTTCTAGGTAAGGGGAATGAATCCCTGTTTTTTCAAGTAGTTTACGGTGTGCCGTTGCCATTAAGTCTGGGTCGGTTTTTAAATCGACAAAGCCACCTGGTAGCGCCCATTTGCCTTTTTCGGGAAAGTTGGAGCGCTGAATCATTAAGACCTGTAATTGACCTTTTGCAACAGAAAAAATTGCCATATCGACCATAAACAGTGGGGTGTCATAGTCTGTTTTTTTGTAGTGGGCAAGGTATTCCTGTTCGGACGTATAGGTCATTTAGCGTTATCTCATGGATGAGTGAATCAAGTATAAAGGTTTTGTATAGATTTGAATGCGCTGTTTATAAATGAAAAAACAGTTTAGCTTGTTTCAGCGTAGCGACAGCAGTTATCGAGAAATCAAAACTTTTGTGTATTGGCAATTGTATACTTTTAGGGATAAAGCCTAAGCAGAAATCTTTCATTGCGAGTGATTAGCCGATGCTACATCTTCAGCCAAGTTCAAAATAACATTATGAACTTCATGCAAGATCGTTAAATGGGCGGCATCCATGCCGCCTTTCATGATGTAACGTAGATGAACTGCAAACTAGCGATCTTGAGATCGTTTTAGACCAATCTCTCCCGAATTTGATCAAGCGAGCATTCTCTTAACAGTTGACCATTTTCAAATACTGTTTGCAGTGCACCCATATTCTCCTGTTCAAAGCTTTGTTGATCAAAAAGCTCAAAACCATTCTCAGTTTGTTCAACCCGTAATAAGCCCTTGGCTGATTTTTTAACACCTGAGTCGGTCATTGGGTCTTTAAACAGTTCGCGACCGACACCGTTGACCTGACCCCAAGTGGCTTTTACGGCAAAACCAAAGCTATCACGAGTTAAATAGTTATAGGTATAGCTGCCAATTCCAAAGACTAGATTATTGGAAGCAAAGCCTTTGGCTTCTAAACCTTTTAAGATATTTTGTGCACGTTCTAGGGTAATCGAGTCACCATAGATTAAGCCAACACGCTCATTCAGTACTTTATAGCCTTGCGCTGTTTCTGTGCCGCCAAAAATCTCCCATAAACATTGCACTGCACCTTTATAAGCGGGGCTATCTTTCTCTGCATTAGGATCGCCACAGATAATTTTTACGGGATCACCTGAGTCGGGGCGAAACACCACTTTGGCGAGCCCGAGGGCATTCGGTTGGCGTTTTAAAATCTCTGCTTTTAATTCCACGCTAAACTCGGTAATCACACGCCAGAAATCCCAAGTATCTGAAACGATACTGACTACACCAGCAGGATAAAGTTCACAGATCAGACGTCTAAAGGTCTCGATTTCACTTTCTTCACTGCCCATACACATCACGCTATGTTCTGTTGCAGGCACTGAAACGCCTACGACACCTGTTGCATTGTAATATTCTTCTGCATAGTCAATTGAAGCAACTGAGTCGGTACCGATAAAACTGGTCAAGTGCCCCACACCTGATTGGGCTGCATCATAGATCCCACTCATCCCACGGCTACTAAAATCATGGCCTTGAACCGCAACAAAGTCTAAAGGTGCACCTGTTTTTTCTGCATATTGGGTCAACAAGCGTTTGTATTCATAGGCAATGCTGGCGGTGGTACAGCTTTTCCAGAGCTCGGCACTGAGCACGGTTTCAATATAGTTGGTTAACCAAAAGAAATTCGGATCAGTGTTGATAATGGTCAATACCGGCACTTTGATATTGACGCGGCTACCTTCTGGCAAAGCTTTAATTTTTAATGGTAAATAACCAAGATCGTGCAAGGCTTCGATGTGCTCGACAGGCACCGCACCTTCACCTAAAGCGTTGTCCATACGGCGTTTATAGGCTGCCACCACTTTGGCTTTAGGTTGATTGAAGAAGCCTTCATTCCAAGTTTCAATCAAAAAGTGTTTGATAAAGCCTTGCAGACCAAAGAACACAATCTTGTCATCAAAGTCAGGTAGCATTTTGGCTAAACGTGATGAACGTGGGGTAAAGTTGGCATAGACGTATTCAGTTCCCACTGGATACTGGCGACGGTGGTCTGCTTTATAGAAATCAATTGCATTGAGTGGGTTAATTTTAATACTCATTTTTATCGGCCTCTCGCTTTAATCTTAATTTTGAAAATTGATGATATTGAGTTTGCTTGCTTCAGCTTGTGGCAGGCTATTGCTAGTAAACACCTGATCGACCAAGCCATCAAATACCGCGAGACCTTTGCTAAAAATGCCATGCGTGACATACAAAATAATGTTTTGGCAGTTTAGGCTGCGTAGTTGTTTGGCAATACCAATAAAGGTTGCACCACCGTCACAAATATCATCGGTGATCACGGCTGTTTTTCCTGTCAAATCAGGGCTATCCACCGCCGTTGTTCTAATTTTGCCAGTGCTTGGATCGCGTTTCTTTTCACAGCGAATCACTTCAATGGCTTGTTGGCGTTGCTGATTGATGCCATTTGCAATCGCTTGGGTACGTTGTGCTGCACCTGCATCAGGGCAGATCAATACGGTATTGTCAGCACTTAAAATCTGCATCAATGCTGGGCTTTGCTGGATAATCTCAATCGGTTCGATATTGATCACTTCTTTGAAGCTGGTATTTTTGCGTAACAGCTCAAGCGTCACTGAGCTATGACAATCCCACACCACAATTTTCTGACGCTGTCCTGCAAATTTTTCGCTATTGCTATTCAATAACTTGGTCATTAAATTCAGAGAGAAGGCCTGACCTTGTGCACAGATACGATCTTGACGTGCATAGGGAAAATAGGGGATTTCTACCGAAAGACGAGTGCCTTGTTCTAGTAACACATTTTCCAGTAATAGATAATCCATCAAATCTGCGCTGTTCTGTAGTGAGGCTTTGATCTGAGTGTCAGCCTGTAATTGGTTTAGTAACTCAGGCTGTAGTTGAATATGACGCTCACCACCTGAAAACTGCAAAAACTCGATGGGAACATTGGCTTGAGCTGTCATAAGTTGAATCGTCATTTTTAACTTCTATTTTATAGTGGCTTAAAGCCAGTAAATATATATTGGCATAATGACACTATTAAATGCAAGGTTTAAATTTGATCATTTTAATAAAAATAGGGAAGTTATTTAGAAAACTAGATTTATCTAATTGAAGTTAAAAGAGAATAATTTTCAAATTTTTTTTTAATCATTGGAACTATTCTAAAATGGACCAACTGCTGACTTTATTGCTGCGATATATTGATATTTAGGTCATAGTTTTTGACAATTATCCTTGTCAGGATTGAGGCATGTATTGTTGGCTTGGCATTACAACAGGTCAAAGTGCTAACAGCGAACAATGGGAATAAAACAAAAAGGAAAGCATTCAATGAAATCTCTGATTTGTCATAACGCTGAGTTAAAACTGGAAGACAGCCTTCAATTGGTTCCTGCAAAGGGGCAAGTCTTACTTGAAGTGGTACGTTGCGGTATCTGTGGTTCTGATTTACACATGCAGCATCACTGTGATCATATGCATGATTTGGCAGCACGAGTTGGATTCAATGGGGTGGCAAAGTCCTCGGATAAATTGGTTTTCGGGCATGAGTTCTGCGGTAAAGTCTTGGATTATGGTCCAAAAACACGGCGTAAATTGAAAGCGGATACTTTGGTCTGTGCCATGCCCTTGTTAAATGTTGATCCACAAGGCTATGTACCGACTGGACTATCGCCAAGTGCTTCTGGCGGTTATGCAGAACAAGTCTTGGTACAATCGAGTCTGATGTTTGAAGTGCCGAATGGTTTAGATGCGGATCGTGCCGCGCTGACTGAACCAATGGCGGTTGCCTTACATGCGGTACGTCGCAGTCGAATCAAGAAAAACGAGCCTGCCATTGTGATTGGCTGTGGTCCTGTCGGCTTGGGCGTGATCATTATGCTCAAAGCAGCAGGTGTTAAAACCGTGATTGCCAGTGATTTTTCACCGAACCGTCGTCGTTTGGCTGAGCAATGTGGTGCGGATGTCTTGATTGATCCTAAACAACAGTCTCCATTTGGTAGTTGGAAAGAGCTTGGCTTATTGGGCAATGTTTCTGAAGCAGTGAATATGGGCATGGGGATTTTTGATAAAGTTCAAACTTACTCATTACCGTGGGTGAATGCCATGCGTGTGGGGGATAAACTCGGGATATTGCCGAAGCGTCCGGTGATTTTTGAATGTGTGGGTGTAGCAGGGATCATGCAGCAGATATTGGAGGGGGCACCGCTATTCTCACGTATCGTGGGCGTGGGGGTTTGTATGCAAAGCGACAAGATCGAACCTGCGTTGGCGATTAATAAAGAGCTAGAAATCCAGTATGTGCTGGGTTATACCCCACTTGAGTTCCGTGACACGCTGCATATGATTGCGGAAGGTAAAGTCGATTGTTCACCATTAATTACAGGTGTGGTCGGTTTGGAGGGTGTTGGCAATGCCTTTGAAGCGCTGCGTGATCCAGAGCAACATGCCAAGATTCTGATTGATCCAAAACGCGTAGGCTCAACGATTGAATTGATCAAGCCATAACATCCAAGATTTTAAAAAGCCGCTTTCAATGAAGCGGCTTTTTTATGTCAGAAGACTTGATCCAGTGAGGATTAGAAGCTTTTGGTTAATGATAAAGTCACGGTTGAATCAATCGGATTGGAGACTTTGGCATTGGGATTGCCATTACTGTACTGCTGATAAAAACCGTCTTTATCCCATGCTTTGCTATAGGTCAAACTGCTAGAAAGATTGTAGGGTAGTTCTTTGTTGACCGCAAAACTGGCATCTTGGAAACTGGCAGCAGAAAAGTTTTTAATGCGTTGATTACCATAATGGGCATCGACAGACCAACCTTGCGTAATCGGTTGGTGCCAATTGACATCCAAATAGCCCGAGCCACGTGAATGCTTATTGTTGCCGACGCCCAAAGTATCCGAGTTATTACCAAAATAATCTTGGGTATAGGTAATCGCATATTTAACGCTGAGTGGTCCATAGCTGATTTCTGGGATTATTTCCCCATAATCAAAACGGGTATTGCCTGTATCCGCAGTGGTTTTTGCCCCAGGATAATAGTAATAGGCGACTTTGGTGCCAATAGTTAAATCACCAAAACTTCGGCTATAGCCGGTATACACATCCCATTCGACCGAGGCATCCCGAATAAAATGATCACTTACCGTTGATGCCCAAGTCCCTGCATAAAAACCGCTGGCATGGTTGTAATCCAGTCCACCTTGTAAGGCAGGTTTACCCCAAGTTTGTTGAAAACCGCGAGAAACGTATTGGCTAGCCGCAGTGATATTGGCCGAGTAGGGTGAAGGGATTTCAGTGGCGTGGGTGCTTTGAAAGTAAAAAGCCAAAGGTGCAATTAAGAATAAAGTTTTTTTCATCATTTCTCCCTGAATGAAGTGAAACCCGAAGCTGAGCTTCGGGTATCCACTGAGGAATATCTTCCTTATAGTATTGGACGTAACGGCGCTTGACGTACAGGTGCTGTACCCGCTTTGTAATAACCCGCTTCTGAGCGAGGGAGTTTTTGACCACGGATTTTATCGGCAATTTTTTCTGCGATCATAATTGTGGTGGCATTCAAGTTGCCTGTAATGATCAATGGCATAATTGAGGCATCAACCACACGTAAGCCTTGTACGCCATGAACGCGACCTTGGCCATCGACTACGGCCATGTCGTCTTCGCCCATCTTACAACTGCATGAAGGATGGAACGCTGTTTCCGCATGCGTACGGACGAATTCATCCAGCTCTGCATCAGTTTGGATATGTTTACCCGGACTAATTTCTTCACCACGATATGGATCAAGCGCAGGCTGAGCCATGATTTCACGGGTGATACGGATCGCATCACGGAATTCACGCCAGTCTTGTTCAGTTGACATGTAGTTGAACAGAATACTTGGATGCTCAAACGGATCTTTGGATTTCAGCTTGATGCGACCACGTGACGGTGAGCGCATTGAACCGACATGGGCTTGGAAGCCATGTTCTTTTACCGCATTACTACCGTTGTAGTTAATCGCCACAGGTAAGAAGTGATATTGGATATTCGGCCAGTCAAACTCTTTTGAACTACGGATAAAGCCACCCGCTTCAAACTGATTACTTGCACCAACGCCTGTACCATTAAATAACCATTCTGCACCAATTGCAGGTTGGTTATACCATTGCAGTGCAGGGTAGAGTGAAACAGGTTGCTTGCATTGATATTGCAGATACATTTCCAAGTGATCTTGCAAGTTCTCACCGACCCCTGGCAAGTCATGCACTACATCAATATCCATCGATTTCAGGAAATTGCTTTCACCGACACCTGAACGTTGCAAGATTTGTGGTGAGGCAATCGCACCTGCACAGAGCAACACTTCACGTTTGGCTTGTGCCTGTTTCATATTGGCTTGGTCTGCACCAATAATATATTCCACACCCACCGCCTGTTTTTGATTAAACAAGATTTTATTAGTAGTAGCATGCGTGACGATGGTCAAATTCGGGCGACCTTTAGCCATATCCAGATAACCACGGGCTGTACTAGAACGGCGACCTTTGGGGGTCACAGTACGGTCCATTGGGCCAAAGCCTTCTTGTTGATAGCCATTTAAGTCATCGGTACGTGGGTAACCCGCCTGTACGCCTGCTTCAACCATGGCATGGAACAAGACATTGTTGCCATTTTTAGGGGTTGCGACTGACACAGGACCTTGGTCACCATGGTAGTCATTACCACCGATATCACGAGTTTCAGCTTTTTTGTAATACGGCAAGCAGTCTGCATAGGTCCAGTCTTCCAGACCTTTCATGGTTGCCCACTGATCCAGATCCATGGCATTACCACGGATATAGCACATGCCATTGATCAGGGAAGAACCACCTAAACCCTTACCACGACCACATTCCATACGACGATTGTTCATGTATGGTTCAGGATCGGTTTCATAGGCCCAGTTATAGCGACGGCCTTGTAATGGAAAAGCCAAAGCAGCTGGCATTTGAGTACGGAAATCTAAACGGTAGTCTGGACCACCTGCTTCCAAGAGTAAAACAGTCACGTCTTTGTCTTCAGTCAGACGTGTTGCGAGCACATTTCCGGCAGATCCTGCGCCAATGATAATGTAGTCATATGCTTGAGTATTCATCGTTATCCCTTTTTCTATTCTTGAGGATGCCGATGCAATCATGGGATTGCTCGGCATAGAGGATTAATTTTGAGGGTGAAAGGTGAGGGCATTAGAAAATGCTGTGATACTCACCTAACTCAACTTGAACGGATTTGATACGGGTGTAATGACCCAAAGTGGTTAAGCCATTTTCACGGCCAACACCAGATTGCTTGTAGCCACCGACTGGCATTTCCGCAGGCGATTCGCCCCAGGTATTGATCCAGCAGATACCTGCTTCAATTTGATGGATAATACGATGCGCTTTGGTGATGTCTTGTGTCACGACACCTGCGGCCAAACCAAAGGTGGTGTCATTGGCACGACGGATCACTTCTTCCTCAGTTTCATAGCTAAGAATGCTCATCACTGGGCCAAAGATTTCTTCTTGTACAATCGCCATATCATCTTGGCAGTTGCTGAATACTGTCGGGAGTACATAAGCGCCTTTAGCCAAGTCACCTTCCGTTGCACGACCACCACCAATCAATAGTTTTGCACCTTGCTGTTTGCCTGACTCAATGAAAGACAATACTTTTTCCATATGCGGGAAACTGGTGAGAGGTCCGAAATTGGTTTGCTCGGCCATTGGATCACCGATACGGATACGTTTTACACGTTCCACTACGGCTGCTTCAAAATCCGCAAGCAAGGTTTTTGGTACAAACACACGGGTACCATTGGTGCAGACTTGACCTGAACTAAAGAAGTTTGCCATGACGGCGATATCCGCAGCGCGGTCGAGGTTGGCATCATCACAAATAATCAGGGGTGATTTACCGCCCAGCTCCATGGTGACTTCTTTTAAGGTCGAACCCGCAGCACTGGCCATCACTTTTTTGCCAGTTTCGACACCACCCGTGAACGAGATTTTTTCAATCACAGGATGTTCAGTTAACCATTGACCGATGTCACGACCCGCACCTTGAACCACGTTAAATACGCCGTCTGGTACGCCCGCTTCAGTATAGATTTCAGCAAGTTTAAATGCAGTCAGTGGGGTAGTTTCACTTGGTTTGAAAATCATGGCATTTCCCGCTGCTAGGGCAGGTGCCGATTTCCACATGGCGATTTGAATTGGATAGTTCCACGCACCGATACCTGCAACCACACCAAGTGGTTCACGACGGGTATAGAAGAAGCTTGATTCACGCAGTGGCACTTGCTCGCCTTGGATCGCGGTTGCCAGACCAGCGTAGTATTCGATCACATCAGCACCTGTCACGATATCCACGGTTGAGGTTTCGCTGTAGGCTTTACCGGTATCGAGTGTTTCGAGTTGGGCAAGTTCATCATTACGTTCGCGTAAGATATCAACCGCACGACGTAAGATGCGTGAACGCTCCATTGCGGTCATGGCGGCCCAGATTTTTTGACCTTGTTGTGCGCTTTGAACAGCCGCTTCGATGTCTTGTTGTGACGCTTGTTGAAGTGTTGCGATCACTTCACCGTTGGCAGGGTTAATGCTGTTAAATGTTTGACCACTGGTTGCTGCGACATAACGTCCGTGGATATATAACTGGTGAACTTGTGCATCACTCATTCTGTTTCTCCTGCAAAGGTTTGTTCGCAAATTGCAATTGCGTTTTTACATAATCGTAAGCAATGGAACGTGCCAACTGGCTGTCAAACTCATCATGACTGCTTAAACTGCCACGTAACCATAATCCGTCAATCAAAGCTGCTAATCCGCGAGCAGCGATGCTTGCCTGTTGTTTATCATCCACCAACATAAGAAAATAATGTTTCAAGTTGGAATACAGGCGTTGATCATTAATTCGTTGTAAACGTCCAAGTTCGGGAAGGTGCATACTGGCCGACCAAAAGTCTAACCAGACCCGCATGGCTTGTTTGTTGACCTGACTGATATCGAAGTTGGAATCAATAATGGCCTTGATCTGGCTTTCTGGATGCGCATCTGCTTCGGTTTTGTATTGGTCAGTCTTTTGACGCAAAACGTTGAGCATCTCTTGCATACAGGTATTGATCAATCCCTGTTTGTCACCGAAATAGTGACTCACAATACCAGTCGATAGTTCAGCCTTTTTTGCAATCTGTGCAATGGTGGTATTGGATAACCCCACTTCAGAAATTACATAAAATGCGGCGTTAATAATTTCTTCACGTCGCACATGCTCTGGTTTTACTCTACGCTTTGTCATGCTTATCCATTTAAAGCCCTGCCAAGGTGCTTTTTATTCAACATTTCTCGATGTAGAGCATCATAACATTTTTTTATCATACTTTTTATTGATTGAACGTTCAATCAATAAAAAGTATAATCTGTAAAAATCAATGAATTTTTGATTGGCAAGAATAGAAGTAGTGTAATAAATCAAAGATTCTTATGGATAAGGCGATAAGCAGAATTGAACACTTATCACATTATTTTTTAAGAAAAAACACCAATTGCAAGGAGCAAGAACATGGTGTCAGAAAGTAATGAAGGGTCCCCATCTGAACCTATACGTTTAAATTTGTTTGTTTTTTGGAGCTCCGCAATCAGTATCGGCATTTTTGGCCTATTGTTTGTATTGTTTCCACAGCGCAGTCAGTTCTGGCTAACCTATATACAAGGGCTGGCAAACCAATTATTTGGCTGGTACTACATGCTGGTGATTGTGGTTTGTTTAGGTTTTGTCGCATGGTTGGCTTTTTCTCGGGTGGGGCAGATTCCTTTAGGTAAAGATGACGATAAACCTGAATTTGGTTATCTGGCTTGGGTGTCGATGCTGTTTTCCGCAGGGATCGGGATTGCACTCTTGTATTACGGTGTAGCTGAACCCGTCGACCATTTTATTCGACCGCCAGAAGGTCAGGGTGGAACGATTCAAGCCGCACGTGATGCGATGATGTATAGCTTTCTGCATTGGGGCATTCATGGTTGGGTGTTGTATGCCTTATTGGGTGTGACACTCGGTTATTTTGCTTTTCGTCAGAACTTGCCATTGGCGTTGCGTTCTGCACTGTATCCGATCTTTGGTGAACGTATTCATGGTTTGATCGGTGATTTTGTCGATGGTTTTGGGATTTTAGCTACGGTCATTTCTTTGGTGACCAATCTCGGTATTGGTGCTTTGGTACTGGTTTCGGGGGTACATTATCTCTTGCCTGAGATTCCAAATAACCAAACCACCTTGATTACGGTGGTGTTGCTGATGATGTCAGTCGCGACCATTACCACTGTGGTCGGGATTGAAAAGGGCTTGGCTTGGTTATCGCGTATCAATTTGCGTTTGCTCTATGCGCTCTTGCTGTTTGTATTTCTCACAGGACCAACCAACCATTTACTTAATGGTTTAGTACAGAACGTGGGTGATTATCTCGATCATTTTCTAGCGAAAAGCTTTGATATGTACCTCTACAATACCAAAGCAGGCGAGTGGTTAGGTTCATGGACCGTGTTCTATTGGGCATGGTGGATTGCATGGGCACCATTTGTCGGCATGTTTATTGCGCGTATTTCTAAAGGCCGTACGATTCGTGAAGTTGTGCTCGGTGTCTGTCTAATTCCACTCGGTTTTACACTGGCTTGGATCTCGATTTTTGGGAACACCGCAATCTATTTTATTTTGGAACAGAAGCAAAAAATCTTAGGTGATCTGGTGTTAACCGATCCTGCTTTGTCCCTATTTAAGCTTCTCGAATTTTTACCGTTCAATCCTTATGTTGCTGGGATTGTTGTTGTGATTTGTTTCGTATTGTTTTTGACCCCTGTGGGTTCTGGTACACTCATGATCGCAAATCTGTCCTCGAAAGGGGGTAGCAATGAAAGTGATTCACCGATTTGGTTGCGAATTTTCTGGTCTGTGGTGATTACCATTGTCAGTATCGGGCTGCTGTTGGCAGGGAGTTTTCACTCCATGCAAAGTGCGGTGGTACTGTGTGGTTTACCATTCTCCGTTATTATTTTGCTGTATATGTTTGGCTTAGCCAAAGCACTTAAACAGGATCAATTTAGTCCTACGCCACCGCAAGTGATAACGCAGGTAACTCAGTCATCACATCACACAACTGAAAAATCAGAAACATAGTAATTCGGGCGAATGACTTTTATTTTTCATTTTTTATTCGGGCAGGTCTTTTCATTGATTGAATGATGAAAAGACTTTGTTGAATATTTTCTTTTTCTTCTCTAATTCCTTGAGGATTGTATGGCAACAGATAATCCAAGAGCGGTTGATGATGCTACATTAGCGAATAAAGATCATTTAAATCGTGTGGTCTTTTATGTTTCAGCTCTACTTATTTTAACATTTGCACTTGTTACGATTCTATTTAACGATTTTGCCAACCACTTATTAAATGTGGTACTGGCGTGGGTCAGCGATAAATTCAGCTGGTACTACCTCTTAGCAGCAACCTTGTATCTTGTCTTTGTGATCTTCATTGCGTGTTCGCGTTATGGCGATATCAAACTTGGTCCCAAGCATTCCAAACCTGAGTTTAGCTTACTGAGCTGGTCGGCCATGCTGTTTGCTGCGGGGATCGGGACGGACTTGATGTTCTTCTCGGTTGCAGAACCTTTATCCCATTATATGAATCCACCAGTAGGTGAGGGGCAAACTTATGAAGCTGCCCGTCAGGGTATGGTGTGGACGCTGTTTCATTATGGTTTAACTGGTTGGGGCATGTATGCCTTGGTTGGGATGGCATTGGGATACTTTAGTTATCGGTATAACTTACCTCTGACCATTCGTTCAGCACTCTATCCAATCTTTGGTAAGAAAATTGATGGTCCGATTGGGCATACTGTCGATACAGCTGCCGTCATCGGTACAATTTTTGGTATCGCGACCACCTGTGGTATTGCGGTGGTGCAGATCAATTATGGTCTGCATGTACTGTTTGGCTTACCTGAAAACCTGTGGATTCAGATTGCCCTGATTGGCGTGGCCGTGATTGTGACCATTATCTCGGTCACTGCTGGGGTGAATAAAGGCATCAAGGTACTGTCTGAAATCAACATTTATGCTGCCATCGGCTTGATGTTGTTTGTACTGTTCTTGGGTAATACTGAATTCCTGCTCAATGCCTTAGTGCAAAACTTTGGTGACTATATCAGTCGCTTCCCAAGTTTGGCACTGGAAAGCTTTGCTTTTGACCGACCGAAAGAGTGGATGAACAGTTGGACCTTGTTCTTCTGGGCATGGTGGGTGGCGTGGTCGCCATTTGTGGGACTGTTCTTGGCAAGGATTTCACGTGGTCGTACCATTCGTGAGTTTGTTTGCGGGACGCTGATCATTCCATTGTTGTTTACCATCACGTGGTTGTCTATTTTCGGAAATAGCGCGTTGTATAACGTTATTTTTGAAGGTAATGCCGCTTTGGCACAAACCGTTTTGACCGATCCTGCACATGGTTTTTATGATCTATTGGCGCAATATCCTGGCTTTGCTTTTATTGCGGGGATCGCAACCATTACGGGGTTATTGTTCTATGTAACTTCGGCCGATTCTGGTGCGCTGGTTCTTGGTAACTTCACCACCAAGTTCTCCAATGTCGATAATGATGCACCGCGTTGGCTTAGAATCTTCTGGGCAACCGCAATTGGTTTGTTGACGATTGCGATGCTGATGGCAAACGGGATTACCGCACTGCAAAGTGCCACCGTAATCATGGGCTTACCGTTTAGTTTTGTGATGTTGCTAGTCATGGCAGGCCTATATAAATCCTTGCGTTTAGAGGATTATCGTAAAGCCAGCCGCAGTCTGAACGCCGCACCTGTGGTCGGAAACGTCGACATTCTGAACTGGAAGCAACGTTTATCGCGTGTCATGCATCATCCGGGCAGTAGTGAAACGCGGCGTATGCTTGATAGCGTGTGTAAGCCAGCGGTACAAACCGTGGCGGATGAGCTGATCAAGCGCGGTATGAATGTTGAAGTCACACAGGGTGAATTGGAAGACAGTGATACACTGTATCATCTTGATCTCACCATTTACATTGAAGAAGAACATAACTTCGTGTACCAAATCTGGCCTGTGCGTTATATTGCGCCAACCTTTAGTGAGCGGGGTAAACGTGGTAAGCAGTTCTACTATCGTTTAGAAACCTTCTTGTATGAGGGTTCTCAAGACAATGATCTAGTTGGATATACCAAAGAACAGGTGATTAATGACATCCTTGATAAGTATGAACGGCATATGACCTTCTTGCATATCAACCGTATTAGTCCCGGTAATCGTCCTTTGTATCCTGATTCACAAGATTAATGGTTCAAATAAAAAAACCTCACATGCTGTGAGGTTTTTTTATGGGTTCAACTATAAAGCGCCATATTTCTGCCAAGTTTCACCTGTATCGTAGGTGGCATAATGGCTTTTGAGTTCATGCAGTGATTGAGTTTGATAGATCGCGAAGATGATCATAATCAAAAATAAACTAATCAATTTAATCATGCGCTTATTTTTATATTCACCTGAGTAGAGGTAGAAAATGCAATAAAAAGCGATCATTAAATAAGTACAGAATAAGGAATGGAATAGCAGGTAGATCAGCAAGGCGACCGTAATCACCAAAGCAATCCGATTTTTTAAGATATTAGGACGTAGGCTCAGAATATTAAGCACCAAAAGACCAAGTGAGGTCCAAAATAGATAGGCATCACCACCAATCACGACGATATAGGTGGATTGCAGCCACAATAACACCAGCCATACAAAAATGGAAAAAATAATAAATTTAGATAGGCCTGAAGACGTGGGCAAAGTATGTTTCATATCACATTTGATTTTTAAATAACTGTTTGTTTGGATGACTAAAAACGAAAATTAAATAAAGCTTTGGTTCTTGCCTTGGTTAAGACAACGCAGAGCAAAGAAAGTGAGCCACCAATCAACATTGCTGGAACCACGCTAAAAAAACGGG
Organism: Acinetobacter sp. Tr-809; assembly: GCF_011753255.1. Lineage (NCBI taxonomy): Bacteria > Pseudomonadati > Pseudomonadota > Gammaproteobacteria > Moraxellales > Moraxellaceae > Acinetobacter > Acinetobacter sp. Tr-809. The sequence continues at coordinate 53,017 of NZ_VWVZ01000002.1, forward strand.
TCATCACACTGGACTGCAATGCACCCAGTTCATTACTTGAGGTGACAAAGATGCCATTAATGGCTGCCACACGCCCAAGCATGTCTTTGGGAGGGATAAGTTGCAGAATCGTTTGACGGATAACTATGTTGATGCTGTCACATGCTCCCATAATAATGAGAACTGCGACAGAAAAATACAGTTGTCTGGTAACAGCAAATAACAAAGTGCAAACACCAAAGCCTGTGACGGCAATCAGCATCATTTGCCACGGCTTAGATTTAGGGGGATAGCGCACCAAAATCACCATCATGATCAAGCCACCAAAGGCAGGTGCAGCACGTAATAGACCAAAACCATCGGCACCAATCTGTAAAATATCTTGGGCAAAAATTGGCAATAGCGCGATGATACCGCCAAAAAACACGGAGCCAAGATCGAGAAACATCGCCCAAAAAATAATTTTAGTTTTAAAAATAAATTGCAGTGCTTCTTTCAGACTTTGCGTCACAGATTCGGTTTGGATTTGCGGGAAATGTCGTTTTTGTAAACACCACAGTGCGATCGTTCCTGTGAGAAAAAGTGCCACGATCACAGCAAAAGTAATATCTAGGTCGAGATGAGCCAATAGAAAGCCACCGATCACGGGAGCAAGAATGCCACTGGCTTGCCAGCACATACTGGTCCATGTTGCTGCATTGGTATAATGATGTTCTGGTACTACAAAAGGCCGTAGCGAATTAAAGCAGGGGCTATAAATCCCGCGAATACAGCCAAATAAAAACAGAATGCTAAAGGCGGAAATCAGTAAGAAATTGGTACTCAACGCTTGAGTGTTGTATAGGTCAAAGCAGACCCATAAGGCAATCGATAAGGGAATCGCAAAGCTAAAACTGATTTGCAAAATACGCTGACGATTAAAACGATCAGCAATATAACCACCCCATAAAGACAGCGCCAGAAAAGGTAAAAAATCCATAATCCCGACTAAACCGAGGAGAAGTGGATTTTTGGTGATTTGATACAAATGAAAGGCAATCAGCACTTCTTGAATCAGCACCGCAAAAGTCAGGCAGCATTGATTGAGGGTCAATAACTTAAAGTCACGACTGGCAAATGCAGCAAAAGCAGAGTGGGGTGCAGCAGAAGGCATAGTATAAAAATAAAAGACAAAATGAGAAAAAGGGAAGAGCCGAAACTCCTCCCTTTTTATTTAGACTGAAGGTCGCTTATTGAGCAACAGCTTCAGCTTTTTCTACTTTCTTAGCAGGAACTAAGTTTGCAGGTGTCGTATAGTTCAAGCCCAAAGTTGAACTTGAGTACTGACGGATCTGATCTAACAACGCTGGATCGGTTGAAAGGTCTTTACCATAAGAACGTACGATCTCATGCAATTTGTTATTCCATACACCTTTAGTTTGCTCAGGGAATGCTTTTTCAAGCAAGTTAAGCATGATGTAAGGTGATGTAGACGCACCTGGAGAAGCACCTAATAATGCCGTTACAGACTTGTCTTTAGATGCAAAGATTTCTGTACCGAATTGCAATTTAGCAGGTTTGCCCGGCTCTTTCTTGATGATCTGAACGCGTTGACCACCTTGTTGTAAATGCCAGTCTTTTGGATCAGCTTCAGGGTAGTATTTTTTCAACTCATTGAAACGATCTGCATCAGACATCAATACTTGGCTTACGAGGTACTGAACAAGATCAGCATTTTGTAGACCAATTGCAGCCATAGGCAACACGTTGTTTTTGTTAGTTGATGCAAGCAAATCAAGCTGTGAACCATTTTTCAGGAACTTGTTTGAGTAAGTTGCAAATGGGCCAAACAACACATATTTTTTACCGTCGATATAACGGGTATCGATATGTGGAACAGACATTGGAGGCGCACCAAGATCAGCACGACCATAGACTTTAGCAGTGTGTTTTGCCGTTACTGCTGGGTTGTCAGTCACAAGGAACTCACCACCTACAGGGAAACCAGCATATTGTTGCGCTTCTGGTAAGCCAGTCATTTGCAATAGTTTAATTGCAGCACCGCCCGCACCAATAAACACAAAACGTGTTTTCACATGATCAACTTTGCCAGATTTCAAATCTTTGAAAGCCACAGACCAAGTGTTGTCATCGTTTTTGCTGATACCCGTCACTTCAGTTGAAGTGCTAAGTTTGAAGTTTGGACTCTTTTCAAGGTTGCCAATCAACTGCTTGGTGATTGCACCGTAGTTCACGTCAGAACCAACGTCCATACGGGTTGCAGCCACTTTTTGTTGAGGATCACGACCGTCCATTACCAATGGTGCCCATTGTTGAATTTCGGCTTTGTCTTCACTCAACTTCATGCCAGCGAATAATGGATTTTGAACCATGGCAGCATAACGCTTTTCCATGAAGTTCACGTTATCGCCCCATACGAAAGCAATGTGTGGTACTGGGTTAATGAAGGTATTTGGTGTTTCTAATACACCTTGTTTCACTTGGTATGCCCAGAATTGCTTGGCAATTTCAAACTGACCAGCCACATTTACAGCTTTAGAAATGTCCATTTTACCGTCTTTTTCTTCGGTATAGTTCATTTCCATAAAGCCCGAGTGGCCTGTACCCGCGTTGTTAAAACCGTTTGAACTTTCTTGTGCGACAGCATCAAGACGTTCATACATGCGGATATTCCAGTCTGGTTGTAACTCGTTGAGGTAAGTACCTAAAGTGGCACTCATGATCCCGCCACCGATCAGTACAACATCGACAGTGGGTTCGTTATTGGTGGTTTTAATTGCCTTAGACGCAACTGGTCTAAAAAGAAAGGCAATTGCAATAATAATTAATACTACGACTAGTACTAATAAATATTTCCAAAATTTTTTCATTCAATTTACCTTAAAAATTAAATGACGCTCCATATCAAAAGCGACATAGAGAGAAAGAATTTAAATGATGTTACAGGCGCAATAAAGGCACATCAGTACGGCAAGGGATCGCCTTAACACTGATGTTGAAGAAGTTAGTTCATGAATTTTACTTTAATTTAGACGGTATTTTGGTTGAACTAATGTTTCAAAATGTACAAATCAAGCCGACTTTGATGATTTATTGTGTGAAAGTTGTAGAAAGTTCTAGTAAATCCTAGACTTATGGTTTAGAGAGATTAGTCACATTTTGACCAAATAGGATGGATTTTAATAATAAAAAAAGCTGTCCGTAGACAGCTTTTACTTTTTTATTGTTTACTACTTACCAGCTTAACGCACCACCAGTTTGGTAGTCTGTTACACGCGTTTCAAAGAAGTTCTTCTCTTTACGCAAGTCCATCATCTCAGACATCCACGCAAACGGGTTGGTTACACCAGCAAACTGCTCAGGTAAACCAAGTTGCGCTAAACGACGGTTACAGATGAACTTCAAGTATTCTTCCATCATGCTTGCATTCATACCCAATACACCACGTGGCATGGTGTCACGCGCATATTCGATCTCGAGCATAGTACCTTCAAGAATCATTTGAATCACTTCTTCTTGGAACTCAGCCGTCCACAAGTGCGGGTTCTCGATCTTGATCTGGTTGATCATGTCGATACCGAAGTTCAAGTGCATAGATTCATCACGCAAGATGTACTGGAACTGCTCAGCAACACCGTTCATCTTGTTACGACGACCCATACTCAAGATTTGAGTAAAGCCACAGTAGAAGAAGATCCCTTCAAGAACACAGTAGAACGCGATCAAGTTACGCAATAAACGTTGGTCGTTTTCAGGCGTACCAGTGTTGAAAGTCGGATCACTTAAAGATTGAGTGTACTTCAAGCCCCACGATGCTTTACGCGCAACACTTGGAATCTCGCGGTACATGTTGAAGACTTCGCCTTCGTCCATACCCAAAGATTCGATACAGTATTGATAAGCATGCGTGTGAATTGCTTCTTCAAATGCTTGACGCAAGATGTACTGACGGCATTCAGGATTGGTAATGTGACGGTAGATCGCCAAAACCAAGTTGTTTGCAACCAATGAGTCTGCAGTCGAGAAGAAACCTAAAGAACGCATGATGATGGTGCGCTCATCTTCAGTTAAGCCATTTTCAGACTTCCAAAGCGCGATATCATGGTTCATGTTCACTTCTTGCGGCATCCAGTGGTTTGCACACCCGTCAAGGTACTTCTGCCAAGCCCATTCGTATTTAAATGGAACAAGCTGGTTTAAGTCTGCGCGACAGTTGATCATGGCTTTATCATCAACTTGAACACGCTGTGCACCCATTTCAAGCTCTTCCAAGCCTGGTGCAACGTCTAGGTGTTCTAAGGCAGCAGATGCTCGTGCCAACGAATCGGTTGGATCTGTTGATCGCAGGGTACTGGTTCCAGCGGGTTGTGCAGTAGCCACGCGCGGCGATGATTGCTCTGAATCAGATACCACTTGCGTATTAACCGTTTTTTGCGAGTCGAGGGACGCAGACTTGTGTTCAGGTGCAGTCGGTTTTTGCGAATCATCTTCAAAATCGTCCCAACTTAGGATAGACATTTTTCGTTCTCTCTTCGTTGTGTATAGCTGTTATAGACACCTAAAGAGATGTCTTAGAATATACGCTTAATGTGTAAGCAAAATTAAGTTTTATTGATTGAGTTTTTAAAAAGTGACGAATGGACGTCGCCAACCCCTAAAACTTATTTTGCTTACGCTGTTGCTTACGTATTTTAAAAAATGCGTAAACCATTGGAATGTAAAACACTAGAAAGGCACAAATCAGAACAATCACACCAAATTGATAATTATGACTGAGATGGAACATGATCTATGCCTCAATAGAAACCTTTCTCGCCCTCTCCAAAGGAGAGGGAATTTATGGAGAGAGGTATTAAATTACTGACAAGCTTCGCAGTCTGGGTTGTCAATTGAACACGCCAATGGCACTGGCGCTGCTGTTGAGAAACCATCATCTTCAGTTTGAACTTCAGCTTTTTCTGCTACAACCGCTGCTACCGCAACCACAGGTGCTTCAACCGATGCTGGTTTCACTGCATTCAGTGCACCCGTATTAATGGTTGATTTCTCAGCCGATGTTGCACCTAAAGCTCGGAGGTAATAAGTGGTTTTAAGACCGCGTAACCATGCCATCTTATACGTGATGTCAAGTTTCTTACCATTCGCACCAGCGATGTAAAGGTTCAATGACTGTGCTTGGTCGATCCATTTTTGACGACGTGACGCAGCATCTACGATCCAGCGAGTATCCACTTCAAACGCAGTCGCGAAGATTGCTTTTAATTCTTCAGGAATACGTGCAATCTTTTGAACTGAACCTTCGAAGTGTTTTAGGTCATTGACCATCACGGTATCCCAAAGACCACGTTCTTTTAATGCACGAACAAGGTAAGGGTTGATCACTGTGAATTCACCAGAAAGATTCGATTTCACATACAAGTTCTGGAATGTTGGCTCAATCGATTGAGACACACCACAAATGTTAGAGATGGTTGCTGTAGGGGCAATCGCCATCACATTTGAGTTGCGCATACCGTCTTTTTGAACTTTGGTACGTAAGCTATCCCAGTCTAAACGTTGTGTACGATCCACTTCGAACATACGCTCTGGACGAGATTTCGCAACGATTTCTAAAGAGTCGATTGGCAGAATACCTTGATCCCACAATGAACCTTTGAATGTTGAGTAAGCACCACGTTCGATTGCAAGGTTGCTTGATGTTTCGATTGCGTAGTAGCTGATCACTTCCATTGATTCATCAGCGAAGTCAACCGCTTCATCTGAGCCATAAGCAAGATTCATTTCATACAATGCATCTTGGAAGCCCATGATCCCCATACCCACAGGGCGGTGTTTCAAGTTTGAGTTCTTCGCTTGTGGCACAGCATAGTAGTTAATGTCGATTACGTTATCGAGCATACGTACCGCAGTTTTTACAGTGCGTGCAAGCTTCTCACGATCTAACACACCACCTTGAACGTGTTGTACAAGGTTGATCGAACCTAAGTTACATACCGCAATTTCGTCTTGGTTTGTATTTAACGTGATTTCTGTACACAAGTTAGATGAGTGAACTACGCCCACGTGTTGTTGTGGTGAACGTAAGTTACATACATCTTTGAATGTGATCCATGGGTGGCCAGTTTCGAACAACATCGAAAGCATTTTGCGCCATAAGTCTTTCGCACGTACTTTCTTGTGTAGCATGTTTTCTTGTTTTGCTACAGCTTCGTAGTGTGCATAACGCTCAGCAAATTCAGCACCTGTTAAGTCATGCAAGTCTGGTGTTTCAGAAGGCGTGAACAGTGTCCATTCAGCATCTTCAAATACACGTTGCATGAATAAGTCAGGAACCCAGTTTGCAGTGTTCATGTCGTGGGTACGACGACGGTCATCACCCGTGTTCTTACGTAGCTCTAGGAATTCTTCAACGTCCAAGTGCCAAGTTTCTAAGTACGCACAAACTGCACCTTTACGCTTACCACCTTGGTTTACCGCAACTGCAGTATCATTGGCAACTTTAAGGAATGGAACTACACCTTGTGATTTACCGTTAGTGCCTTTGATATAAGAGTTCAAAGCACGTACAGGTGTCCAGTCATTACCTAAACCGCCAGCCCATTTTGATAACATTGCGTTGTCACGCATTGCACCATAAATGTCATACAAGTCATCACCGATGGTGGTCAAGTAACAGCTTGATAATTGTGGACGCAAGGTACCAGAGTTAAACAGGGTAGGCGTAGATGCCATATAGTCGAAGCTAGACAATAAGTCATAGAATTCGATTGCGCGGTCTTCTTTATTTTCTTCGTTAAGTGCCAGACCCATCGACACACGCATAAAGAATAATTGTGGTAATTCAAAACGCACGCCATTTGAGTGGATGAAGTAACGGTCAAATAAAGTTTGTAGACCTAAATAAGTGAATTGGTTTGAGCGTTCCGGTTTGATCGCAGCAGCCAATTTTGCAAGGTCAAAGTCAAGCAGATCTTTAGAAAGAAGATCAAGCTCAATACCTTTCTTCAAGAAGGTTTCTAAAGCATCGCCTTCAAGCGTATCTGTAGGTAGACCTAAGAATTCTAAACCTGTGCTAACAAGTTCGCTACTGAGTAAGCGCGCAGTCACATAAGTATAGTTTGGCTCTTGTTCGATACGGGTACGCGTTGCCATCATCATGGTGGTCGCGATATCGCTTTCTTTTACGCCGTTATATAAGTTCTTAACCGTTTCATCCAAAATGGCTTGAACATCAATTCCTTCTAGACCTTCACTTGCAGTTTGAATGGTTGTTGTAAGCGCATCCAAATCCAATGGTTGGAGTTGACCATTAGCATCTGTAATTTGAAGAGTAGGGTGATGGTTCGCACCAGTTTGCTGACGGGCACTTGCGCGTTGGTCACGATAAATCACATAGGCACGAGCAACTTTCTGCTCGCCTGTACGCATCAATGCCAATTCAACTTGGTCTTGGATTTCTTCGATATGAATCGTACCGCCAGAAGGTAAGCGGCGATTAAAGGTGTTCATTACCATTTCAGTCAATTGAGTAATGCGGTCATGGATACGACTTGAGTCAGTACCTTGTTGACCTTCAACTGCTAAAAATGCTTTCCCAATCGCAACAGAAATTTTCTCGGCATTAAATGTCGCAATCTCACCGGTGCGCTTAATGACCTGAAGTTGGCCAGGAGTAGAAGTGATGATGCTCATGTCAGCATAGCTCCATTATCATCTATTTTTATGTTCATGGACCGTTTGAATCGAGCAAAAAGTATGCCACGATGTTTGAGGGATAAACACAATACTTAGTGGTTAAAGTTTATTTTCAACACAAGATACGGGATTTTTTGCAGTAGATCAATCCTTGACATTTTACTAATTTTTTTTTCATGTGTTAACTGCTGAATTCACAGGGACATAGCATAACAAAGCCGTTAAAAAAGGCTTATAGATAACTCTGTGGATAACTCAAAAAACAGACACTTAAATTGTTTTGGGCGAATAAAGAAACAAATTGTTTAACATTGGCACAAAATCTATACTAAATATTCATCCTGTCGGAAAAAGCATAGAGAACTGAAAAATATATTAAAATTCATAATTTTAATAAAAAGATAACAAAATGGCTTAAGCGTGTATCAGTTTGGTGAACGCCTACTTGTTTACAATGTAAACGTGTGTATATTGCAAAACATAAACCAATGTATCTGTCAGATTTCATAGACAGATTCACTCAGATTTTAGGGGCAAACAAATGAGCCAAGAAGAAAAGTTACCGAAGATTTTGATTGTAGAAGATGACGAACGCTTAGCACGTTTAACACAAGAGTATTTGATTCGTAACGGATTAGAAGTTGGAGTCGAAACTGATGGTAACCGTGCAATCCGTCGCATTATCAGCGAGCAACCAGATCTTGTTGTACTGGATGTGATGTTACCAGGTGCAGATGGTCTAACCGTTTGTCGTGAAGTACGTCCGCATTACCATCAACCAATTTTGATGTTGACTGCACGTACTGAAGATATGGATCAGGTTCTTGGCTTAGAAATGGGTGCAGACGACTATGTTGCGAAGCCTGTTCAGCCGCGTGTTTTATTGGCACGTATCCGTGCTTTATTACGTCGCACTGACAAAACAGTGGAAGACGAAGTAGCACAACGTATCGAGTTTGATGACTTGGTGATTGATAATGGTGGTCGTTCAGTGACTTTAAATGGTGAATTGGTCGATTTCACTAGCGCTGAATATGACTTGTTATGGTTATTGGCATCGAATGCAGGTCGTATCTTGTCTCGTGAAGATATTTTTGAGCGTTTACGCGGTATCGAATACGATGGTCAAGACCGTTCAATCGACGTACGTATTTCACGTATCCGTCCAAAAATTGGTGATGATCCAGAAAATCCAAAACGTATCAAAACAGTGCGTAGTAAGGGTTATTTATTCGTTAAAGAAACCAACGGACTCTAAAGTCTCTAAAGCCTCCTTTTTAAAGGGGGCTTTTCCCTTGATAGAGGGCCTGTGCAGTATGGCTGTTCAGGAGAGATTTTAACTAGCTTGGAATTATTTACCCTATGGTAAGTCGAGTACTGAAAAACAGCATATTCTTGCGTATCTATGCTGGTTTGGTGGTTTTGGTTGTTGTGGTTGCAGCATTTTGTTATTTGCTGGTGCAGATCATTAACTATCAACGGGCGCAAGAATATCGTGAATCTCTTACCGATGGCATTTCTTATGTCATTAGTGAAGGGGTGTCTCGTCAGCCAGAAAAGCAACAAAAGTTAGATTGGATTTCCGATGCATCTGATTTGCTGGAATTGCCGATCTACTATGTAGATGCGGAACGGGTAGAATTATCCCGTACCGAGAAAAAGCGCATTGCTGAGCAAAAATCAGTGGTTCGTTATGATGCCAATAATGGCATTGGTTATATTATTATCGGTCTAAAAGACGACCCTAAGCATTTCCTTTATATCAAAGTCGATAAAATTGGCGAACGCCAAATGAAAGCGCTTCCGATTTTTGTACTGGATTATTTGATTTTTTATCCGGGGCAGGAGCGTGAATACTTAGATAAAATTAAAAAGCATTTCTATTATCCGATTGAAATTTCAGATATTAAAAATATCAATTTAGATTCAGAGCAAATTGGTCGTTTGCGCCAAGACCAAAGTGTGTTGCTGTATAAGGATAGTGCAACTGTACGTGGTACCACCATTTCGATTGTTTCTCCAATGCCTAACCATCCTGCACAAGTGCTGATTTTAGGACCTGTTCCAATGTTTAATTGGATGCCATTCCAGCTTTCAGCAGGGATTACCTTATTTAGCTTATTCTTATTGAGCTTGGGTGTTTATGGTCTGATCTTACCGTTAGAGCGTAAAATTCGTCAGGTACGTTATGCCTTGAATAAGATGAAATCAGGTGATTTGTCATTACGTGTGCCAATTGAAGGTACTGACGAAATGGCAAACTTGGCATCCAGTTATAACAATATGTCGGATCATATTCAGCGGTTGATTGAAGCACAGCGTGAGTTAATGCGTGCGGTATCGCATGAGCTGAGAACACCTGTCGCGCGAATCCGTTTTGGTATGGAAATGCTGGCTGAAGAGGATGATTATAATTACCGAATTCAGCAAGTGGATATGATTGATAAAGATATTGAAGCCCTCAATACCCTGATTGATGAGATCATGACCTATGCCAAGCTGGAGCAAGGTACACCATCTTTAGATTTCGAAGACATTGTCTTGGTTGAGGTGCTTGACCAAGTGGCAATGGAAACGGAAGCCTTGAAGACGCAAAAAGAAATTGAGTTAATTGCTCCACCATTGGCTTTGAAAGTGGATGCTGAGCGTCGTTATTTACATCGTGTGGTACAGAACCTTGTGGGTAATGCGGTTCGTTATTGTGATAATAAAGTTCGTATCAGCGGTGGTATTCGTGCTGATGGTAATGCCTATGTTTGTGTCGAAGATGATGGGCCGGGGATTCCTGAACAAGAACGTAGTCGTATTTTTGAGGCTTTTGCCCGTTTAGATGACAGTCGTACTCGTGCTTCGGGTGGTTATGGTTTAGGCCTGTCGATTGTGAGTCGTATTGCCTATTGGTTTGGTGGAACGATTCAAGTCGATCAGAGTCCAAACTTGGGTGGTGCGCGGTTTATCATGACGTGGCCTGCCAAACGTTATAAACAAGTGATGAAAAAATAACGAAAGAGTAAAAAGGAATGATGTATCTCATTCCTTTTTTATGTGCAGCTATAAAAAAGCCAAAGCAAGATGCTTTGGCTAAGTTAGGCCTTTCGGTGACCTCGGGTGATCACGGTCTATTCGTGAAGAGATGGATCTGGTTCAATTAGTGGTTTCCCTGAGCGAAGACCTTGTAGTGCATCTGCATTAAAATCAATGAGCAGCGCATTATTTTTAATATCGATTTTATAGCCTTTGATCAGGGCTTGATCTCCATTTAAGGTTTCGACTTTATAGCTATCTGCAATATTGAGAATACTTTCTAAATTGGTGGTTGTGGCGGCAAAATCCTCTCTAAATACTTCGTATATATCTCTTAAATCAAAAATTGCATTATCAGCATCTGGATGTTTTCGAACATAACTTTCTATATGACGCATCAGCAGTTGTGAAAAAAAGAAATAATCCGAAGCGTGTGTGTATTCTAGATGCATATTTTTCTCCTTTTGTGCTCATTCTAGAATACTCATCTATTGTGTTCGCTGTGTATAAAGATAATTAAAGTATTTAGCTGAATTGCAACATATTATGTCGAAATGACAACTTGGTTTCGACCTTGCCGTTTGGCTAGGTAAAGGGCATCATCGGCTTGTTTAAATAATTGCTCAATTGAATGTTGGTTTTCAGGAATACAAATACAAATACCAATACTCATTTGAATCGAGAAGCTTTGTTGTATTTCATATTCAATTGGGGTTTGGCTGATCTGTAGGCGGATTTTTTCAGCACAAAGATAGGCGGCATCCGCATCGGTGTCGGTCATGAAAATGGCAAACTCTTCGCCACCTAAGCGTCCCAATAAGTCTTGAGGCTTGAGTAAGGTTTGAATGGTTTGTACACAGCTTTGTAAGGCACGATCACCCATTTGATGCCCATAGTTATCATTGACCTGCTTAAAGTGATCAATGTCGAGCATGAGGAAAGCGGTGGTGTGACCAGAGTAGGTTGCTTGTTGTTGCAGCAGTTGTACCGATTGCAAAAATTGACGTCGGGTTAAACTTGATGTGAGTTCATCATGCGCAATGGTATGTTGTAGTTCTTGGATCAACTTGGATCTCACCATATTAATGCTAGACACCGTGAGTGGGGCAATGGTCATCATAATCAGTCCAAGGCGGATCGAGATGGCGTTGTTTAAAAATTGTTCTGGGTAAAGTAATAGATAGTTTTGAGAGACATGATAGATCACAAAAGCACAACTGATCGAGGTAATGATGGCCACTGAAAAATGGCGATAGCTCAATGCACACCAGATCAAGGCAGCAATCGGGTAGAGCAATGACCCTGGGCCCGCATCATAGTAGCCAATTGCAATTGAGAAAATGACCGCAAATAGCGGTAAACTTTGTTGAACTGTCTGTGTTTTAAATTCTTTTAGTTGTTGTTTAAACTCGCTCCAAAGTGGTGCGCTGATGATGGCGGGAAGTAGCAACAATGCATTTTGAATTTCAGCGGTAAACCAGTAGCCGAAATCAATCCAAAATGAACCTAAGGCAAATTTAGTGTTGAATAATGGCAGGGTAATGGCTGCAAAAAACGAGCTGGCCAAACCGCCAATACAGCAAAAACTAAATAGAAATAAATAAAAATAACCATGATGCATTGAACGGATAAATGCATTAAATTTGATATACAAGGTCAATGTCGTGATGACATACAGTAGGTTTGCAGAGGTGAGACAAATATTGAGTAAAAAAGGCGTATCTTGTGAGGTGTCGGCTACTAGATAACCTACGATTGCTCCAATAAAACTGATTGGATGGCGTGTTTGTGGAAAACGAATCAGTAAACCAAGTAGAACTGAGTTGGCTGGCCAAAAAGAGGCTAGAAAGGTGAGATGTCTAGTTGCGATACCGAGTAGGCAGCACAATAGAATTACCCCACTAAAGAGTAAAAATAATTGTAACAGTGAGCGTGGTTTTAATGCTGCATAGGCTTGGGGCATTCTGACGCGGTTCTATGGGGGAGATAAGGTCGCGCTATTATATAAATTCTGTTTAAATTTTCATCATAAATTTGTATCAATGCAATGATTTAGTTCGTGCTGCAATATATTGGGGCGAACCACTAGAAATTTAGTTTTTTTCATAATGTAGAAAAAGAAAAAAATGATCAATATGCTGTTCTTGATTAGATAATTCGATTTTTAGGGGTGAATTAACCATGATCTTGGATATATCGGTAAATTTAAGGACAAAATCATCCGAAAGACTAAAGCGCTTCAACTAGCATGAGAAATTAGAAATCAGGTACAATTGGCGGGATTAATTTTGTGTTTGGTGTATTTGAAGGCCAATACATACATTCTTTGTTAAAAATAGGCCTGCCAGGAGTTATCCCCGCATGAGTGCCATTACTCCATACGAATGGGCAATAATTGCCTTCGTGATCGGCGTTACATTTCTTTGCGTTTTTATGCTGACAGTTCCCTTACTCCTAGGGGGTAAAGCATGGGGACGTGCAAAGCAAGAGCAGTTTGAATCAGGTGTAGTTGGTGCGGGCGGTGCTCGTATCCGCTTGTCAGCCAAGTTCTATTTAGTTGCAATTTTCTTTGTGGTTTTCGATCTAGAAGCCCTCTATCTCTACGCTTGGGCAACTTCAGTTCGTGAAGTTGGTTGGGTTGGTTTTGCAACTGCTGCCGTCTTTATTTTAGTTTTATTAATCGGTTTGATTTATGAACTTTCTACAGGTGCGCTGAACTGGGCTCCTTCAGATCGTCGTAAAGCGGCTGGAATTAAAACCAAAATTGGTTCGCCAAATATGAACATTGCTGACATTACGCGATTCAATAACATTGAAGAGTTAGTCGTCGATCCTACTGGTCATATTCCAGCACAGTCTTCTGGTCGTGTTAAATCAAAAACACCGACTACATCATCATTTGAACAGGAGTAAGTCGGGATGAAATATACTTTAACCCGTGCGAATCCGGATGCAGATCAATATCCATTACAAGATCGTCAAATTGTTACTGATCCACTTGAAGAAGAAGTGAATAAAAGCGTAATGATGACGCGTCTTGAAGATGTGTTGCATACAGCGGTGAACTGGGGGCGTAAAAACTCTTTGTGGCCATTTAACTTTGGTACTTCATGCTGCTACGTTGAATATGCAACAACATTAACTGGCGTACATGACTTATCTCGTTTTGGTGCTGAGGTTATTCGTGCTTCACCACGTCAAGCGGACTTGATGATTGTTGCTGGGACTTGCTTTGTCAAAATGGCACCTGTAATTCAACGTTTGTATGAACAAATGCTTGAGCCTAAATGGGTGATCTCAATGGGTGCTTGTGCAAACTCAGGTGGTATGTACGACATCTATTCAGTAGTTCAAGGTGTAGATAAAATTATTCCTGTTGATGTGTACATCCCAGGTTGTCCACCTCGCCCAGAAGCATTAATCCAAGCATTGATGTTACTTCAAGACCAAATTCAACTAGAGCGCCGTCCACTTTCAGCGGTTATTGGTGATGATCTTCAGCCTGTGTATAAGCCAAAGATGATGCCAGAACGTGACCGTAAAAATGCTGAACGTATTGCGGTGAAAAACTTACGCTCTATGGATGATATTAAATAATTTTGACGATGAGTTTTTGACATGTCCCGTGATGGGTATGGTCATCGGAAAAATTGCCAGAATTTGTATTAAATAGGAAGCCAAGCCAATGGCTGAAACTGACATTGCTATGCCAGAATCAACACCAGTTGATTCCCGCCCTGCATTTGCAATCGTAGAAGAGCTCAAAACCAAATTTGGTGAGAACTTCTACGTGCAGACGACTTTTGAAGAGTTTCCAACAGTCTGGGTTGAGCGCGCACGCGTGCAAGAAGTCCTCATGTTCCTCCGTAAAGTGGAACGTCCTTATGTGATGTTGTTTGACTTGTCAGCGGTAGATGAGCGTTTACGTGTTCACCGTGATGGTTTGCCAGCATCTGACTTCACTGTGTTCTATCACTTGCTATCGCTTGAGCGTAATAGTGATATTCGTATTAAAGTTGCGTTGAATGAAAATGATTTAAGCATTCCAACTGCAACCAACATTTGGCCAAATGCCAACTGGTACGAGCGTGAAGCTTACGATATGTTTGGTATCGATTTCGCAGGGCATCCAATGCTCCGTCGTATCTTGTTGCCAACCTATTGGGAAGGTCACCCATTACGTAAAGAATATTCAGCGCGTGCGACAGAATATACGCCGTATATGCAAGACCAAGCAAAGCAAGATTTCGAACAAGAACACTTACGCTTTGTACCAGAAGACTGGGGTCTAAAACGCGGTAATGACGACGAAGACTTCATGTTCCTGAACTTGGGTCCTAACCATCCATCTGCGCACGGTGCTTTCCGTGTGGTGTTACAGTTGGACGGTGAAGAAGTGAAAGACTGTGTACCTGATATCGGTTATCACCACCGTGGTGTGGAAAAGATGGCTGAACGTCAAACATGGCATTCATTCATCCCTTATACGGATCGTGTTGACTACCTCGGTGGTTGTGCGCAAAACATGCCATATGTGATGGCTGTTGAGCAGCTTGCTGGTATTAAAGTACCTGAGCGTGCGCAAGTCATTCGTGTAATGTTGAACGAATTATTCCGTATCAATAACCACTTGTTGTTCTGTGGTACAGCGATTCAGGATGCGGGTGGTATGACCCCTGTATTCTATATGTTCGCAGACCGTCAAAAAGTCTATGACATCGTTGAGGCGATTACGGGTTACCGTATGCACCCAGCATGGTTCCGTATCGGTGGTACGGCACATGACCTTCCAAATAACTGGCAAAAACTTGTTAAAGAGTTGCTAGAGTGGATGCCGAAACGTTTGAACGAGTACTACACTGCTGCACTTAAAAACTCAGTATTTATTGGTCGTACTCGCAATGTTGCGCAATACGATGCTAAATCTGCGTTGGCTTGGGGTGTAACGGGTACTGGTTTACGTGCGACGGGTATTGATTTTGACGTTCGTAAATATCGTCCATACAGTGGTTATGAAAACTTTGACTTTGATATTCCAGTGGAATACGAAGGCGACGCATATGCACGTGTCTTGGTTCACTTCCGTGAAATCACGGAGTCGTTGAAAATCATTCAACAGTGCTTGGACAACATGCCATCTGGTCCATATAAAGCGGATCATCCATTGGCTGTTCCACCACCGAAAGATAAGACATTACAAGATATTGAAACCTTGATTACGCACTTCTTGAGCGTATCTTGGGGTCCAGTAATGCCTGCTGGTGAGTCATCATTTATGACGGAAGTGGTGAAAGGCGCGAGTACTTATTATTTGACTTCAGACAAGTCAACCATGAGTTACCGTACCCGTATTCGTACACCGACATTCACTCACTTACAGCAAATGCCTTCAGTGATTAACGGCAGTTTGGTTTCTGACTTGATCATTTATTTGGCGACCATTGACGTGGTTATGGCTGACGTGGATCGCTAGGGGTAAACGATTATGATGATTTTGACTGATAAAAAACCTCGTGTGAATGTTGAAGGGATTTTGACTGCTGAAGAAATCCATGAAATTGAACATCACATTGGTCACTATCCGTACCCACGTGCAGCATCGCTTGATGCGTTGAAGTGTGTACAAGGCCGCAATGGTTGGGTAGATGATGCGCAAATGAATGCAATTGCACAATTGCTGACGATAAGTGTGGCGGATTTAGAAGGCGTAGCGACATTCTATAACCGAATCTATCGCCAACCTGTGGGTCGTCACGTGATTTTATTATGTGACTCAATTGCGTGCTTCTTGATGGGTTCAGAAACTTTAGCTGAAGCATTTCAGCGTGAGTTGGGTATCCAGTACGGACAAACCACAGCAGATGGTCGTTTTACCTTGCTCCCAATTTGCTGCTTAGGCAACTGTGATAAAGGTCCAACTTTAATGATTGATGAAGATACTCATGGTTTAGTGGAAGTGTCATCAGTCAAACAGTTATTGGAGAAGTATGTATGAATACTGAACCAAAACCAATTTATGGCGACGGTAACCCAGAAACTCATCCATTAACTTGGCGTTTGAGCAAGCAAGAGCACGTCCGTGCTGCTGATGATTACGAAGCGCTCGAAGGTTATGCTGGCTTTAAAAAAGCACTCGGTATGCCGCCAAAAGATGTGCTTGAAGTGATTAAAGCTGCGACGGTTAAAGGTCGTGGTGGTGCAGGCTTCCCGGCAGGGATTAAATGGTCATTGATGGCACCAAATGATGGTGGTCCACGCTATTTGATCTGTAATGCCGATGAAATGGAACCAGGTACCTTTAAAGACCGTTTGTTGATGGAAAAACTTCCACATCAATTGATCGAAGGGATGCTGATTGCAGGTTATACCCTTGAAGCGACTCAGGGTTATATCTTCATCCGTGGCGAATATATCGAAGCGGCTCAATACTTAAATGAAGCATTAGAGCAAGTTCGTGCCAAAGGTTACTTGGGTGACAATATCCTTGGAACAGGTTGGAACTTTGAGTTGCACGTGCACACAGGCGCAGGTCGTTATATTTGTGGTGAAGAAACTGCATTGATTAACTCGCTTGAAGGTCGTCGTGCCAATCCGCGTACTAAGCCACCATTCCCGCAAGTTGCAGGGGCATGGGGTCGTCCAACGATTGTTAACAACGTTGAAACCTACAATAACTTGCCAGCGATCATGTTGCGTGGCCCAGAGTGGTACATCAATCTTTCTGCTGGTAAGTCGAAAGATCCGGGTACCAAGATCTATGGCGCATCAGGCAAAGTCAAATTCCCTGGTCTTTGGGAACTTCCATTCGGTACAACAGCGCGTGAAGTGATTGAAGAACATGCTGGTGGTATGCGTGATGGTCTTACTTTGAAAGCATGGTTACCGGGTGGTGCTTCGACTGACTTTTTAGCAGCTGAGCACATTGATTTGCCAATGGATTCTGAAACAATCATGAAAGCGGGTTCACGTTTAGGAACTTGTTTGTTGATGGTTGTGGATGAAACTCAATGTATGGTTTCTGCTACACGTAATTTAGAAGAATTCTTTGCGCGTGAATCATGTGGTTTCTGTACACCATGCCGTGATGGTTTACCTTGGGCAGTTAAAGCGCTTAAAGCACTGGAAGCAGGCGAAGGTAAGAAAGAAGATATCGATCATTTACAAGAGCTTACTCGTAAATTGTGGATTGGTAAAACTTTCTGTGCTCACGCACCAGGTGCGATGGAGCCGCTTATGGGCGCACTTAAATATTTCCGTAACGAGTTTGAAGCAAAGGTTAAAACCCATGCTCCTGCTCTAGACGTAGAACAAGCTTAAGGAATTCGACTATGGCTACAATTCATGTCGATGGAAAATCGTATGAAGTCAACGGCTCAGAAAACTTGCTACAAGCATGTCTTAGCCTTGGCATCGACATCCCGTATTTTTGTTGGCACCCATCCTTAGGTTCAGTTGGTTCTTGTCGTCAATGTGCGGTGACTCAGTATGCGAATCCTGAGGATACACGTGGGCGTTTGGTCATGTCATGTATGACACCAGCTGCCGACAATACTTTTATCTCGATTGAAGACAAAGAAGCAACGGATTTCCGTGCATCGATTGTTGAATTCTTGATGACGAATCACCCACACGACTGTCCAGTCTGTGAAGAAGGTGGTCACTGTCATTTACAAGATATGACTGTGATGACTCAGCACGATCGTCGTCGCTATCGCTTTACGAAACGTACTCACCACAACCAAGAGTTGGGTTCGTTTATTGCGCATGAGATGAACCGTTGTATCGCGTGCTATCGTTGTGTGCGTTATTACAAAGACTATGCTGGCGGCACTGACTTTGGTGTCTATGCCAATGCATCACGTGTTTACTTCGGTCGTCCAGAGTCAGGCACTTTAGAGTCTGAATTCTCTGGTAACTTGACTGAAGTTTGTCCAACAGGTGTATTCACGGATAAGACGCATTCAGCACGTTATAACCGTAAATGGGACATGCAATATGCGCCAAGCGTATGTTTCGGTTGCTCTTCAGGTTGTAACATCTCTCCGGGTGAGCGTTATGGCGAAATCCGTCGTGTTGAAAACCGTTTCAATGGTTCAGTGAATCAATACTTCCTTTGCGATAAAGGTCGTTTCGGTACGGGTTATGTGAATCGTGAAGATCGTCCACGTCAACCGCAGTTCCGTAATGGTGACACTGTTGCAACTGTGAGTGTTGATCAGGCACTTGATCAGGTGATTGCTCAGCTTCAAGGCAAGAAGGTATTAGGGATTGGTTCTCCACGCGCGAGCTTGGAATCTAACTACGCACTTCGTGAATTGGTTGGACAAGACAACTACTCAACAGGTATGTCTCAGAAAGACCAAAACTTGGTTGAGTTAGCTGCATCAATCATGCAAACACAGGGTATTTACAACCCGAACATGCGTGAAATTGAAAGCTATGATGCGGTGTTGATCTTGGGTGAAGACTTGACTCAAACTGCGCCACGTATGGCTTTATCGGTTCGCCAAGCTGCGAAAAATAAAGCTAAAGAAATGGCTGCTGCAACACGTACACCAGACTGGCTGGCTGAACCTGTACAGCGTATCGGTCAAGATGCAAAATCACCAATCTATATCCTTGCTGCAACACAAACGCGTTTAGCGGATGTTGCGACAGGTGAAGTGGTCGCATCTCCAAATGACATCGCACGTTTAGGTTTCGCAGTTGCTGCTGCTGTTAAAGGTGAAGCGCTTTCTGGTTTAGCGGATGATGCTAAAGCATTTGCGCAAACCATTGCAGATACTTTGAAAGCAGCGAAAAAGCCATTGATTATCTCTGGTACGAGCTTACAAGATCCTGCAATCATGGAAGCTGCAGCTCAAGTTGCACAAAATTTAGGTGAACATGCAGGCTTGTCATTGACTGTTCCTGAAGTGAACTCAATGGGCTTGGCGCTGTTTGGTGGCTTAAGCTTAGAACAAGCCTTTGCGCAAGATTATGATGCAGTGGTTGTGATTGAAAATGACTTAACTCGTCGTTTACCAGTTGCTCAAGTGAAAGCTGCATTTGACAAGGCTGAGACTGTGATCGTGCTCGATCATAGCGAAACTGAAACCTTGAAACTTGCGGATATCGTACTTTCGGCTGCAAGCTTTGCTGAAGGTGACGGTACTGTGGTTAGCCAAGAAGGCCGTGCACAACGTTTCTATCAAGTGTATGACCCAAGCTACTACAAACCTGAATATGCGATCAAAGAATCATGGCGCTGGTTACATGCCATTGAGACTGGTCTCAAAGGCAAAGCAGTGGATTGGACATTGCTTGATGATGTGATTGATGACATCGTGAAAAATGTTCCTGTGCTTGCTGCAATTGAAGACGTTGCGCCAGATGCTGGCTATCGTATCCACGGTTTGAAAATTGCACGTGAACCACGTCGTTACTCAGGTCGTACTGCAATGCGTGCGCCGTTATCGATTCACGAACCTAAGCAACCGACAGATATCGACTCTGCATTAACATTCTCTATGGAAGGTTATGTGGGGAATCAGACTGCATCTTCATTGGTACCTTTCGCATGGTCTGCGGGTTGGAACTCACCACAAGCTTGGAACAAATACCAAGATGAAGTGGGTGGTCACTTAAAAGGTGGTGATTCGGGTGTACGTTTATTCGATCGTTTAGCAAAACGTCCTGCGCGTAGCTATGTTGCACCTTCAGCTGTTGTTGTGAATCCTGAAAGTTTCCGCCTTGTGCCAATGCACCATATTTTTGGTTCTGGCGAATTCACCATTAAAACACCTGCGATGGAATCTCGTATTCCTGAAGCAATGTTTGCAGTGGGTGAGCAAGATGCGACACGCTTAAATGTTCAAGATGGTCAACGTATTACAGTGAAAGCGGGTGAAACGAGTATTAGCTTGCCAGTACAAGTGATCGAATATTTACCAACAGGTTATATTGGTTACCCAATTGGTTTAGCACCAACTGTTTCATTGGCAGAGCCTGTTTCTGTGGCGGTAGGAGTGTAATTCATGAATCAAGAAATTATACGTCAAACGCCACTTTGGGCTGAGAACTGGCCAATCGCTTATTCAGTGATTCAGGCGATTGTGATCTTGCTGGTGGTGGTTTTAGTTGCAGCTTTGATGTCATTTATTGAGCGTCGTCTCTTGGCATTATGGCAAGACCGTTATGGTCCAAACCGTGTCGGTCCGGGTGGTATGTTCCAGATCGTTGCCGACATGCTCAAGATCATGTTCAAAGAAGACTGGACACCAAAGTTTGCTGATAAGCTGACTTTCCGTTTAGCACCAGCAGTTGCGATGGCAACTGCGGTACTTTCGTTTATGGTGATTCCTGTAAGTCCTACACTGGGCGTTGCGGATATGAGTATCGGCCTATTGTTCTTTATGGCAATGGCAGGTATTGCAGTTTATGCAGTGTTATTTGGTGGTTGGGCATCTAACAACAAATACTCATTACTCGGTGGTCTTCGTTCTGCTGCTCAAACTATTTCTTATGAAGTGTTTTTGGGTATCTCGTTGATGGGTGTGGTTGCGATTGCAGGTTCATTCAACCTTCGTGAGATTGTTGAAGCACAACGTGATATGTGGTTCATCATTCCTCAGTTCTTAGGTTTCTTGATCTTTGTGGTTGCAGGTGTTGCGGTAACGCACCGTCACCCATTTGACCAACCAGAAGCTGAACAAGAATTGGCTGAAGGTTACCATGTTGAATATGGTGGTATGAAGTGGGGGATGTTCTTCGTTGCGGAATACGTCAACGTTGTTTTGATCTCTGCTTTGATCGTGACTTTATTCTTCGGCGGATGGCTTGCACCATTTAACTTAGAAATTCCATTTGTTCCACCATTATTCTGGTTCGTTATTAAAACAGCATTCTTTGTAATGATGTTTGTCTTGGCGCGTGGCTCGTTAATGCGTCCACGTTATGACCAAGTGATGAACTTTGGTTGGAAAGTTTGTTTGCCATTGGCGTTGGTCAACTTGTTAGTGACTGGTGCTGTGATTCTGATGAATCAGGCCTAGGACAGCAGGGAGTACAAAATGTATAAAATTCTAGCTGGCTTTGGATCGATTGTACGTTCGTTATGGATGGTGTTCAGCCATGTAACACGTAAACGTGACACGATCTTATATCCAGAAGTACCAGGTGAACAAATTGCGCCTCCACGCTATCGCGGTCGTATCGTATTAACGCGTGATCCAGATGGTGAAGAGCGTTGTGTGGCATGTAACCTTTGTGCGGTTGCATGTCCAGTGGGCTGTATTTCATTGCAAAAAGCGGAAAAAGAAGATGGACGTTGGTATCCTGAATTTTTCCGTATTAACTTCTCACGCTGCATTTTCTGCGGTATGTGTGAAGAAGCATGTCCAACCACAGCGATTCAGATGACACCAGATTTCGAACTTGGTGAATATGTACGTCAAGACTTGGTGTATGAGAAAGAAAACTTACTCATTTCTGGACCTGGTAAATATCCTGACTACAACTTCTATCGCGTAACAGGTATGGCTGTGAGCGGTAAAGAAAAAGGTCAAGCACAAAAAGAAAGTGCACCAGTAGATGTACGGAGCTTATTACCATGATGTGGCCATTTTATTTGATGGCACTTGTGGCCATTGTTTCGACAGTACGTGTTGTGACCAACACCAATCCTGTGCATGCATTACTTAGCTTGATCGTTTCTCTTCTTGCGGTTGCTGGCATTTTCATGATCGTGGGTGCGCCGTTTGCGGCTGCCCTTGAGATCATCGTTTATGCAGGTGCAATCATGGTCTTGTTCGTCTTCGTTGTCATGATGTTGAACCTTGGACAAGATACCATTGAACAAGAAAGCAAATGGTTGACTTCAGATGCTTGGGCTTTTCCTGCACTCATGAGCTTTTTATTGGGTTTAATTTTGGTGTGGATGCTCGGTGGTGAATACACCACGATTTCTGCGCCAATGGGGACAGAAGTTGTTGGTCCTAAAGCCGTTGGTCAAGCACTATTTACTCACTATCTATTATTGGTAGAAGTTGCCGCGATGTTATTGCTTGCAGCACTTGTTGCAGCATTCCACTTAGGCAAACGTGAACCAGGTGCAGAAGAGGATAAAGAATAATGGGACACATCCCTTTAGAACATGGTTTGATCGTTGCAACCATCCTTTTTGCACTGGGTTTTTACGGTGTAATGGTGCGACGCAACCTTTTATTTATGCTAATGAGCCTTGAGGTGATGATGAATGCTGCTGCGTTGGCATTCGTCTTGGCAGGTAGTGTTTGGGCTCAGCCAGATGGACAGATCATGTTCATTTTGATCCTGACGCTTGCTGCAGCAGAGGCATGTATTGGTCTTGCGATCGTCCTTCAGTTTTATCATCGCTTCCATCACTTGGATGTGGATGCTGCTAGTGAGATGCGCGGATGAGTACATTATATTTAACCGTTTTATTTCCGCTCATTGGTTTTATCCTTTTAGCGGCAGGGCGTGACAAACTTTCTGAAAATGTAGCTGCCATTATTGGCGTCGGTTCAGTTGGTTTATCTGCGTTATTTGCTTTAATTGCCGGTCTTGCATTTACCAGCAGTGGTCAAACCGTTTTTGTTCAACACTTATGGACTTGGTTCAGCGTTGGCGGTTTTGAGCCAGGTATCAGCTTACATTTAGATGGCTTGTCATTATTGATGACAGGTATGGTCACAGGTGTTGGCTTCCTGATTCACATCTTCGCATCATGGTATATGCGTGGTGAAGAAGGTTATGCGCGTTTCTTCTCT
Source organism: Acinetobacter sp. Tr-809 (assembly GCF_011753255.1). NCBI lineage: Bacteria > Pseudomonadati > Pseudomonadota > Gammaproteobacteria > Moraxellales > Moraxellaceae > Acinetobacter > Acinetobacter sp. Tr-809. Next base: position 76,485 of record NZ_VWVZ01000002.1, read on the forward strand.
TATTTCAACCTATTCGTTGCCAGCATGTTGTTGTTGGTATTGGGCGATAACTTGGCGTTATTGTTCTTAGGTTGGGAAGGCGTAGGTCTGTGCTCTTACTTATTGATTGGTTTCTACTACTCAAACCCTGCAAATGGTTGGGCGGCAATCAAAGCATTCACAGTAACACGTGTGGGTGACGTATTCTTACTCATCGCATTGTTCTTGCTCTATCAACAATTTGGTACTTTGAATATTCAGTACATTGTTGAAAATGCAGCGACTGTTATGACACAAAGCTCATCATTGTCGATCTGGACAGCATTGATGTTGTTCTTGGGTGCGGCAGGTAAATCAGCGCAAATTCCATTACAAACTTGGTTAGCTGATGCGATGGCTGGTCCTACACCAGTATCTGCATTGATCCATGCTGCAACAATGGTTACAGCGGGTGTGTACTTATGCTGCCGTATGTTCTCTGTGATGGAAATGGCACCAGAAGTAATGCAGTTCATCTCGATTACAGGTGCTGTGACTTTGCTGGTTGCTGGCTTTGCCGCATTGGTGCAAACCGATATCAAACGTATCTTGGCTTACTCAACCATGAGTCAGCTCGGTTATATGTTTATGGCAGTGGGTGCTGAAGCATACCAAGCTGGTTTATTCCACATGTTGGCTCACGCATTCTTCAAAGCGTTATTGTTCCTTTCTTCAGGTGCAGTGATTCTTGCATGTCATCACGAACAAAACATTTTCAAAATGGGTGGATTACGTCACAAGATTCCATTCGTATTCTGGTGTTTTGTAATCGGTGGTGGCGCATTGGCAGCACTTCCAATCGTGACCGTTGGCTTCTTCTCTAAAGATGCGATCTTGGGTGCAGTATATGCACAGTCTACAATTGCAAATCTTCCGCTTTACAATACGTTGTACTGGGTAGGTGTTGCGGGTGCATTCTTAACGTCTATCTATACTTTCCGTTTAATCTGGGTGGTATTCTTCGGTGAAGAGAAAACCCATGCACATGCGATTCATGGCGTTACTTACTGGGGGCCGCTTGCGATTCTTGCTGCGTTATCAACAGGTATCGGTTACTTCCTGCAAGCGCCAGTTGCAAAATTACTGACTGCTGCAAGCATTCCAAGTTTTGTTGTTCCTGAGAGCTTAGAAGCAGCTGTTGCACATGCTGAACATTTAGCAAGTGGTGTTGCCCTTGCTGGTTTAGCTGTGGGTATCTTCTTGTTTGCTTTTGCATACGGTGCAGTAAAAGCTTTTGCTCAAACATCTTTGGGTTCAGGTTTAGCGCACATTTGCCGTACAGCATTTGGTTTCGATGCTTTGTATGACATCGTATTTGTAAAACCTTATTTATTGATTGCGAAAATTTTAGGTCGTGATCCAGTTGACGGTTTATGGTTAGTGCTTCCTGCAATTGTGAAGGGTGGTAATAGCTTTACAAGTTCGCGTCAAACAGGTTCATTACGTGAATACGCTTCAAGCATGTCACTCGGTGTAGTGGTGTTATTGATGATCTTGATCGTGATTCAGGTTGTGGGGAAATAAAATGGAAAACAATTTAATTTTACCCGCACTGATTTTAGTTCCTTTCATTGCTGGTTTTATTTGTTGGTTAGTCGATAAATACGACCAACATTTGCCGCGCTGGATTGCCTTGATTGGTATGTTGATTACCTTCGGTTTAGGCATTGCACTGTGGCAAAGTGGTACATTTAGCTACGAGTTGGGCGGTAAAGTCCCGACTTGGGCGGCTGAATTCCATCTTCCATGGATTCAGACTTTAGGCATTAGCATTCACTTAGCGGTGGATGGTTTATCTCTACTTATGGTGTTGTTGACTGCATTGCTGGGTGTACTTGCAGTTGGTTGTTCATGGGGTGAGATTCAAAAGAACGTTGGTTTCTTCCACTTAAACTTACTTTGGAGTTTGGGTGGGGTCATCGGTGTATTCTTGGCGATTGACTTATTCTTGTTCTTCTTCTTCTGGGAGATGATGCTCGTACCAATCTACTTCTTGATTGCGTTATGGGGACACTCAGGGTCGAATGGTCGTTCGCGTGTTTATGCTGCAACTAAATTCTTCTTATATACTCAAATTGCTGGTTTAATCATGTTGATCGGTATCTTAGGCCTTGTGGTCTATGGATACATGATGACAGGTATGATTGGTTTCGATTACAACTATCTATTGGCTGTTGCGAACCACTTACCACCTGAAGTTGCTTATGCATTCATGCTGTGTTTCTTCATTGGTTTTGCGGTGAAGTTACCAGTATTCCCATTACACGGTTGGTTACCTGATGCACATGCTCAAGCACCAACAGCGGGTTCTGTGGATTTAGCAGGTATCTTGATTAAAACAGCTGCGTACGGTTTGCTTCGTTTCGTAATTCCATTCTTCCCGGCTGCATCAGCACAATTTGCTGATATCGCTATTATTTTGGGTCTGATTGGTATTTTCTACGGTGCATTCTTAGCGTACCAACAAACAGATATGAAACGCTTACTTGCGTACACGTCTATTTCACACATGGGTTTCATCTTACTTGCAATTTATGCAGGTAATATCCTGACCTTCCAAGGCCTCATGATCATGATGTTGGCACATGGCTTGTCATCTGCTGCATTGTTCATTATGTCGGGTCAAGTGTATGAGCGTTTACACACACGTGATTTACGCTTGATGGGTGGTCTTCGTGGTCAGCTGCAATACTTACCATTCTTCTTGATGTTCTTTGTTGCAGCATTGGTTGGTGTACCAGGTCTAGGTAACTTTATTGGTGAATTCCTGATCTTGATGGGTTCATTCAAAGCTTATCCAGCGTTCACGATCATTGCCGCAGTGAGCTTGGTATTTGCCGGTCTTTATGGTCTGATTCTGATTCACAAAGCATTATTTGGTGAACCAAACCCAGAGCAAAAACAGCACTATACCAGTCCGCTTAAAGATCTATCTGCACGTGAAGTCACTATTTTGATGATCTGTGCGATCGGTTTGGTTTGGTTAGGTATTTACCCGCAAACATTCTTGGATATGTCTCATTCAAGCATGCAATGGTTAGTAAATAGTTATATGCCAGTACAAGAAGTTGTCGAAACTGTTCAACAGGCTGCAACTCAACTTGAACATGTGGAGATGCAATAAATCATGAACTTCACAATTTCTTTTTCTGAGCTAATGCCACTTGCTCCTGTGATGATTGTGGCTTTGACCGCAATCGTCGTGATGTTATTAACTGCGATTAAGCGTAATCACAATCTGATTGCAACAACTTCGGTTGTGGGTTTAAACCTTGCTGCAATTTATATTGGATACACCATGTTTAGTGGGCACTTTGCACCAGTAAACGTGATGGGCATGTTCATGGTTGATCCATTTACCATGCTCTATCAATTCCTGATTCTGATTGCTGCTTTAGCGTGCTGTACTTTATCTCATGCCTATATTGAGACCTATAAGGACAACCGCGAAGAGTTGTATATCTTGTTACTGTGTTCAGTGACAGGTGCAATGTTGTTGGTTTCAAGCTCACACTATGCAGCATTCTTCATCAGCCTAGAGTTGATGTCGATTCCTGTATACGGCATGTTGGCGTATACCTATCAACGTAGTCAGTCTTTGGAAGCGGGGATTAAATACCTTGTACTTTCAGCGACTGCTTCTGCAATGTTGCTCATGGGTATGGCGTATATCTATGCATATACAGGTTCATTGTCGTTCTATGACTCTGTTCAGGCATTGTTTACTGCAATCAAACAACCAATGGTGTTATTGGGCTTAGGTTTAATCATCTTTGCTGTTGCATTCAAACTTTCACTTGCACCATTCCATAAATGGACGCCAGATGTATATGCAGGTGCGCCAGCACCTATGGCAACCTTCTTGGCAACGGCTGCGAAAGTTGCAACGATTGGTTTATTTGTACGTTACTTACTGACTTCTGGTGCAATCTTGGTTGAATCATTAGTGACAGTCATTACCATCATTGCGGTATTGTCGATCGTGGTGGGTAACTTACTTGCAGTTCGTCAAGTCAACTTGAAACGTATCTTGGGTTATTCATCGATTGCACACTTCGGTTATTTGTTGATTGCTTTAATCAGCATGACTTACGCAAGTCTTGGTAGTGTGACTGTTTATGTAATTACCTATGTATTGACCACAATCGGTGCATTTGGTGCGGTTGCATTAATGTCGAGCCCGTATAACAACGTCGATGAAGCACAAAGCCTTGCCGACTACCGTGGTTTGTTCTGGCGCCGTCCGATCTTGACTGCAACATTAACTGTGATGATGCTGTCTTTAGCAGGTATTCCATTAACAGCGGGCTTCATTGGTAAGTTCTTGGTGGTGATGGCTGCGGTGACAACGCAACACTGGTTCTTGGCTGCAATGATCGTGGTGGGTAGTGGTATCGGTTTGTACTACTACTTACGTGTGATGGTGGTGATGTATATGACTCCACCAGATGTACCACGTATTGATGCTGATGCCCATTGGGGAAGCAAGGTCGGTGGTCTTATGGTCCTTGCTGCTGCGTTATTGGTATTGGTGATGGGTGTTTATCCAGATCCAATGATTAACTTGGCATTGAAGGCAGAGATCCTTTCTCCATTGCACTTTATGTTGTCTCAACAACAGTAATCGTCGGATTTGTACAAAAAAGCCTCCAAAGTTGGAGGCTTTTTTATTGATGAGTAAAAAAACACTTTATAATGGAGTGAGATTAATATTACCTAGGTACTCATTCGTGTCGATTCAAGAAATCCGTCATCCGCTTATTCGCCATAAACTTGGTTTATTACGTCGTTCAGATATTAGTACCAAGAACTTCCGTGAATTAGCGCAAGAAGTCACGATGTTACTGACTTATGAAGCAACAAAGGATCTTCCTGTTGTTGATCATGAAATTGATGGGTGGGCAGGGAAAGTCTCAACTCAGCGTATCGCAGGGAAGAAAATCACCATTGTTCCTATCTTGCGTGCTGGTATTGGTATGCTTGAGGGCGTTCTTAGCCTGATCCCAAGCGCGAAAGTGAGTGTCTTAGGTTTAGAGCGTGATGAAGCGACATTAGAAGTGCGCACGTACTATAAGAAGTTAGTGCCTGATGTTGCCAATCGCTTAGCCATGATTATTGATCCAATGCTTGCAACGGGTAATTCTTTAATTGCTGCAATTGATGTATTGAAAGCAAGTGGCTGTAAAGATATTCGTGTCATGGTCTTGGTTGCTGCGCCAGAAGGTGTTGCGAAAGTAGAAGCTGCACATCCAGATGTGTTGATCTATACCGCATCGATTGACCAAGGTCTGAATGAAGAAGGCTATATTGTTCCTGGTCTAGGTGATGCTGGCGACAAGATTTTTGGTAGTGTTCAAAAAGACTGATTTTTGGAACATTCATAAAAAGAGACTTGATCTCATCCTGATGTTGTTTTAGGGATAGATTGAAAGTCTCTTTTTTATTTTTATATACTGTGATGATCAGATTTGCAAAGTAGGATAAATGTCATGAAGCAAGAGTTCTATCAGGGAAAAATTAAACAATATAATCCAGACAAAGGTTTTGGCTTTATTGGGACCTCTGAAGGGGATGTGTTTTTTCATATTTCCGAGTATCCAGCTGGTGGCGAACCGAAAAGAAATGAAAAAGTGAAATTTGTGGTCGTTGAAAATGACGGAAAGTACAAAGCCACAAAAATAGAGCTTGTTGATCCAAATCCAGCGAAAACCAGAAAAACTAAAATAGCAACGCACAATAATTCGATTACAACCGAGTTGTTATCAAATTTCAGACGCTAATTTTTTGTGATGGTTTGATTTAAACTTGGTTTTAAATTTCAAGAGAGAAGAGGCATTTAGCCTCTTTTTCTTTCTATAGGGTCTAAATACGATCGCCTCTTCATTGCTTTATTGTGGCTAATCAACTGTTGAAGTAAGTCCGAGAGGCAAAAAGCATTTCATCGGTTATTAAGCTAAGAATAAATTATGTGAATTCTCATCATGAGATTTTTATATTTATTAAATAAATGGGTATTATTTTATTAATGATTTTTATTATCATTTGTTAGTTTATCTTATATACTGTGATCAAATTTTTATCGGGGTTTGATCACTTGAAAAAGAATATATTATTTTTATCTCTTATCGCACTACCAATGTTTGCTGTTGCAGATGACAATACTGTTTTACCAACGATTACGGTAAAAGCAGATTCTCAAGCAACAGACGCAACGGGCAAACTTAAAAAAGATGCGACCTTAGGTATTCTCGGTGAGAAAGCAGTATTGGATACACCATTTAGTATTCAGTCATATACAGAACAGGCAATTAAAGATAAGCAAGCCGATTCGATCGCAGGCATTCTTAAAAATGATCCAAGTATTCGTACTACCACCAACAGCGGTCATTTAAACGAAAACTTCATGATTCGTGGTTTTGCCGTGACATGGGAAGATGCCAATATCAATGGTTCTTATGGTATGTCACCAAGTGGTCGTACCCCGACTGATATTTTAAGCTCTGCAAGTGTCTTAAAAGGACCAAATGCGTTGATTGCTGGGATGGCTCCGGGCGGTAGCGTTGGTGGTGTGGTGATGGCGACGACCAAACGTGCTGATCGTGATTTGACTCAAGTGTCTGCCATGTATGAAGATGGTGGCTATTACAAATCAGGTTTTGATGTGGCTCGTCGTTTTGGTGAAAATAATGAGTTTGGTGCACGTGTCAGTGCGACCTATGGACAAGGTGAACATATTGTTGATGGTTTAGAAGATAAAAATACCGCCGCTGTATTAGCACTCGATTATACCACTGATCAAGCCAAAGTTAACTTCGATGCCTATACCACACGCGATAGTCGTGATGGTGGTTCACCAGCAATGATCTCTTTTGCAAGCTTAGAACGTGTTCTATCTGCGCCAGATGGCAAGCTGAATTATTTCCCGCATTTAGAAGGTATGCAAAGTGCCAATTATGTAGGCTTATCGGGTGAATATAAACTTTTACCGAATCTAAAAGCATTTGCTGGTGCTGGGTTCAATGAACGCGAATATCGTGGGCACTTGTTCGGTACCCGTATGGTTGTACGAAATTTAGCTGCAAATTATTGTGGCCCTTTAACAGGTAATAAATGCCTAGGCAATGCCAACCCCTTAGTTGCTGAGAATGGCGATGCGTTGTCACAATATTACCGTGTTGGTTCAAAAGAACATAACACCACATTTAATGCTGGCTTAGAAGGTCAAATTTTCACGGGTGATATTTCTCATACCTTGGCATTCCGTGCTGATTATTTAAAACGTAAATATAGCCAACATAAAGGACGTGGAGCAGCGGAGGTTTACTTCCCGACCAATATTTATAATCCAAGTAGCGAAGGGCATATGCCCAATACATGGCCTGAGATTGTTCCAACTGCGGATGATGTATATGTCAGCTACAGTTTGAGTGATCAAATTTCTATGCTTGATGACAAGCTACAGTTTATTTTAGGTGTACGCTATCAAGACATGAATTTAAAAGCGCTTACGACCAATACAAAACTGAAGGATGACAAAGTATCTCCAAGTGCTGCGATTGTTGTGAAACCTTTTGGTGAAGAAACCTCATTCTATGCCAGCTATGTCGAAGGCCTAGTTAGAGGGGCAACCGTGAATGTACCTACGGATGTCAATTACAATAAAACCTTTGCACCTTTTGAAAGTAAGCAATATGAAATTGGAGCGAAATATCAAGGTGAGCGTTGGTTACATACTCTAGCACTGTATCAAATTAAAAAACCAAGCACGATGACGGATACAACCTATCGTGATCCAAATGATAAAACCATTACCCAAATAACAACCGATGGTGCGAAGACTGAATCCAAAGGGGTTGAATACGGCTTTTCCGGTAAAGTCACTGACGACCTGATTGTTTACGGTAATCTGGCTTATATCGATACCGAATATAAAAAAGCTGCCATCAACCAAGGTAATATAATTGAAGGAACACCAGAATTTACCGCAGGTGTTGGTGTGGATTACCAAATTCCAATGGTTGAAGGCTTAAGTGTCAATGCTTTTGTAACTTATATTGATGACCAATATTTAACGGCTGATAATAAGCTGAAATTACCTGATTATACTTTGGTTGATTTAGGTGCGAAGTATGCAACTAAACTTGGTGGTGTAAATACAACGTTCCGTGCCAATGTTGATAATGTTGCTGATAAAAAATATTGGGATGGTGTGTTTACCAGTGGCTTTACCACAGTAGGTGCAGGTCGTACCTATAAACTCGGTGTTAGCTTCGATTTCTAAATCGAGCGACAATAAAAAACGCTTCCCATCGGAAGCGTTTTTTTATTAGGATGAATTAAACCTGATTTTCGCAGAATTGCAAAAAGGCTTTTAAACCTGGTCCTTGGTATTTTTGACGATGCACTAACATATAAAGAGGGCGGGTTAATTGCCAGAATGGGGTATCCAAGATTACCAGCTGGCCTTTTTCTTGTAGCGGCTCAATTGCCAACCTCGACACGCATGACATGCCTAAACCACCCGCGACAATTTTTAAAATCGCTTCATTATGACCCAGCGTTAAACGGATATTGGCATCGGGAAGGTCTTGCAAAATTGCATTATCAAACACTTCACGTGTACCAGAGCCTTCCTCACGTAGAATCCACTCCACATCTAGGAAATCAGTTGGACTCACGGGGCGATTCAGTTGTGCTAAAGGATGATCAGGCGCACAACATACGGCCAGCTCATCATCACGCCAATGGATACATTGCAGTTGAGGTAAATGACAAGAACCTTCAATTAAAGCTAAATCAAGTTGAAATTGATTCACCGCTTCAATCATTTGACGGGTATTGCCCACTTGCAGTTGCAGGTGTGCTTGAGGATGACGTTGTAAAAAGTCAGCCATCAAATCAGGCATCAAATAGTCACTAATGGTGAGCGTTGCACCTAAACGTAGGTCAATACTTTGGAGTTCCCCTTTAGCTGCTTGCTCAAACGATTCACAGCGACCTAAAATTTCCAAAGCTTGCGGGAGTAAGAAACGTCCCAAATCATTGAGTTGTAATCGTTTTCCTAAACGGTCAAACAGCGGTGCACCCAGTCCATCTTCTAAATCAGCTAAAGCCATACTTGCCGCACTTTGTGTGAGTCGGACAGCATCACTCGCTTTGGTAACAGTTCCTTCCTGAGCGACCGCCACGAAAACAGCCAACTGGCGTAATGTCATGCGCATGTTAAAAGCCTTAACGTATTGAGGATCTCATCGATTTAACAGATCCTAAGAGTATTCATGATTTATCTGATCATGCTAACATGAGCGCACTGTTTCGTGCCACGTTCTCATCATGTCAATTGAAAAATTTAGCGTAGAAAAGGTTTTATCTGTACACCGTTGGACTCATAATCTTTTTAGCTTCACCATGACTCGTCCAGCACACTTTAAATTTACCGCAGGGCAGTTTGCTCGTATTGGTTTAATGGTTGAAGGGGAACTGGTTGTTCGTGCTTATTCAGTTGTATCTTCACCCTTCGATGAAACTTTAGAATTCTTTTCAATTGTTGTGCCTGATGGTGCTTTTACTTCGAATCTGCAACACCTCAAAGTTGGTGATGAGTTGTATCTGGAAAAAATTTCCTATGGTTATTTAACGCTGGCACGTTATCAACAGCCATTACCGCAGGATTTATGGTTATTGGGAACAGGGACGGGACTTGCACCGTTTTTATCGATGTTACAAGATTTTGAGACATGGAATAAATATCAGCAGATCAATCTGGTGTATAGCGTACGTACTGAATCTGAGTTGGCTTATGTCGAGCGTATCCAAGAGATTGCAGCCGTATTTGGCGAAGGGCATACGGGCTTTAAGTTCATTCCAATCATTACTCGTGATCCGAATGCAGCCCTGCATGATCGTTTGCCTGTTTTAATTGGCAATGGTGAATTAGAAAAAGCAGCAGGACTCTCTTTTAACCGAGATAGTAGTCATGTGATGCTATGTGGTAATCCACAAATGGTGGAAGATACCAAAGAAGCGCTGAAGCAACGTGGTTTAATTATGAATCGCCGTGGTGAAGGGAATATTGCCGTAGAGAATTATTGGTAGAAAAGTGATAAATGGATATGTCTTAATGTACAAACATATCCATAAATTCACGAATTTCTTGAATGGCGGTATCGACATCTGTGGTTAACCAGGTGGGTTCAAACAAGCCGATATAATGCTCTAGACGATCTTGTGGGACGACCAGACGGACAGGGCAATCCTCTTCGAGTAACCGCCAAGGTAGAATTGGAACTTCATTATCCAAAAATGGTTGTACATTGCGAATATCGACAATCATGGCATTGATACAATCAGGCAATGGCATTACCGAAAACTCTTCTGTACGACGACGAAAGTATTCTAAATCGCCCCATTTCAGAATATAGCTCGGCTTATTGAACTCAATAATTCCAATCAAATGTTCATCGCGTGTGTGATGTAAAAAACATTGATGAGTAACATCAGTGTCTAATTCAAGAGAAACGCTTTGTTGGCTATAGGACATAAAGCAGAACGGCTGAGAAATGAGTCGCGTATTATAGCTTATTTTTATCGTATTCTAAAACCGACTATATTTTAAACAAAAAATAAATAAAAAAAAGTAGAGTTATGCAACCAGTGCAACGATAGTCCGAAGCTTTTTCACACAATGCAACACTGGGTATTGCTAAGATAAAACTTGAAAAGTAAAAGGATGAGGGCTGCTATCATGCATGATTTTAGTAAGCCACAGCCTCATGTGGCTAGCAAAGAAGAAATAACCAAAAAGAGAAGATTACCCGTTTATATTCTGATTTTAGTGGGAATCTTCCTGATTGCATTACTTGTATATATGGTTGCTGATCATTCAGCCAATCCAACTGCTCAAGTGGTTATGTCACATATGCAGTCGGCCATTCTGAATGCTTAAGTAAGCATATCTTTAGACCAAAACCAATTCATCATAAAGCTCATTGATGTGAATCAATGAGCTTTTTTGCAAAATTATGAGACCTTTTTGTTGTATTAGTGCAGCCATTGATTGATTGGAAAATAGACAAAAATTAAGGTGGAAGCATCCATAAATCATGTTCTTCTTTGCAGAACGTTCTTAGGTGGATGTGTATCAAGATTTAAAAACACAATATAAGGATAACAACATGAATGATTTTTTTAGTGACCCCTCCAATCGTGGAGGATTTGATGCAATGTATTATTGGGATCAGTTTCATCCTATTTTTGCTGCAGTTGTCATCCTACTTGTAGGGTGGATTGTTGCTTTAGTGATTGCGGCAGGTGTTAAAAAATTACTGCAAAAGCTTGATACCAATCATAAATTGTCTTCTGCAACAGGCCGTACTCCAAATATTGAAAATCTAGTCTCCAAACTGGTGTTCTGGTTTGTGATGATTCTTGCTGTCGTAGGCGCTCTTAATGTTCTAAATATCAGTGGTGTTAGCGATCCATTTAGCAATATGGTTGGCCGAGTGCTGGCTTATATACCTAACTTGCTGGCAGCAGTCGCTGTTGGATTCATTGGTTGGATTATCGCGCGTTTAGTTCGTGCAGGGCTGACCAATGTATTGTCTAAAACTGAACTCGACGAGAAGCTGAGTGGTGAAGTTGGTGTGAGTTCTCTCAGCACCAATATTGGTGAGATTTTCTATTGGTTAGTACTATTACTGTTCTTGCCTATTGTCTTATCAATTCTAGGTTTAACAGGGCTTTTAATTCCTGTGCAAAACATGGTGAATGAGGCAATTGCTTATCTACCTAACCTGTTTATTACGGGTGTGATCATTTTCGTGGGCTATGTTTTAGCGAAAATTGTAAGAGGTATTGTTGAAGGGTTAAGTAATAGTTTGGGCTTACAGGCACAAGCTGAAAAAGTCGGCTTATTTAAAAACTCAAATGTAGCTAAGTTCTTAGGTTCATTTGTATTTGCCATTATTATTATTACGACTTTAATTGTGGCCTTTGAAGCCTTGGGTATCCAAGCGATTTCTCAACCAGCAACCGCAATGCTCAATCAAATCATGTATGCAATTCCACAAATCATTGCTGCTGGCTTGATTCTAATAGTGGCTTATATTGTATCGCGTTTTGTGGGACGTTTAGTGGCTGAGTTGATTTCGGGCGCTGGCGTAGATGAAATTCCAATGAAGCTTGATTTACAACGTTTCCTTGGACAAACCCGTGTTTCTGACGTAATCGGTTGTTTAATCGTTTTCTTTACCATGCTATTTGCGGTTTCAGAGGCTGCCAATCGACTTGGCTTAGAGCAGGTCAGTGTACTGATCGCAATGTTTATCCAGTTTGGTGCAAGCATCTTACTTGGTGCTGTGATTCTAGTGATTGGCTTCTGGTTGGCTAATGTAGTTGCCAATATCGTACAACGTGGTGAATATAACAGCTCACGTTGGTTAGGCAATCTGGTTCGTATTCTCATTATGGGCTTAGTGATTGCGATGGGTCTAAAAGCCATGGGTATCGCTGATTCCATTGTGAACTTGGCTTTTGGTTTAACACTAGGCTCAGTCGCTGTGGCTTTTGCCTTGGCATTTGGTTTAGGTGGACGTCAACCCGCAGAGCGTTTACTTAGTGATTTGCTAGATAAAGCAAAAACTGAAGGCAATAAACCAAATCCGTTGCATAAGGATGAGGTTAAGCCAGTAGTTCCTGTGAGCCCGACACCAACGTCATCTGATACTCCGACGAATCCAACGCCACCAACACGGCCTTATTCGGATGAATAGTAAAAATAATCTTTGATTTTTCTGATCAATTCGACCACTCTAAGCAGGGTGGTCGTTTTGTTTGTATCAGCGCTATTGGCCTCTGTTTTGGATTGTGATTGGACATTTTGAGTAAGGTTAGAGGGTTTAAATAACAAATTTGACCTCAAAAGCAATTCATTTATAGCTAAAGTATCAATAGTCTCTAAATAAAAAATCTATAGGAGAATGAAATGAAGAGGCCAAATCGAGTATTCGCACCGATTATTATTGCAGGTATTACTGTTGGATTTTTAGCGAGTGCTTATAAGTTCGTTGTTGCTAAATCAAACTCTTCTAAAGAGAGACCCATTGAAAATACACAGCAAATCGCAACTTCAGAAGCTGCTAACTCTTCAGACCACCAAAACTGAAACAGACTGAATTGAAAAAGTCCGAAGTGCTGTAATTGATAAGGTCATATCAGACAAATTGAGCTGCTGCCTGTGCAGAAGACCATGCCCATTGGAAGTTATAGCCGCCTAAGTGGCCAGTAACATCCAGCACTTCACCGATAAAATATAAACCTTTCTGTTTTTTGCTTTCCATAGTTTTGGAAGAAACTTCACTGGTATCTACACCACCCAATGTTACCTCAGCAGTACGATAACCCTCAGTACCTGATGGTTTTACCGTAAATGCATGCAATTGTGCTGCTATATGCTCGAGCTGTGCATCACTGAGGTTACCAATGGCTGTTTCGCTTTGCTCAGCCCAAATCAGTTGTTGTAACTCCAGTACGATACTTTTGGCGGTAAATTCACTGATTAAAGTGCGTAGCAGAACTTTAGGCTGTGATTTTTTCTTATCTTTAAAGAATTGATTGAAATCTTGGCTTGGGAAGAAATCAATCTTGAAGCTTTCTCCAATGTGCCAGTAGTTGGAAAGTTGTAACGAACTTGGACCACTGAGACCACGATGGGTAAACAACAAAGCTTCAGTAAATTGATGACGATCATTGACCAAGGTTGCATCTAAGGCATTGCCGCTTAAACGTGTAGTCACTTCTTTAAAATGATCGGAGAAGGTGAATGGAACCAGACCTGCACGGGTTGGATAAACATGATGTCCAAACTGTTGTGCAAGTTCATAACCAAAGCCTGAACCGCCGAGGGTTGGAATAGAGAGTCCACCTGTTGCTACTACTACAGATTCACAGTGATAAGTCCCTTGACTGGTTTCAATAATAAAACTTGAGTCCCCTTGAGCTTTAACCTGTTGAACTTCACAATGGGTTTGAATCTGCACCCGTTTGGCTTTGTCACATTCTGAGAGCAAAAGTTCCAGAATTTCTTTAGATCCTTTCAGTGTGAACAATTGACCATGTTTACGTTCTTCATATTCAATACCGTATTCACAGACCAAACCAATAAAATCCCAATTGGTATAGCGGGTGAGGGCTGAAATGACGAAATGTGGATTTTCAGAAAGATAATTAGCAGGCTCGACATCCAAATTGGTAAAGTTACATTTACCACCACCTGACATTAAAATCTTTTTACCAACTTTATTGGCTTTCTCCAAGACTACAACTGAGCGCCCACGTTTGCCTGCTTCTGCAGCCAACATCAAGCCCGATGCACCTGCACCTAAAACAACAACATCAACTTGATGAACCATGGGAGAAATACTCGAGAGAGGAAAAGCGGGCAATTATAAAAGATTTAAAGCCTTTTGAGTATGTTGATTGTTTGATTAAAAAATATACTTTTAAAATCAAAGCATGTTATAAATTTGGTCTCTATAGAGGGGATTAGAATAATGAACGATAAGATATTTTTAGAGAATACACCGCCAGAAAGGCAAGATCAGTTACGCCAATATACTTTGATCATCTATGTATTGTATGCAGTCAGTATTTTTGTCGGCTTGACCAGTATCGCTGCCATTATTATGAATTATATGAAACGTGATGAGGTACAAGGGACATGGTTGGCCAGCCATTTTGAGTGGCAAATCAAAACTTTCTGGGTCACTTTCATTACCGCGATCATTGGTTTTATTTTGTCCTTTGTATTGATTGGTATTCCTATTCTATTTGCGATATCGATTTGGTTTATTTATCGCATCGTCAAAGGCCTAGTGCTGTTTATGGACAATAAGGCAATTGGTGATGGTTGGTTTTAATCATCCCGTTTAATTGGATCGAAAGTCACTTGAGAGTGACTTTTTATTTTAAGCGGCCTTGTAGTCCACCTGTATGAATTGCCAAAATACGGGTATTTTCAGGAAAATGCTGGTTTTGAATTAAGTCGAATAGCCCCATCATCATTTTAGCGGTATATACCTGTTCTAATGGAATTGCATATTGCTGTTCAAAATACCGCATAAATTGTAGTAGTTCTGGATTGGTTTTAGCGTAGCCACCACAGCAATAGGTATCGGTTAAAGACCAGTTGCGTTTATCTGTCCATTGTTGAATATCTTGCTTTAAAAAGTCTCCCTTCAATGCAGAAAACCCTAAAATCTGTTGTTGATCTGAACTACTTTTAATCAGTCCTGCAATGGTTCCACCTGTTCCAACCGCACAACAAATCACATCATAATTTTCCCGATCATCTTCGCTTAAAATTTCCTGTGTTCCTTGTAGTGCAAGTGCATTGCTGCCACCTTCTGGAACAATAAAGGCTTGCGGATATCGCTGTTGTAGTTGTTGTAAATAGTCAGCTTCATAACGCAGTCGGTACTCGGCTCGGCTGACAAAATGCAATTGCATGCCAAAATCGTGTGCAGTTTGCAGTGTAGGATTTAAGTCTTGTGAGCCAAGTTCTTCTCCACGAATGATACCAATACTTTGAAAGCCAAAGCGCTGCGCGGCATAGGCGGTTGCAGCGATATGATTTGAGAATGCACCCCCAAATGTCAGTACTTGGGACAAACCTTGTTGTTGTGCTGCAAGGAGGTTGTATTTCAACTTATAAAATTTATTACCTGAAATATGAGGATGAATCAGGTCCAGACGCTTAATGCTCAGTTGAACTGAATAGGGAAGTTGTAATGTTTGATTGGGTGTGGGAAAAGCAATGTGATCAAACATTTTCGAACAAGGGAAATGGATTTGATCACATTGTAAATGTATTTGATTGAGAATGTCAGTCTTGTCTTAAGAGTCGGTATCCACGGAGGTAATCACAGACATTCCAGGACGCAAGTTTTCGATGCCTTTTTGATTTGGATCTATCGCAATACGTACTGAAATGCGTTGTACCACTTTGGTGAAGTTGCCTGTTGCATTATCAGGTTTGAGCACACTAAATTCAGAGCCTGCCGCTGGGGAAATCTGCTCAACATGTCCAGTAAATTTTTGGTGATTCATGGCATCGACGGTGAAATAGGCTTGTTGTCCAATTTTCATATTGGCAATTTGAGTTTCCTTAAAGTTGGCGATCACCCACGTTTGTTTTGGAATCAGATAAAGCAATTGTGTTCCTGCCGCAACGTATTGGCCGACACGTGGGTTGACTTCACCCAACTGACCATCCAGTGGTGCAACAATGGTACTGTAATCCTTGGTGGTATTGGCTTGATCAAGTTGAGCTTGCGCGCTATTCACCTGTGCTTTTAAACCTGATTGTGCTACCTGAGCTGTTTTCAAAGCTTCTTGCGCGACTAAGATATTGGCTTCAGCTTGTTTCAGTAAAGCATGATTATTCTGTGCATCGGCTGCTGCTTTATCTTGTTCAGATTTTGAAGCGGCGCCGCTATCGCCAAGTTGCTGATAGCGTTTTAACTGTGCCACAGATAGATCATATTGTGCTTTGATCTGATCAAGTTTGGCTTGGGCTGCTGTGACATCGGCCTGACGTTGCGCAATGGCTTGAGTCTGATTGGCAAGACTATTTTCTGCCTGCTCTACACCAGAAACTGCTTGCGTCACTTTTTGATCATATGTGGTTGCATCGATATGCATCAATACCTGACCTTGTTTGACTTGATCAAAATCTTTAACCAACACATCTTTGATATAACCATTGATCTGTGATGACAGGATGGTGGTTTTACCTTTCACATAACTATTGTCTGTTTGTTCAACCGCTGTATGAAAGGGGCCAATGCGCCATGCCCATAAAATAATGGTGATTCCAACCAACAGCACCAATAGCATCCACCAAAGTGTTGAGCTTTTGGTTTTGATGAGCTTACTGGTGGGTGGAGGAGGCGGTGGTGGCATTTGCACGACAGCTTCTGGTGCTTTTACAGCTTCGGATGTTTCTTTTTGCTCGTTGTCTGGAGCTGAATTATTTTCGGGTTTATCTTGTTCAGACATAATGTTTTCTCAATCAAATACAATAAGGATTAACTGGTTGCTTGCAGGCTTCTTCGGGCTTTGTACTTGTTGCGTACATATTTGAATAATCCCCAAACTAAGAGCACCACAGCAAAAATACCGTTCAATACGATCACATCGTTGTAAGCACGTACCTGTGCTTCACGAGTCACCACTTTATTCAGGTTTTGCAAAGCTTGATTATTTTGTATAACAGGGTCATTGCTATTGACCACGGCACTATGCTGATAAGTTTGTAGACGCTGTGCCACAATTGGATCTGTCGGATCAAGATTACTGTTGATTTCGACTTTATAGTCATAGGTATGACGTTGTTGGTAGGTGTTGAAAAAGGATGAGCCGACCAGACCACCAAAATTTTGAGTCGCAGAAAACAGCACAATAAAGGTCACTACATATTGAGGACCGCGTTGTAAGGTACGCATAAATCCCATGAGTAGCAGTGGACCAATAAACACACCACCAGCGAAGCTGACTAAGAATTGACTACGATAGAAATTGGCTGGGCGCACATCACTGGTGAGGTGATAATCCAGTGCACAGGCAATTAAAATCAGGATTTCAGCAAGGAATAAATTCAGAATCAGCCTTTCACGATGAAAGGTCAGCGCACTAAACACCGAACCCGCAATCGTGCCACAGAAGATCACCACATACAGCGGCACGAATTGATCTGGTCCCATGCCCATGGTTTTAAGAAAATTCACAGCAGCATAGCTTTGCTCTGACATGAGTAAGCGTAAGGCAAAGGCGCTCACCACAAAACTGAGTAAATCTCCCGCCGCTAACCAACGGGTCATAATCAGTGGATTGCTACGATAATGTTCGTAGCTTAATCCCAATACAATCAAGCAAAAACCGACAATTAAGGTATAGGCCAACCATGGACTATCAAACCACCACAAAATCGGACCTTGGGTCAATACAATACACAGGCAGGCAAAGCCAGGGGCGAGCAGTGCAAAGGTAAAGAAATCCTGTTTCTCGAACACTTCCAAGCGCAAGCTACGTGGCAGTTTTAATGCAACGACCATAGCAAAACAGCAAATCGCCAAACCCAATTCAAAGGTATAAATCACGTCCCATTGATTGGCGCTGAGCAGAAAAGGGGAAATAATCCAAGCCAAAGGCAGACCGAGTTGCTGAAATCCAAAGGCTAGATAAATCCCTTTGGCCATATCGGCTTTGCCAAACGCTTGCATGGTGTAATACATGCCTAAGGAGCTTAACGGTGCAGCTGCCAAACCTGCAATAAAACGGACAAAAAGGGCCATCTCATAGGTTTTGACAAAGATATGTAATACCAATACAGCGATAAAAGCTAACAGACCAATTTCTGAAAATAGGCGTAAACCATATTGTTGCCGTGCTTTAAACAAAATCAGGTTAGAACTGACATTGGCCATCACATAGGCAGCAGGGAGCCATGCTGCTTGTGAGGGCGTTAAGCCATATTCGCCTTGGAAAATCGGTAAATTGGCAACGATAAAACCATTACTTAAACTGGCTGCAATACAAATAAACAGGCCAATAAAAAAGTAGGCAAAGCGTTTTGGTCGAGCATGTGCAATTGCAGCAGGCGAGCCGGGTAAGGTTGGGCGCTCATCAGCAGACCAATCTGGAGGTGTTTCAAGATAGCGAGGGCTTTTATCCATGTTATTCCTCGAACTAAACTTTTATGCCATTTAATAATAATTCTATTGCCCGTTTGGCTAAGCGAACCTGATCCGAAGCATGATGTCCTTGAAATGACGAACCTAGAATCGCCGTAATCATGGCAAAATCTTGCGGTGTTAAATCTGGTCGACATAATTTGTGTTGTATGGCGCGATCAATCAGTGGTTGTAATGCTTTATCACGTCGCTGATAGATGTTTAGCATGATTGGGTCTTGCCGATCAATAATGCGCCAGTAATCAATCAGTACCACCAGATGTGGTAACTGTTCAATATGACCTTCGATTAAACGAATAAAACCATCATCAAAGTCTTGTAAGGCAAGCGTGCGTTGTTCTAAACGTTCAATTGCACGTTCAAGCAGTGCAGTCATCAGCGCTTTACGATCGCTAAAGTTACGATAAAACGTTGCACGTCCCACGCCAGCATGATCAATAATCGCTTGTAACGGTACATAAACCCCTTGCTTACGGAAGATTTCTTCGGCGGCGTTAAGGAGTTCATCACGATTATGCGCTGCCAATTGCTGACGTTTTGCCATGGCTAAAATTTCTTGGGAGATTTAAGGTGAATTAAACGGACATTTTTGTCCGAAGTAAATATCTACAGAATCTTTATTTTGTTTAATTTCGGTAAAATCGCAGTAATAAGCTATTTTTATAAGACGATACAGTGTTAAAAAATAAGGCTAAATTGCTCATTCATAAAAAATACAAACAGGTGAAAAATGCAAGGACTGATACATCGTTTAGTTAGAGGAATAAAATATCGGCCTTATTTGTCTGCGACATTTTCTTTAGGGCTTTTGATTTATGGGGCTTTACATCTATTCACTCAATGGCATTGGGCGACTTGCTTACAGCTGGGGTGGAATATTGCCATTTGGCTGTACTTATTTCTAACCTTGAAAATGATGTGGCATCTGGATGCAACCCATATTTTACAACGCGCCAAGCAACAGGATGAAGGCAAGTGGATGATCTTGATCGTGGTGCTGATTGCGATAGTGATCTGTTTTATCTCAATTGTGGTGCAATTGGGACATGTGCCTAAAGATCAGCCGATTTTAAAAAGTGCCTTGATTTTACTCACCATCGGGACGATTTTTTCTACTTGGCTATTACTGCATACCTTATTTGCGATCCATTATGCCCATGATTACTACCTTGCCAAAAGTCGTCAGCAAGACGCAGGTTTAGATTTTCCTAAAACCGATCAACCTGATTATCTCGATTTTATTTATTTCAGCTATATCATTGGAACATCTGCGCAGACGGCTGATGTCTCGATTACCAGCTCAGAGCTCAGGCATCTCAATATTTTTCATTGTGTTTTGGCCTTTATTTTCAATACCGTGATTTTGGCTGTTGCGATCAATGTCGCAGCCAGCTTGATTGGCTTATGATTAATAACTTATTTTTATTAATTTAAATAAAAATGATCATTTTTATTTTTGATTTATGTTGGCTATTTTAAATATAGACCGACATCGCAAGGATAAAAATATGAATACCCAGCATCAAGTCAATCAACAACAGTATCAAGATAAATCCCAAGCCTATTTAAATAGCACAGTGCATGCGCAAGGTGTTGAGTTTGCAAAAATGCAGCACTTGATTCAGTCACATCAATTGAAGACCGTGTTGGACTTAGGTTGTGGTGGTGGACATGTGAGCTACCAGATCGCCCCATTTACTGATGAAGTGATTGCTTATGATCTAACGCCGTCGATGGTAGAGATGGTTGCGCAGCAGGCGAAGCAAAAAGGCTTGAACAATGTGAGTGCTCAGCAAGGCGCAGCAGAGTCCTTAGCTTTTGCCGATCAATGCTTTGATTGTGTGATTACTCGCTATTCAGCACATCATTGGCACAACGTGGCGCAGGCGATGGCAGAAATTCGCCGTGTATTGGCACCGCAAGGCAGGGTGATTATTGTCGATATTTTAGGGCACTCAAATCCAGTGATGGATACCTTTTTCCAGACTATTGAAACGATTCGTGATCCAAGTCATGTACGCAATTATAGTTTGCAGGAATGGATGCACTTTGCTGAATCTGCAGTTTTTAGGGTCGAGACTGTTGAAAAGCAATATTTGGATTTAGACTTTGGCAGTTGGACGGAGCGGATGCAAACCCCTGAATATGCGATTCAGACTATTCGTAACCTACAGAAAAAGGCATCGGATCAAACCCAACAGTATTATCAAATTCAGACCGATGGTTCATTCACCAGTGAAGTATTGTATTTGGTTCTTGCTTGATGAGAGCAGTTGAAGTAGATCACCGAGACCTACTTCATTTTTATCATTTCAGAGGCATTTAATGAAATACGGTTTCTAAGGCTTTTAAACCCACTTTAGGGTCGAGCAGACCGTTATAGATTTCAGGAACTTCACGATCCACACCGAAGAATTGATAAATGGCGAGCATGGCGCCACGAATAGAATATTCCACGGTAAACACCACATCATCCTCCAGTTCGATGAATTGACCCAAGAAGGCAAAATTCGCGGCATTCTCTGGAATCAATAGGGGGCGATCACCCGCTTTACGACAGGCAAACAGGGCAGAGGCATAAGGCATCATCACAGTCGTAATATCACTATGTGCCAGTACATGCTCTAGAATATCGTCGAACCCCAATTGATGAATCAACTCAATCAAAATTTCTTGACCTGTGGCTTCACTCATTGGTTTTTTGATGTAGTCACCCATGTGATCAATTTCGAAACCATAGCCCCACAACGTGAATTTACCTTCAGGTAAATCTGCAAAATGCGGTTGTGCTGGAACTACAATTGATAAATGCCAGCCCGACTCAAACCATGTCATGAGTGCACCCGTTCCCGGTTCATTACCTGTGTAATCAATGATGCGTTTAAGCAGCACATCATCATGCAGGGTCAGGGTAAAAGACTTCCATTTATGCTCATCGATATTGCCATAGAACGTCATTGGACGACCAAAATCAGGTGCTTTTTGTGCAAGGGTCTCCCATAAGCGCCAGCCATGATCCTGTCGATCACGAATTAAGGCAGGCACATCATTTTGACCACCATATCGTGAATCCGCTGTGATTGAACCTAGGGTAAATAATGCAAGATCATGTTCACCTAAGATAATCTGCTCAGTACCTTCTGGAAGGTTGAGATAAAGCTTGCTTGCCTTACGTTCTTTAGTCTGTGCATCTTCAACAAAATCAGCGTCGGTAACATAGTTACCAAAACGGACATCCACACCTTGTTCGACTAACCAACGTTGCAAGGGATAAATCATCGAATCATATTGATTGTACTTGGTGCGCTTAACGCCCGCCAAGGTATGGATACGGGGTAATTCTTGAATAAAGCGTAAGAAATAGCGACGTAATTCAGCTGCACTATGCCATTTCTGGAAGGCAAAAGTGGTGCGCCACATCCGCCAAAAATTGCTTTGGAAAAATGCATCATCAAAAAATTCATCAATACGACGACTGCCAATCCGTTCTTCTTTAAGCGCCAACAGGCGCAGCATCTGCGCACGATTCAAGGTGGATAGGCCGAGTTTTTCAGCTTCTGCAATAACATGCTCTGCATCGATTAAACGGGCTTGGGCATGGGTTTTAATCTTGTCATTAAATTCGCGGCATTCTTCACGGACAGAAATGTTTGGATCTTCCAGTGAGGGGATGCTGGAGAATAGATCCCATGTGCAGAGGTAGGTTTCATCTGTTAGCATTCTTCCGCCTCGAGTCACCCATGCATGATTGGGATTGAGTGGGTTATGTCCACCATCCATTGAACCGCCTGAGACCTCAAGTTCTTCTAAAATATGAATGTTTTGGGCAGGTACTTTGGCGTCACGAATGGCAAAGGCTGCCGCCGCCATACCAGCAATACCACCGCCAATAATCCACAGATGTGATTGTGAAGGGTCTAAATTTTTCAATTTTTTAGTTTGCATCTAATGTGCCTCGGTTATCGTTATTGATGAAAATGAATTTAATTCCATAAATTTATTATGGGATTTAAAAAACTAAAAATAAATGAAAGTTACACTAAAATGGATGACAAATTTTGATCATAAAATTAGTTTTATAGAAAAATCGGATACTCGATCCATGAGGGAGATGAATATGTTATTTTTAAGTGTTTGATATTCATTGTAAATTGAGTCTTTGCTCTAGCTAATGACCTTCTAATCAGCTTCTATTGCTTAAAGCTCATAAAAATTGCTGAGATTAGTCAAAATTTTTATATCTTCTAGCTCTGCTTTTTCAGTAAAATTAATATTTGAAAATTATTCTAATCTAGAGGTTTCACTTGGAATCGTTATTGATTTTAGGCTCAATTGCTTTGGCGTTAATGTTGGGTGCGATTAGCCCCGGTCCTACATTTATTTATGTCGCCAAAAACTCAATTGCGATTTCACGTAAGCATGGACTGTTTACCGCCTTGGGAACAGGCACGGGCGCAGCTTTATTTGGTTTGCTTGCGGTGATGGGGTTACAGGCAATTTTATTGGCAGTGCCATCTGCTTATATCGCGCTAAAAATATTTGGTGGTCTGTACTTACTTTGGCTGGCGTATAAAATTATCAAACACGCCAAAGAACCAATGGAAGCGGTGAATGGCACTGTGAATCGCATGAGCTATGCACAAGCCTTTCGTTTAGGGCTGATTACTCAACTCAGTAATCCGAAGATTGCGATTATTCTTGCCAGTATTTTTACCGCCTTATTACCGAAAGAAATACCAAGTTATTACTATGTGGTGTTGCCGATGCTGTGCTTCTTTATTGATGCAGGTTGGTATTCGCTGGTTGCGGTGGCATTGTCAGCAGAAGGCCCACGCAAAGTTTATTTAAAATCTAAATCGCTGTTTGATCGCATCGCAGGCGGTGTGATGACCTTGCTTGGACTAAAGCTGATTTTTGGTATGAAATAATGCAGCAGAAAAAAGCGACCCAATCGGTCGCTTTTTTATTGCTTAGAACCAACGTATCTAACTTAATCTTTAAAATGCACAGGAATCCATTGATAGCTCTTACCATCTGCTGAATAAATATGCCCAATCCCCGGGAAAGGTAAATGTGGTGCGGCAATGGTTTGTCCATTCTTGGCGAAATCAGCAAACTGTTTTAAGCGTGTAGCGACGGCTTTTTTCGGGTCAATATCGTATTCAATCGCAGTTTCGGGTTGATCAAATTGTACGGTATGTGAGTGCACGATATCCCCAATAAACACCACGCTTTCGCCTTTGCTTTTTAATTCATAGCTAAAGTGACCAGGCGTATGTCCCACCGTGTTAATAACTTTAAAACCTTGAATCTCATCACCGAGTTTATAGGTCTTAAAGCGTTGTTTGGCTTGGTATGGGGCAATGGCCTGTTTAATGTGCTTTACGGTTCCTTCATAACCCGCTTGTTTGTCTTTAGGAAGCTTGGCAGCCTGTTTTGGATCTAACCAATAACTGGCTTCATCACTGGAAACGTACACAGTTGCGTTGGGGAAGTTGGCAACACCATCTTTGCTAATGCCACACACATGATCAGGGTGTAAGTGCGTGAGTAAAATGGTATCGACCTGTTCAGGTTTATAGCCTGAAGCTTCTAGATTTTTTAGAATCGAGCCTAAATGTGCACCAAAACAACTGGCTGCACCGCTATCCACTAAAACCAATGATTTTCCTGTATTAACGAGGAAAGCATTGATGGAGGTCTGTACGCCTTTATCCTGATCGGCATAGTATTTCTTTAAGATTTGCTGCACTTGTTGTGGTGAAATATCTTTAAACAAGCTTGGTGACATAAAGTTAGTGCCATCGAGCAGGGCGGTAATTTGTACATCACCGACTTGGTGTTGATAGTAGCCCGCAACCTGTTTTTGTTGTTCAATGATTGGCAGAGTTTTGCTTGTTTCTGCGTGGCTGAGTAAAGGGAAGCAGCTCAAGAATGAGATAGAAAGGAGGAGGGCTGTTTTTTTCATTTATAAATATTCTCAAATTTGGTTGAATTGTCTACTTTTTAGCATGGATATATATTCTTTAAAAGGGAATAATCATTATCGAAGAAACATTATAATCTCAGAATATTTTATTGTTTGTAGTTCCGCTTGGGCTGAAAGAAAGGTACAGCCTGTATTTAGTTTGATAGAGTTTATTCGATTAAAGGTATTAAAATTATTTTGATTTTTTCCATTCAATAACGGCACAAATAGTAGTAATTGGCAGGATGAAAACAAATTGTAGATATAAAAAAGTCAGGAACCAGTCGTGAGCAAATTGTGAAAGTAGCAATAAAAGAGGTGCCCATAATAAACTAGTAAAACAACCGTAAGCGATGGTTTGATATAGATTTGCATTTACTAACTTATCTTTGAATATATGTAAAAATAACTCACCAGTAATATAGGCAGGAATGTAGCCAACAACATAGCCGACTACAATCGCAATTAACATTAAGCAAAGCATAGGAATAACCACACTGGGTGTGATTAAGCTTTGTAAAAAACGGACGGGATGGTCTAAATAAATCAAGATATGGAAACTGATTACAATGATAAATGTTCCAATAGTTGAACCATAACGTGTAAATGTAGTTGTCGCTGAGTTATTTTTATTCATTTTGAGATTCATTTGATTTATTTAAAAATAACATAAAAGGGCTTCCGAAGAAGCCCTTTATATCTTTATTGATTAAGACACTTTATCGCCTGGTTTTGCGCCAGATTCAGGTGAAATCACCCAAACTCCTTCGCCATTACCAGCGGCAAGTACCATACCGTTAGAAATACCAAAACGCATTTTACGTGGTGCAAGGTTAGCCACCATCACCACCAATTTGTCTTTTAGATCTTCTGGCTGATAAAACTCACGGATACCACTAAACACATTACGCGGCTCAGCTTCACCCACATCCAAAGTCAATTGAAGCAATTTATCAGAACCTTCAACGGTTGCTGCCTCAAGTACTTGAGCAACACGAAGGTCAACCTTCATAAAGTCTTCAATACCGATAATTTCAGCTTCACCTACTTTCGGCTCAGGCTTCTTCTCGGCTTTCTTTTCTTTTTTCTTCTCTGCTTTTGGCGCTTCTGCCGCAGCAGCTAAAGAATCTTTAGAGGCATCCACCATTGCCGCAACAGCTTTAGCATCAACACGTTGCATCAATGGTTGGAATTGAGCAATTTCATGCCCAACCAAAATTTGCTGACGTGATGCAAAGTCAAAGCTTTCAAGCTGTAAGAAGGCTTGAACTTGTGCAGCAAGCGTTGGCAGTACAGGTGCCAAGTAAACTGCAAGTTGACGGAATAAGTTAATACCGACTGAACAAACATCATGTACTTGTTGCTCTTGGCCTTCTTGCTTCGCAAGTGCCCAAGGCTTTTTCTCATCAATATACTGATTGGCACGATCAGCCAATGCCATGATTTCACGAATTGCTGCTGAGAATTCACGCGCTTCATAAGCTTGTGCGATTGAATCACCTGCATCAATAAAGATTTGAACCAGTTCAGATTCCACACATGTCTCTGACAAAGTATTATTGAAGTTGGTGTTAATGAATTTTGCACAACGGCTGGCGATATTCACCACTTTACCCACAAGGTCAGAATTCACTTTCTGAACGAAGTCATCTAGGTTCAAATCTGAATCTTCAACTTTGTCAGACAGCTTAGACGCAAAGTAATAACGTAGATATTCAGGATTCAAATGTTCTAAATAGGTTTCAGCTTTAATGAAAGTACCGCGAGACTTCGACATCTTCTGACCATTGACCGTCAAGAAACCATTCACGAATAAACCTGATGGGGTACGGTAGTTGGCACCTTCAAGCATTGCAGGCCAGAACAGCGCATGGAAGTAAACAATGTCTTTACCAATGAAGTGATAAACTTCTTTATCGCTGTCTTTTTTCCAAAAATCATTAAAGCTTAAATCTGGACGTTTGGTTTTGATGTAGTTTTCAAAACTAGACATATAACCAATCGGTGCATCGACCCAAACATAGAAATATTTGTTTGGCGCATCTGGAATTTCAAAACCAAAATAAGGCGCATCACGCGAAATATCCCAATCTGATAAACCAGCTTCAAACCATTCATCTAGCTTGTTGGCAATCGAAACAGGCAGACGACCTTGGTCACGTGTCCATTTCTGTAAATATTCTGAGAAATTCGGAAGTTTAAAGAAGTAGTGATCCGATGATTTCTCAACAGGGGTCGCACCACTTAAAGTTGAGCGTGGATTTTCTAATTCGGTGGCGTTATACGTTGTACCACATACTTCACAGGCATCGCCGTATTGATCTTCCGACTTACATTTCGGGCATGTGCCTTTAATGAAACGGTCAGACAGGAACATACCTTTTTCTGGATCGAATAACTGCGTTACAGGACGAATTGCAATATTGCCTGCTTCGCGGTTTTTGATATAGATTTCTTCTGAACGTGCTTTGTTTTCGTCGCTATTGGTTGAGTCATAGTGATCGAAATGTACGCCAAAACCGTCAAAGTCACGGATATGTTCTTTCTGAACATTGGCAATCTGTTGTTCTGGGCTAATTCCATTGGCCTCAGCGCGTAGCATGATTGCTGTACCGTGAGCATCATCCGCACATACATAAGTCACATCATGGCCCATTGCACGCATCGCACGAACCCAAATATCTGCTTGGATATAACCGAGTAAGTGACCCATATGGATAGGACCATTGGCATAAGGTAGGGCATTGGTGACTAAAATTTTACGCACGGATATTGTTCTCTCATTCGTATTTGCAAGGCAGATGATTTTACATGACTTAGCCTCGACTTGCACAAGGGATTCAGTGAAATCTTTTCAAGCTGAGTGATGCTTCTATTTTGACGACTTCATGCAAGCTTCACTTGTACTTCAATCAAAACACATTTCCTTTACTGATAATGGCTGTATGGTCAGTAAATAAAGGAAACAATCATGAGATCTTGGCATTTGCTCTGTGCATCTATGTGTGCAAGTGTGGCATCGGTTTTTAGTTTTGTGATTCCCTATTGTTTGTTCTTAAACTTTCAACAGCACCATTTATTGCATGTGGTCAGTAATGCGATGCAAGTGATGTTGTACCTCACTCCATTTCTGATTGTGCTTGCTTTTATTTTCTACGTGATTGTTTTATCAGTACTGAAATTGCCCAGCAAAATTTTTGATTTGATGCAGTTTTTTAAAATAAGTCTGATCTTTTTTACGGGGTGGATGTGCTTAGTGCTGATGATTTTGTTTGAAGATCAGGTCAATGGCTTTGATTTTGAAACTTTAGCCATGAGTCTTTTCATTTTTCTTGCTGTTTTGCCTGTGCTTGCAGTGGGGTGTATCAGCGCCAATAGTTGTTATGTGTTGATGTGCAAAAAGAAGTATGGTGATTTAAATCAATTTGAGAGAATTTAGGGAGAAAAGTATGCATCCCGAAGGATTACATACTTTGCATTTGTTTTACAGTGACACTGTGCTTTGAATTCTTTCTTAAAGAGATAATCTTTCCTTTAGACAGGAAATGGATGTGATAGCTCTTTAAACGATCTGTTTTAGGGTCAAGGGTAACTTCTGCGAACATCGGTGTTTGCCAAAGTTCATCACTACCTAAAATACCTAACCAAGCCTGTGCTTTTAAGGCAACACTAAATTCATCTTTGACTTCAAGATCAGTAATACTGAGTTCACTACACCAATGTTCGGTTTTAGGAAATTCGGCTTTAGAAAATTTCCAGCAGATCGTAAGCGCCAGACTGCTTTCAACGGGTGCTTTATCATCACTCTGTTGATCAATAACAGGGATTAACTGTTCAGCAAGGTCTTTTTCAAAAGAAAGAAGCATCTTTTGAATTCTTTTTTTACTTGAAAGAATGTACTTCAAACGTTTTTCTTGGGCCTGAAGCTCATGCTGAATTTCTAAAAGTTCATTTTCATTCATATTAGCTAATTCTGACAACGAGGTTTATGATTGAGATATTTCGGAAGTATATCCGAACTATCTCCTTATATTGTTAATAGTTTTTAATACAAATTTATTGGTTGTAAAAATGATCGAAACAGCTCGACTACGCTTAAGACAATGGCAAGAAGAGGACTATACCTCCTTTGCCGCAATGGGTAAAAATCTACAGGTCATGGAATATTTTCCTAAACTTCTGACCCGAGCAGAAAGCGATGTCATGATTGATAAAATGAAGTCGATTATTGAAACACAAGGCTGGGGCTTATGGGCGGTTGAATTAAAGCACAATCGGCAGTTTATTGGTTTTGTTGGTTTGCACGATCAGCCCACGCAGTTTTCCTTTTCTCCCTGTGTGGAAATTGGATGGCGACTTGATCAAGTGTACTGGGGACAGGGCTATGCGCCAGAAGCTGCTCAAGCTGCACTTACATTTGCTTTTGAACAGTTAAAACTGGATAAAGTGGTTGCCTTTACGACGCTGGAAAATGCTAAATCACAAAAGGTGATGCAAAAATTACAGATGAAAAAAGTGTCCGAGTTTCAGCATCCTGCTTTAGCTGCAGATCATCCTTTAAGCTGGCATGTGCTATATGAGATTTTAAGATCTGATTTTATTGAATAAAGGGGATGTTATTCATTTATATGATTTTTATATCTAAAAATTAAGAAGTTTATCAATCCGCAATCATTTGAATCTTCCTGTATCCCATTTGTTTCAATTTGCAGCGATGCACAAAAAAAGCTTCTAAACACGGTATAACTAAGATTGCTCCAAACAATATGTTTTTTACCTATAGTGAGGAAATATCATGACAAACGAAAAACTTGATGAGTTAAAAGACCAAGCCGCAGAATTGGGGAATGACTTAAAATACAAAGCAAAAGAAGCTCAGCTACAAGGTGAAAAAGCAGTTGATGACTTAAAACACTCTGCTGAAGAATTAAAGTTAAAAGGCGACAAAGCGCTTGATGATTTAAAGAAAGATGTCTCTGAGCAAAATGCAGAAGGTAAAGAGGCTGTTTCATCTAAAGTGGATGATATCAAAGCCAAACTTGAAGATACGCAACACGCGGTTCAAGATAAATTTGACCACTTCAAAGAAGAGGCTAGTCATAAGTTAGATGATGCCAAAGCAAAAGCATCTGAACTAAAAGATGAAGCTGCTGCAAAGTTTGATGATTTGAAAGCTCAAGCAAGTCATAAGTTGGATGATTTAAAGAAAGCAGCAACAGATACCATCAATAAATTCAAAGGCTAAGCTTTGTATAAATGCTAAATAATGGATGCTCATATCTAGAGAAGAAAAGTTGCTATAAAAAATGAGCAATTATCTACTTTGATATGAGCGTCAATTCTTCAATACTGCTAAACTAGCCAGACTCAGTGATATGTTGAACTGTTTTTGGAGTAAACAAAATGTCGTGGCTTTCTTCCTTAAAATCTGTTTTTTCACCAGCGCAAGAAGTGAAGGAAGACGAGATTCAAACAGTTCTACAAAATTATATATTGCCGCATTCTGAAAACAGTTTAAAAGATCGTATCAGCCAAGTGAATGTACAAGGCCGAATTTTACAGCTTACAGTGAATACCTTTCCCCAAGAAAAGGACCATTTACAGCAGATTCACGATGAATTGGCCGAAGCTTTAGAAAAGTGTGGTATCCAAGAATTAAACTTACATATTATTCAACAGAAACATGCAGCGCATGGTGAAGCAGGTCATAGCTGCTTATCAAAGCCAAAAGCAGAGAACACCAATTTACCCCCTGTAATGGATGCTTCGCCTAAGGCGGAAGCCGATCCGAATAATCCACCGATTCAAAAAGCAGCACCACAACAACGCGATGTAGCGGCACATCCACGCATCCAAAATGTGATTTTGGTTTCTTCTGGTAAAGGCGGGGTAGGTAAATCAACCACGACGGTCAACCTTGCACTCGCGTTACAACAACTCGGTTTAAAAGTTGGTGTTTTGGATGCAGATATCTATGGTCCAAGTATCCCAACAATGTTGGGCAATGCAGGCAGAACCCCGCAGATCGAAAATGAACACTTCGTACCTTTAGATGCTTATGGCATGGCGGTGCTGTCGATTGGACATTTAATTGGTGCGCACAATACACCCGTGGCTTGGCGTGGCCCAAAGGCGACAGGTGCGTTGATGCAATTGTTCAATCAGACTTTATGGCCTGATTTAGATGTGTTGGTGATTGATATGCCACCAGGCACAGGGGATATTCAGCTGACTTTGGCGCAACGTATTCCAGTAACTGGTGCAGTGATTGTAACGACACCACAAAATGTTGCGTTGATGGATGCAACCAAAGGTATTGAATTATTTAATAAAGTGAATATTCCTGTACTCGGTGTGATCGAAAATATGTCGACCCATATTTGCTCGAATTGCGGTCATGAAGAACAGGTTTTTGGTACAGGCGGTGGTGATCAACTATCTGAGCAATATCATATTCCATTGCTCGGTCATTTACCTTTAGATGCAAAAATCCGTGAACATGCAGATCAAGGTACACCAAGTGTGATCGCAAAGGATGCAGCCGCAGACAGTTATCTCAATATTGCACAAGCCGTGTTGCAACAAATGGAGAAGTTACCAAAACGTCAGAAAGACGATAAGCGTATCTTCTAAAGTGCTTAAAAACCCAGCATATCCTGCTGGGTTTTTACTATTTGATTAAAATAAGTTTTTATTTTTACGCTTTAAAAATAAATTAAAAAAACAAAAAATGGTATGTTGCTTGCTTATCACTTGTTTTGATTTTTGAGTATAGATCAATGATGCAATTTAAAGGCCTGATGGGTATTGTCAGTGTTTGTGCGGCTTTAGTTTTAAGTGCTTGTAATGGAGATAGTTCTTCAAATAGTAATAATCAGGTACAAGAAAAAACCAAGTTACAACCGATTGTGATCCAAGGTGCATTGCCTGTTGAATCAAAAAGAATGGCCTCAAAATTAGATAATGCAAGCTACGAAATCATTGGTGGTTGGGAATTTTGGAAAGGTACCTATAAAGGTTATCCAATGGTGATCTCTAAAACCCGTATGGGTATGAGCAACTCGGCCGCAGCGACAGCCATTGCAATTCAGCATTATCAGCCGATTGCGATTATCAATCAGGGGACCTCTGGCGGACACGATCCAGATTTAAAGGTATTTGATATTGTGCTAGGCAAATACACCACCAATATTGGTGCATTTAAAACACCAAATAAACCGATTGGTGGTGGTTCAAATGCATTGGAATGGAATGAAGCGTTCGATGTGTTGCCTGAGGATGAGTCTGATCCAGAACCGATTGCAATTCGAAAATTTGAAGGTGATAAGGAACTTTTAGTTGCGGCTTACAAAGCTAAAGCACATTACACCAAGGGACAAGTGGTAGAAGGTACCATCGGTTCGGCAGATACGTGGAATAATGAACTTGATCGTATCAACTTTTTCCATACCAAGTATGGAACCTCTGTAGAGGAAATGGAAGCTGCATCGGTTGCACAAATTGCGCAACAATTCAAAGTGCCATTCCTTGGGGTTCGTATCTTATCAAATAATATTACCAATAATGGTGCTTATAACCCTGCGACAGGAGAAGCTTGTCAGGACTATGCACTTGAGGTTGCAGAACAGTATATGAAGGCAAAAGCCGAAGCTAAATAATCTGTTTTCATAGAGAAGAAATCATTTAGATGGTTTCTTCTTTTTTATTTTTATAGCGATTTTTCCAGCTTCTAATCACCACCCAACGCCAGAGTAAATGTGTACTCAAATAAAATATAATGGCAAATAAAATAGCTTCGATAACGAGTCCAGAAACCAAGATCTTGGCTAAACTAAAATCAATATGACCATGCCCGAAGTTCTTAATCCAGTTTAAAATTTGATGTAACACACCAAGCAACATCTCCTTATTAATCATATTGACGTGATAAATTTTTGTCCCAAACCAAAAGCCTAAATACAGAATCGGTACCACGGTAAAGGGATTGGTCAACCATGCCATACAGAGGCCAATCGGTAAATTCACCTCAAAAAACAACACAGTCAAAATAATAAACAGACTATGGAAAGGGACCGGCAAGATTCCCCAGAAGGTGCCTATAAACATGGCTTTTGCAATCGAGCGACGATTCACATACCAAAGCAAAGGATTTAAGGCGCGGTCACCAAAAATTTTCATCAGCTTTAAGCTCGCGACTTTCTCTGATGAAGGCAGCCACTTGTGAAAGAATTGCTTAGGCATAAAAGGAGTAAATAGACTCGATAAGTCAAAGAAGTTTATGATTGTATATAAAATAGCATTATTTACTTAGTGAAAACTTAAAACATGTGCAAACAATATCGGACTTAAAATAAGTCTTGTACCGATACGTTACATTTATTGTATTTTAAATATACGCTTTTTATGCTGTGACTGCTGAGTAGAGTTGACTTGAAATCTATAAAGTAAATATAAAACAGTTGCTTAATCTATATTTAGTCATAACTGTTTACAGTTAATTTTTTGCTATGGCTTGTGAATTGGATTAATCTGAAACTATCTTCTAGTGAGGTCATTCAATGATTTCATGGTTCTTTATTGGTTTAGTCATTACCATTCTGTTGACTCCTGGCCCAACCAATACCTTATTGGCATCTTCTGGTATTCAGGTTGGATTACGTCGATCTTTATTATTGATTCCAGCAGAAGCAGTCGGTTATATCATTGCAATTACTGCATGGGGAATGCTGATTGGCAAAGTTTCTACAACTTTGCCTGCTTTGCCGATTTTTCTGAAACTATTAAGCGCGGGGTATATCGTTTTTCTAGCGGTAAAACTGTGGCGTACTGCGAACCAAGAAGTGGCCTTAAATCAACCCACGATTCGACCTAGAGAATTGCTATGCGCGACTTTGCTCAACCCGAAAGCACTGTTATTTGCTTCAGCAATTTTTCCTGTTGCAGCATGGAAAAGCCAAGAGCTTTATTTGGCGCATATGAGTAGCTTTGTTGGACTGATTCTTCCTATTGCATTGTTTTGGATTTCTGTTGGGGCAATGTTAGCAACCAATAAGGTGAAATGGCTGTCTCAATCAAAATTACAACGCACAGCCTCTGTCGTTTTGATGGCTTTTGCGATCCCAATTAGCTATTCAGCACTAATCAATCTATAACTTTCACAGTGCGATCCTTAATAAGGGATGGCACTGTTGTTTTCATTGATACCATTTTACGTTAAAGTACTCGCCAATTATTAACTTCGTCTATGGATAAAAAGTCATGGCAATAAAATCTGATCGTTGGATTCGTGAAATGAGCGAAAAACACGGCATGATTGAACCTTATGCAGAGAATCAAGTTCGTTTTGATGAAAACGGAGAAAAGTTGATTTCTTATGGGGTATCGAGCTATGGCTACGATGTCCGTTGTGCGCGTGAGTTTAAGGTATTTACTAACGTACATTCAGCAATTGTTGATCCAAAGAACTTCGATGATAAAAGCTTTATCGATATCGAATCTGATGTTTGTATTATTCCGCCAAACTCTTTTGCGTTAGCACGTACCATCGAATATTTCCGTATTCCACGTAATGTTTTAACCGTTTGCTTAGGTAAATCGACTTATGCGCGTTGCGGTATCATTGTAAACGTTACGCCATTAGAGCCTGAGTGGGAAGGTCACGTTACCCTTGAGTTCTCAAATACAACTAACTTACCAGCACGTATCTATGCCGGTGAAGGTGTTGCACAGATGCTATTCTTTGAAAGCGATGAGGTGTGTGAGACTTCATATAAAGATCGTGGTGGTAAATACCAAGGCCAAACTGGTGTGACTTTACCGAAGACCTAAAATTTTATAGTTGGCAAAACGAACCATTGGTCCAAGGAGCAATGGTTCAATTATAATAAAATACAGTAGAATATCGGTTTTTAAGATGAATTTAAAATAATAAAGAGATAAATTTTAATTTTCACTATTTTATTTATTCTTTAAATTAAAAAATGAAATACTTCTCGTTTTAACATTTTAGGCCTAAGTTATATTTAAAATATTTTTCTTATAATAATTTTTTTATTTTACCACTGGTCAGAAAAAGTGGTGAAATTATTTAAAATATAAAAAGATATGCTAAAAATAAACCGAAATTTTTTAAAAATATTAAAAACAGGTGGGAATAATTGTGAATAAGATCTATCAAGTGGTATGGAATGCTACACATCTTTGCTGGCAAGCAGTAAGTGAAATGGCGAAAGGGGGAGTTGTTGCAACGCAATCAACAACGAAAATCAAATCTAAAACCTCTGTTGCTTATACAGCAAAAGTAACAGCCTTCTTTGCTGTGAATATTTTAAGTGCAAGTATTGTATTTGCAGGACCAACAGGTGGGGTGGTTAGTTCGGGGACAGCGAACATTTCAACAGCAGGAACAACAACAACCATTAATCAATCCACCGCAAAAGCCGCGATTGACTGGAGTAGCTTTTCGACCAATAGCAATGAAATCGTGAATTTCGTGCAGCCGAATAGTAGCTCAATTACGTTGAACCGAGTCACAGGTACAAGTGCTTCAAACTTAAATGGTCAGCTCAATGCCAATGGACAAGTCTTCATTATTAACCCAAACGGGGTGCTATTTGGCAGTACTTCACAGATCAATACTGCGGGTTTAGTCGCATCGACCTTAAACTTAAGTAACAATGACTTTAATAATAATCTCTTTAACTTTAACAATCCTGATAATAATAAAGGTGTAGAGAACCGTGGCAAAATTACCGTACCGACAGGTGGTACAGTGGCTTTAATTGCGCCGACAGTAAAACAGACTGGCACGATTAAAGCACCACAGGGTAATGTATTATTGGCAGCAGGTGGTGATATTACCCTGAATCTAAATAATGGCAGTTTGTTGGGTTACACCATTAATCAAGGTAAAGCACAGGCTTTGATTAATTCAGGTGGAATGATTCAAGCCGATGGCGGTAAAGTTGTTCTTACCGCAAAAGGCATTGATGAGTTAAGCAATGCAGTGGTCAACAGTGTTGGGGTGATTCAAGCACAAACGGTGAATAATGTTCGTGGTGTGATTGAGCTCGGCAGTGATCTAAGTAGTGGTACCGTAAATGTTAGTGGTACTTTAGATGCATCAGCGCCGAACGGTGGCAATGGTGGACAAATCAAAACTTCTGCGGCAGAAGTACATGTCAATTCAGGTACCAATATTACGACACAGCGAAATAGTACGAGCAGTTTACCTCCGACGACCAGTGGCTGGGAGTTGAAATCCAAAAATGTCGATGTCGATTTCTTTGGTGGCACTGTCAGCAGTACCACTTTGGGTGATGCTTTAAACAAAGGCAATGTCAGCTTGAATGCGATTGGTACGGCAGAAGGCCAAGGTAATATTAATGTTAATGATGCAACTAGCTGGAATGCTAATACCGCACTGACACTGACTGCAAACAAAGATATTAATTTTAATAGTGATTTAGATTTAAGTGGAGATAAGGCTAAGCTTGCCATGAACTATGGAGCAGGCTCGGATTATAACTTAAATAATGGTGCCAAGATTAATATCAGTGGTTCATCCCCAACCTTATTAATTAATGGAACTTCTTACATTGTGATCAATGATCTAGGTGAAGAAGGCGATGCCAATATCAATACCTTACAAGGGATGAACAATAACCTGACTGGGAATTATGCTTTAGGTAGCAATATTGATGCCTCTGATACGGTCAATTGGAATGGTGGTAAAGGGTTTAATGCGATTGGACAGCTTCAAGTTAAGGTTGATGGTGGTATACAGTTACCCGAAGGGGGCATTCCACCCGAATTAGAACTACCATTCTTTCAAGGAAATTTTCATGGCCTAGGACATCAGATTGATGCGCTAACGATTAATCAAGCTCGACCTGAATGGGGAAATTTAGTATCTGTTCCAGAGACAGCCCCGCAAGGTCTGTTTAGTATTACCTATGGTAGTGAATTAAGAGATGTGGGTCTTACTAATGTATCTCTTTATGGGTACGCTTATATTGGTGCACTCTCAGGCTTGCATCTTAGCGGTAATATTAAAAATACCTACAGTACAGGTAAGGTTAATGGTTTGCTATATGTAGGTGGTTTAATTGGTATTGCAGGTAATGTTAAAGGCACTGAATTGAATTCACAACGAATTATACAGAGTTATTCTGAGGCTAATATCAAAGGTGTACTTGGTGTAGGTGGATTAGCGGCAGTGTCTTCGATCCCAATTTATGATAGTTATGCCACAGGTAATATTTCTTTGCCTGATTTTACAATGACTGCTGAACAAGAGCAAAATCTGGATCCTAATTATACGGGGGGGTTAATTGCTGGTGGTTTGGTGGGAAGTGGACAAGGCATCTATAATAGTCATGCTACGGGGAATATATTATCTGGCGCATATGTAAATGGAAATTGGCATTCAGAACTCGGTTTTGCTGGTGCAGGTGGTTTAGTCGGGTTTTTTGGATCCCAAGAAAATAATACTCATTATATTGATCAAAGTTATGCTACAGGCAATGTGAGTGGTTTGACTGGTCTAGGGGGATTGGTGGGAGGTACTGCTTTTAGAGGCTATGATTTAGCTCCTCGTTTATATATCAACAATAGCTACGCCACAGGTGATGTAACAGCGACAGGCGGTATTAAAAGTGAGAATATTGGCGGTCTTGTTGGTGTGAATGCTACTAAAGATATTATTAATGGTAGTTATGCGACAGGGAGAGTTAAAGGTGATACCTATGTTGGTGGGCTTGTTGGTCGAAATGACGGTATTGTTACAAACTCGTATTCAACCAGTGCAGTGGAGGGGGAAAACTCTGTCGGAGGGCTAATTGGTTACAACAATGGAACGGTTGAAAATAGTTATTCGAATGGGGGGGTGACGGGTGTAAATCATGTCGGGGGGCTCATTGGAGATGATCCTTATGCTAATGGTATAGTCATTAATAGTTATTGGAATACTGAAACATCAGGTCAGTCTAGCAGCGCAGGTGGCACTGGAAAAACCACAGCAGAACTGCAAAAAATTCTGACTTTTTCAGGTTGGGATATTGCCGATGCTTCTGACCCAAATTCAAGCTCGACATGGGTGATTGATGAGGATAGTACGACCCCATGGCTTCGCTATAATCATTAAGACGAAAAAGACATTATTAGAATATATAAGACCAGAGGCTAATGCTTCTGGTCTTAAACAATAAGATATTGATTAAATTTAGAGAAATAATGAAATTTTATTTATATAAACAAGCAAGGATGTACAGCAGAGTATTTCTTCAAATAATGGGTGGGGTGAATATTCTAGCCATTGCTTCTTCTATTGCTCATGCAGAAGTTGTTATTCCTGATAGTGGTACCATTACCAAACAATTGAATTCTGAGCAATTCAAAGAAACACCTAAAACAGACCAACAATACTTTGGCACTGATTCATCTCGGCAAAACTATAGTCAGGATCAAACCCCCATTTGGGTCACAAAAGTCCAGATAGAAG
This sequence comes from Acinetobacter sp. Tr-809, assembly GCF_011753255.1. Lineage (NCBI taxonomy): Bacteria > Pseudomonadati > Pseudomonadota > Gammaproteobacteria > Moraxellales > Moraxellaceae > Acinetobacter > Acinetobacter sp. Tr-809. The sequence continues at coordinate 114,721 of NZ_VWVZ01000002.1, forward strand.
GGAATCAAAAAATTGCTACAGCCGTTTTACATGATTTAGTCAAATCACTGGAAAATAAAAACAATGTATTGGCTGATTTACAGCTTGGCGCAGAACAAATCACCCAATACTATAAAAAACAGAGTTACTTTTTGGCGAAAGCCTATTTACCCAAACAAAAATTAGAAAATGGAATATTGGTGATCCGAATTTTAGAAGGACAACTGGGGCAAGTCATTTTAAGCAACCAGTCTAAAATTAAAGATACAACGATTACGCGCTATACCGATCAAATTCCTCATGATCAGGCGTTACAACAACTGCAAAGTAATAAAACCTTATTATTGATTTCAGACCTATCTGGTATTGGGAAAATTCAGGCAAGCCTACAGGCCGGTGAACAGACAGGGCAAACGGATCTTGTTTTAGATATTTTGGGACAACCAACTTGGGTGGGGCGAATTGGTATTGATAATGCAGGCAGTAGCTATACAGGCAAATATCGACTTTCAGGCTATCTCGAGAGTAGTAGCTTGCTAGGATATGGAGAGAAGTTATCTGCTCAATTACTCGGAAGTAATCAAGATTTGGTTTCAGGAAGCCTAAATGCCCGATTACCTATAACAGGAACGGGTCTATGGCTGGGCGGTGGTTATAGCAGAACTGAATATGAGCTGGGAGAGCAGTTTAAGCAATTAGATGCGACAGGGACTTCTGAAAACTATAATTTAAATCTCGTTTATCCATTGATACGCAGTCAGAAAACCAACTTAGATTTGAAATTATTGCTTGAAAAAAGAAAGCTCTTTGATGAAATCGCAGTAACAGATACAGAGACATCCAAGCATATAGACGCGAGTCGAATTACACTGAATTTTAGTCGAATGGATGATTGGGGGATTGGCGACATGAAGGGTGGCATTAACCAGCTCGAATTCATCACTACCGTTGGCAATCTGAAAATTCAAAGTCCATCAGCCCTAAATATAGATCGATTGTCTGCAAAGACCCAAGGCGCTTTTTATAAGCATGAGCTGAAACTTTCCAGGCAACAAAGATTGACGGCATATTCATGGGTGACCAGTGAGTTATATGGACAGCTTGCCTCTAAGAATCTAGATTCAGCGGAAAAGTTTTCTTTGAACCCGATGCGTGCCTATCCAATAGCAGAAGGGCTGGGTGATCAAGGTTGGGGCGCATCAATCAATGTGTATCACCAGTTGACACCATTTTTAAATGCTTATCTATTCCAAGATGTTGGTAAAACACAACAAAATAAAAATCCATATCTTACAGATAAAAACAGTCGCTCTTTAGCAAGTACAGGTATTGGTATCGCTGGTGGATATAAAGGCTTTGACTACAATGCAAGTATTGCATGGCGTGATACTTCTGCTGCAAAAAGTGATAAGGATCAGCAACCGCGCTTGCAGTTTGGAGCTGGGTGGAGGTTTTAATTTAACACGTGAATCTAGAAGGGTTTAGTTTCTGTAGGTTATATATCTGGTTGTAACGATAAAGATTGATATTCAATGGTTGTGAGCTTGCCTAAGGCTTTAGGGATGACTTACATTTTGCAACAATAGATTATGAATAGGTGGCTGTTGTAATTTTACTTTATAGAAAATAACAAGTAGAGAAAAATCATTGATCTAAATAGATAAAAGATCTTTAAAATTTTATTTCACTCATCGGAAAATAGACCATTTACCTAAATTATTTTGCTTTTGTGTAAATTATCAGCATAATGAAGAATGAGATTATGTAGGCAGATTGTCTGCATTTGAGTGAAGCGTAAATACGGTTTTCCTATAGTTTGTAGGGCATCACTCAAAAGAAGGATGTTAGAAAAAGAATGATGATGCGGAGCATCAGGTAATAGGAAGGTCAAGATGACTAGATCAACTTCTACGGTTTTGTTTAAAAGAACTGTTTTAGCAAGTTTTATTAGCTTGTGCGTAAGTCAATCTATTTTTGCACTACAAGAAATTTCCGATGATGCTTTAAGTGAAACCACAGGTGAAGGGATTGCACTTTTACCTGAGAACTTTTCGTTCCGTTTTAATGGTGCGGATAATGCCAATAATGGTGCAGGGACTTATGGCGCTGGTTCTATTCGCCTGATCCCTGTAGGGCCTCTAAGTGCGACTGCTACGGCTAAAGGCTATAAAAAAGCAGATGCGTGGTTATATGGTTTGTCTTTATCACAGTCCAATAAAAACTTAGGTGCTGCAATTGATGGCAGTGATTGGGGGACATTATATGGTCGTCCAATTGATTCATGGGGGACTGCCGATAATCCTTGGGTTGTTACCACATTAAATGATCAAAATGTTCCTAATTTCGCTGGAACAATTAGCAATGTCACTTATTTAGCTTTAGAAGCTCCGTTACGTAAAATGGTACTTCCTGCAGCTGGTACCGCAGAATCCTCAGCATATAACTTAAAACTTGGTTTATGGACTGATATCTTTCAGCGCGATGCTGCGGTTCCCGAAAGTGGTTTAAACGGCTTAAGTAATCGTTTACGTCTTGCAGCAGTATGGGATGGTTTTAGTATTAATGGTTCGAATTTGAAAGTATTCCAGACACTTGGTGGCGTGACTCCATCTATGGGGGGGACTTACAATGCAACCTTAAAAATTAATAATGTCCCAACTACCAAAACTTTTAATTATGGAATGAATACCAATTATAACAATACGTTTGGCGTGGCTGGGCTGATCCGTATTAATAGTGGTGCAACTGATACCAAGCGCGGTACGGTCAGCAATCAAACCACGACCCGAGAAATTGTGCAGATTAATTATGATCCTGCAACCAATACTTTCTCTGAGGGGGCAGTATTGGCGACGGCCAATGGAGATATGACTAGCGCGCCAGCGAATGCGACTAATAACACCAATGGAATTCAAATATCTTATACACCAATGACCAATGGCGGGCTTGACCCTTACAAGAAATTTTATTCTGGTTCATTTTCTGGTGGCGGTGTTTGTACAACTCCTCAGTCGAATACAAGTAGTGGAAATGGACAATTTGGACAATGTTTGAACCAGAACGGTTTTACAACCCGTCGTTTAAGGGCGAAAGGGACCAATGATTGGATAGCACCCACTGCAACAAGTGTATTTAGGATTAGTACTCAGGAGATTGCAGGTGGAACTTATGATAGTAGTACCCCAGCATTGGGTGGTGCAGTTCCAAACTTTCAGCCCAATGCCAGTGCAGATGGTATTTTTCTCTATGATATGAATGTCAATCTGGTATTGGGTAATTTATACCAACCGCTAATGCTCAGTACCGATGGTAATAACTTTTCTATGGAGTTGGCACGTATTCCAAACGTACCGGAAGTGTATCGCCGTATTTATACCCGCTATGAAAATATTGACCCAGCCGCATCTGTAGATCCAGGTGTTACCTATCTCGGCTCAACTTGTAATATTTACCAATGTGGTACTTCGACTGTGGCAGGTTATCAAGGCAGTAGCGCGACACATAGTAGTATTACCATCGGTTCAACTGATTATGACCCTGTGACCAATAAATTATCAGCACATAAGGGCATTGGTGCTTATGGTGTTTCGATTGGTGAATTAAAATCTGGTACAGGGTTAGCGAGTGCAACTCAAGAAGATTTTACTCAAGTTTGGTTGCGTTCTCGTACTGCGAGTGGAAGTAGTTGGGGTTCTTGGGGTTCTTGGGGAGTTGTAACCCCTAAAGCTCCTCTGACAGGACAAGTGCATCCTTCATTAAATCGTCCAGATCCTTATGAAACGACATGGCGTCAAAATTATAATAATCAGATATTAGGAATTCAGACTACCACACCAACTGATATAGCTGGACGTCTTAACAATATGCAACCACCTGGTGCAACCGTTAGCAATAACTTTGGTTCAGCGGCAATTGATGGTTTACTAATTCAGCATCTAAAGCTAACCACAACAGGCTTATAAGGATATAAGGCGATGAAGGTTTCTAAAAGTAAAGAATATAGTTTTCGTGGCTTGATGATTGGCTTAGCTAAAGGATGTGGGTTGCTACTACTTTCTACTTCGTTATATGCAATGGAAAGCTTGGATGACTCTAGTTTAGAAAATGTGACTGGTCAGGCAGGTGCAGATCTTTCTTTGAAAATGATTTTAAATCAGGATGATAATGCAAATTTTTTATGTGCAGATTTACTTTATTGCCGCTTGGCATTGTCATTAAACAACCGTTACCACGATGGTACACAGGACACTTATGATGCGCAAGGTAATCGTGTGCCATCAGTGACAGGACGTAAGCAATGGTTAGTGATGAAGGGAATTCAAGGCACAGTCAATATTCAGCAAATCAAACTGGATGGTGAAGACGTCATATATGGTGGTCTAAATCATGCAGCAATCAAATTAGGTTTCGATCCGACCAAGCCGATTCAATTTCGTAATGTTGGATTCCAGTCTTTATCGATTGAAACAGATACCTGTACTGAAAGTAATCAAAACTGTTCCTCTGGTTCTACAAACTTACCTGGTTATTTAACCCCTGCCACGACGTATGGTGGTACTGGCTTTGATGCAAACAAGGAAAAGGGCTTTATTGGTGTGAATATGAATGGAAATCTGTCGATGACAGGGCAAGTTAAAATATTTTCTTGTGGCACATCACATCCACGTTGTTAAAATAAAAAGGAAATGGTTATGAAAAGGACAGTCAATAAAAATAAAACCAGCCATTTTGTTCTAACAACATTGGCAAGCAGTATGTTATGTCTGACTCAAACTGCTTACGCACTGCAAGAACTACAAGATACTGACCTTAGACAGATTAATGGGCAGGACGGTGTATCCTTACAAACTACTTATGATGAAATTAAGGTTGATCAACTTTATTGGGAAGACCGTGCTGGTATGGCGAGCAATGCCGAACAAACACTACGCGCTGTTGCAAATGATGTCAGAGTTCGTAAAAATCTAGCCTATGATGCAGGCGCAGGTGCAGGCAATTATAACTTAGGTACAGATTATAAAATCAATACAGGTTCTAATGGCTCTAAAACAGGTTTGGACTTACAAATCAAAAGTATGCCATCGACTATTTCAGTTGGAAGTTTTCAGATCTGTGCTCAAACCCCAACCGTGAGTTGTAATGCCAGTATTGGGAATTTTGCCATTCAGACTGGCTCCCCACAAGTTATTGCTTTTAATACCAAAGATGGCTTATTTAGTGCAAATTCACAATCCTCATTGCAGCTAGGTTTACAGAATATTAATTTATATGCGGGTTTGGGAACTGGAACAACAAATCAATATAACCAGTTAATTCTAAAGAATTTTAACTTTAATTTTTTAGGTAAAGGTGCGATGTATGTAGATGCAACCAAAGGATTGATTTTACAAACTAATCTTGGTACTGCATCTGCGACTAAAACGACTAGCCCAGATCTGACTTATGGCTATGTTGATTTTACACGTGTCACGGATCCTAATCAGCTCGGTGCGGCAACAGGAACTTATGCAGGGACTAGTTCGGGCTTAAATATTGAATTAATGACTAAAAATAATGTGACCATTAACCCAACCAATCCAATCTATAACTTGGATAACAGTAAAGGGCTAATTCGTGTTGGAATGAGTGGTCGTATAGTTAATGGAATGCTTCAGGTTAGAGGTACTAGTGCAAATGGCATTGCTGCGCCTGTGGATAATAATACAACCAATACCCATACACTAAATAATGTATTGGGTTTCGCCAGTGATGCCAGTACAACAGCAAGTGGTGCTAATGGCACAGTGATTGGTTCTAGTGGTTTGGCTATGCGCCTAAGAGGTGAGTTTACTCAAAAAGGCGATGCCATGTTAGGTGGAGACGATAGTAAAGCAACGACGTTAGAAATCGGTGGAGCTGGCTCGAATACCTTTGGTTTTGAATTTGGAGATCTTAGCCCTCTCGTGATCAACTCCAATCAACGTGCATATTTTGACAGTGGCAATGTGTATATTAACCTTGCAAATACACGTAATTTAAGAATGCCCGAAAACTCGGTACTCCGTAATGCACGTTTAGGTGGAAATGGTGGAACACTAACCAATGCTACAGATTATATTCAGCAAATTCATAATAATACGGTTAACCCATATAGTTTAGTGGTCGCTGTCCGTGGTGCAGATTTCCAAGCGCTTTCTAGACGAGGACGTTTTACGTCAAGTAGTGGAGTTTCTGCGGCCAATGCGATTGCAGCCAATGATGGATTAAATAATAAATGGGGCTTGGGTCTGCCTTTTTATAATGTCAATGCCAATCTGGCTACCTATGCTACCAATTATACGGGTGAAGTGTTTGGCTTAAATAATGTAAATAATAGTATTACTCGTTCGACGGTGACCAACTCACAACGTTTAGGATTGGCTTTAGGATTGAGTACAGAAGGACGTAATGCCGATGGTAGTAAAACTACTTCGATTTTAATTGTGGATGGTGATAAAAACTATTATATGGGTTTACGTAATATTGATATGTTGCTACGTGGTTATGGCAGTATGGGCTTTGAAGGCGGTAATGTTAATGTTGAGCTAAAAGACTTACTCATGGTAATGGCTGCTGAAATCGCTGCAGGATATCTACCAACCTACAGTAATCCAAATAGCGCAACACCAGTGATGGTAAATCCGTTTAATACTAAAGATGATGTGTTATTCGGCCTTAAACTTAAATTCTTGGGCGACATGAACTTAAGTCTGGTACCAAATAATGAAATCACCGCCACTAGTGGGAACCGATTATCCTTTATTGGACGTTATCGCCTGAGAGATGGTTCATTACAAATTAGTGATCCGATTGATGATGCCAGTATCGGTTTTGACAATATGACAGGCTTGGTTCAGTTTAATAATGCAATTGTGGTAAACAAAGACAATGTTGGTTTTAATTTAGGTTTTAACTTTAACCCAGACCGCACACCTAGCGATGTTTTCCGAGTACAAGACATTAACTTTTACCCACGAGTCGATGCGACCAATAACAGGGCGCAACGACTAGGTGAGATGGTGATGACGGGTGGACAGCTTCGCTCAGAATTTGCGATCAGACCACGTAATTAATAAGAGACAGGAAGAAAATGATGAAAAAAGGAATACATAAATCAATATTAGCCTCTTGTTTACTTATACCCGCGCTTGCTACCCATACATGGGCCAGTAGTGGTTTAGTTGAAATGAGCGATAATGAGTTATCTGCAGCACGGGGGCAGGCATTATTGTCATTGGGGTATACAGCCCCAGATACATCCAATGCCTTAAAAAACTTTGGCTATTATAAATTGGGCTTAGAAGCAAAGTTAGAGTTAAATGCCAATATTCGTGCTTTACAACTCGGTTGTGGCGGACGCAATGGCGCGGGTGCATGCGATATTGATATGGATAATGTATCGCTCAGTGGGCCGCCAGATGGAAAATTAGCTGATGGTACCCCAACTTGGTCTAAAGGACGTGCCAATACCAGTGCTTCCTTGACCAACCCCTTTATTGAATTTGCAATCAAGAACCCAACTAGTGCTTCTACACGAGAGGTCGCAGGTTTTCGACTCAGTGCCGAAGAGATTCTAGGTTATTTATCCGCAGGTACAGTCAATGATATTAATAGCAGCGGTCTGTCTACCGGGGGGGGGATTAATAGTTTCAGTGGTTTCTTGAAGGTTGGTCAAACGCCTGTTAATGCTTTTACAGATCCTGCAATTTTTGGTACAAGAGATGATCAGGCAATTTCAGCCGATGTCTGTATTCGAACTTTGTGGTGTAATAACCGTACAGCAACTAGTAATATTAATAAAATGACCCCTGGTCGTCCTGGGTATGAAGCGCCACCTGATAATGCGAATATATATAAATATAATGGTCAGAGTCTATGGGGAATAAACGTTCCTAGTCAAAGTGTTTCTTTTAATTTTCCTGAAACGATTGTCACAGGGAGTCGTATGAAACAATTAAATTTAGTTGTGAAGGATGTACCAATTCCTCGTATAGCAATTGGTCGAGATAGTGGGGGACTTACCTTGACTTTAGATAGCTCTATTCTAGGGACAAGTTCAGCTGGCTTTTTTATGGGGGCCAATAATAATCAAGGAACATATGCTTATTGTGCAGCGAATTATAGTCCTAGTACGTGTTCTTATATTACAGATTTGAAAGCAAATGTTCAGGTTAAACAAAATTTTAATTTGATTCATAATTTACCGATTACCAGTGGGGGCTATTTGGCTTTACAAAATACAGCACTTCAATGGCCTGGGGCTGATGTAGCTGATATAGCACAGCCTGGTTGGTGGTTATCTTTTAAAGATCCTTTGGATTTTGGTGCATTAAACCCTACAACGGGTATTCCAATGCAGGACGTATTACCTCAAATTGCGACTTTTATTACTGATTATCTATCAAATAATACAATTACGGTAAATGAAGGGGAGGCTTTCTTAGCTTTATTTGGGGTACCCTTGTATAAGGGGTTGGGAGATATTCGTTTAGCACCTGATGCTCGTGCAGTGATGGTATTGGAAAATCTTTTATTGGATAGCAACCAAAAACCTGTATCTAACTGTTTTGGTGGTTTAAAGTTCTGTTAATCTAAATAGAACTCTTTATAAAAATGAAAATTAGCCCTCTAGTAAAATAAAGGGGGCTGTATAACAAAGATTTAAGCGATTGTTTTAATTGCTATAGGACAGAAAATGAAAAAAATATTCTTTGGAACTGTATTATTGACAGCAGTCATTTATCAGCCAGTTTTTGCTCAATGTAATTTTAGTTTTAATGCAACACAAGCACAGATTCAGCAGTCACATTCAAGTTCGAGCTCTACAGTTTTGAAGTTCCCAAGTATTAATGGTATGAAGGTTTCTTATACAGTTGCTGCAAATCCAGATATGGGAACCAAAATTAATTATTATGCAATGAATGGAGATGAGTATAAATTCGCATTACCCCAGACTGGAATTATTGCCTATGAATATCAATTTAAAGTACCGACTTCAGTAATTTCTGGTGAGGGTAATATTGTATTTCTCCCTACAATCGGGAGAGGGATAGGGCAAGACCAAATTCCTTTTAGTGTAATGATTGTTTATGCAAATAATTTTGATCCTACACAAAATCAAAATAATATTTCAGTGGCTGTTTACAATTATAATAATGGATCAGGTGGCACAACTGGTCAGTCTTTTAACGTGAGTACGACTCCAAGTGGTTATCAACGTTTAGGGATTTATATTAATCAGGATACCAAACAGGTTGGGGCTATTTTTAATGGCGTCAATGTCGGTTATATCGGAACTGCATCAACTAAGCCTATGAATTATTTTTTTGAAATGAATTTAGGGCAGTATGCAATCCCTGCAGGGAATGCTGTGATTGGGCAAGAAATTTCACAAGAGCTAATTTTGGATAAAAGTCAGTTACAGTTTAAATATCCTGTAGGAACTAAAGACATCTGTGGAGCAGTTCTTTAATCGTTGAATAACTTCAAATATTATCCCTTTTGTGAAACCATCTGAAATGGCTCGACTTTAAGGATTTTATGTTGTGGTTTATTGAGAATATGCTAAGCTATAGTACATATTTTAAACATTTGTCTACGGATGAGGACAATGAATAAAAACAAGAAATTAGGATGTTTGTCGCTATTGTTATTAAGCCCATTGACAATGGCAATGCAACCGATGGATGACCAAAGCCTTTCTACCATGACTGGACAGGATGGTTTAAATATTGGTGTCCAGGCGAATGTTCAATTCAATCAAATGGCGATCATTGATAATGATGGCTTGTCTTATGGTGGCTATACAGCTCCATCATATACTAATCGCGCTGGTTTAGTCATTGCGGGCGTGGCAGGACAAGCGACTGCAGCTCCTGTTAAGGTAACCGCTTTAAATGGTGCCACTGAAACGACATTAGGATTTAAAGCGTTTGTTGATACTGATGCAGGAACCGCTGCTACAGGTGGAGCTTTTGCCAATATTGCTTTAGCTTTTAATAGTAACGTAACAGGCATTCGAATTTCTCCATTTTCTATTTATACGGCTGCGGCAGGTTCACTTTCAAATTTAAGTGGAAGTACTTATACACGTAATTCTATTTTTAGTTCGGGGACGTTACTAAAAAGTGATGTAAAAGAACTACTACGTGTTGGTGGTATCGATATTGTTTTTGCATCAAATAAACCGAGTATGAATATCCAGATGGGTGCTGCTCCACAAGGGCATATGGTGATGTTTGATGGAGCAATTGAGTCGATCTGTGGTACAGGCACTGGATGTAATATTATGTTGGTGTCGGATTATGTAGCGTCTGGAAACTCAACCACGGCACCTGTCGGTGCGAGTTTCGACTTTAAGTTGAAGGGAAATAATGGCAATCCCTTTAGTTTAAAAGGGTTTTATGCTGGTATTTATGGTCCAGTTGATGCGACGGATAAAGGTGGGGTTATTTTTGGAAATGCGGGAACAACGGATAAATTTGATTTACAGCTAAATAACGTATTGCTTGGTACAAATGGTTACCAGCAGACAGGGACATTTAATAACTTGCCAAATGCTTCAATTGGTAATATTGGTATTACAGGTGCTTCTGTGACAAATCTAAAAATGAAAATCAGTGGGATGTAGTAACGGCACCATTTGTTTTGGTTATAAAAAGCGGCTTAGGCCGCTTTTTATTGTAGCGAGAAAGGTATGGAAATCTAACTCTGTTTTAAATACTGAATAATTTCATCTAATTGCTTGATCTTCTTCACCTGACCCCATAATGCTTGTGCTTCAGGATAAGCCTTAGTCATCATGCCCAGCCATTGCTTATAGCGTCCGACCATGCCAATTTCAGTCTTATATTGGCCGCTTAGGAAGCGTAGTTGTAATTCAACTAAATCCTGCCAAGACAGCACTGCCTGATCCATATTCTCTCGAATACACAGGGTTAAATCTGGTGTGGTGACTGCGCCACGTCCAATCATAAGGTCTTGGCAATGCGATTGTGCTAAACACGCTTTTGCATCCGCATTATTCCAGATCTCACCATTGGCAATCACATTAATTTTTAAGGCTTCAGTAATTGGCTGAATTTTTTCCCAATAGGCTGGTGGGGTATAGCCATCAGCTTTGGTTCGTGCATGTACAGTAAGCCAGCTTGCACCTGCATCTTCAATCGCATGAGCATTATCGAGCGTATGATTTTCATCCAGATAGCCCAAACGCATTTTGGCAGAGATAGGAATATGTGCAGGTACAGCATCACGTACCGCTTTTACTAGCAGATGTACTGTTTCAGGCTCATCTAACAAAACAGAACCACCACGATGGCGATTCACCGTTTTGGCTGGACAACCGAAATTTAGATCAATAGCTGGCGCGCCAAGTTCTACGACTTTTGCTGCATTGGCAGCGAGCATATCAGGGTTGTTACCAAGAAACTGTACATGTACAGGTATACCTGCTGCGGTTTTGCCTCCATTTTTTAATTCAGGGCAAAAACTATCGTAGATATGATCAGGCAAGATGCTATCGGTAATACGGATAAACTCAGTCACGCACCAATCAAAACTGCCAACATGGGTGAGTACGTCACGCATGATCGGATCAGTCAGACCTTCCATTGGGGCGAGTACAAGTTTCACGATTTTTTACCTAAATAAGCGAAAACAGCGTTATACGCATTTTTTATTAAGATGTCTAGAAAATGTAGCGTGTTCTAAACATGCTGATCTTGAGCGTTTATAGAGAAGTTAATCCATAAGTTTTGATCATCAAAGTTTTGCACGTAAAGCTTAATTTTTTGTTGAGGATACATATTTTCTGATCCTAAAATAAATTCGCAGTCTTTGTAGTTTACGAAACCAAAAAAAATTTCACTATATTGAACAATTACCCATTGAGGGTAAAAGCAAACAATTTCTGAATCAATACATTGATTAATCTGAAATTTAGTCTTTAAGCGATTCCATGCATTTAAATATTGAGATGTTGATATACTCCAAAAACTTAAAAACTCGTCCTTTGTCGTAACAGATAATTCTTTTAATTGTTCTGAAAAGCTTCCTTCTGGGAGAAAAAAACTAGATGTTTCATTTATAAAAGCCGTATTTAAAATTATCGATGACGTAACACAAATTGCTCTTATGCAGTAATATTCCTGATTTAATTCATACAGGACAATTGTTCCGTCTGTATCTGTATATTTATAGTAAGAGTGCATATGAATCCATTTTAGAACGTTTTATCAACGCCCTAAAATCATTTCCAAAACAAATTTACTGCCCATAAAGCCAATGGCAAGCAGGACAAAACCAGTAATGGTAAAACGAATGGCTTTGCGACCGCGCCAGCCAAATTTGTAATGACCGATGAGCAAGGCGCCATATAAGAACCATGAAATAATACTAAAGGCCGTTTTATGTGCCAGATGCTGTGCAAAGAAGTTATCAATGGTAAAGAAGCCAAATAACAATGCTGCTGTCAATAAACCAAAACCCGTGATAATCAGGTCAAACAACAAAGATTCCATGACTTGGAAAGGTGGCAACAGATTGACCCAAATACGTTTTTTCTGCTTCTTTTTGAGTTCTCGATCTTGAAACCAGAGCAATACTGCATGAATGGTTGCCATTAATAAAACTGCATATGCAGCTAATGACAAAATAATATGTAAATCTAAGCCTAAGCTATGTTGTTCAATAATTTGATTGGGTTGGCTAAAGGCAAAGCCTAATATTAAACCAAAAGCAGCAACAGGTGTCCCGATCAGGTTTAAAGGAAGGATCGGGCGAATCAAACTTAAGATTAAACTCAGAGCTAACATCAGTCCTGAAGTGAATGACATTAGATTAAAGACATCATAATTCACCCCAATCGGTGTCATCATGTCCTGATAGAGCACGGTACTATGCAGTACTAACCCTAATCCAACCAAAAGACCATAGCACCAAAGATTTGGAGTACGTTTTGACATCAAATGAATAAACAAATACCAAAATGAACTGGTATAGGCGATGAGTGCCAAAATTGTGTAAACCAAGGGGAGACTGATCATGTCAAACCTTTTGCAGGAGGATGAATAATATTCACCATATAAGATATAAATTCGCTTCGAACTACAGTATCCTATAGCATCTTACGCATAAATTTTCTATTTTAAGAAAGATTTTTTTGCAACTAGCCATTTTAAGCGGATTTCGCAATGTTTGATACCTTAACAGAACGACTCACACAGAGTTTAAGAAATGTTACTGGCTCAGGGCAGCTGACCGAAGACAATATTAAAGATACCCTACGTGAAGTACGTATGGCACTTCTTGAAGCCGATGTGGCGTTACCTGTAACTCGTGAGTTTATCGCGAAGGTTAAGGAAGAAGCGCTAGGTCAAGAGGTGATGACTCAGCTTTCTCCTGGTCAGGCATTTGTAAAGATTGTCTATGATGAACTCACCAAGATGATGGGTGAGGCCAATGAAACACTAGATTTAAGCGCAAAACCACCTGTTGTTGTACTGCTTGCTGGTTTGCAGGGTGCGGGTAAAACCACAACTGCTGCAAAATTAGCGCGTTTCTTAAAAGAGCGCCAAAAGAAAAAAGTCATGACTGTTTCTGCTGACGTTTATCGTCCAGCGGCAATCAAGCAGTTAGAAACAGTATCGAATGAAGTTGGTGTCGGTTTCATTCCATCTGAAGCATCTGAAAAGCCAATTGATATTGTCAATCGTGCGATTGAACAAGCGAAAATCCAATTCGCTGATGTTTTGATTGTCGATACAGCAGGTCGTCTACATGTCGATGAAGACATGATGGACGAGATTATAGAATTACATGCAGCGGTTAAGCCAACCGAGACTTTATTCGTTGTGGATGCAATGACCGGTCAGGATGCGGCCAATACAGCGAAAGCATTTAATGATGCTTTGGCTTTGACAGGTGTGATTCTGACTAAGACTGATGGTGATGCACGCGGTGGTGCAGCACTTTCTGTTCGTGCGATCACAGGTAAGCCAATCAAGTTCTTGGGGATTGGTGAGAAACTGGATGCACTTGAGCCATTCCATCCAGATCGTGTTGCGCAACGTATCTTGGGTATGGGTGACGTCCTTTCTTTGGTCGAAGAAGTTGAACGCAAGATCGACAAAGAAAAAGCCGAAAAAATGGCGAAGAAATTGCAGAAAGGCGGTACCTTCAATTTTGAAGATATGCTGATGCAATTTGAGCAAATGAGCAAAATGGGCGGCATGATGGGCTTCTTGGATAAGTTGCCTGGTATGAGCAATGCTGGCATTCAGGATGCAATTGAAAAAGCCAATCCTGAAAAGCAAGTTAAGCGTATGGAAGCCATTATTCAGTCGATGACGATCAAAGAACGTCGGAATCCTGACTTGATGAATCCAAGCCGTAAAAAACGTATTGCTGCTGGCTGTGGTATGGATGTTGCCGAGGTCAATAAATTGATCAAGCAACAAGCACAAATGGCGAAAATGATGAAGAAATTTGCTAACCCATCGGGCATGAGCAAAATGCTGAAATCATTAGGCAATATGCAAAAACAATTTGGTGGTGGCGGAAATATGGGACCTTTGTTTGGTAGCAATGACCAGAAAAAGTAAGTTCTATTGTTCTTAAAAAAAGGCGCTTGATGCGCCTTTTTTAATGCGAGCGTATTGTATAAATTTAATACAAAACATCAACATTCAACTGAGTTTAAAAATAAGAAAATTAAAAATAAGTCTATGTTTTACATTGAAAAGTAGTGTTAAATATGTCACATAATTCAAAAAATAAGGTGTTTATTGTACATTGTGAACATGCAGATCCAGAACAACATTGGTATCACTGGCTAGAACATCATCTACAAAATGATGAGCTTGAGGTAGAGCGGGTTTTCCTTGCTGATGCGGGTCATCCTGAAGTGGAGATTTGGCAAACTTGTCTGGATGCACAGTTAAAAGGACTCAATGAGAAGAGTATCGTGGTGGCACATGGTTTATCCTGTGTTGCGGTGGCTCGATTTCTAGCAAAGAAACTGAAGCAAACCACTTTGAAAGCAGGGGTGTTTATCGCTGGTTTTAATGACCGAATCTCACCAGATTCTGAATTCAATCCATTTATTGAACATTCAGCTTTTGAGAGTGGCTTATTGCGTGCCAACATCCAAAGACGTCTGGTTTTCTTTTCCAGTAATGATCCTGTTGTACCTGTGCCGCTCACCTTCAAATTCTCAAATTTACTCAATGCCCAATTGATTGAAGTCGCTCAAGCTGGGCATTTCCGGGCAGAAGATGGTTTTAGTGAATTTCCACAACTATTACAAGCAATTCAAACTTTAGTGAAAGCTGAATTGAGTTGAACATAATGCCTTAAGCCTTTAAGCAATAAATCTGATTCGACTTGGGGCTGATAATGGCTGAGGAATTTGGCGAATAGAGTGGCATCACCACCTGTTAAAATTAGTTTTTTAGGCGATTGCTGCATAATTTGGTCAATGGTGCTGATCAGACCAAGTAAAATACCGTGATGTACAGCATCAACTGTATTGTGACCGGGTTTTAAGTTATCAAAAGCAGAGTCGGGAATTTTAATGCCTTTGGTATTTTGAATCAGTGAATCTCGTTGCAGGTACAAGTTTGGCAGAATATAACCGCCTAGATGTTGCAATCCTTCGACCAAATCAATGGTCAGGGCAGTGCCACAGCCAATCACACAAAAATTTTCATTTGGCTTCGCCATCGCCAAGACTTGTAACCAACGGTCAATCCCCAGTTGGCTTGGGACATCATAGCCACAATGTAAACCTGCATATTCAGCATGGACTTTGGCAAAAATAATCGGGATATCCAAAATATCCAGAATCATGTGAATACGTTGATTATTTTCAGAATCCAAAACCGAAGAAATCCCGACACGACTTAAATTTTGATGACGAAAGTGTTGAATCAACCCCAGTAATAGATCCGCAGGAGATTGTAGGTGTAATTCAGCAGCATGTTCGATCACTTGATCATGTGCTGTGATCCAATATTTTAGGCGCGTATTACCAATGTCCAACCATAAACTTTTCATAGAACCATCATTTCCTCAAATCGAAGCGAGACGCAAACGGCCTTGATAGAATTGTTGAATCTGATCAGTTTTGATCAGTACCGCACCGTCATTGGAAATGCCTTGAAACAGTCCCTGAACTTTACCTTGGGTATGTTCAAATTCAACTTGTTGATCGAGCCAAATCGCATGGTGATTAAAGCGTTCCGCTAGATTATAACTGCCATGTTCAAACCATTGTGCTGCCTGCTGGATTGCGCTGTAGAGTTCAGCAATCAGCGTTAACCGATCAATATGGGTTAAGCCAAGCATCTCTAATGATGTAATCGGTTGATCTGCATTTTCAACGGGTGGGGTATTCAAATTGATCCCAACACCAACAATTGCTTGGTTTGATGAAAGTGGCTCAACCAAAATTCCACCCCATTTGCCTTGTGGGCTATATAAATCATTTGGCCATTTGACTTGTAATGTTAAGCCGTGCAAGCTCGGCATCTGTAAAATATTCAGTGCAACTTCAAGGGCAAGGCGGCCATCGAGTGCTGTTTTGCTTTGAATCAGTGTGCTTAAATAAATGTTGCCTTCAGGAGACGCCCATTGTCGTTGGTGTTGACCTCGACCTTGCGTTTGTAGTGCGCTGCATACCAGTCCTGTTGTAATGCCTTTTTGCGCAATTTCACGCATATCATCATTGGTCGAGGTCGTGGTTGTTTTGAGTAGCACCACTTCTGGAAATTGATTTTTTGCGTTCAATAATTGCTGAAGCTGGCGGGTAGCGAAATCATCCATCATTTTTACAAGTAGAGTGGTCATGTGTTTATGGAGTTAATCATATATTTGCTGATTGGCGCAATTGCTGGATTTGCTGCGGGGCTATTTGGTGTTGGTGGTGGCTTAATTATTGTGCCAATTTTATATATTGTCTTTACGCAAATGAATTATGACCCCAATGTCATTATGCATATTGCAGTTGGAACATCGTTAGCAACCATTATTGTGACTTCGATTAGCTCGGTGATGGCGCATCATAAAAAAGGGGCGGTTCTTTGGTCGGTATTCCGTAATTTAGCACCTGGCTTAGTACTTGGTTCATTCCTTGGTGCTGGTGTTGCTGATTTGATGTCTGGACAGCACTTACAGTTAGTGATTGGTGTCTTTGCTGTTTGGATGGCTTACAAGATGTTTAGAGGTGCAAATGCGGTGGTTGATCCGAATCGTCATCTACCGTCGGCTGCATTACAACTTGCTGCGGGTGGAGGAATTGGGGTGGCTTCAGCGATTTTTGGTATTGGCGGTGGCAGTCTTACCGTGCCTTACTTAAATCGTCATGGCGTCGTGATGCAAAAAGCTGTTGCAACTTCAGCAGCCTGTGGTTTGCCAATTGCAGTTGCGGGAGCAATTGGTTTTATGTGGTTTGGTGCCAAAGAGCAGATTGAAGTGCCGAACACCATTGGCTATGTGCATATCTATGCTTTCTTGGGCATTAGTGTGATGAGCTTTATCACCGCAAAATTTGGCGCCAAAGTTGCACATCGTTTATCGCCAGCCATGCTGAAAAAATGTTTTGCTGGTCTATTAGTGGTTGTCGGTAGCTATTTTATTTATAAAGGATTGATCTAATTTCTTAGTGAATAAGACCATAATGTACTTCAATGGTGGCAATCAAGGTTTCGACCAGAAGAAGTACATCATCTTGCTGACGTGCATCGATAAAGAACATTGGGTAATTCAGTTCTTTGGCTTGCAGCCAGTCACGATAAATCGATAAAGTTCGTTCTGGCATACGGTCGATATGCGTAATTGCAATCACAATATTATTGCCAAACGGTTGGAAAGATTGAATGTATTGCTCTAAATCTAGTAGCGGGTTTTCAGCAGCATGGTCAATCATGACAATGGTGCCAATTGCACCTTTACAAATCACTGCCCAGATAAAATCAAAGCGGTCTTGGCCTGGCGTGCCATATAAACCGACCTTAACCCCATCGTCCAAAGTCAGTTCACCATAATCAATTCCAACGGTGGTGAGTAATTTTTCATGCGATTCAGTATCGGTGTTCAATGCCTCGGTACTCAGCACTTCAATTTCAGACAACGCTTTGATCGCCGTGGATTTACCTGAACCCATGGTGCCGCCAAAGACAATTTTATATTGATGTAAAATCATATTCGTGACCTTAATTAAAAGCCTAAACGGTGGCGTAAGCGACCAAATAGTTTTTTCATAAAATGCTGTTCTGTATTGTTCTGCTGATTTTTTGGACGATATTTCGCCTCAGGGTCTTTAATCAGTTTTCCACAGTTTGCGCCTAAACAAGCTGCAACGAAGTGCCTAACTTTTTGTTCAGGTAGATTCAATTGACTGGCAACCGTTGTGATTTGTGCACCTTGGGCAAAGCAAGCTGACATACGCAAGATATCTTGACGATCAATTTTATTTTTGGGTTGTGGCCACATTTCTAGATAAAAACTAGAAGCAGATGGTGGGCATAGCTCCTCAAAGTCCATTGATGTCCAAAGTAAATGCCATAACCATTGTTTTAAATCTTGTTGAACTGCATCTACGATCCAATACTGATCATTTTGCGTAGCATAGGTATAGTTCAGGCTTGGATCGGTTTGAAACGAGCTAAACTCTGGATTTTGCCATAGCCATTGATTACGCGGATCGGCAATGGCGAGTAATCCTTGGTTATCAAACAACTGAATCTTGCCATTTTTAGGATTTTGGATTTCTTGCAACACGTCTTTAATTTGTTTGCGATGAAAGGTTGGCGTATCTTCAATTTCGGTATTTACTGGAACCTGATTTAAGCGTTCATCCAGATGAAGGCTCAGCCAATGATGTAAGGAGTGAAGATGGTTGAGTGGTAGAAATAAAGTATCGTTTTCGATAGCGCTATTTTTATCTTCATCATTGGCAATCTTGAGTACATTGATCTTATTATTTTGCAGTAGGCTTTTGATATTGGGTGAATCAAAAAACACATGGTTGATCATTAGGATGTCAAGTTGCGGCTCAGCAATATTGCTCCAATTGATCTGGACATGATGAGGCACAGCAGTTTGTACCTGCTGTTTTAACTCATTCAATGTTCTGAGACTCAGCCCAAAAATGGCAATATTAACAGCCTGATCGACACCCATGATATGACTCATCTATATGTGTACTGCGTAATTCGGAGGGAAATTTAAAATGCGATACCTTTAATGAAAATATTATTTTTTGTGAATTACATCAATAAAAATACGATGAAAGAAAATCTTTCAGATATGCGGTTAAATAAGAATAGAACGGTTAAATATCTGATATTAAATATAGAAAAACTGACTTTTTAGTACATATTGAGAATTATTATTTGGTTTTTTAGCATGATTGGCTTAAAAAGCAATAAAATTGTCAGACAATGATATAGAATTTATGCGGTGAGATCAGTTAAAACAAAAAAGCGCAAATAGCATTGGATCAATGCGTATAACAAAGATAGCGAGGGGCTCATGAATCTCGAAGAGGCTGATAGTCTTTCTGAACAGATTGCAAAATATATTAGTGAACAAATTATTAGTGGTGAGCTGGTTGAAGGCGAACGCATCCAAGAGTTGCGCATTGCGAAAGAATTAGACGTCAGTCGTGGATCAGTTCGCGAAGCATTGTTGTTGCTTGAGCGAACTTATTTAATTGAAATTTTTCCGCGCCGTGGTGCAATTGTTTCTGAAATGTCAGCTCAACAAGTTAAAGCATTATTTGACACCAATGTGATGGTGCTTGGACATATTGTGCAACGGATTAGTGAAACTTGGCGAGTCAATGAAGCGGAGCAACTGCAAGCTTTATTGGATCAATTGGTCGAGTTTGTTCGTGCGGGCGATATCGAAAAATTTTACGATGCGATCTTTAAATATCTGGCTGAACAGCATGATATGGTGGCGAATCCTTATCTGATGCAGTTCTATAAAGAACTCCTACCATCATTACGTCGTAGCTATTTTTTGACCTTGAATACTTCACGTCGAGAGCTACAAGAATCGTTTACCCTGTTTAAGTTAGTGATTGATGCTATTTTGATCCGAAAATCACAACAAGCTGCTTTATTTATGGAAGATTTTTGTCGACACTTGCGCAACCTTGTGTTGGAATCTCTGACACGTATGAAACAGATTGAATTGGCTTGGGCTAGACGCTCACGCCGCTAGTTAGGGCAGTATGCGTTTAAGCAGTTTAAAACTTTCAGGCTTTAAATCTTTCGCCGATAGTACAACATTACATTTTAAGGCAAACCGTACTGCGGTGGTTGGGCCGAACGGTTGTGGTAAATCGAATGTCATTGATGCGATTCGCTGGGTTATGGGCGAGTCCAACGCACGTCAATTGCGTGGCGGTAGCATGCAGGATGTCATCTTTACGGGGACAGCCAAGCGTAAACCTGTTGGTGTCGCCAGTGTAGAACTTCGTTTTGACAATACCTATGGCAAATTAGGTGGTGCTTATAACGCCTATAGTGAGCTTGCGGTGCGTCGCCAAGTCACGCGTGAAGGTAAATCTGAATATTTCTTAAATGGTACACGTTGCCGTCGACGTGATATCACTGATATTTTCTTGGGTACAGGTCTCGGTCCACGTTCTTATGCGGTGATTGAACAGGGCATGATTAACCGTCTGGTCGATGCCAAGCCTGAAGAAATGCGTGTGTTTATTGAAGAAGCGGCAGGGGTGTCTCGTTATCAGGCGCGTCGACGTGAAACTTTGCAGCACTTAGAGCATACTGAACAAAATCTGGCACGTTTAGACGATATTGCCGCTGAACTAAAATCCCAACTTAGAAGCTTAAAGCGTCAATCTGAAGCTGCGATTCAATATAAGACCTTAGAAGGGCAGATTCGAACTTTAAAAATCGAGATTCTTTCATTTCAAGCCAATCAAAGTCAAAAGCTACAACAAGAATATACGGTTGAAATGACCGCGCTGGGTGAAAACTTTAAGTTGGTTCGTTCAGAATCTCAAACCATTGAACACGATCTTGAAGCCACCAGTGCTTTATTCCAACGCTTAATTCAGCAGTCTTCACCCTTGCAGCATGAATGGCAACAGGCCGAGAAAAAGCTGTCTGAATTAAAAATGACCTTGGAACAAAAACAGAGTTTATTCCAGCAAAACAGTACCAGCTTGCTGCAACTTGAACAGCAGAAAGTACAAACCAAAGAGCGTCTGCAACTCTCTGAATTACAGGTTGAAACCTTAAGCACTCAATTTGATGAGCAAAATGAAAGCTTGCTTGCCTTAGAACAGCAGACACAAACGGCTGAGCAAAATTTTACTGATGTTCAGGCACAGCACAAGCAAGCACAACAGCAATTTGATCAATTGAAAACCCAAGTCGATCAGCAACAACAGAAAAAGTTGCAGATGGCAGCGCAAATTGAGCAGTTGGGTAAGAATGTTCTGCGGATTGAGCAGCAAAAGCAGACCTTGCAAACGCAAAGCACTCAGATTCGTGCTCAGGTTCAGGATGATGAACAGGCGCAGTTAGAACAATTACAGCAGCAACTGCAACAGGAAATAATTGCGTTAGAAACAGCAATTGAGCAATTACAGCAGGATGTTCAGACAAAGCAAGATCAACAACAGTTGCAGAAGGCTGATGTGCAGAGTTTGAAAACCGAAATTCAGGTTTTATTGGCGGAACAAAAGAACTTAAATCAGCTCGTTGCAAAGCAAAGTCCGAAGCATGATCAAAATGCAGTTCGATTGATGCAAAGCCTACGTTTAAGCGCTCAAGCTAAAGCGCATGCAAGCATTATTGAGAAGTTCTTGGCCAAGTGGCTACAAGCGCATTTACTGGATGGTGAACAGTCATTTCAGGAAGGTGTGGCTCGACAGTTAAAAAATCCCTCCCAACCTCCCTTTGATAAAGGGAGGAGTTCCCCTCTTTCTCAAAGAGGGGTTAGGGGAGATTTAAAATATCTATCAGACTGGATAGAAGCTCCGCAATCTTCACTCTGGGCTAATGTAGCGGTTACAGAGAATTTAGCGATTGCATTGGAACATCAAGCAGATCTCCTGCATGCACAATCTATTCTGACGCTTGACGGTTATCATGTCGGCGCAGACTGGGTCATTGCTTTGCATTATGATGACGACAGTCAAACTGCACAGGGCATGCTCAGTCATCAAGTGCGTTTAGAGGAAATTGAACAGCAACTGGCACAGCAACAACCGCAGTTGCTTGATTTGGAACATCAGTTTTCACAGCAGCAGCAGGCTTTGCAACAGCAACAACAGTGTTTGCAGCAACAACAGCAAAGTCTGAAGCAAAAGCAAAAAGAGCTGCAACAGCTGGATGTGCAAATTGCCAAACTGCAAAGTACGGCACAAGCTTTTGTACTGCAGCAACAGCAGTTGGCCGATCAACTGAAACAGCTTGATCTACAACTTGAAGAAGATGCCATGCAGCGTGATGATCTGGAGATCGATCTACATGCGCTTGCATTGAAATTAGAAGCAGTGTTGCCGAACTATAAGACTTTGCAATTTCAGGTGGAAAACTTGAATGAGCAGTTGGATGAGCAACAACAGCAGTTGACTCAACAACAACAGCAACGTGAAACTTTACGTCGCCAGACCTCGCAAGCTAATCAGCAAATTGAGTTACTGGAAAAAGATATCTCGTTCCTGAAAACGCAGTATCGTCAAATCATTGAACAAATTGAGCAAGCAAAGAAGTTTGTTGATCCGATTCAGCTTGAGCTGCCGAACTTGGAGTCTCAATTCCAAGAGCAATTCCAGCAAACCGAAAAACTGCAAAAAACTTGGAATGAATGGCAGCTTGAACTGAATCAAGTGCAAGAGAAACAGCAGCAACTGACGGAACAACGTCATCAAGCTCAACAGAAAGACGAGCAGGTGCGTGAGCAGTTGGAACAAAAGCGCTTGGCTTGGCAAGCGGCGAAATCAGATCGTGAACATTATCTGGAACAACTGAAAGAACTCAATGCGGAAGTTTTATCTGATCTGTCGATTGAAATTAAAGATCACCAGCAGAAACTGGAAAAAGCCCAGCAGCAATTCGAGAAAATCGGTGCAGTGAATTTGGCAGCATCGCTAGAATATGAGGAAGTGTCGCAACGTTTTGATGAACTGAGTCACCAGATGCAGGATCTACAAAATACGGTTGATCAGCTCAAAGACGCGATGAAAAGTATTGATCAGGAAACCCGTAAGCTATTTATGACCACCTTCGATCAGGTCAATCAAGCGCTGCAGCTGTTGTTTCCAAAGGTATTTGGTGGTGGTGAGGCGACTTTAAGTCTTGAAGATGATTGGCAGTCTGGGGTGAAACTGATGGCACGCCCACCTGGCAAGCGTAACAGCTCCTTGGCCTTGCTTTCAGGCGGTGAAAAGACCTTAACGGCTTTGGCTTTGGTATTTGCAATCTTCAGATTGAACCCTGCACCGTTCTGCGTACTGGACGAAGTTGATGCGCCACTTGATGATGCCAATGTACAACGGTATTGTAATTTGGTAAAAGAGCTTTCTGAACAAGTGCAATTCATTTACATTACACATAATAAATTGGCGATGACAATGGCAACTGATTTACTTGGAGTCACCATGCCAGAGCCAGGTACATCAAAATTAGTGACTGTCGATTTAGAACAGGCAAAAGAATACGGGTTAGTTGCGGAGTCTTAGTATGGAAATGAATACAATAATAGGCATTGTTGCCGCCGTTGCGATTATGCTTGTTGGTTTAATCATGATTTTAAGAAAACCAAAACCAGTTGAGCCGTCATTAGAAGCAGATTTACATATTAATCCTGAAAGTCAGCAACCTGTGATCCCACGTCATGTGCGTGACCAACTTTTACAAAATGAAGTGGTGACTACAACTGAGCGTGTTGAGCCAAGTTTAAATACTGAAGCAATTGTAGTTGAGTCTGTAGCAGAGCAGGCAACTGAAGCGACTAGTGTTGAAACAAAAACGACGGAAGTAGAACAAACTGCTAAAGCAGATGAGACTGTTGAAGCTGTAGCAGAGCTTACAGTGGCTCAAAAAGATGAGACAGTAGTAACTGAAGCAGAAACAACTATCGTTTCTGAAAATGTAGAAGCTACAGAGAAAGCAGAGGAAAGCAAAGCGGAAACTGAGCTTAGCTTAAATCCAAATATTGAAACCGTCGCGATCGAAGAGTTTGATGGCGAAAGTAATATTCTGGATGTGCATTTACATGAACAGCAACGCTATGATGATGAAAGTGCTTTAGCAACCGCAGAGCAAATCATTGCCCTGAATGTTTATCCAAATCCACGTCGTGCCTTATCTGGTGATAAAGCACTGAAGGTATTATTGAAATATGGTTTACGTTTCGGTGAAATGTCATGTTTCCATCGTTATGAAAACACCGATGAGCCAAGTGCCTTGATGTTCTCGGTATTGCGTATGACGGATAATGGTCCTGCAGGTTTTGATTTGGAAACTTTATCGGGCGAGCAGGTGCAAGGTCTTGCATTCTTCTTGGCTTTACCAAATAGCAAAGCAGTTACGGGTTATGACATGATGACCAGTATTGCAGGCTTAATTGCACGTGAAGTGGATGGTAAGGTCTATGATGAAAACAATTTAGAGTTTACACCGCAGTTGAAAGAACATTGGCGTCATCATGTGATTGATTATCGTCCAAATCAAGCAACCGTCTAATGAATCTTTTATAATAAATTTAGTAAAAATTATAGGGCGGTTTTTCCGCCCTTTTATATGGTGAAATTTAAATGGAACACAACTCAGTCATTGAGCAAATGCGTCAGTTGATTCAACTGATTGCAAAACACAATCATGCTTACTATGTGATGGATCAACCCTCCATTTCTGATAGTGAATATGACCATTTATTTCATCAACTGAAAGCCTTAGAACAACAACATCCAGAATGCATTCAGGCGGATACCCCGACCAATAAAGTCGGTGGTCAAGCGCTGTCAAAATTTGAAAGTGTGACTCATGCAGTGCCGATGCTGTCATTGGGGAATGTCTTTAATCAAGAAGACTTGTTCGCTTTCGCCCGCCGTATTGATGAACGTTTACCGAATCAAGAAGTTCAGTATGACGTTGAACTGAAACTCGATGGTTTAGCGATTTCACTGTGGTATGAAAATGGTGTCTTGGTTCGTGGCGTGACACGAGGTGATGGTGAGACAGGCGAGGATATTACCCAGAATGTTAAAACCATTCGGAATCTGCCGAAAGTTTTATCCAGTCAGCATCAAGCAATTCCAGAATTTCTGGAAGTTCGTGGTGAAGTATTGATGCCAAAGCAAGGCTTTGAAAAGCTCAATGCCGATCAAGAAGCCAAAGGGGATAAGACCTTTGCCAATCCGCGTAATGCCGCAGCAGGAAGCCTGCGTCAGCTCGATCCAAATATTGCAGCTTCACGTCCATTGGCGTTCTATGCCTATGGTATTGCACAATGTCAGCCCAATCATGGCCTTGAAACCATGCACGACAGCCTGCATTGGTTAACCCGATTTGGTTTTGAAATTGCAGAACGTCAATTCCTGTGCGCTTCGATTGAAGAAGTTCAACAACGCTATGAGCAGATTCAGCAAGAACGTCCAGATCTTAAAGTTGAAATTGATGGCATGGTCATCAAGGTGGATAGCCTTAAACAGCAGCAACAATTGGGTTTCTTGAGTCGTGAACCACGTTGGGCAACGGCTTATAAATTCCCAGCACAGGCGGCACTGACCAAAGTCGAAAATATTGACTGGCAAGTGGGGCGTACTGGAACATTGACACCTGTTGCGCGTTTGGCACCAGTCTTTGTTGGTGGGGTAACGGTGTCTAATGTGACCTTGCATAACATTGGTGAAATCCATCGTTTAGATGTACGTGTTGGCGATACCGTCAGTGTCTATCGCACGGGTGACGTGATTCCAAAAGTTGAGAAAGTTTGGGCGGAGTTCAGACCTACCGATGCTGAGATGGTACATCTCCCGACCAATTGCCCAGTCTGTGATTCACCTGTGGTGATGCCAGAAGGTGAGGCCTTGGCACGTTGTTCAGGTGGTCTGTATTGTGCGGCACAACGTATTGAAGCCATTCGTCACTTTGTTTCACGTAAAGCACTGGATATTGAGGGCTTAGGCGATCGTTGGGTCGAGTCACTGTTACACCTCGATCTACTCAAAGATGTGGCTGATATTTATCATTTGCGTGAACATCGTGACACCTTATTGACCATCGAGAAAATGGGTGAGAAATCCGTTCAAAACTTGATTGATGCGATTGAAGCAAGTAAGAAAACCACTTTGGCACGTTTTATCTATGCCTTGGGGATTCGCGGTGTCGGTGAAACCACAGCACGTATGCTCGCCAATACCTTCCAGACGCTTGAAGCACTAAAAGCGGCGGATATTGAAGCACTCAAGAAAACCCCTGATGTCGGTGATATTACTGCAGAATGGATTGCTGACTTTTTCCAAGCACCACATAACATCGAAGTGCTGGATCGTTTAATGGCAGCAGGCATTCATTGGGATGCACCGACTGCACCGACACGCCAACCCTTAAATGGCGAAAGTTGGGTGGTCACAGGTACATTGGAAACCATGGGCCGTGATGAAGCAACACAAAAGCTTCAAGCCTTGGGTGCACGTGTCAGTGGTAGTGTGTCCAGTAAAACCAAATGTGTGGTTGCTGGCGAGAAAGCAGGTAGTAAGTTGGATAAAGCGCAGAAGTTAGACATTCGAGTATTGAATGAGCAAGAATTCTTAGAATTTTTGAAGCAGTATGAAGCCTGATTTTTTATTTAGACTTTGAGTCAGCACGAACTGATAAAAAAGGCGGCATTTATGCCGCCTTTTTTTGATATTAAATATATTTTTTCACAATGCCATCATCAAGCAATTGCTGAAAATGTTCACAGACACTCTCGCGCACATCGCGATATTCAATGCCGAGTTCTTGGACGCTGCGTTGCGCATTAAAATAGATTGGATAACCCATATTTAATTTTACAAATTCACGTGAATGTCCGAGAACTGGCGCCACAAAAGCAAAGGCGGTCTTTGGCACAGTAAAATGCGGGAACGGGAATTTATAACCAAACTTTTGTGTGAGTGCTTTACCCATATCTAATAAGCTAAGTGTGCCACCACAAATGATATAACGGCCTTGTGCCTGTGGATTCAATGCCGCAGCCACATGTGCATCGGCAACATCACGGACATCGACAATACCATTCCACATTGGCGGTACTCCAAATAAGGTGGTACCATTACCAAACTGTTGTAATACTTCAATACTACCTGACTGACTGGCATCGGTGAGGGAAGGTCCCATCACTAAGGCGGGATTAATACAGACTAAATCCCAGCGGTTTTGTTGTTCAGCCATTTCCCATGCTTTACGCTCGGCAGCAACTTTTGAATATGGGTAGGGTTGATGGGTTTCGCTACTGGTATTGTTCCAATGGCTCTCATCAAACTCATTATTGGCGGTATTTTGAATCTCAACTGCATCGCCATAGGTTGAAGCAATGCTTGACGTTAGCACCACACGTTTGACCGATTCAGTACGATTAACACTATCTAATACGTTTTCTGTGCCTTTCACCGCAGGTTCGATAATGTCTTTGACTGCATCTTTATAATTGGTCACCACAAAAGGGGATGCGGTATGAATCACGATTTCACAATCTTGCATTGCATCATCAAATGAACGCGGTTCAAGCAAATCTGCTTTAAAAAACTCAATCTTGCCAGAAGATTGATCTGCAAGATCATATAAATGCTGAATCTTATTTTTCTTTGATGGGTCACGCACTGTGGCATGAACCGTATAGCCTTGATTCAACAGACGTTCAATAATCCAGCCTGCAATATAACCCGTCGCGCCAGTGACCAAAATTGGTTTGCTTTTATCCATTGTGGTTTCCACATTATGTTTTTGTGATTGCTGTTATTTACCGAATTTTGCTTAAACAAACAACAGCTGAGCAGTCATTTTTTATGCTTTTTTGATCAAAACATCGGCGAAATAAGAAGCATTGCTAATCGTTACAAAAAATCAAACAAATGATTTTCAATGGAATTATCTCTTTTTAAAACTATAAATGATATGCAAAGGCTTATTTTATTTAGATAAATTGGGCTAATTAGAACTGTAAATGCGTATGTTTCTCATTTTAATTTTATAAAAATCATAAACTTACACACTTTTGTTTTTGCAATTCTATTGTAACTTGGCCATAATATTGTCATTCGATAGGAGTAAGTATTATGCGTGGCAATCCAGAAGTCATCGACTATTTAAATATGCTCATTGGCGGTGAATTGGCTGCTCGTGATCAATATTTAATTCATTCAAGAATGTACGAAGATTGGGGCTTGAGCAAAATCTACGAACGTATTGACCATGAAATGCAAGAAGAAGCATCTCATGCGGATTCAATCATTCGTCGTGTGCTGTTCTTAGGTGCTCAACCGAATATGAATCGTGAAGACATCAATGTCGGTAACGATGTTGTCAGCTGCTTAAAAGCGGATTTAGCACTTGAATATCATGTGCGTGAAAAATTGGCAGTGGGTATCAAACTGTGTGAAGAAAAAGGCGATTTTATTAGCCGTGATATGTTGCGTCAGCAGCTTTCTGATACAGAAGAAGATCATACCTATTGGTTAGAAAAGCAATTACGTTTAATTGAATTGATTGGTTTACAGAATTATATTCAATCACAAATTTAATCGATCAGATTTAAGCTTGTGAGGCATAAAAAGAGAACTTCAAATGAAGTTCTCTTTTTATTTTTAGGGGTATAAATCGTTTATTGAGCTATTAGACTAAGACTTAGAATTTTTTACTATAATTCACGAATAAACGATCTTCTCCAAAGTCATTGCCATGCTTCACATCATAGTCAATGCGGATGTATTGCAGTGCAAAGCCTTTGAGATAAGACTGTTGAAAAGCATAGTTCACAATAATATTGGACTCGGTTTCATGATTTTTCTCACCATTGGCTGTCTTAAAGTCATGACCATAAACATATTTCACCATCGCATTTAGCCCAGGGACATAGTCCTTAAAATCATAGCCATACATCAGGTGATAAGATTTTTCATTCTTTTTGAAGAAGCCTGTAGCATTCCAGTTGATAAAATAGGTTTCAGGCAGGAAACCATCTGGTAACGGGTAGGCAGACTCCCCGATAATCTGTTGATAGCCCAAACCAAAAGACTGATTATTCACTTTTAACATTTCCAGAATTCCAATATTTTGGGCATCAATCTCAAAGTTACTCCCATCATTTTTGGCATTGAAATACTTAAATTTGGAATTCAGAGAGAAGTTGGGTTGTTTCCATATATGGTCTAACCCAAGGTAGTGTTTATTGTAGAGGTCTTCTAAATTGCCAAAGTAGTATTCTGCCTTTAACGAGGGTGTCAGTTGATAACGTAGATCTAGATAATTCAAACCATCAGAATATTCAGTTTTGCCATTGGCAGTAAAAGAAAATTTCTTAAAGTCATCTTCATTACGCGGTGATACTTTGGTGACTCGGCCTATTTCGGCATAGAGTTGATCAGATAGTTGTGACTTTAAATTGGTCCCCCAATATGATGCCAATAGCTGGCGACTGGCATCTACTGCTGTCACAGGCAAGTCCAGCCATAGTTCACCGACACTAAGGAGTGTTTTGTCATAGCCCAGTTTGAGGGTCGCGCCATATTTTAAATAGTCAGACGCTTGAGATTGAGTTTGAGGATCAAAGGGTAACACCGTATCCGCCACGTGCTTATCTTGACTCAAACGTACCGCATATTGCACCGAAGCATCTGCCCCAATGGTGATCGGCTTGTCCGCGATTTGCAGTGGCGTATCCCGCATATTTGACTTGTAAAATAACGAAGCCGCTTGTGACCAACTGCCGGTATCTTTAAGGCTTGGGTTGTCATAGTCACGATTAATATAGGCATTTTTAAGTGTGAATTTCCATTGATCTTGAGTTGGTTGAGCTGTCTCCGCAGCAAAAACAACCGAGCTAGACCAACTGCCCATTGCCAATAGGGTTGCAACCGTTAAATGCGTAGGGGAAAAGCGCTGTAATAATTTCATAATCCATATCCGAAGTCAGTGCGCCAGTCCTCGGCGCACATGGTTTTATTGCTGAGTCAGTGAAGATGGTGAGTTAAAGCTCGTTGCTGGTTGAGCCGCAACCGAGACTTTTAAATTCACCAAGAAGATAGCGAGTGCCGCGATAATGCCGGGAATCGCGATGGCGAGAAAATTCATTTGATGAGGCAATTCAAAGGTCAGCAGAGCACCAGTTAGGACAGGACCGATGATGGCACCGATTCGGCCAATACCCGAAGCCCATCCCATACCAGTGGAACGTACTGCAGTTGGGTAGAATTGCGCCACAAAGGTATAGAGCAGAATCTGTGAGCCAATCGTGGCTGCGCCTGCGATTGCAATCAGGCTGTATAAAATAAATTGTGGGCTATTAAAACCAAGTAAGATCAGGGCAGCCGCGCCGATCACAAACATGCTGGTAATCACTGGTTTTAAGTGGAATTTATCCGCTAATGCACCACCGCCAATCGCACCCACCATTCCACCAATATTCAGTGCAAACAGGAATAGCATACTGGCACCTAAAGAATAACCCGCTTGTAGCATCAGTTTTGGTAACCAACTACCCAATGCATAGACCATCAACAGACACATAAAGAAGGCTACCCAAAACATAAAGGTGCTGAAACTACGACCTTGTTGGAATAGGGCGCGAACGGGCGCATCAGTCGTGGTACTTTCATTTAGAACCAGTTCTGAATGATTGCTTAACTCAGTTTCAGGTGCAATTTTACTGACAATCATTTTGGCTTGATCGTGATGATTCGATTTCACCAAGAAAGCCAATGACTCAGGCAGAAATTTCCAGATTACAGGCAACAGCAATAGCGGAATGCCTGCAATTAAAAACATGATTTGCCAGCCCATGTCTTTGACTAACCATGCGCCCAGTAAGGCAGAGCTCATCCCGCCAATGGCATAGCCACTAAACATCAGTGCGACTAAGGTACTGCGGATTTTTTTCGGCGCATATTCGGTCATCAGAGCCACGACATTCGGCATCACACCACCAATGCCAAGCCCCGCGATAAATCGTAAAATTGCAAATTCAGTGGGGCTTTTTGCAAACGCACCTAAGAAGGTAAAGCCACTAAATAAAGTGACACAGATCAGAATGGTTTTTTTACGGCCCAGTCTGTCTGAAAGCGTGCCAAAAATCATGGCACCAAACATCATCCCGAACAACGCTGCACTGGCAAGCAATCCCGCTTGCACAGCAGTCAGTGACCATTGCTGCATCAACAAGGGTAAGGCGACCCCATAAATAACCAGATCGTAACCGTCAAAAATAATAATGATGAGACACCAGATTAATACTTTCCAGTGAAATGCCGTAAAACTGGCTTTATCAATAATGTCATTAATATTGACCTTATGTGTATCCATTGCTTCACCTCCAATTTGTGAAGTACCGAGTTATTTTTTATTAAGCTATTTTGTTATTGGGTGAGAGTCAAAAACCTAATTGATATATCTTTATGTCTTTAAGGTATTGTGATTTTATTTGCTTAATTTATTGAAATTTATATGTTTGTTATTTTGGTTTGATTCTTTTTTAAAATGTAGGTGAAATATTAAATCGTGAGAATTTTAACTATTTTATGATGTTTAAACCTTATTTTTATAATTAAAAAATCAATAAATAAACTTATAGCATGATTGAAAATAAGTCAGGATATTTTATTTTACCTAATGGTTAAAATAATGATGAACCTCCAATTAAGTTGAATGAGTTGAGATTTTAAAGTGAGATTTTTAAAATTGCCTTACTGAATTTTGATCGCTCAGCTTTAGGTGCAAAGCAGTCTGTT
This sequence comes from Acinetobacter sp. Tr-809, assembly GCF_011753255.1. Classification (NCBI taxonomy): domain Bacteria; kingdom Pseudomonadati; phylum Pseudomonadota; class Gammaproteobacteria; order Moraxellales; family Moraxellaceae; genus Acinetobacter; species Acinetobacter sp. Tr-809. The sequence continues at coordinate 146,693 of NZ_VWVZ01000002.1, forward strand.
ATTCGACAGCAAGGCGGAGAGCCGGGAGAGTTGTTCGCTTTTTCTTAAGCGGATTGTGTTGCAGCGCGTTGAGTGAGAATGAAGTGAGCAATCACTCCAATACAAATGCCCCAAAACACTGAGCTTAATCCTAAAAAATGCATGCCTGAAGCTGTCGCTAGAAAGGTAATCAGTGCAGCATCGCGCTGTTGGTCATTTTTCATGGCAACGGCAATATTGGTGGAAATTGCACCCAGCAAAGCCAAACCCGCTAATGCAGCAACCAGTTCTTTGGGTAGTAAGCTAAATAGCATCACAATACTGCCCGCAAACAGTCCACCGAGAATATAAAAAATCCCATTGGCAATCCCTGCGATATAGCGTTTTTCTTTCAATTCATGCGCATCTTTACCCATACATAGAGCTGCTGTAATGGACGCGAGCACAATGGTAATACCACCAACACAGGCAACCGCTAAGGAGGCAATACTGGTTGCACTAATAATCGGTTTGGCAGGCGTGTCATAGCCACTCAGTTTCATAATTGCCATACCCGGTAAAAATTGACCTGTTAGACTCACGAGGATTAAGGGCAGCGCCAGATTCAAGGTTGAACTCCATGTCCATTCAGGGCTGATCCATTGCGGAATGGCAAGGTTAAAACTGATCTCTACAGGATTCATTTTTCCCAATACCAAGCTCAATAAAATTCCTGTGGCTAATACCCAAATCATGGTGTAGCGCGGCATCAACCGTTTAGCGACTAGAAACACAATTAACATGCTAAACACAATCAGCGGCATGCGATCTGTGGCTGTAAACAGATTAATGCCAAATTGGAACAAGATGCCTGCCATCATGCCTGCGGCAACATCTTGAGGAATCCATTTCAGTAGTTTGTCAAAACAGCCTGTAATCCCAATCAGAAAAATTACAATGGCAGAAGTGATATAGGCGGCAACCGCTTCATTCAGGGAAATGTGTGGAAACAGGGTGACCAATAAGGCCGTTCCAGGGGCAGACCACGCGGTAATGACAGGTGTTTTATATTTAATGGAGAGATAAATCCCAGCAACTGCCGCACCGATGGAAATGCCCCAAATCCATGACACCATCATCTCTGTTGAGACATGGGCACGTTGCGCTGCCTGAAAAAAGATAATTAAGGGTCCTGAATAAGAAATCAGAACCGCAAGAAAACCTGCAACCGTGGCTGAAATAGACCAATCTTGTTTTAATGTTTTGAATAGTGTTGTCATTCTCTGATGGCCTCCATGCACATTCTGTACTTGATCTGAAATGCAAAAATCAGGGCTAACCCTGATCCCCACCTCCCACAGGGATGACGCTACCCGTGATATAGGAGGCATCATCGGACGCAACAAAGACAATCGCTTTGACCTGTTCCTCAATGCTGCCATAACGGCCCATAAAAGTACGATCTATGGTTTGATCCACCACTTGTTGCATCCAGTCTTTTTCTTTTTGACTGAGTGGGTTGTTATTGCGTGGTACTTTGCGAGGTGGGGCTTCGGTTCCACCAGTGGCGATGGCATTGACGCGAATTCCATCTTTGGCATGTTCAAAGGCCAACGATGCTGTCAGTGCATTGACACCACCTTTGGCAGCAGAGTAGGGAATACGGTTAATCCCACGAGTCGCAATCGATGAAACATTGACGATAACACCTGCCTGTTGCTGAATCATTGCAGGCAAGACCGCTCGGCAGCACCATAAAGTCGGAAACAACGAGCGATTCACTTCCTTGATAATTTCCTGTTCAGAAAATTCCTGAAAAGGTTTCATCCAGATTGCACCACCGACATTGTTGATCAGCACATCAACTCGACCAAACTGCTCAATGGCTTTGGCAACCACACTTTGTGCGCCTGCAAAGCTTTCCAGATCGGCTTGAATGGTAATGGCATCAGCACCCAAGGCTTTGACTTCAATCAGTACGTCCTGCACATAATCAGAACGATCTGCCAGAACCAGTTGGGCACCTTCTGCCGCCAGTTGTAGTGCAACCCCACGGCCAATGCCCTGAGCACTGCCTGTGACAATTACCACTTTATGCTTAAATCTTTGAGTTTGAGACATGGCTTGGTTTTCCTGTAGCTATTAATTCGCAGAGAACTTTTCGAACAGGAAATTAGCTGGTTTGATCTGTTCAGCATCTAACCAGCCACGGACCGCTTCGACCATAGGTACAGGGCCACACAGATAAACATCAACATCACCACCGTTTAGCCATTCAGATTCGATATGGCCTGTGACATAGCCTTTACGCGCATGCTGACTGTCAGGATGGGCAACCACAGTCCGATATTCAAACCAAGGGAATTGCGCCTGTAATTCTGCTAATTTCTCCAAAGCCACCAGATCAAAATCGTTGGTCACACCAAACACTAAACGTACAGGTTGGGTTGAACCTTTTTCTTCAAGCACCTGCAACATCGACATAAAAGGAGCAATGCCTGTACCACCTGCGAGCATAAGAATAGGACGAGTAACATTACGCAGATAAAAGCTGCCAAAGGGACCAGTAAAAGTCATTTTGTTGCCTGCTTGCGCAGTTTTACTCAAGAAATCACTCATCTTGCCGTTTGGAACATTTCGCACCACAAAACCAGTTAAACGATTGCCTGGTTTTGAGCTAAATGAATATGAACGGGTTTCACCTGTTTCAGGAATAGCGACATTGACATACTGTCCTGCAAGGAAATGAATATCGGGTTGACCTTCATCCAGTTGAATATCGAAGGTAATGGTCGAGTCAGAAAGATTTTCTACCCGAGCCAATGTGCCTTGGAAAGAATGAATTTCGGTTTTACATACATCAGATGATGCCTGAATTTGGAATACAGCATCTGAGCTTGGACGACATTGGCACGCCAGAATATAACCTTGTTCTGCTTCTTCTGGGGTAAGGGCATCTTCGATATAAGTTTCTTCTGGCATGTCATAACTACCAGATTCGCAGAATGCACGGCAAGTACCACAGGCACCGTCACGGCAGTCCAATGGGATATTAATTTTTTGGCGATAGGCTGCATCGGACAGGGTTTCACCTTGAGCGACACTGATAAAACGCGTCACACCATCTTCAAATTGAAGTGCTACATTGTGGTTTGACATGAGACGTATCCTACAAAATAATTTAAATTTGGGACCTCAACCAACAGTCCATTTGGCTGAGGAGAGCTATTTTTACAGGTGATAGATATCAATCACTTGATTGATATAGTCATTTTTAAGCACCACATACTTGCTTAGAATTTTTGCTTCAGCACCAGAACAATCAATCACATAACGTGACATGCCAAAGTAGCTATAGGTGGTTTTATAACGGAAGCTCAAGGTATTCCAGTTGAAGCGAACGGTGAGCTTATCTCCGTCGCGTTCAATCACTTCAATATTGGCAATATTGTGGCAAGTACGGGTGTCAGGCATGGTGGCAGAAGAACGTTCAGTTTTGATTCGAAACACACGGTCTTCTAAACCTTGGCGATCTGGGTAATAAATTAGCGAGATTTCAGCTTGTGGATCTTCAGTGAGTTGATCGTTGTCATCCCAGGCTGGCATCCAAAAACTGGCTTCAGGCGCGTAGCAATTGAGCCAATCATCCCATTGTTCATCATCTAAAAAGCGTGCTTCACGGTAGAGAAACTGGGCAATATTTTCCAAGCTGCTTTTGTCTTGAATACTCATGCGTTTTCTCCTTGAGCCGCGATTTGCTTCTCAGCGACAATGGCGTGTTTCATGGTATGCAGCCAGTATTGATGTTGCGCCAGATAGAGGCCTTCATCTTCGGTTTTAATTCCGCTTAACATCGGTTTGAGACCAATTTCATTGGCTGCATCATCGGGGCCATAAATCCAGTGTTTTGAACCACGGCACATGTCATTCCATTCCAGCGCGATGCCTGCATAACCAGCCTGACAGGCACGGAATTCTTCTAGATCATCGGGTGTGGCCATGCCTGAGGCATTAAAGAAATCTTCGTATTGACGAATACGACGCGCACGCGCCTCTGGCGCTTCACCTTTTGGTGCAATACAGTAGATTGTCACTTCAGTCCGATCGACCGAAATAGGGCGCAATACACGAATTTGCGAACCGAACTGATCCATCAAATACACGTTTGGATAGAGGCACAGATTACGCGAGCGCTCAATCATCCATTTCGACATCGCGGCACCGTATTTCTCGGTATATTCATCTGCTTTAGGGAAGTTTGGGCGATCTTCTGGATTGGCCCATTGCGTCCATAGCAACATATGACCATTTTCAAAGCCATAAGAACCACCGCCTTGCTTGCCCCAAGAACCTGCGCTCATGGCACGAATATTATCGGCTGTCTGTGTTTCTTTGCGGTGTTGTGTGGTTGCGGCATAGTTCCAGTGCACTGCTGAAACGTGATAACCATCAGCACCATTTTCAGCGGTGAGTTTCCAATTCCCTTCATAAGTATAGGATGATGTACCGCGTAGAACTTCTAAACCATGCTCGGATTGATCGACAATCATGTCGATGATTTTGCTGGTTTCACCCAAAAACTCTTCAAGTGAAGGCACATCTGGATTGAGACTGCCAAACAAGAAACCTTTGTAGTTTTCAAAACGTGCGACTTTTTTCAGGTCATGTGAGCCATCTTGGTTAAAGCAATCTGAGTAGCCAGCTTCACTTGGGTCTTTAACTTTGAGGAGTTTGCCTGAGTTGTTAAAGGTCCAACCGTGGAAAGGGCAAGTGTAAGTGGCTTTGTTCCCGCGTTTATGACGGCAAAGTTGGGCACCACGATGCGAACAAGCATTGATCATGGCGTTCAGTTCGCCGTTACGATTACGGGCGATGATGACAGGTTGACGGCCAATATGAGTGGTGTAGAAATCGTTGTTATTGGGGATTTGACTTTCATGTGCAAGATAAACCCAATTGCCTTCAAAAATGTATTTCATTTCAAGGTCAAATAGGGCTTGATCGGTAAATACTGATCGATGTAGTTTAAATTCACCGGTGTCGATATTATCGACCAGTAATTCATCAATGCGGTCAAGATGGCTGGTATTGATTACAGGAATACGTGGCATGTCCGTTCTCCGACTTTCCAAAACTGTGGAAGTCATCGAGTTGCGCTTAAAGCGTCTCGATATCCTAATATGTTGTGTTGTGGCTTGAACCGATAAGGATGAATGTGGGCAGCTGGAATCTAGCGGAAGCGATTCATAACTTCATCGGTTTATCTCTTGTCTATACCTTAAAAGAATGAGTAAACTCTGTCTAAGACCGAATTTATATTTTTATATATCTTAAAGGTATGGAAACCTCATGGAATTACGTCATTTACGGTATTTTGTTGCAGTTGTTGAAGAACAAAGCTTCACCAAGGCTGCAGAAAAACTATTTATTGCTCAACCACCTTTGAGTCGGCAGATTCAAAATTTGGAAAGTGAGTTGGGTATTCAACTGTTTGAGCGGGGCAGCCGACCTCTACAAACCACACCTGCGGGACATTTCTTTTATCAGCATGCGATTAAACTTTTGTCTAATGCTGAAGAAATTAAAAGTATGACGAAACGGATTGGACTGATTGAACGCAGTGTCACGATTGGTTTTGTCGGATCGTTACTGTATGGATTATTACCTCGGATCATTTATTTATTTAGACAACAGCAGCCACATCTCAATATTCAATTGGTAGAAATGAGTACTACAGAACAGCTGCAAGCCTTAAAAGAAGGACGCATTGATGTAGGCTTTGGACGCTTGCGGATTAGTGATCCTGCGGTCAGACGGATTTTATTGCGGAAGGAGCGTTTGGTTGTAGCAGCGCATACCAGTCATCCGATTGCACAGCGGACGGAAGGGGTATATCTCGCAGATCTGATTGATGAGAAGATGTTTATGTATCCCACTTCGCCGAAACCGAATTTTTCGACGCAACTGCTGAATATCTTTGCCGAGCATAGTCTCGTGCCAAAAAATATGCATGAAGTACGGGAAATTCAACTGGCCTTAGGGTTGGTGGCCGCAGGTGAAGGTTTATGTGTGATTCCTGCCAGTGCCGATACCATTCGCTTTCCACATCTCAATTACATTCCGATTCTGGACAATGGTGCGGTTAGCCCAATTTTTCTGACGGCACGGGCAATGGATCGCAGTGAAGACCTACAGCTGTTATTTGATTGTGTTTATCAGGTCTATGATCTGGAAGGTATTCCGTATCAACGGACTGTGTTTACACTGGATCAGAATCCAATTGATGATTCCAATGGCATTGATTTTTAAACACGTATAAAAATGCCTAGTCTTTAAAAAACTAGGCAGATGATCAATCCAGAAATTGACTCGAGATATTTGAAGCGATTATTTGCTTTGTAAGGTTTTTAAATCCTTCAACACTTGATCGGCATGAGTTTGAGTATTCACACTGGTGTAGTGATACATCACCGCACCTTGAGGATTAATCAAAAAACTCTCGCGTTTGGCAATTTTAGTAATACCCAAGTTTCGAACAATACCAAATTTAGTTGCCAGTTCACCTTTATCATCAGCAAGAATTGGGAATGGCAGACCGAGCTTTTCTGAGAATTTTTGATGTGATGCAACATCATCTAGACTGACACCCAGTACCACAGCATTTGATTTGGTAAATTGAGGGTAGAGTGATTTAAATTGATTGGCTTCTTGGGTACAACCTGCTGTGTTGTCTTTAGGGTAGAAATATAGCACCACCCATTTGCCTTTATATTGATTTAAGGTGTGCCATTTGCCAGTTTGATCTTGCAGTTTAAAGTCTGGCGCAGACTGTCCAACCCATTCTTTTTGTGCAGTATCTTGCTTAGAAAATAAGGTACTTTGTGCGCTACTGAGTGTTGGTGCGCTGAGTAAAAAAAGTGAACTACATAAAACGAGAACTTTGGACTTTATCGTATTCATCATGTTGATCTCAAAGTGTAATAGCAGCTACTTTAGCAAATTTAGAGATTGGATGTGGTAGAAAATTCTTTACAGGGTTTTGCTCTGCTTTATATATTTAAATTGAATAGCGATTTAGAAAAAGAAAAGGAAAATCAATGGATGTTGGTGCAGTTCTGATTAAATTAAAAGCAAATAGGCAGGCTGAGGTCGAGGCTTGGCAGCGAGAAATTCAACAACGTAAAGCCGAAGCCATTCAAACACTTCAAGCTGAAGGGGTAACTGTTGAATCTTGGTTTCAACTTGAATTGAATGGCGATTATTATTTGCTCGCTTATATGCGTGCCAAAGATATTGCTCATGCTCAGCAGGTGGCGAGAAATAGTTGCTTTGATATTGATCAAGTTCATCGACAGTTCAAGCAACATTGGGAGCAAGTGATTCCAGCGCAGCTTTTGGTAGATTTGGAAAATAATAACGAATGTTAATCAGCGTATACTGTGTTGAAGTTTTTGGAATTGAGCAAACGCGTGATCTATAAGATTCTACTCATCACAGGATGGGGTGGTGGTTCCGAATTATTAAAACCTTTACATGAGGCTTTAGAACAAAAGGGACATAGTGTTGAGCGGATAAATATCTTTAATGCGCTGGATAATGACATTTTGCAACAGCATGTCGAACTTGCAGTGAAGTTTGATGTGATTGTCGGATGGTCGCTTGGCGGACAACTGGCAACTTTATTGGTCGATCAAATTCAACAACAATATGCTGAGCAGAAAGTTTTAATCACTTTAGCATCGAATCCATGTTTTGTGGAACAAGCAGATTGGATGACTGCCATGCCTGTTGAAACCTTTACCCAATTCAAACAGTCATTTGAACAGGATGCTATTACCACGCTAAAACGGTTTGGCTTATTGGTGTGTCAAGGTGCCAGTTCAGCAAAAAAAGACTTTTTGGCTATGCAGAAATTGATTCGTCCACAGCCGATAGCATTGCTTAGGGACGGATTGCAGTTGCTGGAGCAATTAAAACTGGTTGAGTTGTATGAAAATTATCAGGGTAGACAGTTGCATGTCTTTGCCGAGCATGATGCTTTAGTTCCTTACCAAGTTATGCAAAAAACTAAAGATTTGGCTGCAAAGAATCTATCTGTTGTTTCGATCGATGGCGCTTCACATGGTTTTCCATGTTTTATGGTTGAGCAGACTGTGCAAATAATTGAAGATTTTATTCAATAGACGGTTTAATCTTGCTTGAATTGAAAGTTCTCGCAATATATTTTAGATTTTGACAAGTTTAAGATTATGCATACAGATTTTAAATCTGTTTAAGGCGGAGTCGTACTGAGTTTTAATTTAATTTCAGGATAAGCTTTCAGCTAGACTTACTTTGGTTTCGCCCAAAGTAAGCAAAGGCATTTGTTAAGCTGATGGTACATCCTTGATACCACAGCTTAACAGGCGGCATCCATGCCGCCTCCATGATGGTAGAAACTGCCATGAATTTAATTGGCTTAGGATGAGGAGTAAATAAAGGATGACAGACCCATTTGATTTAGAACATATATGGCATCCCTATACTTCGATGTTAAATCCACTGCCAACTTTTAAAGTTAAACGTGCCTATAGTGCGACGATTGAATTAGAAGATGGTCGAACTTTAGTTGATGGCATGTCATCATGGTGGTGTGCAATTCATGGCTATAACCATCCTGAACTAAACCAAGCAGTTTCAGATCAATTACAAAACATGGCGCATATCATGTTCGGTGGTTTGACCCACGAACCTGCAATTGAATTAGGTAAATTATTATTAAAAATTACGCCGCCGAACTTAGATAAGATTTTCTACGCAGACTCAGGTTCTGTTGCCGTAGAAGTAGCGTTAAAAATGGCAGTTCAATATTGGGCTGCATTAAACAAACCAGAGAAAACCAATTTTATTACTACCCGTTCTGGTTATCATGGTGACACCTGGAATGCGATGTCTGTGTGTGATCCAGTCACGGGGATGCATCAAATTTTTGGTACAAGTTTACCAAATCGAATTTTTGTACCCGCGCCACAAAGCCGCTTCGATGGTGAATGGGATCCACAAGATATTCAGCAGCTCAAACAGCAGATTGAACAGCATCATCAGAGTATTGCTGCACTGATTATCGAACCGATTGTACAAGGTGCGGGAGGGATGCGTTTTTATCATCCTGAATATTTACGTCAAGCCAAGGCCTTATGTGAGCAATATAACTTGTTATTGATCTTTGATGAGATTGCGACAGGTTTTGGGCGCACAGGTAAAATGTTTGCTTGGGAACATGCCCAAGTTGAACCCGATATTATGTGTATTGGCAAAGGTTTAACGGGCGGTTATATGACGCTGTCTGCAACCTTGACCACTAAGCAAGTGGCTGAAACCATTAGTCGTGGTGAAGCAGGTGTGTTTATGCATGGCCCAACCTTTATGGCGAATCCGCTGGCTTGTGCAGTAGCATTAAGAAGTACGCAATTATTGGTTGAGCAAGATTGGCAAGCCAATATTCAACGGATTGAAAAGATTCTGGCTGAACAATTAACAGATTTAGCTCAGCTCGATCACGTTGCTAATGTACGTGTTTTAGGTGCGATTGGTGTGGTTGAATTGACATCTAATGTCGACATGAAAACCTTACAGCAGCAGTTTGTTGAACGTGGTATTTGGGTACGCCCATTTGGGAAATTGGTCTATGTAATGCCACCGTATGTGATTAGTGATGACGAGCTACATTATCTATTAACACAGATGAGTGAAGTGGTGAAAAATATGCAAGGAGTAAATGTGAATGTCCTTGCTTGATCATTATGCTGAGCAGCTTGACCAACTCAAGCAGCAAGGTAATTTTCGTCAATTTACTTCAAATCAACAGTCTGGACGATGGATTGCCATTCAAGATCGAACTATGTTGAATCTAGCCTCTAATGATTATTTGGGCTTGGCTGCTGATTTGCATTTAAGAGAAGAATTTCTTGATACGCTGAAAATCGAACGAGCGCTCTTTAGTTCATCTTCTTCACGTTTGCTTACGGGTAATTTTGCAGAATATGAACAATTTGAAAATAGCCTAAGCAAAGCCTTTTGTCGTGCTGCCTTACTCTTCAATAGTGGCTACCACATGAATATCGGTATTTTGCCTGCCTTGTGTGATAGCAAAACCGTGATTTTGGCCGATAAACTGGTGCATGCCAGTATGATTGATGGGATTCGTCTGTCGACTGCTCAATATGTTCGTTATCGTCATAATGATTTGCTGCATCTGGAACAGTTATTGCAAAAGTATCATCAAGATGAGCAAGTTGAACGCATTATTGTGGTGACCGAAAGTATTTTTAGTATGGATGGTGACGAGACTGATTTAGCTGCATTGGCTCAGTTAAAGCAAAGTTTTGCCAAAACCATGTTGTATGTTGATGAAGCACATGCGATTGGCGTCAGGGGGGAGCAAGGTCTGGGTTGTGCTGAACAATATGGTGTATTGGATCAGATTGATTTCTTGGTTGGAACCTTTGGTAAAGCAATTGCATCAGTGGGCGGTTATATCATTTGTGATTCGATTATCCGTGACTATCTGATTAATAAAATGCGTCCGTTGATTTTTAGTACCGCTTTGCCGCCAATCTCGATGGCATGGTCAGATTTTATTTTTCATAAAGTGTTGAGCATGCGGCAACAGCGTCAGCATCTGGCTGAGATTAGCCAATATTTACAGCAAGCAGTGATTAGGAAAGGTTTTTCAAGCCCATCGAGCAGTCATATCATTCCGATTATTTTGGGTGAAAGCCAAGCTGCAATTGAAAAAGCACGCTATGTACAACAACAAGGTTTTTATGCCATGCCGGTACGCCCACCAACAGTACCGCAAAATAGTTCACGCCTGCGTATTTCATTAACCTCTTTGGTGCAAAAAAATGAATTGGAACAATTGGTGGAGTATTTGTGAGCATCAATAAAGCACTGGTTGCTCAACGTTTTGCCAAAGCAGGGCAAAGCTATGTCGAGCATGCTGTGGTACAAAAACAGATTAGTGCGCAGTTATTTGAATACCTTAAAGTGTATTGTCCGCAAAGTTTGGGTTCAGTCTTTGAGATTGGCTGCGGTTCTGGCAATTTAACCCATTTATTTCAATCTCATTTTCAGGTTGAACAGCTGTTCTTAAATGACTTGTATGAAGATGTTGAGCAGCATTTTATACATTTTAAAGCTGTGAATTGGCTGATCGGAGATGTTGAACAGCTGACTTTACCTCAGTCCTTAGATGCAGTGATTTCCAGTTCAGCATTACAGTGGATGATTGATCTGCCTAGATTATTGCAGCGAATTCATGCTGTGTTAAAACCCAATGCATATTTCGGTTTTTCTACTTTTGGGCCAGACAATCTAACTGAAATTAAGCAGCTAACAGGGCAAGGCTTAAATTATATTAGCTTAGAATCTTTAAAGCGACAGCTTGAACAGCAAGGTTTTGAAATCCTATTGATACAGCAAGATCATAAGCAGGTTTATTTTGATCATCCAAAATCTGTATTACAGCATTTAAAGGCAACAGGTGTAACGGCAACAGCTCAATCGCATCGCTGGACCAAGCAATCCTTGCAGCAATTTTATTCAGATTATCAACAGTTTTATGATGAGCAGGGTTTCAGCCTGACTTATCATCCGATTTATGTGATTGCGCGGAGAATAGCATGAGTGCAGCAATTTATTTTGTCAGCGGTATTGATACTGAAATTGGTAAAACTTATGCCACAGGTTATCTTGCCAAACTTTGGACAGAACAGGGGCAGCGTGTCATTACTCAGAAGTTGGTACAAACTGGGAATGTAGATATCTCGGAAGATATTGAAAAACACCGTGAAATTATGGGCAGTGGCTGGTTTCAAGAAGATCATGAAAAGCTGACCATGCCTGAGATTTTTACTTATCCAGCATCACCGCATTTGGCGACACGTTTGGATGGACGAGATTTAGATTTCGCGAAAATTGAAGCTGCAACCAAAGAATTGGCTCAGCGGTTTGAGGTCGTATTGTTAGAAGGTGCTGGTGGATTGATGGTGCCTTTAACCACAGAATTGTTGACGATTGATTATATCGCTCAGCATCAATTTCCTGTGATTTTAGTGACTTCTGGGCGTTTGGGCAGTATTAATCATACCTTATTGAGTTTAGAGGCTTTAAAACAGCGTGGTTTGAGTTTGCATGCTTTAGTGTATAACTTAAAGGATGAGTCGAAAGATCCACTTATTTCGAAAGATACCGCTGATTATTTAAAAGCTTATTTGGCAAAGTATTTTCCTGTTGCTCAATGGATTGAGTTGGAAAAGTTTTAGTTTCATCCTTTATTGACGTTATAGTTTTTCATTTTCTAATAAGCGTTGTGCCAAGGAAACTTCAGCATCATAGGCGGTTTTATTCTGGGGCTTAGTCAATTTGATTTGAGGCGGAATACCAAGACGATCGACATCTTTGATGCCCAAATTGACATGAGTTCCTGCATAACTTAAGTAGATTTTATTTGATGGTGTTAACTTTTCTAGCATATTTGATGCTGCAATTGTGCCATAGGTATTTTGCCCCATTGTGATGATATTGGGGTTTTGTTTTACGGTTAAAATAAACTGTTCGCATGAACTTCCACACTCTGAACTCATCAAGATAATCACTTTTTGGGGGTGAGCTAAAGTATCCTGTTTGTTAATGGTGTGCTTAATTTCATCCGTATCAAATAGACTAACCCAATTCCATGGTTGTGTTTGCATTCTTGTGATGATTTCATCAATCGATTCGTTGTCCGAACTATTGTTGAGTAGTGTTTTATAGATTGCCCAAGCTTTAATATTTTCTGGAGTAGAGAATAGTTTAGGTGATTGGAACCAGTATTCATAGTGACCTAATAATTGCATTAAAGGTAAATAATTTGAGTCATTGCCACCGTTATTTTCACGAACATCAATAATGATATAGGGTGCAGTGCGGATATTATCCTGATTCTTTTGAATAACATTTTCTAACTTTTCTTTTACTCCCTCTCGAAAAGAGGTGACTTTGATGTAGGAGGTGAATTCAGATAATTTTTGCGTCTCGATTAATCTCTGATCTGAACTTGAAGTTGGATTCAAATGAAAACCATTAAAGATGGATTGATCCGCTGCCCACAGATGTCCTTTGCGTATCGTACGTAAAAACGGTTCAATGATTTCAACACAATCATTAACAGATGTAATTTGGGCTATTTTATTTTGTTGTGTTTCGAAGGTCTTAATGACGATATCTGGATATTTTTTCCAACCTTCAGCTTGAATACCTGCATCATTTTCTAGTAAAAAGTTTGCGATAAAATTGAAATCTTGTTGGCACTGTTCATTGGTGAAAGTAGTATTGGTCGTTGCTCAATGTGCAAGGCTAGCACAGGTGCTGAGCAATAAAGTAATACAGTATTTTTTCATGATTTATTAAAAGAAACGTATTTGATGTTTGTGTTATTGAAAATGATGTTCAGTTATTGGATTAAGATGAATGAAATGCACTTTTTATAAGCATTATCATTTAATGAAAATCGCTATAATTTCACATATGAATAAGGAAAATGCAATTCATCTGTAAGGATTTTAATAAACTAAAATAATTGATAGATATCATGTTTTTGAATAAGATAGCTTTATTTCGAATGAGACTGAATGGCAATAAAAAAAGCTAACAAGCGAACTTGTTAGCGCAGGAGTAAAATTGTAGTTATTGGATTAATTTATTGTTTTCTTTTTTTAGTTATTACTGACGATACCAATTTTAGTGACATTGCTCTGTTGAGCGAGTGCCATCACCATCGCAATATTTTTATATTCAGCTTGTGCATCAGGCTTAAACTTAATCTGATCCTGATCGGCTTTTTGCGCGACTGAATCAAACAAGGCTTTTAAGGCTGAACGATCTGCTACCGTTTGATCATTCCAAAAAATATGTCCTTGTGCATCAACTCGTAAATTAATGGTCTCAGGTGGTTTTTGCTCTGTCGGTGGAGGCGTGCCATTTGGCAAATTAATGTTAATGGCATTATTTGGAATCGGGATAGTGATAATAAACATAATCAACAACACCAACATGACATCAATCAGCGGTGTCATGTTGACGTCGAGCATCACATCTTCTTCATCATTCTTTGAACCCACATTCATACCCATGTGTGATTCCTCCTGTTATGGCGCAGAAGCAGGCGGGGTAGTGACAAATGCAATTTTGCCAATCCCTGCTTGTTGGGTTGTACTGATCACCTGATCAATTGCTTCATAGTGAGTCTGTTGATCGCCACGAATATGAACCTCAGGCTGCGGACGTTTTTGTGCTTCAGCTTGTAAACGAGCAAGTAAAGTTTCTTTATTTGCAACGTGTTGTTCATTCCAGAAAATATCGCCCGTTTTATTGACGGAAAGCTGGATATTTTGTGGAGTCGTGGCATAAGGTGTGTTTTTCTCTTCGGGTAGTTTTACTGGAACCGTATGTGTGACGACTGGAACTGTGATTAAAAAGATAATCAGCAGTACCAGCATGATGTCGACCAGTGGGGTCGTGTTAATCGTCCCGATGACATCATCGTCATTTTGATCTGAATTAATCATCATGCCCATAATAGTGTTCCTTATTTAGAATCACGGTTTGGGTGATTACTATTTAAGTCACCGCTAAGTAATACAGCATGTAGGTCTGAACCAAATGAGCGAACATTGTCCATCACTGCTTTATTACGACGGGTTAGCCAGTTATAGCCAAGCACAGCAGGAACGGCCACTGCAAGACCAATTGCGGTCATAATCAACGCCTCACCCACAGGGCCAGCAACTTTATCAATCGATGCTTGGCCTGAAATACCAATTGCAGTAAGGGCATGGTAAATCCCCCAAACGGTTCCAAATAATCCTACGAATGGCGCAGTTGAACCCACTGTTGCAAGGAAGGCTAGGCCATTACTGAGATGGCTTTGTACTTTCTCAATAGCACGTTGGATCGAGATCGTCACCCATGTGTTGAAATCAATACGCTCCAATAAGGTGCCATCATGATGTTTGGTTGAACGGATGCCTTTTTCAGCAATATAACGGTAGCTACTATTGCTATTTAAACTTTCTGCAGCGCTATTTAAAGACTCTGCTTCCCAGAAATGACGTTCAGCTTCTGTGCCATGGCGCTTGATTTTACTTTGTTGAAATACTTTCGACAGAATGATGTACCACGTCCCAATTGACATCAGAACCAAGATAAATAATGTTGATTTTGCGACTAAGTCACCTTCGCGCCAAAGTGCTTCTAAACCATATGGGTTATGTACTTTTTCAGCTGTTGCAGGTAATGGTGGCGGGGTTGGTGCTGCTTGTGCTGTGGCATCAGTTGTTACGGTGGTTACTGCTGTGGTTTGCGTAGTCTCATCAGCCCACACGGTTGCAACTGGTAGTAAGGTCGTGCCTGCGATTAGGCCAATTGCTGCGATTCGAGAAATACGTTTTGCTGTGTTCTTCATCTTTAAATTCTCCAAAAATTGTTTATTCAATGCATTTAATTAGGAAATCGTGAATGGATATTCGATTTCGTACCATTCTTGTTGTGGTACACCGTCTTTCATTGCTGGTTTAAATGTACACAGGCTATAAGCTTTGACTGCTGCTTTATCTAAGCTTTTACTACCACTCGACTTTTTGACTTTCGAATCAATCACTTTGCCTGAACCGTCAACCAGTACACGAATACGTACCGTACCTTCTTCTTCATTCATCAGGGCTTCACGTGGGTATTCAGGTTTTTGACATCCTGCTTCACCTTCAGAAACACCACGCGAAATTCCTGCTGGTTTAGCTGGAGCTGCAGGCGCAGTAGGGGCTGTTGGAGCGGCAACAGGACTCGGACTTGCTGCTGGCGCAGGCGTTGGTGTAGCAACAGCCGTTTTAGTTGGTTGAGCAGGTGCTGGTTTTTGTACAGGTGTAACTTTCTCCACCTGTTTCGGTGGGTCAGGCATCTTGGCCACTTTTTCGACCATTTTTGGTGGCTCGGGTGGCTTTTCTTTAGGTTTAGGTTCCTCTGGTTTTGGAGGCGGTGGTGGTTTGATGTCCTGAATAATCTGTAGTTCTACAGGTTTGTCGACGGGCTTGCTAAAGTCGGTCGCTAAACTTGTCATCAGAATATAGGCGATAATGAGATGGAGAAATAACACCAAGCCAATACCAACAAGGCGTTTGGCAGGTTGATTTTCACTCTCAGAAAAGGGAATGCCCATAATTACTCCTGAAATTGTAATCATGGATTCATCATCGTTTGGAGGACGGGATCAATTAAAAAATTGATACTGACCGCTTTAATTTTTGATGAATCATAGGATTACGGTAAACCACTGCGACATAATGGAATTTATGTTGCAGTGGCGAAACTTATTAAAATTTGTAGGTGCCTCTCAGGAAATATGCTCGCCCAGTTACATCGCTGTAGCGAGGGTCGTAACCATATTGGAAGTTATCTAATACATTCGATGCGGATGGTTCCTCATCAAATATATTTTTTATACCTGCAGTAAGCTCTAGATTTTTAAAACCTTTATAGGTTCCTGAAATGTTGTACAGGGTATAGTCACTAACACGATGGTTGTCGAATTTATCATCACCCGTTTCATTTTGATCTTTATAACCTCGGTAGAACTCTTGCTCGAATACCATTTTCCAGTTTTCATAGCTCCAATTTACATTGGCAACATGCTTCCAGCGTAAAATTGCAGGGTCATCGTATTTGCCTGTATAACTGTCCCAAGTTCCACCTTTTTCTTCTTGTCGGTCATAATTAATAATATAAGTTCCATCAATTCCAAAGCCAAAGCGGCCTGTTACGGTCATTGGGGATAGGTAATTTAAGGCAAGGTCAATCCCTTGGGTTTTAACCCCACCCATATTGGTTAATGCGCTATTGATATATTGGAGACGGCCATCTTCACCACGAATGAAACGATCTGCATATTTTTCTGGATCACCAAAAATCATGGCTTCACCAATACTATTAATCAGGCCATCAATTTTGATGTTGTAATAGTCAGCAGAGAAAACAAGATTCTTAATGGGTTCTACTACAAAACCAGCCGTGATTGAGGTGGATTCTTCTGGTTGTAAACCTTTGGTTCCGCCCTGAGTGCGATAAAATTGCGTATTACATTCAGTCTTATATTGTTCTGAGATCGCTTGTCCATTTGGGCAAAGTACAGGGTCATTGTATTTCGCTCCTGTATAGGTCTTACTCTGTGGTGCATTGATGTCATACAGACTTGGTGCACGGAAACCTGTACTGTATGAAGTACGGAACATTAACTGTTTTAAAGGCTCCCAACGGAAGGCTACTTTAGGATTGAAAGTATCACCAAAATCACTGTATTTATCATAACGGGCAGCAAGTTGGGCTTCTAATGTTTTGGTAACAGGGATATGTAGCTCAGTAAAGACGGCTGTGATATCTCGTTTGCCCTTACTTTCTGGTTTGTCTGGATCAATTCCACTGCCTGGGACTTGTCTTACAATGTCTGAGTTAACATTTGCTTTCCAGTCTTGAGAACTGAAGCTTCCACCGAATGCAAAACCGACATCACCAGCGGGAAGGGTATAAATTGGACGACTGACATTAAAGTCAAATGTAGTTGCAGTTAGGGTGCCTTTATTGGTATCTCCTTTAACTTCGAAGGATTGCCATATATTTTGATCAGCACTTGGACCAAATGGATTCAGTTTTCCTGCATTTAAAGCGGCTTGTACTTGGCTCTGATTGAGATAGCCACCCGCAAAACCATCTGTTGCTTCACTGCGCGCATAAGAAACACCAGTGTTGATATCCCATCCATAGGCTTCACCCTCTAAAGCAAGTAGTGCTCGATGTGATTCATTAACAGGATTGGATATTCGATTACCTGCTTGCGAACGTAAATAAAGCTCTAAAGGTTCTCCACTTAAGCCACTGACAGCAGGTGTAATTCCGTTTCCTGGGTAGTAAGGACTTGTTGATGGAAGTGTAACAGAGCGGCTATAAACATCAGGTGCAATAGAAGTTGTAACTTCATTACGTGAATAAACATATTCACCAATGGCATTAAAATTGTCATTTAATTTGAATGTGCCGCGCCCGAGTGCAGAAATGGTTTCTGATTTTGGAACGATACCGATCAATGCTTGTGTATTTAGATAGCACAGCCCACCATCTGCAACTGTATTTGGAGCATTATTACATCCTGTACTCGCATATGGGTTGCCCAGTTTTCCTGTTTTCGGATCACGAAAATTGGCAGGAAAACCATTGGCTGAACTTGCATCGATCCCTAGCTCAGGCAGAATGCCGCCTCTTTTACTGGCTTTACGATCACTTGCCATAATGTCATTTGAACGGCGGTAATCAATGACGCCCATCACATTAAAACCTTGCTCCTCCAAATCCCCATAACCACCAAATATAGAGACATCCTGTTTGTCTCCCTCATTTTCTTCAGGCTGGATCAAACCAGCACTAATATTTAATCCTTCAAAGGACTTCTTGGTAATAAAGTTGATTACACCTGCAATCGCATCTGCACCATAAATTGCAGAAGCTCCATCACGGAGGATTTCAATGCGATCAACCATAGCCATTGGGATAATATTCAGGTTGGTTGTTGATGTACTAAATGGACTATATGCCAGACGACGACCATTCAATAAAATCAAGGTCTTATCTGTACCTAATGCACGTAGATTTGCTGATGAACCTTCGGTATTACTTGCACCAACATTCTGGGCAGTAGCGAATCCAGCTTGGTTGGCACTGACTTTGGTTAAAGCCTCTTCAACGGTGGTTACGCCTTGCTTGGCAAGGTCATCGGCTTTGATAATCGTAATAGGCGATGCACTCTGTGCTGCAACCCCCTTAATGGATGAACCTGTAACAGCAACTTTTACGACTTTGGCTGCTTTTTCCTCGGAAGGCGATTCAGCCTCAGCAGCATGAGCCATGGTTAAACACAGCATACTTAAACTGAGCGTACTGAGTTTAAGTATGGTTCTGCTCGCTTTTGGCAGAGCGCTTGGTTGAGCGAAGTTGGCTTTTTTCATTGATTATTTAACCCCTAAATGGATTGCCACTCTAAAAATTCAATAAATCCGTTTTAGCAAGAGCTGTGCCAAACCCTATTTTTAGATTTCGGTTAATGTAGAATAAAATGTGTAAAAGTGTTTTAGTTTTTATATATAAGCTTTTCATATTTTTACTAAATATTAAAAATATTGAAATAATTTTAAATGTGGATTGGTTAACATAAAGTTCCAAATAAGGTTTGGTTTTGTAATGCATTAAAATGAATCATAAAGTTTTATTTTTGCTTTTTTGTGGTGCAAATCATCTTTTATTGTTATAAAACATGTGTTTTATTATTTTTATTTCATTGAAATGGAAAATAATATATAAAAATATGATTTGGCATAAAGTTACTTTTATTTAAGATGCGTGAAAATTAGACCTGCTAAGAATACATTTTGATTAAAAAATAAACATAATTTTTTTATTTGAAAAGTGGCATGAATTTAGCTAGGTAATTTGCGATCTTTAAGGGGTTTTTCTTTTGACTTAATTTTTCCAACTGGTAAAACATCATTAAATAAATGATTTTTTGATAAAAAATTGGAATGAGAATCGCTGAAAGGGAAACGGTTGTAGTGTTGAATGCTATGCGAAAGTCTAGTATTTATTAAAAAACGATGATGTGAGCACTGATTTGAAGTCAACTTTTTTTACGGTCACAGTATTATCAACCGTTATTGCACTCATGCCGATGGGGTATGCAAAAACACCTGCTCAAGCAGATAAAGTACTCCGTGTTGCATTTGAAGCACCAGATGATGGCTTTGATATGGTTAAAACTTTCAATTTTTATAGTGGCAGTGTTGCCGATGTAATTTTTGAAAGGTTGCTTCAATATGATTATCTAGCAAGCCCAGTTAAACTGGTACCTGCAACAGCTGAGAAGCTACCTGTTATTGAAAAGGATGGTCAAGTTTATATATTTAAAATAAAACCAGGGATTTATTTTACTGATGATCCGGCATTTAAAGGCAAGCGTAGAGAGCTGGTTGCAGAGGATTATGTATATTCAGTTAAGCGGATATTAGACCCTAAAAATCATGCTTCGGCATTTTCTTTTATTGATAATAAAATTATTGGTGCAAATGCATTGGTTGAGCAAGCCAAAAAAACAGGCACATTTAACTATGATGCCAAGATTGAAGGCGTAAAAGCTCTGGATAAATATACGATTCAATTCACGCTGACGCAACCTGATTATAATTTCCCTTATATTTTGGCCTATAGCACCTTTGGCGCGACTGCACGTGAAGTTGTTGAATATTATAAAGATCGTTTGGCTATGCATCCTGTGGGGACAGGGCCCTACATGCTGAGTAAATATGTGCCACGGAGTAAGATCGAACTAGTTGCCAATCCTGATTATCGTGGTTTTATCTGGAACTTTAAATCGACAGGAACAGCTTGGGATAACCAACTTGTCAAAGAAATGAGTGGCAAGCAAATGCCGCAAATTGGTAAGGTCAATATCAGCATTATCGAAGAAGAACAATCACGTTGGCTGGCTTTTCAGTCTAAACAGCTTGATTTTGATAAGGTGACTTCAAGTGCAATTCCGAAAGTGCTCGATCAAAACAACCAGTTAAAAGCCGAAATGAAAAAACAGGGTATACGCCTCTATGCCAATAAAGAGGCAGAAATCACTTATTCTATGCTGAATATGCGGGACCCAATAGTTGGTGGTAATAGTCTAGATAAAATTGCATTAAGACGTGCCATCGCCATGTCTTTTAATGTCAATGAATATATTCGTATCTTAAGAAAAGGTCAGGCGGTTAAAGCTGAAATGCTAGTCCCTGCTGGCATTAATGGTCATAACCCGAATTATCGTAGCAGTATTGGTTATAACCCTTTACTGGCGAATAAATTGCTGGATCATTTCGGCTATAAAAAAGGTCAAGATGGTTATCGCAATCTGCCTAATGGTAAGCCTTTAACATTAAAAATAAATACCGAGAGTGGCACATCTTCTGTGATGTATTCTGAACTGTGGAAGAAGAATTTAGATGCAATCGGTATCCGAGCAGACTTCAAAGTAAGTAATTTTGCAGATAACTTAAAAGCCGCTACCCAGTGTCAATACATGATGTGGAGTGGGGCATGGCATGCAGATTATCCAGAGGGTGAAAATTTCACCCAGTTGCTTTACGGTCCGAATGTTGGGCGTGGCAATCAGTCCTGTTATCAGTCAGCAGCCTATGACAGTTTATATAAGCAAGCGATGCAGCAGGCTCCTGAAAAACGTATGCCATTCTATGAAAAAATGAGCCGCCAAATTGAAGCAGATGGGACTTGGATTTTGCAAGATACACGGATTCGTAACTGGTTGATTCAACCTGAGGTTCAAGGCTTTAAAGCGCACCCAATTATGAATACCAATTGGCAATACTTAGATATTGTTTCACCAAATCAAAAATAAGTGATGCATTTATGATGAAGCAAAATTTTAAACTTTCGATACAAGATTACGGTTTGGCATTGTTATTGGGGACCAGCTTAAGTTTGGGGGTAACGAGTGTAGAAGCAAAAAGCCCAGCCGATCCAAAAAAAGTACTGCGTTATGCTTTTCCTGTAGCGGAAACTGGTTTTGATCCTGTGGCAACGCAAGACTTATATTCTGCCCATATTCTTCATTCGGTATTTGAAACCCTCTATACCTATGATTATTTAGCCTCACCAGCCAAGTTAATACCGAGAACCGCAGTTGCACTGCCTGAAGTCAGTGCGGATGGCCTAACCTATACGATTCGGATTCAGAAAGGCATCTATTTCACACCTGATCCTGCATTTAAGGGTAAGCCACGTGAGTTAACTGCGGCAGATTATGCGTATTCATTTAAACGATTAATTGATCCAAATCTACATTCTCCAAACAGTTGGTTGTTCGAAGATAAAATCGCTGGAATAGACACGCTTATTCAACAGGCCAGTAAAACAGGAACATTTAATTACGATCAGCCAATGGCTGGGATACAAACACCTGATCGTTATACTTTGGTCATTCGTTTAAAAGAACCGAATCATAATTTTCCGATGCTCTTGGCGCATCAACCGACGGGTGCAGTAGCACGCGAGGTAATTGAAAAATATCGTGATAAAGCGGGCTATGTGATGGGACGCCCTGTAGGAACAGGTCCTTATATGCTGTCACATTGGACACCAGGTTCACGGATTATTTTGAAGGCAAACCCAGATTATCGTGGTTTTACATGGGATTTTAAGGCCAGCAGTCCAGAAGATCAAAAAATCGTACAACAAATGCAAGGCAAGAGAATGCCGCAAATTGGTGTTGTCGATATTCAGGTGATTGAAGAATCACAATCAGGTTGGTTATCGTTCCAAAAAGATGGTCTGGATTTATTTACGCTGGATGGTGAATTACCTGTACAAGCACTCCAAACGGATGGCAGCTTAAAGCCAGAGTTAGCCAAGAAGGGCATTCAACTGTCTCGTATTTCTGACCCATCGATTGATTATCTGTACTGGAATATTCAAAACCCTGTGGTTGGTGGTTTGAGTAAAGACAAAATCGCATTGCGCCGTGCGATGTCGATGGCCATTTCTAAGGATAAATTTATTAGTATCTTGGCCAAAGGGAATGCCAAAAAACTCGAATCTCCGATTCCCTTTGGCGTAGCTGGATACGATCCAAATTACAAAAGCAGCATTCCTTATTCTGTTAAAGCTGCAAACTTACTACTCGATCGTTACAACTACAAAGTCGGGAAAAATGGTTGGCGGACTTTACCTGACGGAAAGCCTTTAGTCATTGAGTTTATGCCTTCCAGCAGCAGTGCACGTAGCATGCAAATGGCGGAGTTGCTCAAGAAAGATTTGACCAGCATTAAAATTAATATGGTGTCCAAACCTGTACCTTTTGCTGAAGGCTTAAAAGCAGAAAAACAATGTAAGACCATGTTCAAGGCATCGGCTTGGGTGGCTGATTATCCAGATGCAGATAATTTTGTGCAGTTGTTCTATGGCAATAATATTCACGCAACCAATCATACCTGCTTTAAATTACCTGAATATGACCGTTTATATGAGCAATCACAAAAGCTTGATGATGGTCCTGAACGGGATCTGTTGTACCGCAAAATGTCACGACTGTTAGAGTTTTATAATCCTGTGCAATTCATTTCCACGCGTTATCGCAATGTCGTCGTACAGCCTCGTGTCATTGGTTATAAGAAGCATCCAATTTTGCCAGCAGAATGGATGTATATCGATATTCAAGATAAGAGATAAGCAACAAATTAAATTGGAGAGAAAAATGGCGAAAAAAACGTTGAAGTTATCGACACTGGGTCTGTTATCAATAGCGGTTGCGGGAATGAGTCAATGCATATGGGCTGAAAGCACACGAACAACTTTACCGATTTTAAAAACGGCTGATAGTGCCCAATGGTGTGATGCCAATTTACAAACATTAAAGCAACGTATTGCTCAACTGGAAAAACAAAATATTAAGCCCCAATCTGATGCAGCTCCTGTGTTGGCGGAATGGGATCAGTTGATGGCAAGTTTTGAGGATTTTGCAGGGCCAATTAGCTTATATAGCAATGTTGATCCAGATGCTAAATTACGCCAAGCGGCTGAAGATTGTGAAGTCAAACTCAATCAACTACAAACTGAAATCTATCAGAACCCGAAGTTGTATCAACGCTTTAAAAACACAAAAGCCAACGATGCAATTGATACCAAGTACCGCCAAGATATTCTTGATGCCTTTGAAGATACTGGGGTACAGCTCCCAGCTGCAAAAAGAGCACGGGTCAAAACTATTTTTGATGAGCTCACCAAGCTTTCACAAGAGTTTTCTCGCAATATTCGTGATAATCCAGAAAAATTAGAATTTACACCTGCTGAGTTAAAAGGCTTACCAGACAGTTATATTTCAGGCCTAAAGAAAAATGATAAAGGCAATTATTTACTAGGTTTTGAATATCCAGAATACCAACCTTTTATGGAGCTGGCGGACAGTGATGATGCACGTAAACGTTATCAAACCGCATTTACACGTCGTGGTACAGAAAAGAACTTGGTTTTACTCAAACAAATTATTGACTTACGCTATGAGTTGGCGCAGTTGTTTGGTCAGCCAAGTTATGCTGATTGGGCTTTAAAGAAGCGTATGGCGAAAACGCCAAAAACGGTCAACACTTTCTTGGCCGATGTACATAAAGTCGTTGCACCACTAGAGCAAAAAGAGGTGGAAGAATTACGTACTTTTAAAGCCAAGACTTTAAACACAACTGTAGAAAAAGCTGAAATTAACCGTTGGAATGTGGGTTATTGGAGCGAGAAATTACGTAAAGATAAGTATCAGATCGACCAAGAAAAACTGCGCGAGTATTTCCCAACCTTAGCTGCACAAAAGTGGTTATTTTCGATTTCTTCTGATCTTTATGGCATTGAATTCAAGCCAGCCAAAGTCGCTGCATGGCAAGATGAAGTGGAGTATTACGATGTCACTGACAAAAAAACAGGCGAAGTCCTGGGTGGCTTGTACATGGATAAATTCCCACGTGAAGGCAAGTACGGGCATGCAGCGGTCTGGGGTGTCTATGGTGGCAGTACGCTGAGTAAGCGTAAACCAATTTCAGTCTTGGTCACTAACTTTAACCGCAAAGGTTTAAATAGTGATGAATTGGAAACCTTTGTGCACGAGTTTGGTCATGCCTTACATGGCATTTTATCAAAAACTCGTTATTCAGGTCAGTCAGGCACATCGGTAGAGCGCGACTTTGTTGAAGCACCATCACAAATGTATGAAGAGTGGGCACGTCGTAAAGAGACCTTATCGAAAGTGGCTGACTACTGTGATCCAGCTTGTCCGCGCGTTGACGATGCACTGATTGAGCGTCTTAAATCAGTACACAATTATGGGCGTGGTATGCGTTATGCACGTCAAACGCTTTATGCACAATATGACATGGCTTTACATGGTGCGGATGCATTTAAAGTACAACCGATGGGTGTCTGGGAAAAAATGGAATCGGCAACCGCATTGGGTTATGTACCGAACACCGAGTTCCCAGGGCAGTTTGGACATTTGATGGGCTATCAAGCGGGCTATTATGGTTATATGTGGTCTGAAGTATTGGCCTTGGATATGTTATCGGCTTTTGGCGACAATTTGAATAATCCAGAAGTAGGGCAACGCTACCGTCAAACTATTCTGTCACAAGGTAGTCAAAAGAATGCAGCGCAACTGGTCAAAGACTTTTTAGGCAGAGAGCCAGATAACAAAGCCTTCTTTAATGAAATTACAGGTCAACGGGTCAAATAAGGATTTGCCATTATGCTTGCTTATGTCGTGCGCAGACTATGGCAAATGATCCCGACCATGTTGGGTGTCATTCTGCTGATTTTCTTCTTGTTTAACTGGGTGGGGGGCGATCCTGCATATATTTTGGCAGGAAAAATGTCGAACCCAGAGCAAATCGAAAACATCCGTAAACAGTTAGGAGTCGATCAACCTTATTATGTGCAGCTGTGGATTTTCATTAAACAGATTCTGACTTTTGATTATGGTGCGAGTTGGAGTACGGGTGAATCAGTCTCTCAGATTATCTTGACTCGTTTAGGGCCATCGTTGACGTTATTGATTCCACTCACGATTTTACAAACGGTGATTTCAATTATCTTGGCATTGGCGGTTGCATCGGTTCGTGGTTCATTGACAGATCGTATGGTGATGATGCTCTGTACCATTGGTATGTCGATCAGTATCTTGGTGTATATCATCGTTTTCCAATATGTTTTGGCATATCAGTTAAGTTGGTTCCCAGTACAAGGTTGGAGTGATAGCTTTAGCCAAAATCTATTTCATTATGCGCTGTTGCCGATCTTAATTATGTTGGTGGTCAGTATTGCCCCAACGCTACGTTTATATCGCAGCTTCGTATTAGACGAAATTAACCAAGATTATGTGCGGACTGCACGTGCCAAAGGTGTGGGTGAGTCGCGTGTACTTGGTGTGCATGTATTGCGTAATGCCTCAATTCCAATCGTCACTGAAGTGATGGCTAGCCTGCCAGCGCTACTCATTGGTGCTTTCCTGATTGAGCGATTCTTTGGTATTCCAGGCATAGGACGGGAAATTATTATTGCCGTTGAGCGTAGCGACTTTCCTGTGATTAAAGCGATTACAGTGTATATCGCTGCTGTTACCATGATTTTTAACTTGATCGCTGATCTGATTTATAAGCTCCTCGATCCTCGTGTACAGTTGAAGTAGGAGGATGACGATGCTCAGTACAATTTTTAAAGGCAAAAGCTCCTCAAATGAATCATCTGCTTCAACAGGACTCTGGCATTTGGCTCTGAATCGGCTGAAATCAGATCGGATCGCCGTGGTTTCTTTTCTAGTGGTGTTGTTTTATTTCATCCTACTCGCTTTATCTATGACGGGAGTAATTGCCTCTAACTGGAATAAAGAAGTTGCTGTCAGTTACGCACCACCGACATTTTTAGGTGCAGATACTGAGTCTGATCAAATTAATGCAAATACTGAAAGCACAACAGCTTTGCCTGAAAATCCAGTTGATCCTCTAAAAGATATTATTCAACAACTCAATACCGAAATTCAGGCTGAACAACAAGCTGGAGCTGTAATTGATGATTATGGCATGGTCGATCCGCTGGCTGAGGATATCAAACAGATTGATCAGCAGTTAGGTGGACATCTCCTTGATCAAAAGCAAGAGTTAAAAACTACTTTGCCTTTTGGGGCGGATAAGTGGGGACAAGATGTTTTATTAAAGACTATTAAAGGGGCTGAAACGTCAATTTTAGTCGGCTTACTCTCTGCATTATTGGCAGTGGTGATAGGTACTTTCCTTGGCGCAATTGCTGGATATTTTGGCGGTTGGGTGGATGATGTTCTAAATTGGTTCTATAACATTTTCACCTCGATTCCTTATCTGTTATTGGTATTGGCCATTGCGGCAGTACTACAACAAAAAGGGATTCTGTCGATTGTGCTGATTTTAGGTTTAACCGGTTGGACTGGGGTATTCCGTTTAATTCGTGCTGAATACATGAAACACAAATCGCGTGAATATGTACTTGCAGCCAAAGCCATTGGAGTCAGTCATTTACGTCGGATGTTTGTACATATTTTCCCCAATGTCAGTCATATCGCCTTGGTACAGATTTCGATTCTGGTGGTGTCATTTATTAAATCAGAAGTGATTCTGAGCTTCCTTGGTTTTGGTGTACCTGTTGGGGTGGTGTCTTGGGGCAGTATGCTGAATGAAGCGCAAAGTGAATTGATCTTGGGCAAATGGTGGCAATTGGCAGCGGCATCAATTGCCATGGCTGTATTAGTCACAGCATTCTCGATGTTTACTGATGCATTACGTGATGCATTAGATCCTAAGTTGAAATAGCGGAGAGACAAAATGCAATATCAGAATGAAACGCTATTACGTGTCGATAATCTCCGTGTCAGCTTTAAAGGAGAAAATAAACAATGGATCGAAACAGTCAAAGGAATTTCATTTTCGATTCCTAAAAACAAAACTGTGGCTTTGGTTGGCGAATCTGGCAGTGGTAAATCGGTCACGTCCTTGGCGGTGATGGGGTTGCTGCCAAAAGGGCAAAGCCAAATTGCTGAACAGAGCCAGATTCGCTTTGAAGGTAAAGATTTACTCAATTTATCTGCCAAAGAGATTCGGAAGGTTTGCGGTAAGGAAATTGCCATGATTTTCCAAGAGCCTATGTCATCTTTAAATCCTGTCTTTACAGTGGGAGATCAAATTGCTGAGGTATTGCGTATCCATTTAGGCATGGGGCGTAAGCAAGCCAGGACACGCGTAATTGAGTTACTGAAGGAAGTGGGCATTCCAGCGCCTGAAACCAAGATTGATGCTTACCCGAGTCAGCTTTCAGGTGGTCAGCAACAACGGGTGATGATTGCGATGGCAATTGCCTGTGAGCCAAAGTTATTGATTGCAGATGAACCGACCACTGCTTTGGATGTCACCATTCAAAAGCAGATCATTGATTTGTTGGAATCTTTACGCCAACGCCATGAAATGTCGATGCTATTTATTACCCATGATTTAGCATTGGTGGGAGAAATTGCCGATGAAGTGATTGTAATGCGGCATGGTGAAATTCGTGAATGTGGTCCAGTTGAACAAGTACTGGAGCAGCCCAAAGATGTGTATACCCGCGCTTTGCTGCATTGCCGCCCGCAATTGTCGACCCGTCCATACCGTTTACCTGTGACCAGTGATTTTATGCAGCAGGATGAAAATGGACAACTGATTGAAGCCACCAATCTGTCCGATTTAAATCTGAAACAGCGTGTCCGTGGTTTGTCTGGTGATGAGCCGATTGTGCTTGATGTTAAAGATCTGAAAAAGTCGTTTTATAGCCGTAAGGGCTTGTGGGGGCGAGAAGAATTTCAAGCCGTTAAAGGTGTCTCTTTTCAATTGGCGAAAGGTAAAACCCTTGGTCTGGTCGGTGAGTCAGGTTCAGGTAAAACCACCATTGGTTTGTTGCTGATGCGCTTGCATGAAGCAACAGGTGGACAAGCCTTGATTGGTGGTAAAGATATTCTGGCGATGAGTGAGAAAGAGTTTTGTCAGTATCAACGCAAAATTCAAATCATTTTCCAGAACCCTTATGCTTCACTCAATCCACGCTTTACCATCGGGCAGATTTTATTGGAACCGATGCGGATTCATGGCATTGGTCAAAACGATGCTGAACGTAAAAAGATTGCATTGGAACTGTTGGAACGCGTGAGTTTACCAACACAAGCCTATGATCGTTATCCGCATGAGTTTTCTGGTGGGCAACGACAACGAATTGCAATTGCACGGTGCTTAACTTTGAAACCAGAGATTTTAATCTGTGATGAATCAGTTTCTGCACTGGATGTTTCAGTACAGGCACAGGTACTCAATTTATTGCAGGATTTACAGGATGAGTTTGGTCTGAGTTATATTTTTATTTCACATGATTTATCTGTCGTGAAATATATTTCTGATCAAGTAATGGTGATGAATCATGGCGAACTGGTTGAAATTGCCAACTCAGATGAACTTTATTTACATCCACAACATGAATATACCAAGAAGCTGCTGAATGCGATTCCGCAAGGTATTGTTCAGCTTATTTAAAACCAATAAAAAAACGCTCTATTCAGAGCGTTTTTTTATGATCAGCAATAAGAATTAGAACTTCTTAAAACCTTTGTTAAAACCAATGGTCTTACGGTTATTACTATTGTTGCTATTACCGCTTGGGCGTTGTTGCTGTGACTGATCTTGCTCATCATCACGACGTTGCTGACGTAGGTAGCCACCACGACGTGCCGCCATTGGCTTTTCAGACATACGTTCAGTACGGCGTTTTGCCATACCGAATAAACCTGTGCCTTGACGTGGTTTTAACTCAACAGATTTTGCCAAGTTATCGATATCTGTTTTATCCAATTCCATCCAACGACCTGTACGTAGCTCACGTGGTAAAATCACAGTGCCGTAACGGGTACGTAATAAACGGCTGACTTTCAAGCTTTGTGATTCAAAGATACGACGAACTTCGCGATTACGACCTTCTTTAACCACCACTTGATACCAACGGTTAATACCATCACCACCAATTTCTGAGAATGATTCAAACTTGGCTGGACCATCTTCAAGTTCAACGCCTTTCAGCATGTTATTGCGAATTTGTGGTGTTACTTCACCCATCACGCGAACTGCGTATTCACGCTCAACTTCATTTGACGGATGCATTAAACGGTTAGCGAGCTCACCATCATTAGTGAATAGTAATAAGCCAGTACTGTTAATATCCAGACGACCGACCATCACCCAACGATCATTGGCAATTTGAGGTAAATGATCAAATACTGTTGGACGCTTTTCAGGGTCATTGCGTGAACAAATTTCACCTTCTGGCTTATAGTAAATCAATACGCGACGGCGAATTTCATCTTCAATTTGGAATTGTACTTTACGACCATCGATACGAAGTTCATCACCTGGTTCGATACGTTCGCCAACTTGGGCAATCTGACCATTGATGCTGACACGACCAGCAGCAATGACTTCTTCCATATAGCGACGCGAGCCTAACCCGACTCTCGCTAAAACCTTTTGTAATTTTTCACTCATGACAGCACAACCTTAGACATAATGATCAACAGTTCACCTTTCTCAGGACTTCGGCGCATGTGCGTCGAGTGTCATGAATGCTTCCTTGGCGTTCTGCAGGGGAGGCAATTGACCTAGCGAAGCTAAGCCAAATGCATTTAAAAATTGGGGCGTTGTGACTAACAACGCAGGTCTTCCAGGTAAATCTCTGAAACCAGCTTCTTTGATCCAGTTCCAGTCAAAAAGCGTTCTTAAATTTTGGCTATTGTTGGATACACCACGAATCTGCTCAATATCGGCACGTGTGACTGGTTGATGGTAAGCAATCACTGCGACAGTTTCGAGTAAGGACGGTGATAACTTGGTTGGGCGCTCTGGCCAAACCTGTGCAATAACATTTCGATATTTGGCACGTACTTGAAAGCGAAAACCTTGTGCCGTTTCAATCAACTCGATTGAACGACCATGCTGTAACATTGCCAGTTGCTGTAAAAATGTACGTAATTGCTGCTTATTATATTGGTTTTGAAATGCTTCTTTTAGACGTGCAAGAGAAACTGGCGAGTCACTGGCGAATAAAATCGCTTCAAGTTGTAATAAAACTTCATGATGAATGTCTTCAAATGACATCCCTTCATTTTGCTCAAATTGATCAAAACTCATGCAGTAACTCCTTGAATAGTTAAAGGAGCTTCAATGCCTGTATGGATAATCTGAATTTTTTGCTGACGTGTAAGTTCAAGTACCGCCATAAAAGTGACCACCATTCCCATACGGCCTTGCATGGGATTTAATAACTCAATAAAACTCAATACCTCACCTGATGCAAGTTGGCTTTCAATAAAGGCAATACGTTCTTCTAATCGTACAGGTTCTTGCGCTACCACATGGGTAATCGGTTCTGGGCGGTTGAATACGCAAAATAAAGCATCATGTAAGGCTGCAACATCATAGCCTTCATAGATCGGGGCAATATGACCAATACTCACGTTAGCACTAAAAGTATCGCGTTCGAAGATGGGCATTTGTCCCAATCGTTCCGCAGCTTGCTTAATACGTAGATAAGTTTCTAAACGGTCAATTAACTCTTGTTTTGGATCTTTTTCAAATTGATCAACAGCAGCTGGTTTTGGTAGAAGTAAGCGTGACTTTAGGTCCGCAAGCAATGCTGCCATCACCATATAATCTGCCGTCAGCTCAATATTCAGCGATTTCATGCTATCCATGTAAGACAAATATTGAGTGGCAATCGGAGAAATATCGACCTGTAATAAATCAAAGCCATTTTTTTGAATCAGGTAAATCAGAAAGTCTAAAGGACCTTCAAATTGTTCCAGTAAAATTTCAAACGCAGCAGGCGGTATATATAAATCTTCAGGTATGACTTCTTGCCACTCGTCAAGCACGCGAATGGAAGGAGTGGACTCCAAAGTTTGGGGGAGAATTTGGTTCATTACCGTTATAAGCCACGCGAATTTTCAAAAGCATGAAAGATATAATTTTTTGTGCAAAGAGAGGCACATGCTACCAAGAGCAGGACTATTCTAATCGAAATTGCCAATTTAATAAATTACCCACTTACAAAAACCTTAAAGTTCTCAGGGTATTTTCTATATTTATGCAAGATTACATAGGTCATAGAAAAAACTTATGCTTAAATTAGCAGCAAATGTCATTTTTTATTTAAATTATAAAGCGCCATGAAACATTATCTAAAAACACAACAGAATCAATTTGGGCAAACTGTAGGATTTGCGATTGATCATCAACCTAACCAACTGATTCAAACTAATTTAGATGGGCAATCGGTCAAATTGATTCATATTGCTGGTGAAATCTCTGATCAGGCTGCAAGTCAAGTTTGGGAAGCTGTTGCAACGGAAGAAAATGCTGCCTGTTGGACGTATTTGCCTTATGCAGCACCACAAAGCCAAGTTTCACTAAAACAAGATTTGCAAAATTTATTTGGTTTTAAAGGTTCGACTCATTTTTTAATTGAAATTGATGGCATGATCCAAGGTTGGATTGCTTTGTTAAACCCAAGGTTAGAGCAGGGTGCCATTGAAATTGGTAATGTTTATTTTTCCCATAAAATGAAAAAATCCAAAGCCTCTACTGAAGTGATATTCCTACTCTTACAACAATGTTTTGCTAATGGTTTTAGACGAGTTGAATGGAAATGCGATGATTGTAATGCACCCTCTAAAGCTGCAGCCTTACGTTTCGGGTTTCAGTATGAAGGTTTATTTCGTCAAGATCGGATGACGAAAGGGCATAACCGTAATACGGCATGGTTTTCTATCATTGACGAGGAATGGCCTGCATTAGAAAAAATCTATCAACAATGGCTCAGTCCAGATAATTTTGATGCACAGGGTTTTCAGAAACAGCGATTGTCTGATTTTAATGTAATTTGATTCAGATACTAGGCATCATAAATTGCATATTCGATAATGCGTTGACATTGATCTCGAATGCACAAATTTTGACTTTCTAAATCTGTAAATAGTTCTTTTACTAAAAGAGCTTCTAAAAAATATTCAAAAATCGAGTTGTTATACCGAACTTGTATTAATCCGTCGTGGGGCTCTGTTAAAACAAGAGCTTGTGACTCTAAGAGCCAAGGTTCAATGACATAGATTGTTTGATCATCTTGATAATCATGTATGTTCAGTAAAATTTGGAATAAATCCATTTTTTCTCTTTTATTCTAGACCTACTCAAAAGCACTGACATCACCGACACCACGACGCACAATTTCAGGATTTTCTCCAGATAGGTCGACAATACTGGTGGTGGATAAAGTACCGAAGCCACTATCGATAAACACATCAATACGTTTACCAAGCTGGTTTTCAATATCAAATGGATCATCCAGCGGATCTGTTTGATCAGGTAAAATTAGGGTACTGGTTAACAGTGGTTCACCAAGTTCTTTTAATAGCGCCTGAGCAACAGGATTACTTGGGATACGCAGACCTATGGTTTTTTTCTTAGGATGCATTAAACGTTTTGGCACTTCACTGGTCGCAGGTAAAATAAAAGTCGTAACTGCTGGCGTATTATTTTTCAGTAAACGATACATGGCGTTATCGACTTTGGCATAGGTTGCAATATCAGATAAGTCACAACACATAATCGCATACTGGTGCTTTGGCCCTAAACCACGAATTTGAGCAATCCGCTCCATTGCACTCTTATTTCCAATCTGGCAGCCTATGGCATAGGCTGCATCGGTTGGATAAACCACCACATCACCAGCACGAATACGTTCTACTGCTTGTGTAATTAAGCGAGCCTGTGGATTTTCAGGATGAATATGTAAATGCAACATTATTTTAACTCCCTGATTTATACGGCTAAATTTAGTATGAAACGTGTTAGGGGCATGTTGCAAGTCTTAGATGTGATAATTTTGTCATTTAATCAAGGTGTTCACGTTTAAATTCATCGAGTTGTAATGGTGAGCCTTGACGGATGCATAAACAGATGCAATGAATGAAATGTACGGCATCACGAGGTAATTTTGCTTCACCAGAAAAATAACGCTGTACTTGCGCAAAGACGTGATCTTTAAATTGATCTCCATTACCGCCATCGCCTGTTAAGTTATCTAGCGACACACGAAATTTTCGACCAAAGGCAGTCGCAAATAGCCATTCTATGGCTTGAGGTTTAATTTCAACTTGCTCAAACAGGGCTTGTTGTTCTGAACTTCGTCCATCGGGCGCATACCAATAACCAAGGTCGGGAAGTAGGCGACGTTGCTTGCCAGCAATGCTCCAATGGCTAATCTCATGCAGGGCACTATTAAAAAAACCATGGGCAAATTGAATTCTCGCAGACTGCTCAATTGTCGCTGGGAAATATTCTGGTTCAAATTCACCTTTAACTAGTGTGACATTATGGTGGGAAAACCAGTGATTAAAGTGTAAAATAAGCCAATCGACCTGTTCTGGTTCTGTCGTTAACTTTTGCCAAGATGAACGTTGCACTTGATCTAGCGCTAACGCAGGAACAGAGGTTGAATGGGTGCTTACGAGTAATGAAGATGTTACTTCAAGTTGCGGCTGCAACAGGTACATTGCTTAATTTACCCCGAGTTCTGTCTAAAGAAGTGCAAAATTGTATCTTAATCTTTGACAGAGTACCGATGAATTTGTAGAATTGCCGCCTTAATTATGTCAGCAAATACTTTTCCAAGCCAAATCGAGCCATTTAAATGGGCTGAACAGGGCTTTACATGGTCAGGAACACTGCCATTGTCTCGCTTTGCTCGTATTGCTCGAGAAGCTGTTGGTTCAATTGATGATCAATTGATCAACATAGACTGTAAGCTATCAATGGATATCTATCATCGTATTGTATGGTTAGATGGACATACTGAAGCAAAAGTTCCAATGGTCTGCCAACGTTGTTTGGAAGCCGTTGAAATTGAATTGGTTTCAGACTTTCATTTAGCTTTGATTGATGATGAGTCACTGATAGAGCGATTGGATGAGGATGCTGATTTCATCGTTCTAGGTGAAAGTGAATCTTCAAAAAAAGGTGATTATGATGCACCTGCAGTGATAGATTTACTCGCACTACTAGAAGATGAGCTGTTATTGTTGGTGCCTTTATCTCCTAAGCATGATGCTTGTGAGCATAAGCATCAACCTGCCACTCCAGATGTTGTCGAAGAGAAAAAGCGGGATAACCCGTTTGATGTTTTGGCAGGTCTGAAGGGTAAACTTAACTCATAATTTATGTTATAATGTTGAGTTAAGACAACTGAATTTGTTCTGATCCATTTTTTCGATCTTTGTAAGGAGCCATCATGGCCGTTCAGCAAAACCGTAAAAGTCGCTCTCGCCGTGACATGCGCCGTTCACATGACGCTTTAACCGAGAATGCATTATCTGTAGACCAAACTACTGGTGAAACTCATCGTCGTCACCACGTGACTAAAGACGGTATTTACCGTGGTCGTCAATTATTCGCTAAAGCAGCTGATGCTGAATAATTGAACTATATGCATTAAGCGTTAGCTTAAAGTATAGAAAAAATGGGAGCGAAAGCTCCCTTTTTTGTTGTTTTTCGCAATTAAAAAACGATTTAATCAATGGTAAATTGCCGCATCGGGAAAGAGTCTGTTGTCATTCTCATGTAAAATCATGAGTGTTGATGAAATTGGCGATAGACCATTTTAAGGATTTTTATATGTCGACTAAACGACTTGAGCAGGCTGCTCAAGCAACAAAAACAGCATTTGTTTTTCCAGGTCAGGGCTCGCAAAAAGCGGGTATGCTGGCTGAACTTGCAGAGCAGTTTAGTGTCGTTAAAGATACATTTGCAGAAGCATCAGAAGCGCTTGGTTTTGATCTTTGGCATATTACCCAAAGCGGTGAAGGTTTAGATCAAACTGAAAACACCCAACCGGTATTACTAACTGCAAGCATTGCTTTATGGCGTGTTTGGTTGGAGCTGGGTGGTATTGTACCGAAATACTTGGCTGGACACTCTTTAGGGGAATACAGTGCACTAGTTGCAGCAGAAGCAATGAGTTTGGCTGATGCAGTTAAGCTGGTACATTTACGTGGCAAACTGATGCAGAGTGCTGTGCCTCAAGGTGAAGGTGCAATGGCTGCAATTCTTGGTTTAGCTGATGAGAAAGTGATTGAACTTTGTCAGAAGGTCAATGTATCAGCTGCTGGAAATGGTTCAGTTGAAGCAGCAAATTATAATGCACAAGGACAAGTCGTGATTGCTGGTAGTGCGACATTGGTTCAGCAAGTCATGGCTGAAGCAAAAGAGCAATCAGGCAAAGCAATTGCATTACCTGTTTCTGTACCTTCACATTGTACGCTTATGAAACCAGCAGCAGAAAAGTTTGCAGAAGCTTTGGAACAAACTGCCATTGAGCTACCATGCCTTCCTGTAATACAAAATGTCAACGCGGAAATCGCGACAGATGTTGCTCAGTTACGTCAAGCCTTAACGGCTCAATTGTACCAATCAGTACAATGGACACGGACCATGCAGTATCTACAAGATCAGGGCATCCAGTATGTGGTTGAATGTGGACCAGGTACAGTGCTGAGTAATCTTGCGAAGCGATTACCGAACATAGAAAAAGCATTTGCCATTGATAGCAAAGCACGTATGGAAGATGCCCTAAACGCAGTGTTAGTGGCAGAAGGAAAAATTGCATGACACAACAACGAAAAGTTGCGTTAGTGACAGGAGCAAGCCGAGGTATTGGCGCAGCAATTGCACAGCAACTCATTCAAGACGGTTTTTTTGTGGTTGGTACCGCGACTTCTGAAGCAGGCGCGCAGAAACTCACAGAAAGCTTTGCTGAGCATGGAACGGGTGCAGTACTCGATGTTCGTGATGGTGAAGCGATTGATGCATTGATTTCAGATATTGAACAAAAGCATGGTTCAGTACTGGTGTTGGTGAATAATGCAGGTATTACCAAAGACAACTTGCTGCTTCGTATGTCTGAAGATGATTGGGATGACATTCTCAATATTCATCTGAAAGCCGTTTACCGTTTATCTAAGCGTGTACTGAAAGGCATGACCAAAGCTCGTTTTGGCCGCATTATTAATATTAGTTCAGTAGTTGCGCATTTTGCCAATCCTGGACAGGCGAACTATTCAGCAGCAAAAGCAGGGATTGAGGCATTCAGTCGTAGCTTAGCCAAAGAGATGGGTAGCCGTCAGATTACAGTGAACAGTGTTGCACCTGGTTTCATTGCCACTGAAATGACTGATCAGTTAAGCGAAGAGATTCGTAAAAAAATGATTGATCAAGTAGCTTTAAATCGTCTAGGTGAACCTCAAGATATTGCAGATGCAGTGAGTTTCCTTGCCAGCGATAAGGCTAGTTACATTACTGGTACAGTTTTACACGTAAATGGTGGTCTATACATGGCTTAAGTGGCGATGTATAAACTTTTAAAAAATCTTATATTCAATTAAACTAGTGGCAAATTAAAACGCCACAAGCAATGAGGAGAATTCCTGTGAGCGATATCGAACAACGCATCAAACAAGCAGTAGCTGAACAATTAGGTATGCGTGCTGAAGAGATTAAAAACGAAGCATCTTTCATGGATGACTTAGGTGCTGACTCTTTAGATTTGGTTGAACTTGTAATGTCTTTCGAAAATGATTTTGACATCACGATTCCAGATGAAGATTCAAATGAAATCACAACTGTTCAATCTGCAATCGATTACGTAACTAAGAAACTTGGTTAATCATCTTGCATGATCGAAAGCCACCGCAAGGTGGCTTTTTTGTGTTGATATGTTTTGCAACAGGATGTTTTTCATTAAGTTCTAACGCATATACATATATTTACAAGACCGCGCTAAATTGAAACTCGAGTGTTTTATTTTTTCTGTATAACTAGATGTAAGTCTATTTTGACTATTTTGCAATTAATAATTACAGAGGAAATAACAATGGGTCTTTTTGATTTTGTTAAAGGTATTGGTAAGAAAAATACAGCACCAGCAGAACCACAAGCTGCACCAGCAACACCAGCTGAACCTTCAGCTCAAGAGATTGCGAATAAATTATTAGGTTTGATTAAAAGTTTAGGTCTTCCGATTGATGGCTTATCGGTGACATATAATGGCAATACCGATACGGCAACGATTAAAGGGCAGGTTAAAACCCAAGCAGATAAAGAAAAGATTGTACTTGCTGTCGGAAATATTGATCATGTTGCCCAAGTTGATGATCAACTTACAGTGGAAACACCTGAGCCAGAAAGTAAGTTCTATACTGTGAAATCAGGAGACAATTTGTCTAAGATTTCAAAAGAATATTATGGTGATCCAAACCAATACAATAAAATTTTTGAAGCAAATCGTCCATTACTTAAAAATGCAGATGACATTTTCCCAGGTCAGGTACTCCGTATTCCACAGTAATTGATTTGAAATAAAAAAGGCGCATCTCGCGCCTTTTTTATTGAGTATTCATTTATTCGGGGATGCTTTAAAAGCGTTTTGGAATCTTTTGCCCATTCGGTACAGGCGTTTCTGCCTGTTTTAGTACGCCAAACAACCATGTTTCTGCATGTTGAACCGCAATTTTTAAAGAATCACCCAACGCTAAACGTCCTGCAATAAAGCTTGCCAATGAGCAGCCTGAACCATGATATTGGCCTTCTAAACGAGGGCAGCGACTTTCCGCCAGCATTTTGCCATCGGCATAGAGCACATTACGGATATGATCAGGCGTATCTTCATGCCCACCTTTGACCAATACTGCTTTTGCACCCATTTCGAAAAGTTTTTCAGTAGCCAGCTCGATATCCTCTAAACCTGTTAAGGCTCTTAACTCAACAGTATTGGGCGTAATCACTGTTGCCAATGGAATCAGCTCAACAAAGGCTTTGACTAATGTCGCTTGGTCGCCCAATGAACCGCCACTATTTGCTACTAAAACGGGATCTAGGACATATAAATAATCTGGATGTTCACGCAAGAATTCAGCTAGTGCCGCAATATTGTCAGTCGTACCTAACATACCTGATTTCACGCATTTAATCGGTAAATCACCGACCACGGCATTGGCTTGTGCCAGCAATAATTCCTTTGACGTCGCTTCAAAACCAAACACTTGTTGTGAGTTTTGAATGGTTAAAGCGGTACAGGCAATGGCTGCATGCGCACCACTTTGTCCAATTGCTTCAATATCTGCCTGTAGACCAGCCCCACCAGAAGGATCTAAGCCTGAAAAACAAAGTACGGTTGGACGCACTGCAATTTCCTTTTATTCTGCAATCTACGGTAGTATAGGGAAGTTTCGAGAAACTCTCGACTATGTTGTGTAAGACTGTAAGAGATTGAGCGAATGACGATCAAAAATATTCTAATCGATTTAGATGGGACTTTAACCGACCCGAAAGCAGGGATTCATGGTTCAATTCGTTTTGCGCTAGAAAAATTAGGTCAGCCCATAGCGGATGAGGTCGATTTAGACTGGACTATTGGGCCGCCACTCAAAGCATCTCTTGCAAAATTACTCAATACTCAAGATGATGATTTAGCTGAACAGGCATTACTCGCTTATCGTAAGCGTTTCTCGGTAACAGGCTTATTTGAGAATGAAGTTTATCCTTCAGTTGCCCAGACTTTGCAACAATTGCAATCACAGGGTTATGCTTTGTTTTTGGCGACAGCAAAGCCTACAGTTTATGCGAAGCAAATTTTGGTTCATTTTGATCTAGCTCAGTATTTTACCGAAATGTACGGTAGTGAATTGACTGGTGAGAGAACTAACAAAGCGGATTTAATCGCTTATATTCTGGAACAACAGCAGTTAGACGCACAGCAGTGCATTATGGTCGGCGATCGCCAATATGACATTATCGGTGCGCGAGCTAATGGTATAGAAACCATTGCCGTCAATTATGGTTATGGTCGGGCAGATGAATTGGCTCAGGCACAGCCTGTAACGCAGATTTCTCAATTTAGCCAGTTAGTTGAAACGGTGGCTGAACTGAATGCAGAACGGAAAGTCTCTTAAAATCCATGCAATAAAAAGCCTCGATGATTCGAGGCTTTTTATTTTTAATTAGACATTATGCTTTAAGCGGTATTGCACCAGTTCTTCGATACTAATCACGGTCAAACCATGTGTTTGTGCATAAGCTAAAACTTGAATACCTGAAGCCATAGAACCATCTGGATTGGTTAACTCACACAATACTCCTGATGGTTTTAAACCTGCCAGACGTGCTAAATCAACGGTACCTTCGGTATGACCACGACGGCTTAGGACACCGCCTTCACGCGCACGTAAAGGAAATACATGACCCGGACGGCTAAGGTCACTTGCAATGGCACCATCTTTGGTTGCAGCTAAAACAGTGGTGACGCGGTCTTTAGCAGAAACGCCTGTGGTCACACCTTGTGCCGCTTCAATGGTCACGGTAAATGCAGTTTTAAACTGGCTAGAATTGTCGACCACCATTGGCGGAAGTTCTAAATGATCAGCTAATGCTTCAGTTAGGC
Source organism: Acinetobacter sp. Tr-809 (assembly GCF_011753255.1). Classification (NCBI taxonomy): domain Bacteria; kingdom Pseudomonadati; phylum Pseudomonadota; class Gammaproteobacteria; order Moraxellales; family Moraxellaceae; genus Acinetobacter; species Acinetobacter sp. Tr-809. The sequence goes on from NZ_VWVZ01000002.1 coordinate 186,884, forward strand.
ATAAACATACAATACCTGAACCATCACGAATCATTTGTGCCATGGTTTCGACAGTTAAAGTTTCAGCAGCAATAATCAGGTCAGCTTCGTTTTCACGATCAAAATCATCCATCACCAACACAGGTTTGCCTTGGCGGATATCTTCTAAAGCTTGTTGAATACGTTGTTCAGCAGGGGAAAGGGCTGAAAAGAAAAGTTCGGGTTGGATTAAACTTGACATAATGAAACGCTCTCGTAAATTGGATACGGTTGAACATTTCAGGACTGTTGTGAAAAATAAGCGTACACCAAAACAACGCAAAAAGCGTGTTTCAGTGGTTTCGTCTTCTTTCATCCGGACTATACCGTCGGCTTTGGTCTCTCACCAAATCTGCGAGTATATAAAAATATATACAGGCTCGTGGGCTGATTAGGTCATTTTATTGCAATGTCTAACTTACCACCGGTGGGGAATTTCACCCCGCCCTGAAGCGATGTGTTTCGATTATAGCCAGATTTTTATGAGAAAAGGCAACTTTTTATAGAATGAATCGTTCTATAAAAATGAAAAAATTTGCTGAGACGTCGCTCGGTTGTTCTACTGGTCTGTGAAACTGGCAATAGATTTAAATTGAGCATACACTCGAAAGATAAAACAACAATAATGCAGAGGAGTGGACTGATGGAGAAAGCGGATAAGACTGAATTAGAGCAATTAGCACAACAATTACGTAGACCTGTAATGAGTCTTCAAGCATTTTCACAACTCTCCCATCAGGATTTGGCTTGGTTAAATCAACAATTACAGCAGGCCATAAAAAATGAAGATCAGAGAATGAATCGTAGTGTGTATCAAACGCCTTTTTTCCTTCGTTGGTTATTCCGAAATAAATAAAATAAGGAAATTGCATGACTCGTTTGGCAGTACAGGCAGAGTTGATTAAGCTCGCTCGCATTTTGCAGGTGTCAGAGCAGGAGTTAGCGTTTATGCAGTCTTTGGCACCTGAAAGCCTTAGACAGTTTAGGTTTGCGATATTAGAACGACTCCAAAATCGTCAGAAAAAACGTTTTCGTTATTTGGCTGCATGGGTGAATTGGTTACCACGCTGGGTCAGTATTTTCATGGTGAAACACTTTTTAGAACCATTTATTGTCGCCCAAATTGCAGTGTATTTATCTACAGAAAACTCTTATCGAATAGCGAAGCATTTACCTGCAAAAACCATAGCAGCAATTGCTGTTTATTTGGATCCTCGCCTGGCAAGAGAACTACTTGGCTATCTCACTACACATCAGATTACTGACATTACTCAAGTTTTATTAGCGCAACGGGACTTTGTAACGATTGGGCGTTTTGTCAGTATGTTATCTGATGCTGTTTTGCAGGATGTTGCACAGGTTGTTGAAAGTGAAAGCGACCTATTGGAAATTGCTTTTTATATTGAGTCCCGTGAGCAAATCGATCATTTAGTCCATGTCTTACCTAAGCAGCGTATTGAACAAGCTTTATTGATTATTGGTGATCCAGCGCAGAGATTAGTGTGGCCAAAAGTTTTGGCTTTGATGAGTTATATCAGTTATGGGCTAAAACAGGAGCTTGGGGATTTAGCGGTTCTGCAAGGTGAGTCTGTTGTTAATGCCATTATTCAGGCAACTCAAGAGGATCAATTATGGGAAGATATGTTACCTGTGGTGGCTTGTTTATCGGCACAGGCACAGAGCTTTGTTGCAAATTTGCCAGCGTTAAGGCAGGTCACCATTATCCATAGTATTGTGGAGGCTGCTGATCGCTGCGATTTGTGGACCGATATGTTGGTCATTGTGAATTATATGCAGGACGAAGCAAGACAAGCAGTAGCAACAGCAATTGCCCAAATTGATGAGGAAGTATTGCATCATATTGCTTATGCATCATTATTGCGTTCGCAATGGGAGGTAACTTTCGACATTATGCGAAGGATGCCAATCGACAAGCAGCAGCAATGTCATCGTATTCTTGATGGCTATATGCAACAGCTAGATCCTGAAACTTATCAATATTTAGATGGCCTATTAGATCGATATCAGATTCACTCGGCTTAAGCATTCGGCAGAGTTTCTCGAATTGGCAATAAGGTCTCGAGGGCATGCTCATAGCCGCGTTCGATCAGTTCATCGAGTTTATGCCAGTCAAACATACCAATGCCTTCAATCGGCATACGGATATGTAAATTGGCACGTTCAATTGCTGCTGTTTGAATCATGGTGTCACTTGCAAGGGTCGCAGTACGCATTAAAATTTCTGCCAGACGTGGTGCATGTAGAAGTTTATCTTTGATGATTTTATTCCAGTTCAATAACGCACTTTGATCTGGTTCTTCTAAACCGATGCCGGGGACTCGAATATCATCATGCAAGCTGACATTGCTGGCAATAATGGTGCCCCTTTCTAGATTTTGCATGACATCAGTTGGTAAATTATTAATCACGCCGCCATCGCAGAGTAGATTTTCATGCCAAGCAACAGGTGGCGCTACACCGGGTACACTCATACTGGTGCCGACCCAAGTGGCGAGCTCACCTTGATCATGAATGACGGCTTGACCTGTGGTGAGATTGGTTGAAATGCAGTAATAGGTCTGTCTGAGTTCTTCAATTCGACGGCTTCCAAAGATAGCATGTAAACGGGAATGGAAACGTTGCCCTCGAATCAGTGATACACGAGGCATGGTGTAATCATTGAGATAATTACGCGCCACAAAAGTTTCATAAGCGATATGGGTCATTTCCACACTATCAAAACCACAGGCGACTAGGGCTGCTACAAATGCTCCCATACTGGTGCCACCAACAATATCAATCGGGATATGTAATTGTTCCAGCGCTCGAATCAAACCGATATGGGCAAAGCCACGTGCACCGCCGCCACCAAGTACTAGACCAACACCTTGGCTAGAGATCTGACGAGCAACGGCACAGATATCAGCTTGTGCCCAAGGATGGATGAAGTAATGGGCACGAGCGTGATAGAGCTGCTTCCAAATCAACGTATGTGGTGAGGGGTCTCCTTCGGAACGGAGCAATACCAGTTCAATCGGGCTTTGCCAATCATGCTGATTCAGTACATCAGACAGTCTGGTCTGAGTAGGTGTTTGGCTGGCTTCTGCCAGAATCAATATTCGATCAGCTTGGTGTAAACAGCGTTTGGACCATTCATCATCACTGCTATCTGCAGCGTAGAGTACGTAACAATGTTTTTCTTCTAAATTGGCTAGCCATTGGCGTAGTTTTAAATCGTCACTACTGTAGTCTAATGGTGTCTGACTGAACCCTACACCAAACAAGGCATCAACATGTGCAGCTGTAACTAAACGAACTTGAGGCCAACGTTGTAAATGTTCGGTCAGTTTTTCTGCCAAATGCGTGGCTGGGATATGGGATGAGACTGGAATCACTGAAAGTGTGCGACTGTTTCCCATCGCATGACAATGTTGCAATTCGGGTTGGGCGCGGTGAATGATGAGACGAGATAAAGCAAACAAGACTTTGGGGTAATGGTGAATAAAATCTAAAAATTGCTGTTGTGGAATACCAAGTAGAGCAGTATCACGGACTGCGTTGACTGTCCCATGATGAGGTTGATTGGAAATAACTCCTGTTTCACCAACAATGTCATGACGGCCAAAATAAGTCAGTAAACCTGCTGTAGTGGTGAGTTTGACCCGACCATAAGCAACAATATAAACATAATCGGCAATGTCATGTGCGCAATAAAGCTGTTGTCCTGTTTGTAGATGCCGAATATGACAATGCGGTACCAAGCTTTCTAAGGTGGTGTGATCTAAGTCAGCAAACAGGCTGACTTTGCTGAGGAGGTGAGTAATATCCATATTCTGCAAATTATCGTTATTGTTTATTTTATTGAATAAGGCATTGAACTATTTTACAAGTTTGCTTGCGTAAAAAATCAGCGGATTTTCCAGTGTTTTTGTAGTTTGCTTGAACTAGGTCTTGGGTTTTCTGGGCAATAAAAAAGCCAGTTCATATCGACTGGCTTTTTAGAAATCTTTTACTGCTTATGCAATTTGTACAGGAATACAGTTTGCAGTGTGATTTACGGTATTGTCTGGATTTGCATAAACCAAGCGAGGTTTGTGGAGGTTCGCTTCTACTTCGGTAAAGTCACCGAAAGTTGCAATGATCACTAAATCTCCAACATCAGCTTGATGTGCTGCACCACCATTGACTGAGATAATACCTGAATCGTCTTCACCACGAATTGCGTAAGTTGTGAAGCGTTTGCCGTTAGTTACGTTCCATACGTGGATTTCTTCGTATTCACGAATCCCTGCTAAGTCCATTAATACGCCATCAATTGCACAAGAACCTTCATAATGAAGCTCTGCATGAGTCACAACTGCACGGTGAATTTTACATTTTAATAAACGAGATAGCATGGCTAGCGTCTCCTGAGTAAGACCTAAGATCAATATCTTATGGTTGACTTGTCACGTTTTCCGCGGGCTATAGGCGGTTTGATGCGCATTTTGCGCTTAAAAATGCAATATGGCAAGCGGGATTGATCAACAATTCAGTTTATGCGGGTTTGTAAGCGTTAATTTGATTCATTGCTTGTGAAACTTGTCCATCAACAAGCATTTTCACTTTAGACAAGGCATGATCAATTGCAGTATCCATTAGTTCTTGTTCACTGCTAGGCGCTTTGCCGAGCACATGACCAGAAACACGTTCTTTTGAACCTGGATGCCCAATTCCAATACGTAAACGATGGAAATTAGCACCGATATGCGGGACGATATCGCGAAGACCATTGTGTCCGCCATGTCCGCCACCTGTTTTCAAGCGGATAACGCCAGGATTCATATCTAGTTCATCATGCGCAATCAGGATTGCTTCAGGTGCAACTTGATAAAATTTGGCGAAAGGGACAACACTTTGACCAGAACGGTTCATAAAAGTGGTAGGAAGTAATAAACGTACGTCATGACCTTCGATTTGGCCACGACCGCTGTATCCGTGAAATTTAGGATCAGCTTTTAAAGAAATACCATAACGGTCTGCAAGCTGTTCAACGAACCAGAAACCTGCATTATGGCGGGTTTGGGCATATTCCTTTCCGGGATTGCCCAAACCAACAATTAGCGAAATATTTGACACTAATTTACGCCTTTAACACTTATGCGCGTTTGAAGTCAGCATGCATAGGTGTGTTTTTAGCTGGGTGACGTTGTAAAGCTTGGATTTTAACGTTCTCAACTTTGTCACCGATTTTGATTTCGATAACTTCTTCGAAGAAAGCGTTATTTTCTAAAGCTTTAACGATTTCACGAAGCTCTAAAGTAACTGCTACAGGCTCAGCACTGCCACCATAAATGATAGCTGGAATTTGTGCAGCATGACGAAGGCGGCGGCTCGAACCTTTCCCTTGTTGTGCTACTTCACGTGCTTGAGCGTTTAATACGAAGTTTGCCATGGGCATATCCTCATTGAGTTTGATGAGCTAAACTTGCGACCAGTTTAGCGATAGAAAAACCCTAGCGAGCTAGGGTTTAAGAAAAAAGCTGGGCTATTATAGATAACTATCGAACATTGCGCTAATAGATTCTTCGTTATTGATACGACGAATTGTTTCAGCAACCATGCTAGCAACAGAAACTTGGCGAATTTTACCTAAGCTTAGTGCTTCATCTGAAAGAGGAATTGTGTCAGTAACAACCAGTTCATCAATCACAGAGTTACGAAGGTTATCAATGGCTTTGCCAGATAAAACAGGGTGAGTTGCATAAGCAACAACACGACGAGCACCAAATTGTTTGAGTGCATCGGCAGCTTTGCAAAGCGTACCTGCTGTATCTACCATGTCATCAACGATCACACAGTCGCGATCTTTAACATCACCAATCAAATGCATCACTTGTGATTCATTTGCTTTTTGACGACGTTTATCGATGATGGCTAAATCGATATCACCCATTTGTTTCGCAACAGCACGGGCACGAACGACACCACCAACGTCAGGCGAAACAACCACAAGATTGTGATGTTGTTGCTGGCGTAGGTCAGCAAGTAACGCTGGCGTACCATAGATGTTGTCAACAGGAATATCGAAGAAACCTTGAATTTGGTCTGCGTGCAAGTCAATCATTACTACACGGTCAATACCAACAGTTGTGAGCATGTCTGCAACAACTTTCGCGGTAATCGGTACACGAGCAGAGCGTGGACGACGATCTTGGCGAGCATAACCAAAGTAAGGAATGACAGCAGTGATACGACCAGCACTTGCACGACGCAAAGCATCAGCCATAACCAAGATTTCCATCAGGTTATCATTGGTAGGGGCGCAGGTAGACTGAACGATAAAAACGTCTTTACCACGAACATTTTCAGTAATTTCAACTGAAATTTCACCATCAGAGAACTTGCTAACAGAAGCAGCACCTAAAGGAATATGTAAATGGCTTACGACTTTTTGAGCGAAATGTGGATGAGCACTTCCACTAAAAACGACAAGATTGGGCATGAAGCACCTGAGCGAGGGTTAAGCGAAGCAATGCTTCCACCGAGCGCAAGGGAAAAATTTTTAATTTTTCCGACGGGTAATTTGGAAACAATTTATTTATATGGCAGGGGCGGCTGGATTCGAACCAACGGATGCCGAGATCAAAACCCGGTGCCTTACCACTTGGCGACGCCCCTAATGCGGCAGAACTTTAAAGGTTTTAAAAGATAATGTCAATATATTTGAGCAAATATCAATATAAAACAAGTCTGTCTAAAGATATGGCAGGGGCGGCTGGATTCGAACCAACGGATGCCGAGATCAAAACCCGGTGCCTTACCACTTGGCGACGCCCCTAAATTCGATATTATGTAATGGCAGGGGCGGCTGGATTCGAACCAACGGATGCCGAGATCAAAACCCGGTGCCTTACCACTTGGCGACGCCCCTAAATATTACATATATCTACAGATGAAAATTGGCAGGGGCGGCTGGATTCGAACCAACGGATGCCGAGATCAAAACCCGGTGCCTTACCACTTGGCGACGCCCCTAACACGTAACTGAAAAATGTCTTAAAGGTGATTCTGCTAAACTATTGACCAAGTAAGCTTTACAAGGCGAGTTTTGCAAAATTTGTTCTATATCCATTTCACTGGTTACCTCAGTAAAAACACAAGCACCTGTACCTGTAAGCTTTGCTAGACCAAACTGATCTAAATATTGCATCGCTTCTTCTACTTCAGGGTATAACTGTCGAGCCAGAGGTTCAAAGTTATTTCCAAAATTAGAAGGTTCTAACTGATAGGCGCAAAATGTAGTGATCTTGGAATCTCTTGTCAATGTTTTTTGAGAAAAAAGCTGTTGAGTGCTGATAAAACAGTCAGGTTTTAAGATTATGAATTTTTTTTGAGCTAAGTCTATGAATGATAAATGTTCACCGATCCCTTCGGCCCATGCATTACGACCTAAAACAAAGATTGGAACGTCCGCACCAAGCTGTACGCCATAATCGGCCAGTTGCTGTTCATTTAAGCCGCATTGCCAAAGTTGATTCAGTACAATCAGCGTGGTTGCCGCATTGGATGAACCACCGCCGAGACCAGCGCCCATTGGAATATTTTTCTCAATGCGAATATTCAAGCCACACAATTTTTGTGCATGTGGTTTAAGCAATTGTGCGGCACGATAGATTAAGTTTTGTTCAAGTTTGACTTCGCTTAAGCCTTCAATTTGAATCGTAGTTTCTGATGATGGTTTAAAAATCATCCAATCATATAAATCAATCAGTTGAAAAATAGTCTGTAATTCATGGTAACAATTTTCACGACGACCTGTGATATGCAAAAACAAGTTCAACTTGGCAGGGGAAGGCACTCTAATCATAAAAACAATCTAAATTATCGGTTTTGAATCACCATTGTAATACGGTTTTCTTTGTCATCGGCAAGTGCTTGCTTCAACAAAAGTTTATTGGGGAGGGTTTGAGCATCGTTATAACTAAAATCGACCGTCCAGCCATCTTCAACCAATTGCTTTAGACGATTATTTTCATCTTTATTCACTTGTGCATTTGAGGTCGCAGGTTTGGCTTGTACCCAATAAGCGAGATGCATAATTGGTGCTTGCCAACCTGTGGCTTTTTCAAGTAACTCTTCTGGGGTAGCTGCAGTAATTAGACCCGTTTTGGCACTGTTTAGCGTCACTTCACCAGGTTTTCCTTCAATTTGGGTCTTGCCAACACCTAAAATTCCTGTGAGTTCAATATCAAACTGATCCTGTTGTTGAACCCATGTGAAAAAAGCACTGCCTGATTGTTGTGGTGTACGGACACCGATTTTGCCTTGTAAGCTAAAATTATTTTCATCTTGAACTTGTGGTGATGCAATCACTTTATTTGGTTGGCTTAAATGTTGGCAGCCCGTTAAAAATAGAACGCTACTACTACATACGGTAATGCACAATTTTGAAAACAAGCGCATGAATTTAACTCTTTTTCACGGTGATGGGTAAGATTAAGCTATCAAGTTGTTGTAATTGTGGGGCATTGGCATGTTTTTGTTTCAATTGCTGTAACACCTCGCTAAATTGCGTGAGTGCGCCTTGCATATACAGGGCTTTGGCATAACGAATACCAATATTGACATTCTCACTCAGCGAATACGCCTGCCCTAAGACTTTAGCTGCTGTATCAAAATCATTTTGTAAGAATGCTATATAGCCTAAAGTATCGAGAATAGAGGCTTGTTCAGGTGCATAGTCGAGCGCTAGTTCTGCATACTTGCGTGCTTCTTTAAGACGACGGTTTTGCAGTGCCAGTGTATAAGCATAAGCATTGAGATAGGTCGGGCTGTTGGGTTCGATTATTAACAGTTGTTTTAAGGTTTTGTCTAATTTATCTCGGTCAGTATAGGGGTCGAGTAATAATACTTCGGCATAAATTAATTCTGGGTCATCTGGCAAGCTCTTAATCGCTTCATCCAGCAACGCTAGCGCCGCTTTCTTATTATCCATCTTCTTTAAAATATCAGCCTGTGCTTGATACAAGAAACTGGCATGTTGAGGATAATTCACCCGTTCTTGCGTCAAGAAACGTAAGGCATCATTCAGTTGCCCTTGCTTCTCGAAAATCGCGATCATATTGCGACGCGAAACAATATATAAACTACCATCAACTAGGCGATAGTAGGCTTTTGCAGTTTCATAATGCTGTTTACGTTGTGCATTGATTGCGAGGTAATAATAAGCTTCATTTTGATATTTTGCTGATGAGCGCAATTCAACCAGATATTGTTCGGCTTTTTCATATTGCTTTAAATCAATACTGGTCAGGCCTGCAATAAACAGGGCTTCTTCTGCCTTGGGATGATCTTTAATGATATCTTCAAGTTTGTCCAAGGCTTCTTGTTGCTGATTGATTTGAATGTAATATCGCGCTTCTGCCATTCGAACATCAATATTATTCTTATTTTTGCGACTCGCTTGAGCAAACCATTTTTGAGTTTCCTCATCATTGCGCAAAGCCATTAATAGGTTGGCTTTCATTAAAATGAAACTGGTTGATTTTGAACGTTTCCGCAATGCACGATTAATATTGTTCAGTGCCTGTTCATATAAACCATCTTGCGCTTCTAAACCTGCAATCAAAGCGAGAATCGAAGGGTTGTTGCGCTCTTCACTGGCACGGAGTGCATTGAGTAGAATCTCACGATCTTGTGCCTGTTCAGGTGCAATACCCGCTAAAATCTCTTCAAGATCGGCAGTAGGATCTATATTTAAAATCTTATCTAGTGTCTTGGCTGCTAACTCATATTCATGTGTTTTTAACGCGATATGCGACAAATAGAACAGGGCGGGAACATCTTTAGGTTCTTGTTCAACCCAATGGGTTGCAATATTTAAGGCAGCTTGTAAGTCATTATATTCTAAGGCAATATCTAACGCACGCTGTTTAATGGTGGTTGAATTGCTACGAATGGCAAGCACAGTATAATTATGTAGCGCGGTTGCAATATCATCATAAGCAAGAGAAAATTCAGCAATCATGCTCTGTTGCAGTGCATGCTCAAAGCTCTTATCCGCATACATGTCGTGTATTGCTTGTGCAGAGACATAAGAGCTCATGCTACCTAACAACAAGATTGTGGTAGAATACCGTCGAATCGTCTTGCCGCTAAAAAGGGTACGGCGATATAGCTGACGCAATTTTTATTGATCCAAAGTAATGCTTTTTATGACACCGATGTTGCACAATAACATAAATTTAGCGAAATGATGATCTGATATGTCTTTCTTTGCATTGGGCGTCAACCATCAAACAGCCTCTGTTGAACTTCGCGAACAAATTGCTTTCAATGCAGAGCGATTAGCTGCGCTATTGCTTGAACAAAACCAACATGCATCACTGAATGATTTGGTGGTGGTGTCAACTTGCAACCGTACCGAAGTGTATGCCATGACAGAAGATGCGGATAGCGTCCTGAGTTGGCTGGCCCAAGTGAATAATATTGATGTAAAACAGTTAATTCATCATGTTTATCGTTACGAAAATGCCCAAGCTGTTACACATTTGATGCGCGTTGCTAGTGGTTTAGACTCATTGATGTTGGGTGAACCGCAGATTTTGGGGCAAGTTAAAAGTGCATTGGCACTGTCAAAAGATGCAGAAACTGTTTCGCCTGAATTGAATAGTGTATTTGAATATGCATTTTACGCAGCAAAGCGGGTTCGCTCAGAAACTTCAGTTGGAAGTCATGCCGTTTCAATGGGTTATGCCGTTGCTCAATTGGCTTCACAAGTTTTTAGCCATACTGAAAAGTTGACGGTAATGGTGGTGGCTGCTGGTGAAATGAATAGTTTGGTTGCCAAGCATTTAGCGGAAATGGGGGTTGCTAAAATCCTGATCTGTAACCGTAGTCGTGAACGTGCTGATCTATTGGCACAAGAAATTGCCCATCAAGTTGATGTTGAAATTATTCCTTTTGCAGAGCTTGCACAGAATTTGCATAGAGCGGATGTGGTCTCAAGTTGTACAGGTAGTTTGCATCAAGTGATTGAATATTCAGATGTTAAAGTTGCACTTAAAAAACGTCGCTATCAACAAATGCTCATGGTCGATTTAGCTGTTCCGCGTGATATTGATCCCAAAGTGGAATCATTGGATAACGTCTATTTGTATGGCGTTGATGATTTGCAAAGTGTGATTGATGAAAACTTAGCGCAACGTCGTCAAGCCGCGGTTGAAGCTGAGATTATGGTCAATCAATTGGCGACCCAATTGATGACTCAGCAAAAGGTGAAAGAGGCGAGTGGAACTATTCAGGCTTATCGTCAGCACAGTGAAGATGTGAGTCAAAAAGAATTGGCACATGCTTTGGAATCGCTGCAACATGGAAATACTGCTGAACAGGTCTTGCAAGAGTTTGCACATCGCTTAACTCAAAAGCTGATGCACCCAACCTCAATTTTGCTCAGAGAAGCAGCCAAAGCTGAAAATCCAGATTACTTTGAATGGCTGCAACAGCATTTGCAAGATGTGTTTGAACATGAACGTAAGCCACGCCAGTAATGACAGTTAAGACAATAAGCGCAAACTAATCTGTTTGGTCAATTCATTTAGTTGTTGGCGTAAATTACGCGATTCAATTAAAGAAATTGGTGATTTCAGTTTTAAGCGCAAATATTTCTCTTGTAGCCCCAAAGCATATTCCTTCGCCAGTTTGTCAGCAACTTCAGGTGCTTGGGTTAAGGACTGAATATTGGTACGCTGCATAATATCAGCCAGTTCATGGCTATAACTACTACAAGCGCCCAGCACATAATAGGTTGCAAGCTCCTGATCATCAGGAAGATCATCAAACACGATATTCAGTGCAGCGAGAATCTTCGCTAATAATTCATTTTGGTCAATCACCGCTCGCAGTTCTTCAAAATGAATATACAGGAAGGGATGGTGCATCAAAATCGCAACCGCAAAATCTTCATCTTTGGTCTGAATATTAAAAGATAGTGATGCATCATGGCTGATTTGTGGCGTGAAGCGTTTACCTAGACCGAGCTTCTCACGGAAAGACTGACTCAGCAAATAACGAAATGAACCGTGTTTAGGTAACAGTTCTGTTAACTCACGTAGTTCACCCATGACCAAGCTTTTGCCTTCAGGGGTACTGACGTCATGTTGTCCTGTTAAATGTGCGAACACAAAGTCAGATAACAGTGGTGCTTGTTGTAATAATTTTTGGAAATTTTCAAAACCTTCTCGACGAATCAGCGAGTCAGGGTCATGTTCATTCGGTAGTACAAAGAATTTTAATTCACGACCATCATTGAGCAGGGGGAGCGCAATTTCTAAAGTGCGTCGTGCCGCTTTCTGTCCTGCTGCATCACCATCAAAGGCAATGGTGATACGAGAATTTTGTTTAAACAGGGTGGTTAAATGATCGGCATTACTGGCCGTTCCCAAGGTCGCGACTGCACCATTGATGCCATATTGCTGTAGGGCAATCACATCCATATAACCTTCCACCATCAGCCAATCATTGGCTTTGAGTTTGCGGCCTTCGTATAGACCATAAAGTAATTGGTTTTTATGGAAAACTTCAGAATCAGGCGAGTTGATATATTTCGGTTTTATCTCGTCGTTTAAGGCTCGACCACCAAAGCCAACCACGCGGCCTTTATGATCGCGAATCGGGAAAATTACCCGTTCACGTAATAAATCGAAATCTCGACCGCTATCGCTGGAACGAATCAAGCCCAGTTGTTTTAAACCTTCAATATCTTGTGGAAAGGCTTTTTCTAAATGCTGCCAATCTTCTGGTGCATAACCCAAACGCCAAAATTGAATGGTCTGTGAGGATAAACCACGCTGTTTGAAATAGTTTTGTGCCTTTTGACTGTTGGGTAATTGCCGTTCATAAAACTGAGCGACATTTTCTAACAAGTCATAGAGATTACCTTCCTGTACCTGTTCATCCATGATATTGAAGGAAGGATCAAACTGGGCAAAGGGGTCATCCAGATAACGATCTGTATCGACAAAATGCCCATCCATAAATTCATCACTCGCCGGTGTCGGCGTAGTATTTTCAGCTACAGGTGAAACTGTCGGTTGTGGTGCGGCAGCTTGTTGAGGGCTGCGCTTATACGACAGTTTTTTATTGTCGTGATTATCTTTAGGGAGTTCTATGCCTGTCTGGTTAGACAGATCCTTCATCACATCAATAAAATTGCGACTGTCAATGTCCATCAAAAAGCGGATGGCATTACCATTGGCTTGGCAACCGAAACAATGGTAGTACTGCTTATCTCGATAAACATGGAATGAGGGTGACTTTTCCTGATGGAAAGGACAACAACCCGAATAGGTTCGCCCCGTCTTTTTTAACTTCACACGTTGACCGATCAAATCGACAATGTCGGTTCGATCTAAAATTTGATCAATCGTATGTTGTGGAATTGCCATGTGTGTTTAACCATTTAAGACGGGGAGTAGAACATTGTTGCTCTGCAAAATGTCAAGAATCATTGTTGCATAAAATGAAAAACAGGCAAGGGGTGACTTGCCTGTTTGCTGTATCAAAGAATTGCAGATTAGTTGGCTGCATCATCCTCAGATGAGTTGCTTGCTTCAGGTTTATCTAAAAGACCAAAGCTTAAACGATTTTTCCAACTTGGCTTATTTTCTGTTGCTGCTGGAGCTACAGGTGCTGCAACTGGAGCGGGTGTTGCTTGCTCAGCTTCTGGCTTACCGAGTAGACCAAAGCTTAAACGGTTGGTTAAGCTACGTTGTTCAGTATTGTTGGTTGCTTCATCTTTTTTGGTTTGAACCGTTTTAGATTCACGACCAAGTAAACCTAAAGTTGCACGATTCACCCAGCTACCTTCTTTACGTGCAGCACGTAAATTCACTTCACCATTCGATTTTACGAGATTCGGATAGTTGAGTTTTAAGATATCAATATATTGTTGCGAGGTCGCATTATCGCCAAGTTTTTGATAGCTATAAGCCAAAGTCGCTAATGCTTCAGGCGTTTGTGGTGTTTGCGGATAGTGTTCAATCACCCATTGTGCACGCTCAGCAGCAGCAAGCCATGCTTTACGCTCAATGTTGAAACGTGCTGCATTCATTTCACTTTCAGCCAATTCTTGGCCGATAAATTTCATACGCTGTGCAGCATCAACTGAATATTGGCTGCTTGGGAAGCGGCGAATCAGTTCTACGAAGTTTTGATACGCTACTTTCACATAGCTCACATCACGGTGTGATTGCTGTAAAGAGGTATAGCGAATTAAGCTGTCGTAATTCATTTCCATGTTGGCTACGCCACGAACATAGTAGGCATAATCAACATTTGGATGCTGTGGATTTAAGCGAATGAAGCGATCTGCAAGTGCAATCGTACCTTCATAATCTTTTTGTTTGAATTTCGCATAAAGCAGCTCAAGTTGAGCTTGTTGTGTATATTGCCCAGTTGGATAGTAAGTATCTAAAGCTTCAAGTGACTTTACCGCATCAGTATATTGATTGCGCTCAAGCGATTTTATTGCTTTTTCAAAATAAACTTGTTCACTCGATTGTGGTCCTTTATCCACCACTTCTTTCTTACTTGGATTGCTGCTACAGCCCACAAATGCAGACGCTACACCTAAAGATAGTGCAAGCACCGTAATTTTATAACGTGGTAGCGACATAAAAACTCCTCTGTTATTCTGGGCAATGAGCTACAATGGTGCTATTAAACCATTTTTGTACCGATCATCAAATGACTTCAGCACAATCTTCCAATTCAAACTTCTCTGAAACAGATTTCTTACTCGAAGATTCTGTGGATGCAGATAATCATAATTCCGACTCAACTGCAACACGTTTATCGTTGCAAATTCAACTTGATGAAAACTATTTAGGTCAACGTATTGATCAGGTTGCCGCATTGGTTTGGAGCGAGTTTTCTCGTGAAAAACTCAAGCAATGGATGAAAGACGGTCATCTGTTGGTAAATGGTAACATTGTTAAACCAAAGTACCGTTGTGAAGGTAATGAGCTGCTTACGCTTGAAGTTGAACTTGAAGCACAAACATCGAGCCAGCCTGAAAATATTCCATTAAATATTGTTTATGAAGATGACGATATTATTGTGATCAATAAGGAAGTGGGGATGGTGGTTCATCCTGGCGCAGGTAATCCAACGGGGACCTTGGTGAATGCGTTACTTTATCATGCGCCAAAATTGGCAGAGCTGTCTCGTGCAGGCTTGGTACATCGTATTGATAAAGATACCAGTGGTTTATTGGTGGTTGCGAAAAATCTTGAAGCGCAATTTTCTTTGAGTAAGCAGTTAGCCAAGAAAACCGTTTATCGTGTTTATGATTTAGTTGTCTATGGCAATGTCATTGCGGGTGGCACTATTGATGAGCCGATTAAGCGTCATCCTGTTGATCGTATTAAGATGGCGATTTTACCGGGCGGACGTGATGCGGTAACACATTATAATGTGAAAGAACGTTTCCGTGACTTTACCCGTATTCAGGCACAACTTGAAACAGGGCGTACTCATCAAATCCGTGTGCATTTTAGCTATCTTGGGCATGGTTTGGTTGGAGACCCTGTTTATGTCAATCGTGTGCGTTTCCCCGCAGGTGCATCAGAAACATTAACTGATAAGCTACGTAGCTTTAAGCGTCAAGCTTTGCATGCAGCTAAACTTGGCTTGGTACATCCGCGTACGGGTGAAGAAATGATGTTTGAAGCACCTTGGCCAGAGGATTTTACTCAGTTGCTTGAAGTATTGCGTAGTGAAAATGAAGCCTATTAAGTAAAGTTCCTTTTTAATAAAGGATGATTTGTTCAGCTCCTCCCTTTGAAAAGGGAGGTTGGGAGGGATTTTATGGAATTTGTACAAGGTCTGCCTAAAGGTGTTTATGTTGGGCAAACACGAATTGAACATCCTCAAACTATTGCAACAGCAAATGAAAATCTGTCTGGGTTTAATCTGGCGTTGCATGTCAATGATGATGCACAACGTGTTCAGCAGCATCGTATGGTCTTGTTGAATCAGTTATCTGTATTTGGTGTAGATAAAATCACATGGATGACGCAAACCCATAGCACGATTTGCCATACCGTGAATGAACAAATTCCATTTATTGCCCTTGAAGGAGATGGTCTAGTCACACAACGTGAAGGCCATGCTTTAATGATGATGACTGCTGATTGCCTACCTGTCGTCATGGGTAATGCCGACGGCACAGAAGTTGCCAATCTGCATGCCGGTTGGCGTGGTCTAGCCAATGGTATTATTGAAAATACTGTCACTGAAATGCAGTCTCAGCCGAGTTGGGCATGGCTAGGTGCAGCAATTAGTCAACCGTGTTTTGAAATAGGTGCAGAAGTCAAAGCCGCATTTTGTGAAAAATATCCTGAACTCGAAACTGCTTTTGTTGCTGGCCAAGTGGTGGGTAAATATCATGCGGACCTTTATGCGATTGCTCGCTTTATTTTAAATCGTTTGGGCGTAGAAACTGTTTTAGGCGGAGATCAGTGCTCTTATCAACAAGCCGAAGATTATTTTTCTTACCGCCGTGATGTAAAAACAGGACGAATGGCAACTTTTGTATTCATGCAATAAATTGCATTGGTTGTGTTGTTGATTCGCCATGTCGTAGTGAAAATGTTAAACTTGATCTAATTCATTGGTTTTTAAAATTCTCCATGTCTGTTATTGAGCAAATTATTCCCCAAGTTAAAGTTTGTGTGGTTTATCACAGTCCTTATGGACATACAGCCAAAGTTGCGCAATATATTACTCAGGGTGCCGAGCAGGCAGGTGCAGAGGTACATCTCATTTCTGTAGCAGCGCCACAGTGGGACTTATTAGACCAAGCTGATGTGATTGTTATTGGTTGTCCAACCTATATGGGCAGTCTCACAGCTGCATTGAAACAGTTTATGGAAGACTCCTCTAAACGTTGGTTAGCGCGGGCATGGCAAGGTAAACTGGCTGCTGGTTTTACCAATGGTGGCGGTCTCAGTGGCGACAAATTGGCGGTATTACAGCAGATTAATTTATTTGCGATGCAACATGGCATGGTGTGGGCTGGTTTACCATTTATGCCGACGGGAAGAAGTGCTTTAGATATTAACCGTATGTCGAGCTTTCTGGGCTTAATGACCCAGTCAGATAATGCCAGTGTTGAAATTACCCCACCAGAAGGTGATTTGGAAACTGCACGTAAGTTCGGAAAATATCTAGCTGAATTAAGATTGACACATATCCCAGTTTAATCTTGAGCGAAAAAAACCTCCAATTATTGGAGGTTTTTTTTATTTATACAGCAGACGAGATTTATCACGTTGCCAGTCACGGTCTTTTTCTGTAGCACGTTTGTCGTGTAATTGCTTACCTTTCACCAGTGCAATTTCCAACTTAACCAAACGGCCTTTCCAGTAACAAGCCAATGGTACACATGAATAGCCTTTTTGATTCACTGCACCCAAAAGCTTTTCTAACTCACGACGAGAAAGTAGCAACTTACGCGTACGTGTTGCTTCTGGAACGACATGGGTTGATGCAGACAATAACGGCTGAATTTGTGAGCCCAGTAAAAAAGCTTCGCCATTTTTAAAAACCACATAGCTTTCAGTGAGCGTCATACGTCCTGCACGCAAAGACTTTACTTCCCAGCCTTGGAGGGACATGCCTGCTTCAAATTTTTCTTCGATAAAGTAATCGTGACGCGCTCTTTTGTTTTGAGCAATCGTGCCACCATTATGTTTTTTTACAACTGTTGCTTGCGCCATAATCTAAACTTCCACAATTACAGCTATTGTGCCGTAAAACGCAACCTTTTTCCATTGTTTAGGAATTTCGCGTTTAGGCCGAACATTTGTTAAAATACGCGTCTTATCTCATTAACTAGAGTACAACGCATGTCTAAAACACGTGTGATTTATCCGGGGACTTTCGATCCAATTACCAATGGACATGTTGATTTGGTTGCAAGAGCATCAAAAATGTTTGATGAAGTTGTAGTTGCAATCGCGATTGGTCATCATAAAAATCCTGTGTTTAGTTTAGAAGAGCGTGTTGAATTAGCCAAAGCATCATTGAGTCATTTGACCAATGTTGAGTTTGTTGGTTTTGATGGTTTGCTGGTTAATTTCTTCCGTGAACAGCGTGCAACAGCCGTACTACGTGGTTTAAGAGCAATTTCTGATTTTGAATATGAGTTTCAACTGGCGAATATGAACCGTCAACTTGACCCACATTTTGAATCTGTATTTTTAACTCCCTCTGAGCAATATTCATTTATCTCATCGACATTGGTAAGAGAAATTGCTCGTTTAAAAGGTGATGTGACCAAATTTGTGCCTGCCGTAGTGGTTGAGGCCTTTGAACGTAAACATCAACAAGGTTGGTAGTGTGTCTTTATATATTACAGATGAATGCATTAACTGTGATGTCTGTGAACCTGTATGTCCGAATGAAGCCATTTATATGGGTGAGCTGATTTATGAGATTGATCCTGCATTGTGTACAGAATGCATCGGTCATCATGATCAGCCACAGTGTCAACTGTTTTGTCCCGTTGATTGTATTCCGCTCGATCCGCAACATGTCGAATCGCATGATGACTTGATGGCGAAATACAAAAAGTTAACTGGGCAAAAAAATGCGAGCAATTAACTTCGATCTTTGATAAGATGCGCCACGAAGTGGGCTGGACGGTCGCTGCTGTGGAGGTCTCCGTGACTGAAACAGGGGAGGAAAGTCCGGGCTTCATAGGGCAAGGTGCCAGGTAACGCCTGGGCGGCGAAAGCCGACGGCAAGTGCAGCAGAGAGTAGACCGCCAATCCCTCCATTCCTCCCTTTAATAAAGGGAGGCTAGGTAGGATTAGGTAAGGGTGAAAGGGTGCGGTAAGAGCGCACCGCGTGTCTGGTAACAGTTCACGGCAAGGTAAACCCCACCGGAAGCAAGACCAAATAGGAATCCTGAGGCACGGCCCGTGCTGGATTCGGGTAGGTCGCTTGAGCGTATGAGTGATTGTACGCCTAGAGGAATGATCGTCCTCGACAGAACCCGGCTTATAGGCCCACTTCTCAAATTTTTTAAAATTGTGCTTGACGTGTGTATTGAAAGTTAAGATAATGCGCCCACAGTTTTCGGCTATGTAGCTCAGTTGGTTAGAGCACCGCACTCATAATGCGGGGGTCACAAGTTCAAGTCTCGTCATAGCCACCATTTTATAGACCACGCTCCTGCGTGGTCTCTTTTTATCTGCAGTTTTTATAACATTCAAAAAACAATCTTTTGACTCGATATTAGTTTCCACTTTGATAAAAGCCCTATCATCATCAAATTTTGTCATAACAAACGAGATCTGTTGAAATTTGATCAATTGATGTTTGATAGCATAAAAACTGTTCATATGTTCTATATTTTCAAGATCATAGACTTGACCAATTGGGTCGGAAACTAGATAATGCGCACACAGTTTACGGCTATGTAGCTCAGTTGGTTAGAGCACCGCACTCATAATGCGGGGGTCACAAGTTCAAGTCTCGTCATAGCCACCATTTTAAAAACCACGCTCCTGCGTGGTTTCTTTTTATCTGCTTACTATGTAAAAATAATTCATCAGATATGCAAAAGCCTGTAAATAAGTCATTTATCTACAGGCTTTACTTTTTATAAATGTTTTTCGATGGTCGCTAAAGTTTGAGGACTCTCATAAAACGGTTTTAAGATGAGGGTAATGATTGGTTCAAGTACATCATGTTCATCTAAAGCCACCACGACTTTAGGATAAAAACGTACCGCCTCATTGAGTAGATCTGTTTCTTCTATGCCGATCGCAGCAAAAACATCTTCCAGACTTTCATCTTTATAGAAGTCATAAAACACTTTTACACCGTATAAGATTAAATCTTGTATGAACGTGGACTGGCGTAATTCTTTCCAGTACTCATAGATCATGACAAAGAACTCTTCTACATCGAGCGGTGTAACTTGTTTGGTGTATTCTGATAAAGGCTGGGCTTTGTTGTCGTCCCAGATATTGCGGGCAAGACTCTCAAGGTCATCATTTGAAAGCAAGCTGAGATCAACCAGCTGTTCTTGAATGAATCGACCAATACTTTCTTCAATCTTTTGTTCAATACGCTGCTGTTGGCGATGCGAAAAGCTTTTTAGTTTTTGCTGCCATTCATATTTACTTTCAGAAATACGTTCTTCATCTGACTGAGTAAATAATTTGGGTAATTTATTCTGTAAAGTCGTGGTCGCAATATATTGGCACAACTGCTGAATTGAAGGACTGTCTTTTAAAAATTGATTTAAATAATGGCGAATATTATCCAGTTCTAAAAATTTGGATAACCACATTTCAAATTGGTGGTCTGAAAATACGTCCTGTAATTGTGCAGATGACTGTAAGGAAAACACATGCAGTCTTTGCGCAATTTCCCCAATAAATTCCAATAAGCCTGCCCCGAGCTGCATTTCAAAGGCATAGCGTTTTACCACAGCCTGGATTTGTTCTAATTCAACTACTTCCTTGAGCTGAATATTGGGTGCATGTTGGAGAAAAAGCTGAATAAATTGTTGGAAGAAATCAGCAGAAAGTTGTGTGGTGAGTTGGTTTTTATAAAATGCAACTTGCTCAAGCATAAGTGCTTGAGCAAGTAATTGTGACTTTTCAGAAACAATTTTTTCAGTCATTCGCGGTCCATCCGTTGACGATCGGGTAGCGTCGTTCACGACTGAAGGCACGTGAACTAATACGTGGTCCAATCGCGCCCTGACGACGCTTGTATTCATTACGATCAACCAAACGAATCACTTTCTCTACCACTTCGGCTTCATAGCCTTTGCCGATAATGTCCGCTTGGCTGAGATCTTCTTCAATATAAGCATATAAGATGGCATCAAGTACATCATAAGCAGGTAATGAATCTTGGTCTTTTTGATCAGGACGAAGTTCTGCTGATGGTGGACGGGTAATGACACGCTCAGGAATCACTGGTGTTTCATCTAGCGTGTTACGGTATTTCGCTAACTCAAACACGATTGTTTTATACACGTCTTTGAGGACTGAGAAGCCACCAACCATGTCGCCATACAAGGTGCAATATCCGACAGAAATCTCTGACTTGTTGCCTGTAGAGAGTACAAGATTACCAAATTTATTGGATAAACCCATCAGTAACGTACCACGAGTACGCGCCTGTAAGTTTTCTTCAGTTGCGTCTGCAGGGGTATTACCAAAGAATGGGAATAAGGTCTGCATAAAACTGTTTACGATTGGATGAATCTCAGCAATACCAAAGGTAACACCCATACGACGTGCTTGTTCAGTTGCATCCTCTACACTCATTTGTGAGGTGTAGGTATATGGCATCATCACAGCCTGTACTTTATCAGCGCCAATTGCATCAACTGCAATTGCCATTGTTAATGCGGAATCGATTCCGCCAGATAAACCAAGAATTACACCTGGGAAGCCAGAGCGTTGCACATAGTCACGTGTTGCCATTACGAGTGCTTGATAAATCTCTGCAAAAGTTTCTAATGCAGGAATAGCATCAGTTGTTTTAAACTGCTTTTGTTCAGCATCATATTCAACGTAACAAAGTGCTTCTTGAAAGCTTGGTACTTGCAGTGCAAGTTGACCGTTCTTATTGCTGACAAAGCTTGAACCATCAAAAATAAGGTCATCTTGTCCACCAACTTGGTTGGCATAGATAACGTTTAGATTCAATTGTTTTGCAAGTTCGTTGAGCGTTTGAATGCGGTGTTGCGGTTTACCCACTTCATATGGTGAAGCATTTAAAACCAGAACCGTTTCAACATTCAACTGACTGAGTTGTTTAACGGTATTCAGTGACCAAACATCTTCACAAATCAAGACGCCGAATTTGTGACCTAGATATTCGAAAACAAGATGTTGATGACCTTCTTGGAAGTAGCGTTTTTCATCGAACACACCATAATTTGGCAGGTTTTGTTTATTATAAACACCTAAAACCTGCCCGTCTTTCATGACAGCAGCAGAGTTATAGCGATGACCATCTTCAGTTTGGTGCACAAAACCGAATACCATCAAGATGTCTTTTACTTCGCTTAACTGGGCAAACGCTTTTTGAGTGCGTTTTTGTAGGTTTGGGCGGAGTAATAGGTCTTCAGCTGGGTAACCGATCGTAGATAGTTCAGGGAAGATGATCAAATCAGCCTGTTGTTGTTTCGCTAAATTTGCTTGCTCAACCATCTTTTGAGTATTTGCATCAATATTGCCAATGTGCGGAGAGAATTGAGCAAGGGCAACTTTAAAATTTTTCATTCAAACCTAATCCTAAGTCTTAACAAGTTATGACATACAAGTTTTTGATTTATATGGGTATAGTTATTAAAAACAAGTGTATGTCATGGCGCCAAACATTTTATATCTTAAAGAAAAATGACAAGTTTACTAATATATACTAAATGCACATTTTTCTGCGTAAAAATAACAAGTTTTTCTGTATAAAACAGCAACATTTCTCAATGTTTGCGTGATTATGGTGCATGAAGATGAATAAATTGAATAGAGTCATCTAAAGTTTTTTTCATGTTATTTTTGCATCATGCTATTACACCCGAGTGACAATATCGACAAACAATAAAAAAATTTAGAAAAAAGAATAACTTTGGGCTTCTATTTTAAATTTTAAAAATAGTTAAAACAGTTGTACTTTTAAAAAATATAAGCTTATTCAATGTCTTGAATTTATATCGTGTATTTTTTATACCGTTCGTCGGGAATGTCTTTGCGACACTTGAGTGTACATTTGTGCACTGCTATTATCCCAATTAATATGAACGGTTGTGCACTTTATTACTCATCAAGTGTACCCAAGCACGCAAAATGAAGAGGTAATAACAATGTCAGTTTTATTATTTCCAGTAATTGCTTTTGGTTTAGCTGTAGTTGTTGGTCGTATTGGAACAGTAATGTTTCGCGAACAAGATCAGCAAGCCTAAGCTAATTATTAAATAGTCATTTTAAATAAAGAGGTACAAAATGATGACTTCAACTATTTTATTGCCTGTAATCGCCTTGGCTTTAGCTATTGGTGTTGGGCGTATTGGTACCATTGTTAAGGATGCGATGCGTGTAGATTTTACGACTGATATGGATGATAGTCATGAACTTAAAACTGAAACTCAAAAAAGCACGGCTGCATAATTTTTCTTGCATACTGCTTAATTAAAAAGCCCTGTAGTTGAAACTTACAGGGCTTTTTATTTTTCTAGAATGATGTTGGGGATTTTATTAAAGTAGATATCTCGTGCAATATCGCCTTGTTGCTCGATGTTATAATTAGAGAAAGCTTTGTTCTTGATAAATTGATATTGATAGGGATTGTATCGCTTAAGACTTAAGTAATAGCCAGCCTGAAGTATTGCACCTTTGACAATGACATTGATTCCTTGCTGAAACTGTAGGATATGCGCCAGCTCATGAATAAAGATTCCTTGCAAGGATAGTGAACATTTTGAATAGTCATGACTAAAATATTTCTGATGTACAAATAAATTGCCGTTTGGTGCCATAAAAATATTGGCAGGCTGCCAAGGTAGATAGGGAATATTAAAAACTTTTATTTGCGAATAATCGATAAGATCGCCAAAGACAGGACGCGCCATTTCGATTTCAGCAGACGTCAAACCACGATATTGAAATTGATTCATTTTGAGGTAAAAGATTAAGCTGGAAGTAAATCGCGCTTTTAATCTTCGTATAGCGTGCTGAAATGGTTTGTTCATCTGAACTATGCATCTGAAAAACGTGGAGATCTGTTTTATTCTAGAATAAAAGCGAAGTGAGCAGGGGGATTTTGGTATGCGAAGCATTAAATTAATTGTTTTTTCGCTCTGCTTGATGAGCACTACGTCTTATGCGGATTTGGATATAAAAAATTATAAAAATTGTACAGGTTTGCCTTTGGTGGAATTAAATGATCATCCCAATCGTGTCTTTTCAATCATTGATTCTTATCAAAGCGATCATTTTAATTATTCTACGGTTTTAGATCGATCCAATACTGAAATGGTGCAGTGTTATGTCACTAGTAATGATAGAAAAGTGATCTTAGATACCATACCCAGCATGATTTCAGACAGTTGCAGTGGGCAATGGGATAAAACAAGCAAAAGCCCTGTATGGATGGCGGATATTGGTGGAGGGAAAGATGGCGTTAACTATTTCCATTATTTGTCTTCGGAGCAATTGAAGCAACTCAATAAAAGTAATGTATCCGAGATCAAGCAAATTGTTGAAGGTATTGACTGCCAACTGTCTTCTTATAAAGAACAAGATGTAGCAGAGCTAAATGATGCTGCATTTTTCCTCTATCAATTGGGGTATTATGATGATTCATTAAGATTGTTAAATCATGTCATAAAGTTAGATCCGAATAGAACCGTAGCTTACTTAAATCGAGCGGACACTTATTTAGTTTTAAAAAATGTGGGCAAAGCCAGAAAAAATTACATGATGTATGCTGATCAAATGAAAAAGTTGGGCTTATCCAACAAAGTCCCGTTAAGAATAAAAAAATATTTATGATCTAATGGCGAGCGCAGAAATACAGATCAATCATTGCTAGCAAGAGATGAAATGAATGATGAAACAAACTTTATGGTTGTGCCTATTTTTATCTGTGTGTGTACAGGGCTATGCAAGTAATGAATATTACTGTTTTGCTGATGGCAAAAAATCAATTTTATTGGTTTCACCACAATATCAAAAGACACTGTCGATCAAGTATTATCCCTATCTCAAAGATATCAAGCTTTCTGAGCCAGTCCATATTGAAGAGGTTGAGATGGGTGAAGTCGCTCAGCCCGAAGTTTATAAGACCATGAATGAGCTGATTGATGGCAAAGTGATCGGACAATATACCTTTGTGTCGCAAGGCTATATTCTTTATGACGTAAGCTATCGAAATCTGAAAACAAAAAAAGAGACCCACTTTGAGCAAGTGTCTTTAAATTTGAAGGGGATAAGCTGTTTATAGTCTGGATGCCTAGATTGGAAACGAATGCTGTAATCATTTTTAAAGAAAATTACAGCATTAGAAAACAAGACTTGTTGTCTTAGAACTGAGGTTTTACTACGACTAAAATCACCACTGCAAACAGAATCAAGGTCGGCATTTCATTAAAGAAGCGCCAAAACTTATGCGATTTATAATGCGCATTGCCAATCAGTTTTTTACGGTAATAACCACAAACAAAATGGTAAATCACCAATAAGCCGACTAGACCGACTTTGAGGTAAAACCATAAGGCTTCGTGGTAATGTCGGGTTGCATCGCCCCAATCAACCAAAAAGTGGGCGGTAATGAGTGTGGCAATCATAGATGGCCACATAATACCGCGATACAACTTACGTTCCATGACTTCAAAGCGTTGATGACTCACAGTATCTTCGCTCATGGCATGGTAAACAAAAAGACGTGGTAAGTAGAACAATGCAGCGAACCAACACACCACAGCAATAATATGTAATGCTTTTACCCACAGGAAAGCATCAGAAGGTGCATCCATCGATAATCCTGTTAAATGGGATTATGCATCCCACTTCTTGAAAATAAGGCAGGCGTTAACACCGCCAAAGCCAAAACTGTTACTCATGACAGTATTCAGTTTTGCATCACGTTTTTCAAGTACAATATCGAAACCTTGTGCGCCTTCATCAAGCTCAGTCACGTTGATGTTTGGAGCAATAAAGTCATTTTGCATCATTAAAACAGAGTAAATCGCTTCCTGAACGCCCGCAGCACCTAAGCTATGACCCGTCATCGATTTGGTTGAGCTGAGTGGAGGAACTTGTCCTTCACCAAATGCGCGTTCCATTGCTTTAAGCTCAGTCACGTCACCTGCTGGTGTTGAAGTACCATGCGTGTTGACATAGTCGATATGTTCTACGCCGTGTTGTTTGGCTTCATCAAGTGCCATGATGATACAACGTGTCGCGCCTTCACCGCTTGGTGCAACCATGTCTGCACCGTCACTGTTAGCTGCATAGCCGATCACTTCAGCTAAAATATTCGCGCCACGCGCTTGCGCATGTTCAAGTGATTCAAGCACCACGAAACCACCACCGCCTGCAATCACGAAACCGTCACGGTCTTTTGAATATGGGCGTGAAGCAGTTTCTGGTGTTTCATTGTATTTTGAACACAATGCACCCATCGCATCAAACAATAAGCTTTGTGACCAGTGATCTTCCTCACCACCGCCAGCAAGCATTAAATCTTGTTTGCCTAATTGAATCAGGTTGTAGGCATAACCAATTGCATCGGCAGACGTTGCACATGCGCTGGTAATCGAGTGCGCTACACCTTGCAGTTTAAATGCAACACCAACGTTCGCCGTAATGGTGTTACTCATATTGCGAGGTACAAAGAAAGGACCGATTTTACGTGCGCCTTTTTCCTCTAACAGTTTGATCATTTCTGCAACAGATGCAGTTGAGTTACCACCAGAACCGCCAGCAATACCGTAACGTGGATTGTTTGCCAAATCTTCTTGTTTCAGTCCAGCATGTTCAACAGCTGCGACAGCTGCGTTATACGCATACATCGCACAGACGCCCATAAAGCGTTTCAGTTTGCGATCAATACCATCAAAATCCTGTTCAGCTGCAGCGCTGACATGGCTCTTGAAATTCAGTTCTGCATAAGTTGGGTTTAAACGTGTGCCTGAGATTCCATTTTTTAAAGAATGAGTGACCTCTTCTAAAGAGTTACCGATACATGAGTTAATGCCCATACCAGTGATTACAACACGTTTCATTTACAGATCCCTTTTATGGTAATACTTAAGCCCTGTGCATCTCGCTATGAATACAAATCAGGAGAACAATAACGATTAAAATGGCTTATGAGTGAATGACACCATGATAGCAGAAAGGTTTTTTATTTCTTATGGCAAATCTTATGCCTATTTCCAGTTGTGTAAATATTCGTAAATATTCGCGATGTTGTGACGAAACGTAAAGAAAGAACACAGATAAAAGTTGAGATAAATCTGCATTCAACCTAGTATTTACCTAGAAATGCACAGATTACACAACAGAGGTACTTGATGACAAAATCTAAAAACAAGCAATCTTCAGGTTTATTTGCACAAGCCTTTGGAGTGGCTAAAAAGCTCAGTTCTGAATTACAGAAATTTCAAGTTGCCCCAACCACATCAGGTGCGGAACTCGCGAATTCATCCAATATTGTTGAAGGGAAAGCGCGTTTCAAAAGTCCATTTGAGGTCGAAAAATATGAAAATCCTCAACAAATGCTACGTCAACAATTTCCAAAATTATCCCATCAATTGTTAGGTCGCCATTATAACCGAGTGAATAGTGTGGCTTCGTTTGTTTCACCAGATTTGGGTGATAAGGTTTCTGACTATTTATTCCAATGGTTAAATGAATTTAGTTCGAATAGTTCCCTAACTGAAAAAATCCTTGAGGAAGCAGGGGTCAAAGATATTATGGAACTGACTACAGATACAGGGCGTTCCCAGCGCTTAAGTCAGGCATTGATTGAACAAAATAAATTATTAGCTGCTGCGCAAGGTGCAATTACGGGTGCAACGGGTGTCTGGGGTGCGGCGATCGATATTCCAGCGTCTATTGTTTTGACTTTGAGAACGATTTATCAAACTGGTCGTTCACACGGTTTTGATTTATCAGAAGATGCAGATCAAGAAATTGTTGCCTTTATCTTTAAAGAAATCGATTTGAGTTTGGTTGCGGAAAAACAAACCTTGTTGGTTGCGTTAAAAGCATTGAAGTCCATGTTAGAAACACATGATTTGCAACAGTTCCAGCAATTGTTAGGTTCAAATAATGATATCGAATTGGTGAAAAAGTGGTTGGTAGATGAAAATGGTCAGTTTAAATGGAACTGGCTGAATCGTATTCCTCAAGCTTCGGTGGTTGGTAAATTGACTCCAATTGCAGGCGCAGCACTGGGTGGTTTCTATAGTTGGAGACTGCTAGAAGATGTTGGACATAAATCGCAATCGATTTTTGGTGCAGCGCGTTTTTATATGAATGAATATCCGAATGAAAAGATTTCACCTTTAGAAGCATATTTTAAAGCTGAAGCCTTATTGAAGAAAGCGAGTCCACGTTTATTAGGTTCTACAACAGTTGAAAATAATAAGACCGCATCAGAAGAAGCGAATGATGTGATTACCCATGTAACCGTTAAAACCAAAGATAGTACAACGCCAACAGTCGCTGTAGATGACAAGGTTGAAGCTGGAATTCAACAACTTGCTGAACAGCATGTGGTTGAGCATCCTCATACAGAACAACAGCCTGTGTTAAAAGCGCAGCAAGATGAAACTTTTGAGGATGCTGAGGCGGAGGTTGTTGCTGAGCAAAAATCAATTGACATAGAGCCTGCCTCAACAAAGCATAGCTAAATTGGGGTGTGATGTTTTTGGTATTAAAAACACAACAAACTTAAGAAATGGTCGACACTTGAAATGTTGACCATTTTTACTTCTTAGCTTACAATTATGTGCCCTTAAAAAGAGGTTCTTTTCTTTTTTTAAGGTTGTTTAATAACGGGAGAATTGCCAAATGGCAACAACAAATCAGTTGATCCGTAAGGGTCGTACAACTTTGATTGAAAAATCTAAAGTTCCTGCGTTGAAGGCTTGTCCACAACGTCGTGGTGTATGTACACGTGTTTATACTACTACACCTAAAAAACCTAACTCAGCAATGCGTAAGGTTTGCCGTGTTCGCTTAACTTCAGGTTTTGAAGTATCTAGCTATATCGGTGGTGAAGGTCATAACCTACAAGAGCACAGTGTTGTTCTTATCCGTGGTGGTCGTGTTAAAGACTTACCAGGTGTACGTTACCATACCGTTCGTGGTTCTTTAGACTGTGCTGGCGTTAAAGATCGTAACCAGTCACGTTCTAAATACGGTACTAAGCGTCCTAAGAAGTAATTCTAGGAAACTAGTCCAAACAACCCTTTAGCGTTTCGCTTGTTTGAATTCTTCATAGTTTTGTAATTCAAGCGACGTATAGTAAGGCCAGCGAAAGTACATGACACTCGTACAAACTGCTGGATTATCCTGAAGTGTCATATTATTAGGTGTATTAAAATGCCAAGACGTCGCGTAGTCGCTGCTCGTGAGATCCTTCCAGATCCAAAATTTAGCAGCCAAACAATCGCTAAATTCATGAACCACGTAATGCAAGATGGTAAAAAATCTATTGCTGAAAGTATCGTTTACGGTGCTTTAGACCGCGTTCAAGAAAAAAACAAAGTAGACCCAGTTGAATTTTTCGAGACTACTCTTGAAAAAGTTCGTCCTATGGTTGAAGTAAAAGCACGCCGTGTTGGTGGTGCTACTTATCAAGTACCTATGGAAGTACGCCCATCCCGTCGTACTGCTCTAGCTATGCGTTGGTTAGTAGATGCTGCTGCTAAGCGTTCTGAAAAAACGATGGCTTTACGTCTTGCTGGTGAGTTGCTTGATGCAGCTGAAGGTAAAGGTGCAGCGATCAAAAAACGTGAAGACGTGCATCGTATGGCTGAAGCCAACAAAGCCTTCTCTCACTACCGTTTCTAAGCGGATAAAACAGTCCCTAATCAGGAGAATATTCATGCGTACCGCGGCTCGATTCAACATCGCTCTTTACCAAAGTGGGGGCTTTGCGGGTATTTAAGTTGCCTGCTTGGATATTCGTGCGCATCAATTTAATTGGTGCGTCCTGTTTTAAATATAACATTTAGGAATGTAGACATCATGGCTCGCCAAACCCCAATTAGTAATTACCGTAACATCGGTATTTCTGCGCACATTGACGCAGGTAAAACAACTACAACTGAACGTATTTTGTTCTACACAGGTGTATCTCACAAAATTGGTGAAGTACACGATGGTGCAGCAACAATGGACTGGATGGAACAAGAGCAAGAGCGCGGTATTACAATTACCTCTGCTGCTACAACTTGTTTCTGGTCTGGTATGGCTAACCAATTCCAACAACACCGTATCAACGTAATTGATACACCGGGACACGTAGACTTCACAATCGAAGTTGAACGTTCTATGCGTGTTCTTGACGGTGCGTGCATGGTTTACTGTGCAGTTGGTGGTGTACAGCCTCAGTCTGAAACTGTATGGCGTCAAGCGAACAAATATAAAGTGCCTCGTTTAGCATTCGTGAACAAGATGGACCGTACTGGTGCAAACTTCTTCCGTGCTGTTGAGCAAGTTAAAACTCGTTTAGGTGGTAATCCTGTACCTATCGTTGTGCCAATTGGTGCAGAAGATACGTTCACAGGTGTTGTTGACCTTATCGAAATGAAAGCGATTATCTGGGATGAAGCATCTCAAGGTATGAAGTTCGAATACGGTGATATTCCTGCTGACCTCGTTGAGATTTCTCAAGAATGGCGTACTAAGATGGTTGAAGCTGCGGCTGAAGCATCTGAAGAGCTAATGGACAAGTACTTGGAAGAAGGTGATCTTTCTAAAGAAGAAATCATCGCTGGTCTTCGTACACGTACATTGGCTTCTGAAATCCAAGTTATGCTTTGTGGTTCAGCGTTCAAGAACAAAGGTGTTCAACGTATGTTGGATGCTGTAATTCAATTCTTACCTTCTCCAACAGAAGTTAAAGCAATTGAAGGTATTCTTGACGACAAAGATGAAACTAAAGCATCTCGTGAAGCATCTGACGAAGCGCCGTTCTCTGCACTTGCGTTCAAAATCATGAACGATAAGTTCGTAGGTAACTTAACATTCGTACGTGTTTATTCTGGTGTTCTTAAACAAGGTGATCCAGTTTATAACCCAGTTAAATCTAAGCGTGAACGTATCGGTCGTATCGTGCAAATGCACGCGAACGAACGTCAAGATCTTGAAGAAATCCGTGCAGGTGATATCGCAGCGTGTGTAGGTCTTAAAGACGTTACTACGGGTGATACATTATGTGATGAGAAAAACATCATTACTCTTGAGCGTATGGAATTCCCAGAGCCAGTAATTTCATTGGCTGTTGAACCAAAAACTAAAGCTGACCAAGAAAAAATGTCAATTGCTTTAGGTCGTTTGGCGAAAGAAGATCCATCGTTCCGCGTTCGTACAGACGAAGAATCTGGTCAAACAATTATTGCTGGTATGGGTGAGCTTCACCTTGACATCATCGTTGACCGTATGAAGCGTGAATTCGGTGTTGAAGCGAACATTGGTAAACCAATGGTTGCTTACCGTGAAACGATCAAAAAGTCTGTTGAACAAGAAGGTAAGTTTGTTCGTCAAACAGGTGGTAAAGGTAAATTCGGTCATGTATATGTTCGTTTAGAGCCTATGGATGTTGAAGAAGCTGGTAAAGAATACCAATTCGCTGAAGAAGTTGTAGGTGGTACTGTACCTAAAGAATTCTTCGGTGCGGTTGATAAAGGTATTCAAGAACGTATGAAGAATGGTGTATTGGCTGGTTACCCTGTTGTGGGTATCAAAGCGACATTATTCGATGGTTCTTACCACGATGTCGACTCTGACGAATTGTCGTTCAAAATGGCTGGTTCATACGCTTTCCGTGACGGTTTCATGAAAGCGGATCCTATCCTTCTTGAACCAATCATGAAAGTTGAAGTAGAAACTCCAGAAGACTACATGGGCGATATCATGGGTGACTTAAACCGTCGTCGTGGTATGGTTCAAGGTATGGACGATCTTCCTGGTGGAACAAAAGCAATTAAAGCAGAAGTTCCATTGGCTGAGATGTTTGGTTACGCGACTCAAATGCGTTCTATGTCTCAAGGTCGTGCGACTTATTCTATGGAATTCGCTAAATACGCTGAAACACCACGTAACGTGGCTGAAGGCATCATCGCTAAGTTCCAAGCTGGCGGTAAAAAAGGTGACGACGAGTAATCTTTCGATTACTATATTACCCAACTAAATTTAGTTAAAAAACCAAGTGCTCATGGGCGACCCTCATGAGCAGTTTATAAAGGAAGATCATCATGGCTAAAGCCAAGTTTGAACGTAATAAACCACACGTAAACGTGGGTACAATTGGTCACGTTGACCATGGTAAAACAACTTTAACTGCTGCGATTGCAACTATTTGTGCAAAAACTTACGGCGGTGAAGCGAAAGATTACTCACAAATCGACTCAGCTCCTGAAGAAAAAGCACGTGGTATTACAATTAATACTTCACACGTAGAATACGATTCTCCAATCCGTCACTACGCTCACGTAGACTGCCCGGGCCACGCCGATTATGTTAAAAACATGATTACTGGTGCTGCTCAGATGGACGGCGCGATCCTTGTATGTGCTGCGACTGATGGTCCAATGCCACAAACTCGTGAACACATCCTTCTTTCACGTCAGGTTGGTGTACCTTACATCATCGTATTCTTAAACAAGTGTGACCTTGTTGATGATGAAGAATTACTTGAATTAGTAGAAATGGAAGTTCGTGAACTTCTTTCTACTTATGACTTCCCAGGTGATGACACTCCTGTTATCCGTGGTTCAGCACTTGCTGCACTTAACGGTGACGCTGGTCAGTATGGTGAGTCTTCAGTTCTTGCTCTTGTTGAAGCGCTTGACTCTTACATTCCAGAACCAGAACGTGCTATCGACAAAGCATTCTTGATGCCAATCGAAGACGTATTCTCTATCTCAGGCCGTGGTACAGTAGTAACTGGTCGTGTAGAAGCTGGTATCGTAAAAGTTGGTGAAGAAGTTGAAATCGTAGGTATCAAAGATACGGTTAAAACTACAGTAACTGGCGTAGAAATGTTCCGTAAATTGCTTGACGAAGGTCGTGCAGGCGAGAACTGTGGTGTTCTTCTTCGTGGTACTAAGCGTGAAGACGTACAACGTGGTCAAGTACTTGCTAAGCCAGGTACAATCAAGCCGCACACTAAATTCGATGCAGAAGTATACGTACTTTCTAAAGAAGAAGGTGGTCGTCATACTCCATTCCTTAACGGTTACCGTCCACAGTTCTACTTCCGTACAACTGACGTAACTGGCGCGATCAAATTACAAGATGGCGTAGAAATGGTAATGCCTGGTGACAACGTTGAGATGTCAGTAGAGTTAATCCACCCGATCGCAATGGACCCAGGTCTACGTTTTGCGATCCGTGAAGGTGGTCGTACTGTAGGCGCTGGTGTTGTTGCTAAAGTAACTGCATAATCGCTTAGAGTGATAAAAAAACACCCCATTGGGGTGTTTTTTTATGTCTGTGGTTTTCTTTTCTTATATCTAAAATCAAAGATTCAATTAAATTTTTCTTTTACGTCAGAAAAGTAGTTTCATTGTTTTTTTTCTCTTGCGTCGGAAATTAGTGTTACTTATTTTCTTTTCCTCTTGCGTCGGAAATTAGTGTTACTTAATTTTCTTTTCCTCTTGCGTCGAAAAATTTAATACTTAATTAAATTTTTCTCCTCATGTCCTAAACTGATACCACGCTGTCCTAAACTGCACTTAATTGATTCGTATAAAACCGTAATATAAAACTCAAGAAAACGAACAAAAGTACTCAGTGGAGATATTCCACTGAAAAGGAGTAGGCAGCATGAATGCTAAAGTGAATGTTTCGAATCGTGCAGGTGCAAGTTTCCCAGTACGTCGTATGAATTTTGATTTTAATGAAGTTCCTGAATATTGGGTCAGTGGTTCAGCTGGATTAACTCATTTTATGACAGGTTTATCTGCGCTATTTCCAGATGGTGAAAAACTCTTTATCGATTCAGTGCGTGCTGTACGTTATCACCCAGCCATTAAAGACAATGAAAAACTGCAAAAAGAAATCAGTGCTTTTATTGGTCAAGAGGCCATGCACACGCAAGAGCATGTCAACTTTAATGCTTCAGCTCAGAAATATGGTCATGATGTCGAGACACTTGAACGAAGAACAGGTGTCGTGATTCAAACAGGTCGTAAACTATTTGCTAAATTAGTTAAACCATTCGGTATGACACAAGAAATGGTGGATTTAACTGCAACTACAGCACTCGAACACTTTACTGCAACCATTGCATCAGAATTATTGCGTAATCCGCATATTCAAGAGTTAATGCAAGACAAGACCATGGAATATATGTGGTTATGGCATGCGGTAGAAGAAAATGAGCATAAAGCAGTTGCTTATGATGTGTATGAAGAAATTTTTGGTCGTGGCGTAAAGGCCTACGCATTACGTAATACAGCGTTGGTTGTTTCGATGGTTGCAATTTTCCTGACCCAATCTTCATTTGTGTTGAAGCTCTTGAAAGATGATGGAAAATTAAATCTCAAAGAGCTCGGTATGATTTATGAATATGCCTATAGTCCGTCGAAAGGAATTATCTCTGGAATGGCGGGTGAAATGTTGGCGTACTTCAAGCCTGGTTTCCATCCAAATGATTTAGATACTGTGCAATTATTGCAAGATTGGAAAGCAAAATTAGGTCTATAACGTTCTTTATTCTTGTCTAGCAATAGCTAAAAAGGGACAATAAATTTTGTCCCTTTTTTTATTTTAATCTTTCATTTCATACAGGATTTTGAGCAAAGCGACATGTCCTAAGATGATGCTTTTATGACCTTATCTGCACTTATTGAATGCGCTGAAAAGGGCGTATAAATAAAGAATAGAAAATGATCAGTAAAACGTATTCATCGTATAGGAGAACCGGGTATGAATGCTAAAGTTAATATTTCAAACCGTGCTGGTGCCAGCTTTCCTGTACGCCGAATGGATTTTGAATTTGGTGAAGTGCCACGCTATTGGGCCAATGGTGATGCTGCACTTACACATTTTATGACTGCACTTTCGGCACTATTTCCTGAAGGTGAGCAATTCTTTGTAAATAGTACCCGTGCCGTACGGAATGATCCTAAATTGGCAGATCAGCGATTGCAGAAAGAAATCAGTGCCTTTATTGGTCAAGAAGCGATGCATTCCAAAGAACATTTAGCCTTCAATGCTTCAGCTCAAGCTTATGGTTATGATGTTCGTAAGTTAGAGGCGCAAACAGGACGCTTGATTAATCGCACAATAGGCGTTGCTTCAAAAGTACTAAAACCATTTGGTTTTAGTAAAGAGATGATTGGGCTTACTGGAACGTGTGCCTTAGAACACTTTACTTCTACTATTGCTGAAGAGTTGTTGAGTAATCCAGACATCCAAGCCATGTTTATGGATCAGACCATGTATCATTTATGGATGTGGCATGCCGTAGAAGAAAATGAACATAAGGCAGTTGCCTTTGATGTCTATGAAGCCATGTATGGACAAGGCCCTAAAGCGTATTTTATGCGTTCATTGGCTTTAGTGATCGCGATGGGATTGATCTTTATCACTCAATCTTATTTCACGGCAAAACTTTTGCGAACTGATGGAAAATTGACATGGCGTGATACCAAATACATGATCAAATTTATGTATGGTTATAAAGGCTTTATGACACGCCAAATCCCAACTTTATTGGATTTTTTAAGACCGAAATTTCATCCAAACGATCAAGATACCACTGCATTGCTGAATAAGTGGCGTGCTGAATTGGGCTTTAATTTGAGTTAACTTCAATGGGCAGTCAAAACTGCCCATTTTTTTATTCAAATTTTGCTTTAAATTGCTGATAATCTGCAGCAGTATTTTATAGAGTAGCAGATCGTGATTCGATTGATGCAAGAAAAAGATTTAGATCGTGTTTCTGCAATTGAAGCTTTAGTTCAAACACATCCATGGTCGAGGCAGCAGTTTCAGGAATCTTTTGCCTCATATCAATGTACGGTATATGAACAAGCCAATCAGGTAGTTGGCTTTTGTATTTTGCAGCCCGTCTTAGATGAAGCAAACTTATTATTGATGGCAATACATCCGAGTCAACAAGGCAAGGGATTAGGCTATGAATTATTAGAAAGTTCAATTCATCAATTAAAAAACAATCCAATTCAGATTTTTTTAGAAGTTCGTGAAAGTAATCTTGCTGCAATTCGTTTGTATGAAAAGACAGGTTTCCACCAAATAGACTTACGCAAAAATTATTATCCAAACTCTGATGGTTCAAGAGAGCATGCTGTGATTATGGTCAAAACATGCACTGATGATTTTGCAGCGTTATTTAATAATTAAATTATTCCACTCAGAAGGTAGCGTACTCATTAATGAATTTCCAAGCTGATGGATTTCATTGTCTGAGAGCGGGCGATTGAGTCGACGCCATTGTCCATCAAGCAATAATTCGAGTGGTGTATATTGCGATTTATAATTCATTTTGGGTGAATGTGGTACCCAATAGCCTAGGTATAAATAGTCTAGGTTCAATGTACGTACATATTCGATTTGTTTGAGGATCGCAAACACACCTAAAGAACGACGTTGTTCATCTGGATCAAAGAAGGTATAGACTGCCGACAGTCCGTCATCCATCAAATCACAAGTTGAAACACCAATCAGTTTTTGATCCTTCCACAACTCAATAAAAAAGCTTTCTGTGCAGCTATGCACCAGAAATTTCTCAAACTGATCTAAACTGGCAGGGTACATATCTCCATCTGAATGACGTTCATTGATATAACGTTCATACAGGTCGTAGTGTTGCTGAGTTGCTTGCGAGGTCGGCAAAATACTCATTTGCAAATCTTGATTACGTTTCCATGCCTTTTTTTGGCTGCTGTTCATTTTAAATTCTTGAACTGGAACACGGCAAGATAAGCATTGGCGACATAAGTGACATTCAGGACGATAGACAAAATCACCGCTACGACGAAAACCAACGCGAGAAAGTTCTGACAATGTCACCACATCAATACGGTGAATTGGGTCTAAGAACACCATTCGAGCTGATTTGTTATCGAGATAACTGCAGTCATGCGGTGGCGTAATATAGTACTGTAAGTCATTTAAAAGGGACTTGGGTTGATATGATTTCATTAATCTGTCCCTCCAAGGTGTTCATCCGTTAACCGTCTAATTTTGCAAAAACTGCTATTGTTTTACTTGAAAATACACGTTCTTGATAACTTTTCCAATTGATAGAGGGGGCAATAATTACATCTTGTAACGATTTAAGGTAGGCTTGGCGAGAAAGTGTACACGCACCGAGGCTTAAAAGATGATCATTGACCAATTGGCAATCAATCCACGGCAACTGATTTTCCTGTCCAATTAGCATTAAGGTATAGAAAGCCATCTTAGAAACATCAGTTTCTGTGCTAAACATAGACTCACCAAAGCATCCTTTGCCGATAGTGACTCCATATAAACCACCGACCAGTTGGTCTTGCTGCCAGACTTCAATACTATACGCATAACCTGCTTGGAATAATGCACAATAGCCTTCGATGATATCTTCACTAATCCATGTTTCGTTGGCATAGCTGCGTGGCATTGAACATGAGCGAATGACCTGATCAAAAGCATGATTAATGGTAATTCGATAATCATGCTTTTTCATATTCCGAATTAAAGATTTACTTGGTTTGTAAGCATGTGGTTCGATAATGCAACGTGGTTCAGGACTCCACCAGCAAATTGGCTCGTCTTCATTAAACCAAGGGAATAAACCATGTGTATAGGCTTCAAATAAAGTAGAAGGGGATAGGTCCGCACCAATACAAATAAATCCTTGTCCTTCAGGATCAGCTTCGATTGGATGAGGGAAAATATATTGTGAGGGTGGGAGTTGTTGCATAGCATAAGAAATCAATCAGACTGATTCTAAGCTAACTGAAGTTATAGGGAATGGCAATCATTTGCAGAGCCACTCCCTATGCCTGATTAATCAAACAAACGTAAATGCTTAGCAATTTCTAATTTTTTACTGTCAATGAAAAGTTGAGCTTTAGTTTGAATAATTTCGATGCTTTTTTCTTTGTCTGATACCGTTTTACCTTCGCTGTCCAAGACTAACCAATTGAGCTGGCTGATCGCATCCTGTACATACTGCGCAAATTCACTTGCTGATGCTAAACCATCAATGAAATGTGCGCGATAGAACAGTTGGTGAAAATGCTCAGTCGGAATACCGATTCCTGTAATTGGGCTAATCAGTACATTATAGTTTTGATGAAAACTTGCTTGCTTTAACAAGTAGTGATTTAAACGATGGCATTGCTCTAGTGTCTGCTGTTTGGGTTCTAAGTTTTGGCAAGGTTGAGCTAAACCTAGGTGCGATAAAATCACTAAAGCATTGAGGATTTTGGCATAGTTGAGATCTGGCAAACTTTGCTCAAGTTCAAAAATGGTTAGCGGTTGATAGTTTTCCTTTGCAAATTTATCACCAATTGGCAGATAAATTTCTTCAATTAAATTAAAAGTACCTAATAATCCACTGATATTGGTTGGCAGTTGTTCCTTAGCTGTGAGCAATACAAAAGCCGTGTTACGAAGTCGCTCTTGTACTTGTAATGGGGTTAGGTTGTTTTTACCTCGAATAAACAGGTCGCGTCTGAATTGTGTGTTGGCAAAATAATCACGGCATTGTTCTTTAAAAATCGGATGCTCAATAGCATTCAAAAATGCTTGGTGTTGTTCTGAAAAATTAATGTTATCTAGGTGGGTATTTAAATCGGTCGAGCCTGCATAGGACAGTTTAATTTCATCCAAAATTCGTACAATTTGCTGGAAAGAAAAACATTGCCAATCTTGATTGAGATATTCATGAATCAAATAATTTGGATTTTGTTGTTTTAAATCCGCAACTTTTTGCACGGCATTGGGATTACGTTGAGCAAAAATCGGATTTTGTTTAAGTAAGTCTTCGCTAAAGGTGAGGGCTTCATTGACCTTTTGCAGAGGGTTGGTACTTTTGCTATTGAATTTAAAATGGCTATGGAACAGTTCGCGAATCGGCATATTGGCTGCCCAACCAGTAACGCAGTTATAGCTGATATAGACAATGCCATTCGGTTTTAAAAATTTACGAATAAACTTTAAAATAATGTGCTGATTTTCATAACTAATCCAGCTCCAAATCCCATGCAGGCTAATTGAATCAAACATGGGGAGGTCGGAACGGTTAAGCAGTTCTTCAAAACTATCATCATAGAAATAATGTTTGGTTTGGGTTTGTTCCGCCAGTTGATTGGCGTGTGCGGCATGCGCTGGATTGAAATCTGTACCGTAGAATGCAGCTTCATTACAGGTTGCGTGAATATTAATACTGACGCCTTGACCAAAGCCAAGTTCGCAGTGGTTATGATTTTCCTGAAAATCTGGACTGTCGATGCCATTTAAAAGTAAGCAGAACTTTTGGAAATTCGGGCTGAGGTCTCGATAATAACCGTAGGTATAATTTACTTCAGTTTGGTAGCCGTTCGTCCAGGTCGTTGTCATTGATATATCCTATAGACTGATTGTTGATATGTTTAAAAAGCCGTCAATTTTTCGATTGTATGGATACTCTCAAAAAAAAACCACCAAAGATTGGTGGTTTTTCAGTTTTGGCTTAATTAGTTTAGATTATCGAGATATTTCTCGGCATCTAGTGCTGCCATACAGCCTGAACCCGCTGAAGTAATCGCTTGGCGATAGATACTATCTGCCACATCACCTGCAGCAAATACGCCTTCAATAGAGGCAGCAGTTGCATTACCTGCAGTTCCGCTATGTACTTGGATATAGCCATCACGCAGATTTAACTGACCATCAAACATACCTGTATTCGGTTTATGCCCAATCGCAACAAATAAACCTTGAACCTGAATATCTTGTGTGCTTGCATCTTGGGTAGATTGAATACGGACAGCTGTTACGCCTGTTTTGTCACCCAACACTTCATCGACTTGATGGTTCCAGATAATACTAATTTTGCCTTCTTTTTCTTTGGCAAAAAGGTGGTCTTGTAAAATCTTTTCAGAACGTAAGCTATCGCGACGGTGAACAAGGGTCACATGCGCTGCAATATTGGAAAGATAAAGTGCTTCTTCAACTGCAGTGTTACCACCACCAACAACCATGACATTTTGGTTCTTATAGAAGAAACCATCACAGGTTGCACATGCACTCACACCTTGGCCCATAAAAGCAGCTTCAGATTCAAGACCTAGGTATTGTGCAGTGGCACCTGTTGCAATAATCAACGCATCACACGTGTACTCTTCCATATCGCCTTTGAGTACGAATGGACGAGTTTTTAGATCTACTTCATTAATATGATCGTAGACAATTTCTGTACCAAAACGTTCTGCATGAGCTTGCATACGTTCCATCAGTACAGGACCAGTTAATCCTTCTGGGTCACCTGGCCAGTTGTCAACTTCAGTGGTCGTTGTTAATTGACCACCTAATTGCAAACCCGCAATTAGTGTTGGCTTGAGGTTAGCACGTGCAGCATAGACTGCTGCGCTATAGCCTGCAGGACCAGAACCCAAAATAATTAACCGTGAGTGACGAGCGCTCATTAAAGAACATCCTTTTTATATCAAAACTGC
The DNA here is from genome assembly GCF_011753255.1 of Acinetobacter sp. Tr-809. Classification (NCBI taxonomy): domain Bacteria; kingdom Pseudomonadati; phylum Pseudomonadota; class Gammaproteobacteria; order Moraxellales; family Moraxellaceae; genus Acinetobacter; species Acinetobacter sp. Tr-809. Next base: position 227,331 of record NZ_VWVZ01000002.1, read on the forward strand.
TAAAATTATACGTGAATCCAGAGCGGAGTGGTTTAAATCCATCGGGATAATATTGATTAACTCAATCGAATTGAGCTATATCCGAGCAGGATGTTAACAACAACAGTAAACAATCGTGCATCTTTTTTGTAAGAACGAGTGCATAATATAAAACTTATTGATTAAGGCATTTTAGGCCTTGAAAGATACTAACAAATAACGAATTGGGTTACAGGACTGTATATGACTGCGGTGTCAAGTGTTTATGCACAACGCTTTTTAATGACATTATTTTTGATTTCTTTTGGCATTTATTTATTTCTTGCCACAGTAACCTATACACCATTTGATCCGGGTTGGATGCATATTTCCAGTGATACCCAGCAGGTTTCAAATGCAAGTGGAGTAGCGGGTGCTTGGATCGCAGATTTACTTTTTGGTTTCTTAGGCTGGGCCAGCTTACTGATTCCGATTTTTTTGTTTATTGAAGCGATTCAAGTATGGTGGCCAAGAAGCTTTTTAAATCGCCCATTTCGTTATGCTGCCCAGTTTTTCTTGATTCTTTCAATCTCTAGCTTGTTGTATTTACATTGGAATACGCCTGCGGATACTTTGGATAATGCGGCTGGGGGAATCATTGGTTATGAGTTAGGACAGAGTTTATCCCAACTACTCACCATCTACGGCGCAACCTTGTTCTTACTTGCATTCAGTATTTTATTACTGACCTTGGCTTTTGGAATTCAGTGGAACAAAACGTGGATCACACTAAAAAATACGCCTGCTTACTTACAGGATTTATTCTATAAAAATGTGCCGCAGCATGAATCTGCATATGACTTGACTGAGCAATTAGCCGCTGCTGATACACCTGCAATTAAAAATAAAGTATCAACTGAGTCTGATCCTGTCGCAGAGACAACAGAAACTCAAACCAATCAAGTTCAGGCAAAACTGATTAAAATTGATGATTCACATCATCAATTGATGGCTGAAAAATTATTTGCTGACGTTGTTGCAAAAGAGCAGCAACAAGGTAGTCGGCCAGTTCAAACTGAGCAAATTGAAGATTTTGAACAGACGTTACAGCGTGCCCATCAGTTTGAAACCGAAAGTCAACGTTTGGTTCAAACAGGTGAAGTATGGCGTGCTTTACAGCGTGATGATGCGAGTCATAAACAGGAGATTGATGCATTATTAAGAGCTGCGGATGACACTCCTCATGCTCCAGCGCAATATGCATCTGCTGCTCATGTAGCAACGTCAACGCAAGTATCCAGTCACAGTAATCTAGACTGGAATGATGATCAAATTTTTGATGAATTGTTGGCTGCTGTACCGAACAGTAAGACCGCAACAGACTTGCATACGCCTTTTACTCAGGAGCCTCCAGCAAATCCAAGCCATCATGCTGATGAAGCCGAGTTTGAGACAGATATTGAAGCACTTATTACTGAATCTGAAAAACCAGCTATTGCACAGCCGCATACAGTAGCCCCTGTTCAGAATATTGCTCAAGATGAGATACATCGTGCTGTCGCGGAAGATATGGATGATTTCAGTGATCTTCTGGTTGAAGAAGAACGAGAACATGCTACACCGCGAACAACAAGCTACGCTCAATCATCTGCTTTTGTAAAAGCACCGATTGAAGTTTCAACACCAACACAAAAAGAAACACTGTCTAAAGAAGCCTTTATCGAAGCTTGGCAAGAAACCGCAGGTAAAGCTGATCCTGATGCAGATTTGGATATTGACGATGATTTTGATCTAGATGCACCATTAACAGATGCGTTTGGTCGTCCGATGTCGCGTGCGATGCACGTGGCGAAAAAGCGTCTTGATTTGCCAACCTTACCGGGCCTAGAGCTGCTTGATAATGTGGATCCAAATAAAAAGGTCAATTTCACTGCTGAACAATTGTCACGCCTTTCTGAACTTTTAGAAATTAAATTACAAGAATTTAATGTGAAAGCACAGGTGGTAGAGGCACAACCAGGTCCTGTAGTCACACGTTTTGAACTGGATCTTGCGCCAGGGGTGAAAGCGTCTAAAGTAACCAATATTTCTCGTGATTTAGCCCGTTCAATGTCTATGGCTTCTGTCCGTGTGGTTGAGGTAATTCCGGGTAAACCGTATATTGGAATTGAAGTACCGAATAGTAGCCGTGAAATGGTACGCTTGATTGAGTTATTGAAAACGCCAGCTTTTGAAGACCCTGCGGGTTTGCTCTCTATGGCGATGGGTAAAGACATTTCAGGCAACCCAGTCATTACTGACCTAGGCAAAGCACCGCATATGTTGGTTGCAGGGACCACTGGTTCAGGTAAATCAGTTGCAGTTAACTCGATGATTCTTTCGATGTTGCTGAAATACACACCAGATCAATTGCGTTTAATTTTGATTGATCCAAAGCAGCTTGAATTAGCCAACTATAACGATATTCCACATTTGTTAACACCAGTAGTCACTGACATGAAAGATGCAGTCAGTGCATTAAACTGGTGTGTCAATGAGATGGAACGCCGTTATAAGCTGATGTCATTCCTGAAAATTCGTAAGTTAAGTGACTATAACCGTAAGGTCGAAGAAGCGATTGCCAATGGTGAAGACCTGATTGATCCAACATGGAAAGCCAGTGATTCGGTTGTTGGCGAGCGTGCGCCACGTTTAGCACCATTACCATCGATTGTCATTGTTGCCGATGAGTTCGCTGACATGATCATGCAGGTGGGTAAAAAAGCAGAAGAAATGATTACGCGTTTGGCACAGAAATCGCGTGCAGCGGGTATCCATCTATTACTCGCAACCCAACGTCCATCGGTTGATGTGATTACAGGTTTGATTAAAGCCAATATTCCAACCCGTGTTGCATTACGTGTAAACAGTAAGATTGACTCGCGTACCATTCTCGATGCAGGTGGTGCAGAAGACTTACTCGGTCATGGTGATATGCTGTTCCTAGGACCGGGTAAAATCGAGCCTGAGCGTGTGCATGGTGCCTTTATTAGTGATGATGAGGTCAACCGTATTTGTGATGCTTGGCGTGAACGTGGTGAGCCTGATTATGTCGATGAAATTCTCACGCCATTTGATGAAGAACCAACATCTCGTGGTTTTGAAGATGGTGATGGAGATCCAAGTCGCGATGCACTATACGATCAGTGTGTATCCTTTGTGCTCGAAACTCGTAAGGCTTCAACTTCGTCGCTGCAACGTAAATTTAGCTTAGGTTATAACCGTGCGGCGCGTATTATTGACCAAATGGAAGAGAATGGCATTGTCAGCTCAATGGGCGCCAATGGTAAGCGAGATATTCTAGTTTAATCAGAAAGACTAAATAAAAAAGCCTCTAGTGATAGGGGCTTTTTTTATTTGCCTTGTATTCGGGAGAGGGATTTCATGTCGTTCCCATAAATAAACCTAGGAGTACTAGAAACCACCACAGGGAACCAAGAATGATGATCACCAGATGTGCAGTACTCGGCTTTTCTTGGATGATGCCATGAACTTGCTCAGCGTGTGTTTTGGCATAATTAAATGCGACAAAAGCAGGGATCAAGAAAATGAAATTGAGTAGGGCAATCAACCAATAAGGATCAGGTAGGTGGTAAGCAAAGGCCACTATTAGATAGCCAAAGAACATCCGTGCTGATGAAAATGACCGTGTATAGCCATTTTCTTGAGCATAGTTCTGAATCTTGTTAAACAGCGAATATAAGAAGAAGATTGAAAAAATGGCACGTGCAGCGGGCATAATGTTTAAATTGTCTTTGATGGCGAAAAATCGCCATGCTTTAAACATCCACCAGATTTGATATAAGCCAAATGAAGTGATGCATAAGACGATAAACCTCTTCATGCTGATAATGTTCAGATCTGCAAGATGGTGTTTTATTGGAGGCGATTCTATTAAATGATTGTTAGTGTTTGTCATAGTCTTTCTTGGAAAATAGAATTGTTTTGGTTTTATTTTAATAAATTACAACGAATTGGTGACATGGTGGTTTTTAATAATGCCACATCATTAATATCTGCTAGAGATAGCTCAGATCAATCATATGGCATTATTGGGGGAAGCAATTAGGCAAATTTTGCCAAGACTTCCAAGAAACCATCTTTTTGGCGTGGGAACTGTGCAATCACATCATGAATGCGTTGTCCTTCTGGATTCGTTGCATTCAAGTCACGACCATCAGCCAAAAATTGGGTAATTAAGCGTTCATAGTCATTTGGACGCATATGTTTGAATGCATGGTAAAGCACATGAAAGTCAGCATTTACGCCAGTTGGAGGAAGTTGGTTAAGGTAGGCAAACACACGCTCATCTGACCATTCTTCATTGAAAGTTGCTGGCTGTGATAATGCCATGACAATCTCCTCAGTCTTATAAAATAATAAAGGCAAAATACTCGTAGTGGGGAAAGTCATACTTTCCAGATCCACCCGTGTATTCTGCCTTTATTTGCGAAAAATCGCTAATGAAAAAACTTCTATCGATCTTCAGGTAAATTGATATTCATTTCTAACATTTCGATATTTGCTTCTGAACGAACCTGCATTTGAATATGCTGTTCATCCACGCCACGAACATAGCGACTTACAACCTGCATGATTTCTTTTTTCATTTGGTCGATTTTGTCTTGGCCTAGGCGACGGCCTAAACCTTGTTCAGAGGCAACAATTACCTTTAAACGATCTTTGGCAGTTTGTGCACTTGATGGTTTTTCATCACTGCTAAAAAGTTTACTCCAGAATCCTGCCATAATTACGCTCCAAATAGTCTAGCTAACCAACCTTTTGGCTGTACTGCAATGTGTCGATAAGGACGGTCTTCGCCAAGGAAGCGAGCCACTAAATCATCATAGGCTTGACCCGCTTTTTCTTCTGCATACAGAATCACTGGTTTACCTTCGTTTGATGCTTGAAGTACGCTCGGACACTCAGGAATTACCCCTAATGTCGGTACACGTAAAATATCTTTAGAAATATCATCAATTGTGAGCATTTCTTGTCGATCAGCACGCTCAGGGTTGAAACGAGTGATACATAGATGTTTACGGATACGACCTTCGTTTTGTTCAACTTTTTTGGTCTTGCTATCGAGCATACCAATAATACGGTCCGAGTCACGAACTGAAGAAATCTCTGGATTGGTTACAATGATCGCTTCATCAGCATGATACATTGCTAAAATCGCACCACGTTCAATACCTGCTGGAGAGTCACAGATAATGTAATCGAACTCTTGAGAAAGTTCATCAATCACACGTGCAACACCTTCATCGCTCAAGGCATCTTTATCACGTGTTTGTGATGCAGGGAGAATGTATAAGTTTTCAATCTCTTTATCACGGATCAGCGCTTGTTGTAAGCGCGCTTCATTATTAATGACATTAACGAAATCATACACTACGCGGCGTTCGCAGCCCATGATCAAATCTAGATTACGTAAACCTACATCGAAATCAATCACAACAGTTTTATGACCACGTAGGGCTAAACCTGTTGCAAAAGATGCGCTTGTTGTAGTTTTACCTACACCACCTTTGCCTGACGTTACGACAACAATTTTGGCCACCGAATCCACTCCTATTTATGGTCATACGCCCCTAAAAGGGCTTATTTGGTGCTTTTAAAACTCAATTAAATAAATTAAAACTGCAAGGCTTCAAATTCAAGTTCTTGCTTGTTATTTAAATAAATATGTACAGGCTTTTTGATCATATCTTTTGGAATATCATCTGCTACACAATAGGTCCCTGCAATAGAGATTAATTCTGCTTCTAGCGAATGGCAGAAAATACGTGCCGCAGTTTGCCCACCTGCACCTGCAATGACTCTACCACGAGCATTGCCATAAATGTGAATATTTCCAGATGCAATTACTTCTGATCCACTATTCATGCCCGCATTTAAGATAATATCGCCTTGATCTTGTACCAAACATTGGCCTGTACGCAAAATCTCATCATGATAAGAGGTGATATAGGCATTCGATGTATTTTTTTGTGGTGTTTGTATTGCAGAGTTATCCGTTGTTTCCACTGGTGTGTGGTCAACGACTTGCTCTTTTGATGCCTTAATACGTTGAAGCGGTTGATCAGCTGGCAGAACAGGGAATTGGATGGCGCGCGCTTCATCGCCCAAAATGCCATCAATCACAGCCATGGGTTGTAAGCCTAAATCGATTAAGAGCTGGATTAAAGCAATCAGTTCTTGCTCAACGGTACTATCTATAATCACTAGGGTTCCGATATAAGAACCTTCGTTTAGCGTGCTGGTAAGTTGCTGGCGGATTGCATTATGGTCGTTTGTGTCGAAAGTGAGTCGACTAAAATTCACCATTCTGCCCGTAATCCGTATATCAGCCATAATTTATCCTTCAGGGCTTTTTAAGCGCTCTATTGTGTTAAAGCAGTTGTAAATAAAAGCAAATGCTAGAACAAATTACACGAATTCTCTAGCTTGATTGGTAATTTTTCTTGTAATCATTCTGCTTTTTTATCCAATTGATCATATTCTTGCAAAGTTTGCTGCCATTGCTTCACTTTGACTTGTTTTCGAATTGCTTCAAGGCTTTCAAATACCACTGATTCAACCAATTCTTCTAGGTATTGATTGTCGATGTTTAATTCACTTACTTTTTCCGCAATGTATTGGTAATTTTCATTGGGCCGTTGTGCTGAGCCTGCTGTAAACGGTTCAATCAAACCAGCACTAATATTTTCGCCTAAGCGTTGTCCAATACTTTGTATCTGCTGTTCGATTCGCCCACCAACAATTGGGATGAGTCTGAGCAATTGGGTTAGCTCTGGAGTGTCTTCAATGGCTTGATTGACAATGACACCTACTTTTTGTGTAATCAAAGGCTGCTGCTGTTGCAAAGCACTTGCAAGAGATTCTTGCAACATCGATGCCAAGGTTACGGTAAAAAGTTGGCGATGGTGATCGACTAAATCATGAATAATTTTTTTATGGCTTGAACTGGTCTCAAGTTCATGTCGTACACCATCAATGACTGTAATGACCACACGATCAGAAAGTTCTTCCATAATTACACGATAATAGAAAATCGCTTTAATACGAATGCCATCGGGTACGACTTTATAACCAAGCTCATGTAAACGATACGCAATGATGCCTGCACGGAATAAACGCAGAAATCGGAAATGTGGAATAATTGCCACAATTTCGTACCAGTGGATAAAGGGAAAGAACCACCAGCGCGCATGATGCTTTTGTACAATAGAGAGAAACCAGCGAATTGATAGTTCAGCAATCAAAAAGATGATAAACCAAGCTTCAGTAGTGATGACCCAAGGGTGTAAATAAGTACGATAGAAATCAAGCACATTCGTGAGGTGAATGGTATTAAAAAACCATGCACCAATATTACTCATCAAGAAAAAGTTCATGCCTAAGCAGAACAAATTAAAAACAATAATAAACACCATGAAAATGTCATAGACTAAGAACAGCTTGAAGAATTTGCTGCTCGGATTGACATAGTTATATTTAGAGTTTTTTCCTGAGTCCTGCTGGGTCATGTTTGTGCTCAATCCCTAATGAGATTATTGATGATACTTGGATTTCATTTGTGAAATCAGTTGGTCTTTTTCAGTCCAGATTTGATCGACCCACTTTTGAAAACGTTCACGATAAATTGGATCATCTTCATAATTGCCACCGAGCACCCAATCTGGAATCTCTATTTTACGTAAATCCACCGCAATACGTGATACATCACCTAACCAAAATTCGCCATAACCGGGTGCACCATCAGGGTACACAATGGTCATATCGACCAATGCATCAATTTGATCACCCAGAATACTGAGCGCCAAGGCTAAACCACCAGCTTTGGGTTTGAGTAAATTTTGAAAAGGGGACTGCTGTGCAGCATGTTTTTCAGCAGTAAAGCGAGTGCCTTCTAAATAATTTAATAAAGTAAAAGGTTGACTGAGTAATTGTTCACAGGCTTTACGCGCTTCGAGCATGTCTCGTGATTTTAGTTCTGGATTTTTTGCAATTTGCTCTTTGCTATGTCGCTTCATCATTGGGAAGCCCAATATTTTGAAAGCTTGCCCCACAAAAGGAATAAAAATAAGTTCCCATTTAGTAAAGAAGCGAGTGAGTGGCATACGAGTCAAACCAAAATACTGATTCACAGTGGTATCAACCCAGCTTTGATGGTTACACATCATCAGATATCGTCCCTGTAAATTCAGGTCGAGTTGTTCATCAATACTGAGGTCCCATTGTAAATTTGGCAGAACGTTGTCAATTAACCAGTTGTTTACCCCTAACCAACTGTTGGTAATTTGAATATTTGTTTCATCTACTTTTGCAGATTGTTTAAATAATTTGGTGAGACCGAGTGCAAGGACGGGCGGACCATGAAAAAAGGTACTGCCAGTAATCACTGAACTAACGGTTAATCCTTTACTGACTTTTTGCAATAGGGATGCTTTTTTATTAGCGGTAGCCATAAATCGAACCTTGAGTGCATATGTTTGAAAAAAGAGATGTTCCAACTATAAACAACAGATGTTGAAATACAACTGTATATTTAAAGATATTGACATTTTTTATATATTCAAATGCGTAGATTGGTTTTTATTGGTAAAGAGTCGCGGTAGCCTTGTCAAGTTTGCGGGTAAATTGCATGGTTTTATTTTGTGATGTATTTCTCATTATTGATTTTTTGTGAGATGAGTACAACAATGGAGAAATTATGTTGCTTTGATCAAGTAAAATGCATCAAAATATTACAAAACTACAAATAAAGTGTTTATTATTAACAAAAAATCAATGGTCTAGCGCCATTTTCTCATTCATCATTTGTCCAGACAACAAAATACATAGACAGGAGCAACGCAATGCGTGCATTAGTAATTTCAACACTCGTAGGGGCTGGATTGGTACTTTCTGGTTGCCAAACGACTGGTAATAACATCGGTGGCGTAGAATACGATAAAGCAGCTTTAGGTGCATTAATCGGTGCTGCTGCAGGTTATGGTGTTTCTAAGGGTAACGCAAATACAAGTAAGCAAAACAACCGTGCTGCGGCAATTGGTGCAATTCTTGGTAGTGCTGGTGGTTTGTATCTCGATAATAAAGAGAAAAAATTACGTGAACAAATGGCGGGTACTGGTGTAGAAGTAGGCCGTAACCCAGATGGTTCTGTACAATTAATCATGCCTGGTAGCATTACGTTTGATACCAACAAATCAAACATCAAACCTAACTTCTACGGTACTTTAAACAAAGTAGCGCAAACTTTAGGTGAAGATAACAAGAGTGCGATCCTTGTAACGGGTTATACAGATAACACGGGTAATGATTCAATCAACATCCCATTATCTCAAGCACGTGCGCAATCAGTTAAAAACTACTTAGCTGGTCAGGGCATTTCTGGTAGCCGTATTGATGCGCAAGGTTTAGGTTCAGCGAACCCAATCGCTTCAAACACAACTGCTGCTGGTAAAGAGCAAAACCGCCGTGTAGAAATCAGCATTTATGCTAAACAGTAATTTTTACTGATTTCTAAAAAACCACCTTCGGGTGGTTTTTTTATTGCATATAAAAATAGACGACAAACTGTGTCGCTATTAAAAATTGAAACATCATAATTTATACATATCCCTAGATTTACTATTGGGATTCTAAAACAGAGATGTCTATAATTGTGCTCGAAAAAACAGGCTCGGAAACGAGAGAGGTATAACCAATGTCATCTGCCAGTCAACTTAATGACAAACAACTTGAGGCCATGAAATATGTTCAGGGGCCATTGTTGGTACTTGCAGGTGCAGGTTCAGGTAAAACCTCTGTAATTACCCGAAAAGTTGCTTTTTTGGTACAGCAGTGTGGAATTCCTGCCTATCGTATTACTGCGATGACCTTTACCAATAAAGCTGCGCGTGAAATGAAAGAGCGTGTCGGAAAACTGCTCTCACGTGAAGAAGCAAAAGGACTTTCGGTTTCGACTTTCCATACCTTTGGTTTAAATTTACTCCGTTTAGAATTAAAACATCTGCCGCTAAAAAACAATTTCTCGATTTTAGATGCTGATGACTGCAAACGAATTTTGATGGATTTGATGCAGCGTGACAATTTGTCGGGTGCAGAGAGTAAAGAACTGCTTGCTAAGGCAATGAAGAAAATTTCAGATTGGAAAAATGATCTGATCGTACCTGAACAAGCACACTCTACTTGTGAAACAGTTGAGGATGTCCAATTCGCGCATCTTTATCAGCTCTATGAGCGCAATTTACGTGCCTATAACGCCGTTGATTTTGATGATTTGATCGTAATGCCAACACGTTTACTTCAGGAAAATGCTGAAGTCCGTGATAAATGGCAGAACCGTGTTCGCTATTTATTGGTGGATGAATATCAAGATACCAACACCGCCCAATATACGCTTGTTAAGCTTTTGGTTGGGGTGATGGGGCAGTTTACTGCTGTAGGTGATGATGACCAATCCATTTACGCTTGGCGTGGTGCAAAGCCTGAAAACATGGCTTTATTGAAAGATGATTTCCATAATCTCAAAGTAATCAAGCTGGAGCAGAACTATCGTTCAACCAGCCGTATCTTAAAAGCTGCCAATGCCGTGATTGAAAATAATCCACATATTTTCGATAAAAAATTGTGGAGTGATAAAGGTCACGGTGAAACCATTCGTGTCATCACCTGTTTAAATGATGATGATGAAGCAGAACGTGTGGTGAAAGACTTGATCACACATAAGCTGATGAATGGTAAGAACTGGAAAGATTATGCAGTGCTGTATCGCGGTAACTTTCAGGCCCGTGTGATTGAAACCCAACTGCGTCAGATGCAAATTCCGTATAAATTATCGGGTGGTCAATCCTTCTTCGCACGCGCTGAGATTAAGGATGTGATGAGCTATTTACGTCTTATCATTAACCCTGAAGATGACAGTGCATTCTTACGTATTATTAATACTCCAAAGCGTGCTATTGGTCCTGTGACTTTAGAAAAACTGGGTTTATTTGCGCAAGAAAATACACTGTCTTTGCTGACTGCGTCATCAGATCAACGCTTAAGTATGGTATTGCCGAAAAAAGCTGCCACTCAATTACATGAGTTTGCTGATTTTATCGCAACATTTACACGTGAGTTGTTAGATGATGATGAGCCGATGCCAAAGGTTCGTCAGATGATCAACGAAGCAGGTTATATCGATTATATTCGTGAACAGGCAGCGACTCCTGCGCAAGAGAAGACCAAACTCGACAGTATTGAAAGCTTGTATAGCAGTATTCAAAATCTATTGAATCGTACCGATGATGTGGATGAGAAAAATATTGAAAGCGTGATTCGTAAACTGGTGTTGTTGGATATGCTCGAACAGCAGCAGGAAGAAGAAGACACCGATAAAGTGAACTTATTAACTTTGCATGCGGCAAAAGGTCTTGAGTTTCCTTATGTGTATATGATCGGTTTGGAAGAAGAGCTATTACCACATAAGAACTCGATTGCTTCAGAAACCATCGAAGAAGAACGCCGTTTGATGTATGTGGGCATTACTCGTGCTCGTCAAGGCTTAACCTTGACCCTCGCAGAGCAACGAAAGAATGGTGGGCAAATGCGTCAAATGACACCGAGTCGTTTCTTGGATGAAATGCCGCAAGATGATTTGGAATGGCATGGTCGCAAAAAGAAATTGGCGCCAAATGTTGATCCAAAAGAGCAAGCTCAGCAGTACCTTGCCAACTTAAAAGCATTGTTGAAACGTTAAGAAATTGTAAGTAGGAAATTTTAATGAAAGTTCAAGTTAAAGTATTAGATACACGTTTAGGTCAAGAGTGGGCTTTACCTTCTTATGCAACCACGGGTTCAGCTGGTTTAGATTTACGCGCATGTTTAGATGAAGCGATTGATATTGCTGCAGGTGAGACTGTTTTAGTGAAAACAGGTTTGGCGATCTATATTGAAGATCCAAACTATGCGGGTTTAATTCTACCTCGTTCAGGCCTCGGTCATAAACATGGGATTGTATTAGGTAATTTGGTTGGTTTGATTGATTCTGATTACCAAGGCGAGTTGATGGTATCGGTTTGGAATCGTGGACAAAATAGTTTCCGTTTAGAACCAGGTGAGCGTTTAGCTCAATATGTATTGGTTCCAGTGGTTCAAGCAGAATTTGAACAAGTAGACGAATTCGTTGCGACTGAGCGTGGAGCAGGTGGTTTTGGTCATACTGGGAAACAATAAGATTTTTCAGTAATTATCACTTTAAATGCAATGTTTTGCTGAAAAACGTTGCATTTTTCATATTGATTGTTGCCTTGATATATATTACAAAGCAGCTGACTAATTATTTTAATTTTTCTGAATAAGGGTTAATTAATTTCTTAATAGTTTCTGCTTTTTTTATGGATCAAAAGATTATAAAAATAGGGGCTTACAGTGAATATACAACATACATTTCCTCTGAGTGTTTTCCGCGCCTATGATATTCGCGGAAAGCTAAGTCATCTAACGCCAAGTATTATTAGCTCAATTGCTTACGCTTTAGCGTCACAATATAAAAATGCTCAACAAACGCATGTTGTGATTGGTTATGACGCACGTTTAACTAGTCCTACCTATGCCAATATCATTCAAAAAATATTCGAAAAACAGGGTCTACAAGTCACCAATATTGGATGTTGTTCATCCCCAATGATGTATTACATTGCTCGTGATTTTGGTGGTAATGGGGTGATGGTCACAGCAAGTCATAATCCGAAATCGGATAATGGTATTAAATGGATTTTAAAAGGTGAGCCACCAACACCAGAAACGATTCAACAGGTGGGGCAGTTTGCACAAGTGTCTATACCTAATCTTGAAGATATTCTGCATTTGAAAAATACTGCACATCAAACTGTTCCCCAATATTGTTTGCAATATCAGGATGCCTTGATAAGTGATATTCAGTTAACACGACCATTAAAAGTCGTTCTAGATGGATTACACGGTTCAGCAGGGCGTTGCGCCAAACTGGTTTTAGAAAAACTGGGTTGTGAGGTGATTGCTTTACGCTGTGAAGCAAATGGACATTTTCCTGATCACGCACCAGACCCGTCGCATGCAGAACATTTAATAAAGTTACAAGCCGCTATTGTTGCCGAAAAAGCTGATCTTGGGATTGCATTGGATGGTGACGGCGATCGTGTCGTTTTACTCGACGAGAATGCACATATTATTAGTCCTGACCGCCTACTGTCTTTATTTGCACAGATGTGCTTACAGCAGCACCCGCATAAAGAAATTGTGTTTGATGTGAAGTGTTCGCGGATGGTGGCGGATACCGTACAGGGGTTGGAAGGTCAAGCCAAAATGATTCGCACGGGCAGTAGCTTCTTGCGTGCTTATTTATCGCAATCAAAAGGTTTTGCCGTATTTGGTGGTGAATATGCAGGTCACTATGTTTTTAATGATGGGCGTGGCTTTGGTTATGACGATGGTTTGTATGCAGCACTACGTGTGATGGAATATTTAACCCAAACCAACGCAGCGACCATGTCTGAGTTATTGGCTACTTACCCAGAACGTTATTGCACAGAAGATACCTATATCAGCACGTATGATGCCGATCCTAAGCAGGTTTTAAATGATATTGAAATTTTAAGTCATCGTTTAGGCGCCCGTTTAAGTAAAATTGATGGTGTAAGACTTGATTTTGACGATGGATTTGGCATTATTCGAGCATCAAATACTGGTGAATATTTTACCGTCCGTTTTGATGCTGATAATCAGAACCGATTAATTGAAATTCGTCAGAAGTTTGTTTCTATGTTGCAAGACCAATATCCACAAATTGCACAAGAACTCGCACAGGCCTAAAAGGAGAGACGCATGCCACATGAGCATATCGGCATTGATAAAGCAAAAATTTTGATCGAAGCTTTGCCGTATATCCAACGTTTTGCAGGAAAAACGCTGGTTGTAAAATATGGTGGTAATGCGATGACAGATCCTGAATTGGAAAGTTCATTTGCCCGTGACATCGTGTTGTTAAAAACAGTGGGTTTAAACCCAATCGTAGTGCATGGTGGTGGTCCACAGGTGGATTCATTGCTAAAACGCCTAGGACAAGAGTCTGATCGTATTGATGGTATGCGCGTGACTGATCAAGCGACGATGGAAGTGGTCGAGATGGTATTGGGCGGTAGTGTCAATAAATCGATCGTGAATCTGATTAATAAACACGGTGGTCGTGCCATTGGTTTAACGGGTAAAGATGGTAATTTACTGCGTGCGCGTAAATTGTTGATGGAAAAACAAGAAGCAGACGGCTCTATTTCGCAAATTGATTTGGGCATGGTGGGTGAAGTCACTGGTGTCAAAACTGATGTGCTAGAAATGTTTACCCAAAGTGATTTTATTCCAGTGATTGCACCTTTAGGTGTGGATGAGGAAGGTAATACTTATAATATCAATGCGGATCTTGTGGCTGGAAAAGTTGCAGAAGCTTTAGGCGCTGAAAAGTTGATCCTACTCACCAATATCACAGGGGTATTGGATGAAAATAAAAACTTATTAACAGGCCTAAGCACACAGGAAGTTGATCGTTTGATCGAAACAGGTGTGATTTATGGCGGTATGATTCCAAAAGTGGGTTGTGCATTAGATGCTGTTAAAGGCGGTGTTGTAAGTGCGCATATTGTTGATGGACGTGTACCGCATGCAAGCCTATTAGAGATCTTCACCGATCATGGCGTGGGTACATTGATTACCAACCGCGCCAAACATTAATTTATTCTATTGATTTTAAAAGAGACCTCGAGGGGTCTCTTTTTTTCGTCATCAGTTGTTCATGTTTTAGTCATTGCAGTGTCATTTAAGCGCTTTAAGGTGAACCTAGCCATAAGGAGCTTTCATTATGCTAGAAAAATTAAATCAATATCGCCAGACATTGACTTTACCCCTACGCCACAAGCCAGCTCAAAATCAATTCCGTTTTGAATGGGTGGATAATTTAAAAGAATTACAAGAAGTACAACGCTTTAGAGCAACACAATTTAGCCATCAGTTTGGGATGCGCTTTGAAGACGGTTTAGACCAAGACTTATATGATTTTGGTTGCGAGCACGCGGTATTACGTGAAAAATGGACAGGCGAAATTGTAGCCTATACGCGCCTTAAATTGTTCCAAGGTCATGAAATTGGACAGAGTTACAGTGCTCAAGAATTTGAAATCGTTCCTCAATTTTCTCATTTACCTAGTATTCTCGAGATTGGACGAACTTGTGTTCATCCAAAGTTCCGTTCGGGTAAAGCACTATCAATGCTATGGTTGAACCTGACGCCTAAAGTATTGTGGTCTATGCGTGCCAAGTATTTAATGGGCTGTGTCAGTATTCATTTAGAAGATAATTTGGCGCGTGCTTATTACACCCATCGTCAGATTCAACAGCTAGGCGAGCATCAGACTATAGATATTCGTTCAAAACGTAGCTTTGAACCAGAACGTCCTGATTATAGTTTCCCGCAAGATGAACGCATGCCAAAACTGTTTCAGACCTATTTGGGAATGCAATCGAAACTATCAAAACAAGCGTTCTATGATGAAGATTTTAAATGCTTAGATTATTTCGTTTTCCTTGAGGTGAATAAGATTGCAACCTCTTTTGTGATGAACAAGATGGTGCAACGTTAGTGCCTTATCATTCTTAATCTAATAGTGAGCACATATTGAGATTTACAAGCCATCTATCCCTCATGCACAATAGGCATAGATGTTTGATAGTTTAAAGATATGTGCCAGCTATTAGGAATGAATTGCGCCACCCCGACAGATATTACTTTTTCTTTTCGTGGGTTTTCACAACGCGCAGGGGTAACCTCTGATCATTGTGATGGTTTTGGGATCGCTTTTTTTGAAGATAAAGCTTGCCGCTTATTTGTTGATAATCAATCTGCGGTTGAATCTCCGATTGCTGATCTGATTCGGAATTATCCAATCAAGTCTCGTAACGTCATTGCACATATTCGTAAAGCGACACAGGGAAAAATCAACCTCGAAAATTCACATCCCTTTTTGCGTGAGCTATGGGGTAGACATTGGATTTTTGCGCATAATGGCGATTTGCATGACTTCAAACCTACACTGAGTGGGCGATTTGAGCCTGTAGGTAATACCGACAGTGAACTGGCATTTTGCTATTTATTGGATCAGATGGTTGAAGCATTTGGCTATACAGAACCAAGTTTAGAAGAAATTTTCTCACTGTTAGAACGTATCTCGCCACAAATTGCAGAGCACGGCACATTTAATTTCTGTCTTTCCAATGGTAAAGCATTATTTAGCTATGCGACGACTAAGTTGCATTGGTTAGTACGAGAATATCCATTTCAACCTGCACATTTAATTGATCTCGATGTTGAGGTCGATTTTAGTCAAGTCACCACGCCTGAAGATCGCGTTGCAGTGATTACGACAGAGCCATTAACACATAATGAGGCATGGACAGCATATCAAGCAGGGGAAATGATTTTATTCCAGCATGGTAAACCGATTCAGCATGCATTGACTCGAGTCGAACGCTTAATCCGTGAAGCAGAAAATCCGGCATTAAAACGAGTCACAAAAGCCGATCAATATTAATATATAAGATATAACTGGAATATATATTTAGCAGGATTTTAATGGAATCTGTATGTCTTTTTTTCTAGTTATATCAATAAAATTAGATAGATAATTTTTCTTGTTGGTTAAAAAATACTTGAGTGTTTTGATTGGTATAAATATTAAAATAAATACAAAACAATGGGTTAATTTATTTATTTGAAAATATTTAAATTCTGACAAAAATGCTGTGTTTTTATTTAATTCATTTGCCGATATTATATCCTTATTCAATAAATCAAATATTGTTTGGGGTTCGATATGGGTATGAAATGGTCTGTCGAATATAATACAGGAATCGAGGTGATCGATGATCAACATCGTCGTATTCTAGATTATATTAATGAAATTGATGAATTAAATGAGGGGGATGACCGGGCAAAATTAAAAGGTATTTTGGATAATATCATTGATTATACCCAGTCTCATTTTACCTTTGAAGAAAGCTTACAAGAAGAAGCAAACTATAAATATCGTGTACCACATAAGCGTGTACATGACTTATTTATCAAAAAGATAGAGACCTATCGTCAACGTTTTGAGTTGGGGCAAGAAATTGATAGTGAGCTGCATGAAGCACTCTCGAAATGGTTAATTAATCATATCCGCCATGATGATGCTGATTATGTCGGTGCAGTAAAAGAAAATATGATCGGAATCATTAAAGAAAATGAAAAGAAAAAAGGGAAAAACTGGTTTTCTCGATTCTTCTCATAATAATAAGACAATAATAAAAGACCCCTTATGATAAATAATAATAAGGTGTGGTATGAGTGTACATAAGGGGTTTACTTAATAATATAATAATTCGTGCGCAGCAAATCACCGTAAGGTGATTTGCTTCTTTCTTTCGAGATCTTTTGTTTTGATTTTCAGGCTTGAGAAAGGCAAAATAGATTGAATATTTCATTGCAAACTCCATAAAGTGCAATGAGTTCAAAGATTTTTCAAGGAATGCATTATGCAGGACACAACTCTGTCACGCTGGCTGGCTCCAGTGATGGCGTTTTGCCTATCTTTTGTCATGATTACGACATTGGCACCTACCGTTGGAATCCAGATTGATCGTCAGTTCGATTTCTGGTTGCTTTGGTTAGGTACAATGATTTTGTTGGCATTACCCATCGGTTATCTTGAAATTGCTTTAGCAAAGCGTTCACAGACCACAGCATTACAAGCACTTTCAAGTCTGACGCGTGACGCGGATGCTTCACCAAGATGGCGTATTGTGGGTTGGTTAGCAGTTGTTTTTGTCCCATTTTTTGCAGGTAGTGTCTTAACTACTACAGCACATGTCGTGAGCCAACAGCTAACGCTTGCTGTATCAGGTCAGATTGTTTTTGCAGCCCTTGCCATTGTTGCACTTGGATTATCTTTTATTCCTCGCCAATTTTTAATCGCTTTGACAACGATTGGTGTGATTGCCGCATTTATTCTTGCCAATGTAATGGGAACAGATCTAACGGCTTGGCATTGGACAGGAATCGAGTTTAAAGAGTGGGGCAATGCCACAGTGCTTGCTTTGGTTGCAAGCGGTTTAGGACTTGGCTTGTACTGGCAAAGTAGTTTAGTCGCAGTGAAAAAACAGGAAGCTGCAACAAGTACAGCCTTGCCAATTTGGGTGGCGCAATTACTTGCTGTGATTGCCTTTGGTTTCTTCTCTGTGCAGGCACAGTTACCTGCATTGGCATGGGTGTTTGCTGCCATCATGTCAGCAGCCTTATTAATTCAATTTGCAAAAGAACAGCTAGCACAGCGTCAGCTTGCGATCGTGATTCAATGGGCGATTTTGCTTGCTGCTATTGCTGTTTGGGGTATACCACAAGTGGAACAAATCTTTAATAGCCTGCTTATGCTATGGGGATTACTGATTTGCTTGATTTACGCAGTATTTGCTGGCTGGATTATGAAGATTAGTCATCTGCGTAAAGCAATGGGCTTTAGCAATGAGTTGTTTTATAACATTTGGCGTATTGCCATCCGTATCGTGTTACCGCTTTCAATTGTCGTGGCAATCATTGCTGTGATGGGACAAGTGCTGTAATGGAGCAGGCTAAACAAGTTTGGGTCGCTTTTTCAAGCCCTGAACAGCAATTCCATATTGCTGTCAGCTTTAGCGAGGGAATGACGGCTCAACAGGCAATTGATACCAGTGGCTTAGCAGCACAGACGGTACTACCAGAAGTTTTACAGTTAGGTATATTTGGTAGCAGAATTGACGCGGATACAGTCCTGCAAGCAGGAGACCGAGTTGAAATCTATCGGGCACTCACCATCAACCCGAATGATATTCGACGTAAGCGGGCAGCAAAGAATCCAGTTGGGCGATTTATCAAAGGTAATCGTTTTAAGGCATAAAGCTGATAAATAAAACCCCTCATGATTGACTCGATGAGGGGTTTCTTTTTACTGGAAAGCCGTTATAGTGGTGGCGCAGTCAAAATAGCTTCTTTTGATGCCGGTAAACCAGGTTGTGATTCTGGAATCGTATCTAAACCTTCTAAGCGTTCTACGTTACCATTTGCATCAAAATAAACTTTTAAATGTTGACCGTGTGCCGCAGGTATTTTTGCTTTTTTCGCATAAGTGCCTGGGATATAGTTGTAGATGTAGTCCCAGCGTTGCGGATTCAGTGGATCTGTTACTGTTGGACTACCAAGCAAGAAACGGACTTGCTGAAAGCTCATGCCCACTTGTACTTGAGAAGCTTGTGCTTTGGTTAATGGTGTTCCTTGTGGAATATCAACTTTATAAACACCAAAGACTGAACAACCGCTAAGTACTGTAGTGACGAACAACGCCAGCATGATTTTTTGCATTTTGCTACACTATCCTGATAAATGATGATGCATTTGATTCAAGGATAGATCATACTGCATCTAAACTCTATTGCCTATTCCAACTTAAGATTTGTTGAGAGACCTTTTTTTATGCCGATTTCTAATCAAGACTTACGCAAAGCTGGACTTAAAGTTACCCTTCCTCGTATTAAGATTTTGGAATTATTAGAAAATTCAAAACAACACCATTTGAGTGCTGAAGATATTTATAAAACTTTGCTCGAGCAAGGTGAAGATGTTGGTTTAGCAACGGTTTACCGTGTGTTAACACAATTCGAAGCTGCGGGTATTATTCAGCGTCACCATTTTGAAAACAACCATTCAGTTTTTGAAATCATGCAAGAAGATCATCACGATCATCTAGTATGCTTAAACTGTAATAAAGTTGTTGAATTTACGAATGATATTATCGAGAAAGAGCAACATTCAGTTGCAGATAAACATCAATTTGCTTTAACAGGACACTCTTTAAATCTTTACGGCTACTGTAGTGATGCAGAATGCCAAGAGGCTTATCGTAAAAAATAAGTTGTATTGAGTAAACATTTAAGTGTTCACGAAAATTGAACAAATAAAAAAGGGAAGGTTACAAAAACCTTCCCTTTTTTAATGGTTTAGTTTGAATTATTGGCCATCAAAGGTGATGTTGCGGCTGGCACTGAGTAACTGGTCTGCGCCTTCTTCTGAAAGTTTGATGGTGAGGCGTAAGTCGTTTGGCGAATCTGCATGCTTTAATGCATCTTTATAGGTAATTTGCCCAGCTTTATAAAGATCAAATAACGCTTGGTCAAAGGTTTGCATACCCAACTCACGTGAACGTTTCATCAGATCTTTGATCTCGTGAATTTCACCCTTTCGGATATAGTCAGCCAGAAGTGGCGTATTGATCAAAATCTCAATCGCAGCACGACGTGAATTACCATCTGGTGTTGGAATCAATTGCTGTGCGACGAGTGCTTTTAAGTTCAGCGACAAGTCCATATACAATTGACTATGACGGTCTGCTTCAAAGAAGTGAATGATACGATCGAGGGCTTGGTTGGCGTTGTTGGCATGCAGGGTAGCGAGTACCAAGTGACCTGTTTCTGCGAAAGCGATGGCATAGTCCATGGTTTCACGCGAACGAATCTCACCAATCAAGATCACATCTGGCGCCTGACGTAGGGTATTCTTTAGCGCAATTTCAAACGAATCTGTATCAATTCCAACTTCACGCTGCGTCACGATACAGCCTGCATGTTGATGCACAAATTCGATTGGGTCTTCAATGGTGATGATATGACCTTTGGAATTTTGATTACGGAAACCAATCATTGACGCTAAAGAGGTCGATTTACCTGTTCCTGTTGCACCAACAAAGATGATGATGCCACGCTTAGTCATCGCTAATTCTTTGAGGACTTCTGGTAGTTTTAGATCATCCATACTTGGAATATGGGTTTCGATCTTACGCAGTACCATGCCTGGCATATCACGTTGCTGAAAAGCACTGACACGGAAACGTGCCGTCTTTTCACGGTTCATGATCGCGAAGTTACATTCACGGGTCTCTGCAAATTCTTTCCGCTGTTTGTCGGTCATAATGGATTGAACCAGTTGACCCACAATTTCCCCTGAAAGTTTCGATTTAGAGACAGGCACGATCTGCCCGTTAATTTTCATTGAAGGTTCAACATCTGCGGTGACAAATAAGTCCGATGCATTTTGTTGAATCATCAAATTGAGTAAATCATTAAAATCCATGATATTTCTCTAATCCATTTATTTTTATAGGAATGATTCGGGTTGTTTTGCAACTGTACGTGCAGTTTGAGGACTAATTAAGCCTTTAGACACCAGTGTTTTTAGGCTTTGATCCAAAGTGGTCATACCGTAGTTAGCACCTGTTTGGATCGCAGAATACATTTGTGCGACTTTGTTTTCACGTACGAGGTTACGAATCGCAGGAATACCGATCATGATTTCATGTGCAGCCACACGACCACCACCATTCTTTTTCAATAGTGTTTGAGAAATCACGGCTTGTAGAGATTCAGAGAGCATGGCACGAACCATGTCTTTTTCTTCTGCTGGAAATACGTCGATAACACGGTCAATGGTTTTTGCAGCAGAGGTGGTATGTAGGGTACCAAACACCAAATGACCCGTTTCCGCAGCGGTTAGTGCCAAACGAATGGTTTCTAGGTCACGCATCTCACCGACCAAAATAATGTCTGGGTCTTCACGTAGAGCTGAGCGAAGTGCAGCATTAAAGCCATGGGTATCGCGATGTACTTCACGTTGGTTAATCAAACATTTTTTTGATTGGTGTACAAATTCAATTGGATCTTCGACCGTTAAAATATGGTCATAACGGTTTTCGTTAATATAGTCGATCATCGCTGCGAGTGTGGTGGACTTACCCGACCCAGTAGGACCTGTCACTAGGACAATCCCACGTGGATAATCACAGATTTCTTTGAAAATTGAGCCTAAACCCAAATCTTCCATAGTTAAAACTTTGGAAGGAATGGTACGGAACACCGCACCTGCACCGCGGTTCTGGTTGAATGCGTTGACACGGAAACGGGCAATATTAGGTACTTCAAATGAAAAGTCAGTTTCTAAATCTTCTTCAAAGTCACGACGTTGTTTATCATTCATAATGTCATACACCAAACGGTGTACATCTTTATGTTCAAGCGCAGGTAAGTTAATGCGACGAACTTCACCATCCACACGAATCATAGGAGGCATACCCGCTGAAAGGTGTAAATCGGAAGCACCGTTTTTAACTGAAAAGGCGAGTAGTTCTGTAATATCCATAATTTCCCCGAAACAAACTAAAATGTCTCATTATTTTGTAGAATAATATAAGGCTTTCATTCAGGCTTACCAACACCTTAAAGAATGGAAAGCAAAAAAAGATTTCGTAAATGAGAACTGTGTCAATGAATCAATCGCAACAATCCCGCCAATCTGTTTTAAATCAAATAGAACAAGCCTGTCAGCGTGTTCAACGTGATCCTGCAACAGTGCAGTTGTTGGCTGTTTCCAAGACACATCCAAGTGCCAGCCTTCGCGAAATGTATGCAGTCGGGCAGCGCTGCTTTGGTGAAAACTATTTGCAGGAAGCATTGGAAAAAATTGAAGAACTACAAGACCTAGAGATCGAATGGCATTTTATTGGTCATGTTCAACGCAATAAAACTAAGCATCTAGCTGAAAAATTTGATTGGGTGCATGGGGTAGATCGTTTAATTATCGCTGAGCGTTTATCCGGTCAGCGTTTAGATGCTCTACAACCCTTGAATATTTGTCTGCAAGTGAATATTGATGGGCAAGATTCTAAAGATGGTTGCCAACCTGCCGAGGTCGCTGAACTGGTTCAGCAAATTAGCCAGCTGCCAAATATCCGTTTACGGGGTTTGATGGTAATTCCTGCACCTGAAAATCATGCTGCATTCGCAGATGCTAAAAGTTTATTCGATCAAGTGAAAGTTCAACATGCACAGCCGCAAGACTGGGATACTTTAAGTATGGGGATGTCGGCTGATCTTGAAGCAGCTATTGCGGCGGGTTCAACCATGGTCAGAGTAGGAACTGCATTATTCGGAGCACGGGATTATTTAAACTAGTATAGGGTGAATTGAATAAATATTCGCAGAGATAAAGAACAAATTACAATTATATAAAATATATTTGCTGTTGAAAAAAACGGCATAAATTAAGATAACCTGTTTATTCATTTATATCGAACATCGGTATAAATGAATAAAGATTATTTTTTACAAAGATAAAAATTGAATTTAGGATCACGTTTAAAATGAAAAAACTGTATTTTTTAATTTCTTTTATTCTATGTTTATTTTTAGCAGCTTGTAGTAAAAAACAGAGTGATGTGGCTGCAGAAGCGAGCGATAGTAATGCTCAAGTGGCTGTAGATGAAAAGCTCGGTACCAAATGGGGCGATGAAATTAGCTCGCATGTGACCGAGGTGAATTTAAGCCGCTTAACAGAGCAACCAATTGCTGAGTCACAAGTTCGTTATGCCAATAAACAATATCAAGGTAAGACGGTAAATAGTATTTCGTTGGTAGCAGGGAAAATTAATTTTTCTATTGTTGATGATGCTGATCAACCATTTGCCTTATCTCGTGACGGTCAAAACTATTATCTCTCAGCAAAAGATGGTCAAAGCTACCAATTAAAATATGAAAATCATACCGACAATACCTATGAAGTCGTAGCAAGTGTTGATGGGATTGATGTGTTAGACGGCAGTGCTGCTTCACGAAATAATGCAGGTTATGTGCTTCATCCGCATAGTGAAATTACAATAGAAGGCTTCCGTAAGAGTGATTCTGCTGTTGCTTCTTTTACCTTTAGTAAGCCCGAGGATGCATATGCGGCAAATTCAGATAATGGTTCAATTCAGAATACAGGTATTATTGGAACAGCGATTTATCAAGTTGAATCAATGAAATCCGCTGATGCAGCCGCACCAGAAAAGCCATCTAAATATGCTCCTCCACCAAAGGCTTTCCCCGCGGATAAAAATGAATAATGGATGAGAAAATCCTTAGAAGATTGGTTATCTTGAAGGGATTCTTTTTCTCGAAGTTATTTACTCGAGGCATTTTAGTGTTTCGATGAAGTTTTTAAAATGATGTAGATTTTGATCAGCTGTTGCTGAGAAAATCACTGGATTGGGATGAAAGAAAATGGTTTTCATCCCGACTGCCTTTGCACCTTGTATATCTGCTAATTCATTATCTCCGACAAAGATACAATCTTGTGGGTGAACACCGAGCTGCTGACAAGATAATAGAAAAATTGCGGGATCTGGTTTTCTAAGTCCGACTGACTCGGAAACAATGATGCTCGAAAAGAATTCAGTTAGCCCTAGCGCATAAAAATTATGTTCTTGAAAGGGCGTTCTGCCATTAGAGATTAATCCAATTAAATAGCCTTGCTGTTTTAATTGGATGATGATGTTTTCCATATGTTCAAAGCAGCATGAAAATTTATTAAAATCATTGATATAGCTGGCTAAAAGTATTTCTTTAGCATGATGCTGAATTGAAAATTCCTGAATCAGATTTTCATAAACACGATCTTTCCAAACTTTGCCATTATCATCTAATTCAAGAAAGCGTTGGATAAATTTTTCTCTGTCATTGGCAGGCACCAATTGAAAGAAATTAATCTGCCAAGTGAGGAATTTTATTAACGATGTTGTTCGATCAAGTAAGGTCTGATCGAGGTCAAAAATAACCGCCTTATTTTGATTCATGTGATTTAAGCATTGTGATTCTTTAAGCATCATAAAATTTGCTCACACATGAGTGCAATCAGAAAGTGTAACTAACTAAATTCTAAATAGTGTTGGTCAATCGCTTGTTCAATCGTAGAAAACCATTTACAACGAGACAGAGGTGACTCTTCAAGTAACAACTCAAAGGTTAGTTTTTTAAAATAAGCATGATCCTCATTTTAGGATGTAGGGTTATAAAAATTAGTGCATAGCACAGCATATTGTTTTGTTTCTAAGCTATATAAACAAACGTATTCCGCAAGTTGTTGATTAGAAATACGCTTGAATATTGGCATGAGTTGGAAGAGATCATTTTGTTTGATGTTTGATTTCCATAAGTATGATTATATTTATCCTACCACTTCAATCCGACTCGAACCTGACCCAATTGGCTGTACTTGAATTTGTACAGGAATACGCTCATGCATTTCCTGAATATGCGAGATCAACACCACTTTACGCCCTTGGCTTTGCAGTTGATCCAGCGCATTCATCACCATATGCAACGAAGAAGCATCCAGCGTCCCAAAGCCTTCATCAATGAACAGTGATTCGATTTTCATGGAACCAGAGGCCATATTGGCAATTGCCAAGGAAATCGCAAGAGCAGTGAGAAAAGACTCACCACCAGACAGAGAAGCCACTGAACGAGTTTCTCCATCCATATCATGGTCAATGATGGCCAAACTCAGAGAGTTCTCTAAACGCTTTAAGGTATAACGCTGGGACAACATGCTGAGTTGTTGGTTGGCATATTCAAGCAGAATATCCAGATTATATTGCTGGGCTAAATCACGGAAATCCTTGCCTTTAGAATCACCAATCAAACTGGAAATTTTATTCCAGCGATGTTCCTGTTGCTGAATCTGCTGGATTTGATCTGCAAATTGCTTTTGCTTGGCAACATTTTGCTGATGTAGTTCCAGTTTCAGTTTGAATTGATCACGTTGTTCAGCTTGCTGCTGTAAGTTCTCATGATTGAGATGGATGTACTCAAGCAACTGGGTGTATTCGATGGGTGGCTGTTGTTGCTGATGTGTCTGTAATTGCTGTTGCAGCGTTTTCAATGCAGAGGTGGCTTCATTGAGTAAGCGTTCTGCATGTTGTAGCGATGTTCGAATGTGCTGTTCTTGCTCAGCTCGAATAGCAAGTAAATCAGCTAATAGATGTTCTTCAAACTCAGGATGCTGGCTTAACCATGCTCGAATTTCAGTTTTAGATTGAGCAAGGGTAGATTGTTGCTGTTGTTGTTGAGCCTTGAGCTGTTCCAGTTCATTTTTCTGCTGTTCAAAGCTTTGACGAGCCTGTTCAAAACGCTGCTTGATCTGCTGGTATTGATTTTGGAGTTGCTGACGCTGCTGATCGTGTTGGTTTAACCATTCATTGGCTTTCAGTTCGGTTAAACCTGTCATCGCCACAATCAGTTGATGCGCTGATTCTGTATTTTGTTTACCTTTGATCTCGATGTCTTTGAGTTGCTGATTAAACTCGGCATGTTGAGTCAGCAAACTTGTTAAATTGGACTTTAATAGATTCAGTTGCTGTTCAAGCTGTTGCTGCTGTTTGCTGAGTGTTTCAGCTTGTTCTAGTTGTTGAATGCGTTGCTGCAAACGTAGTGCTAGCTGCTGGGCGTAACTCAGTGTTTGCTGTTGCCATAGGTTTTGCTCATCGCTGCTCAGGCAATTTACAACATGCTGAATCTGTTGCTGTGACTGCTGTATGCTTTCGAGTTGATAACGGATATTTTGAATCGTTTGAGTCAGGTGATAGTGGTCTTTATTGGCCTGATGTAGTTGCTGTAACTCAATTTCAATCTGCTGTTTGAATTGGGCTGTCTCATTGATGTATTGCTGTTGAACTGTAGTGATTTCAGCATGCGACTGAGTTAAATCTAGCTGGATCTCGAACTGTGCTGCATGTTTGACTAATTCCAGATGTTGCAGCCTAATTTTGTCATCGGCTTGTTGCATGGCAGATTGCAATTGCGTCAGTTCGGTACGAATTTGGGTAAATTGCTGCTGTGCGTTTTGCCAAAGCTGGAAACACTGCTGCTCCTGTTGAATGGCTTGTTGCTCTTGTTGTTGCTGAAGTTCATACAGGGCTTTGGAGAGCTGACTGGCATCATCACGATAGGGGTGTTCAGTGCTGCCACAGACCAGACAGGCTTCACCGTGTTTGAGTTCAGCACGGAGATGTTCAATATTTTCAGCATGTAATAAACGTTGTTGTTGCAACATTTGCTGCAATTTCTCCCGTTCAGTTTTGGCTGACTGGAATTCGACTTCGCTGGTTTGCAGTTGTTGTTCAAGTTGCTGATATTGTTGCTGTGCACTACTGAGCTTATGGCTTAGTTCATCATGTTCTTTTTTCAGTTCAAAATAATGCTGTAACTTCTGTTGAATCAGGTCCAGTTGATTCAGTCGGGCTTGTTGCTGTTCTCTGAGTTTTTGTTTCTGCTCAAGTTGGCTTTCGATCTGTTGTGGTGTGCCAAATTTTTGAATGAGCTCATTCAATACGATCTGATCTTGTTCAAGCTTGGATTGTGCTTGTTGAATCGAACCTAAATTCTGTTCGACTTTTTGGTATTGCTGAATAAATTGCTGCAGTTGTTGAAGATGTGCATTCAAGCCTTTATCCAAAGTGGAGAATTGTGCGCTCTGTTGCAACTGTTCAGAGCAACTTTGTTGTTGCATGGATAGGTTGCTGCGACTTTGTTCAAATTGCTGCTGTTGCTCAAGCAATGGTTGTTGTTGCGCTTCGTTTTGGTTTAAACGGACTTTGGTTTTCTTATATTCTTCTGCAATGTATTCACGTTCCTGTACATATTTACGCACTTGGGTGAGTTCATGCTGATGGTTTTGTTCAAAGCTTTGAAATTGATCTAAGGCCGTTTCCGCTTGGGTATAAGCCGATTTTTCTTGCTCAAATTGGGTGCTTAAAGCGGTAAAGTGCTGCTGCTTGTGTTGAATCTGCGGTTCAAGCTGTTGCAGTGCTTTTTCCAATTGTTGCTGTTGGAACACAATCGGACGAATGCCTGAAAAGGTTTCGAGTTGGTTGAGTCGATTGCGATCTGCTGCCAAAGCCTGATGTGCTTGAATTTGAATGTCATGCTGTTGCTGTTTCAGTGTGATTTCAGTTTCGAGTTTTTGTCGCTGTTCAAACCATTGTTGCTGTTGATTGAGCTGAACTTTATCAGCTTCCAACTGTTGAACCTGTTGTTGTATCTGCTGAAATTGAGTCTGTAATTCGGCAACTTCTTCATCTGAACGAATTTCTATATGACCTAAAACATTTTCCAGTTGTTTGCGTTGGTTGCTTATTTCACGGGTCTTTTCAAACGCCAGTTGTCCAATTTTGGCAAAAATACTGGAATTGGTCAGATATTCGAGTAATTCACCACGCTCATTATCCCGAGCCTTTAAAAATGCGGTGACTTCGGACTGAGCCAACAGTACTGCACGAGTGAATTGCTCAAAGCTGAGTTGGGTAATCTGTTGAATATGGGCTTCAACTGCTTTGGTTTTATCTGCAATCACTACACCGTCAGTCAGACATTTGAGTGAGCGTTGCACACTTTGCAGTTTGCCACTGGCATTTTCACGCGCACGTTTAATTTCCCAACGTGCGAGATAATGTTTCTGATCTTGTGCTACAAAACACAGTTCGGCAAAACCATGGCCTGTACCGCGACGTAGAACCGTTAAAGGGGAGTTGGTGAGTAGCTCAGAACCATCGACATCTAACAGTTTGCCGTCACTTTCTTTCAGACGTGGAATTTTATTAAATAAGGCCAGACACATGGCATCTAAAATCGTAGATTTACCTGCGCCCGTTTTTCCAACAATGGCGATTAGTCCCGCACTGGCCAAAGGCTCAGTTTCAAAATCAATAAAATGCTCATCTGCCAGAGATGCCAAATTTTTCAGTCGAATTGATAAAATTTTCATGGCAGCTCCTTAAACAGTCTGATCATCTTCAAGTTGCTTTTGCGCTTCTGCGACTAAACTCATAAAGTCTTGAGTGACTTCATCATCAGCGTGATAGCCCTTTTTCTCCCAAATTTGCTGAAATAGTTTTTCTGGTGTCGGTGGTTCTAAGCTAATTGTTTGCTTGCTCTCGGCATTAGTTTCATTGGAGAGATATTGTCTGGAAATCCGCACCAGTCGATAACGATCTTTGGGCAAAGCATCTTCAAATTGTTGTCGTAAATTAGGCTGTGGTGGTGTCGCGGTATGATATTCGATATCAACATATTCACAATGCTCAAGATTTTCGATCGGTTCATTTGGCAGATTGCGAAGGCGTTGCATAACTACGGTGAGTTCATCTTTAATTTTATGCAGTTGAATACTTCGTGGTATCGCTAAAGCTTCAAAGCTAAATGAGTCTGCATTTTTTGTGGGATCAATGGTGACTTCAACCACTTGGTGATTGTATTTAATCTCGCTAAATGACAGTGGAATCGGTGAGCCGCTATAACGAATATGTGGATGCTGTACTTTTTGTGGTTTATGCAGATGTCCCAGTGCTACATAATCAATGCTGTCGTCGAACAGAGCTGTAGATAGGGCTTCTTCATTACCAATAATAATCGGTCGTTCTGAATCGGAGGTTTCTCCGCCTTGCATATGCGCATGCGACATCAGAATCAGGGCCTGTTCATCGGTTTTACGTCGTTTGGCTTCTTCAATTAATTGTTGGTGTAGATAAGCAATCGCATTTTGGCTATTGGTAGTGTGCTCATTAAAACCTGTGATTTCAGCAGAACGTAGGAATGGCAGGGCAATACACCACGCGACAATCTGTTTTTGTTCATCATAAATCGGCAAAATTAAACGTTCTAAATCGAGGCTTTTATCTTGATTCCAACGAATCACACCAACCGTTTTAGCATTGTATTTTTCTAATAAAGGCTCGACTTGTTCAATGCGATAACCCGAATCGTGATTGCCTGCAATCATTAAAGTTTGCATATGCGGTGCAAGCTCATGTGCATCGGCAAGGAATTGATAGAGTTGTTTTTGTGCCTGTGAACTCGGATTAATCACATCAAAAATATCACCTGCAATGAGCAAGGCATGAGGTCGTTTTACTTTAATCTGCTCAAGTAACCATGTCAGAAATTGTTCATGTTCGTAGTGGCGGGAATGATTATAAAAAAACTGCCCCAAATGCCAGTCAGACGTATGAAAAAAACGCACGGTCATAAATGAATCTAAAAATAAAATAAACCAGAATAAGGTAGCACGTATTCAGGTGGAAGGGAGAGTCTTACGGAGCAGAAAAGCACTACAAGATCTGCCTTGATCATTTTTCAACGATCCTCTAGTTTGATCTGAATGCCATTATTTTAACAATGAGGATAGATAAAATGAGCTTAGGTAAAGTAAGCCGTGAAATCATGGATCAGATCATGTTGATTGGTCTGGATCGTGTGGAAAAACGTAATGCTTTTGATAGCCATATGATTCATGACTTATCTCAAGCTTTAACTGAATATGAAAATAACCCAGAACTGCGCTGTGCTGTGATTTTTGCGCATGGCGACCATTTTACAGCGGGCTTAGATCTGGTGGAATTACAGTCTAAAATAGAACAAGGCATTTTTAATTTCCCAGCAGACCAAATTAATCCATGGGGAACAGGTGGGCGGCATCGCACTAAACCTGTGGTGGTGGCTGTCCAAGGGATTTGTTATACCGCTGGCGTGGAGTTAATGCTGAATGCTGATGTGGTGATTGCCAGTGAAAATACGGTCTTTGGTCAGCTTGAAGTGCAACGTGGGATTATGCCTTTTGGCGGTGCAACGGTGCGTTTTGTACAAGCTGCGGGTTGGCAAAAAGCCATGCCTTATTTACTGACGGGTAAAACATTTAATAGCAAAACGGCTTATGAATTAAATCTTGTGTCCGAGGTCGTCGAATCGGGGCAACAACTTGAACGTGCCCTCGAAATTGCCAAAGAAATCTGTGTTTCTGCACCTTTAGCAGTACAGGCATTATTGGCTTCTGCGACTGATGCAGTCGTGGAAGGACAAACAGTTGCATTTGAAAAAATGAACAATTATTTGATGCCGCTGTTTGTATCGGAAGATGCTCAAGAAGGGGTTCGCGCCATGTTAGAAAAACGTCCACCGCAGTTTAAGGGGCGGTGACAATTTTAATTTAACTTGAGTACGTTATTACGCATGTTCATCGATTTCGCAAATGCCAAAGGTATTATGATCGAGGTCGATGAAATAGCCTTGCCAGCAGCGGTTCGGGATCGCAAATTTATCCATGGCGATAATCCCACCTAAACTTAAAATTTTAGCTGCCGTTTCATCGAAATTTGCCACCTCTATACTACAGGTAAAGGCATTGGTTCCACATCCTGTTGCTGGGGTTGCTACAGGACGTTGTAATAAACCGCCATGAATTCCTGTGGTTGCGATACGATAATATTCAATCGGTAGGCCTTCTACTTTTTCAAATTGCCAGCCAAATACGGATTGATAAAAGTGAATGTCACGTTGTGGAGCTGATGACTGAATTTCAAAATAAATAATGTTGTTCATTCAATCTGCCCTTAATTTTTATGGTTGTAGAATTATTCTAAAGAGATATGAAATTGGAAGATGAGAGATTTATGTAAGCAGGTGCGCATTTTGCGGTTTGATCATAAAATCGCGTTGAATACATTTGAGTAGAGTATAAGAGGTTAATCCTGCATTGATGAAAATTATTAAATTAGCGAATCATCCTGAATTGCGAGAACAGGCTGCAATGTGGTTTTCAGATAAATGGGAGATTCCTGTTGAGGCCTATCGGGACAGCATACAAAGCTCGATTGAACAGTCTAAAGGAATTCCGCAATGGTACGTGATTTTGAATGAACATCAGCACATCATTGCAGGCACTGGGGTAATCGACAATGATTTCCATGAGCGCAAAGATCTCAGTCCAAACTTATGTGCTTTGTTTGTTGATGAGGCTTATCGAAAGCAAAATATCGCCAAACAGCTGCTGGATTTTGCCCGAGTAGAAATGAAAAGTTTAGGCTTTGAAAAGCTTTATCTGGTGACTGACTTAGATGATTTTTATGAAAAATGTGGTTGGACATTTTTAACCATGGTAACTGAAGATGAGGGTGGGCTGATTAAAATGTATGTTGCCGATACCTAATCAAACCCAAATTACAGGCAAATAAAAACCGACGATTCGAGTGATGATAAATCGTCGGTCAAAATCTTTTTCAATGGTTCTGGCTGCTAACACAACCATTGTTAAAGATGGAGAGTCATAATGAAAGGTCACCGAAAACATTGCGGATGCCGTGCAATGTACAATCGGTTGCTGCGACCTTGTACCCTATATAACGCTGCTGGTTGAGGATTGGTTGACATAAAAATGAAAAAAAAGTGAAAAAAATTTATAATTATTTTCTAAAGCCAGTCTAATTAGGTTTATCTTTATGATTTCATTGCGTTTGTACTATCTCTGGTTTTTTATAATTTGTTTTACTGCGACGTTGTTGGCAGGTGTACTGGCAGCTATTTTACCAAATAGTATTGGTGGCGTGCTGACTGCGGTTCCTTATTTAATTGCCATCATTGTTATTTTATTCAAATTTCTCAAGCAACAACGCCGTGCACCGACACCACAGGAACGAAAACGTTTAAGCATCGGCTTTAGTCTGATCTTTTGGGGCTATAATGCATGTGGCTTATTCCTCGGTCTATTTATTTTTGCACGTAAAGATCCCGAAGTTTGGCAGAACTTTTTACTCTATCTGAAACAGCCCCAATTTTTGCTGACAGTATTGGCGATGTGGTTTGTGATTGCTGTACCGTTATTCTTGATTACCTATTGGTTTTATGGACCACAAGCACAGCGAATGGCCAATAAAATGTTTAACTAGTTGAACAAAGTTCACTTGTAATTCACTTTCATTCTGCTAAGACTGAGATATCGAGCTGATCAATATCATGCGGGATGAGAGTGCCATGCAAAAACAGACGGTTTTAATCACAGGCGCAAGTGGCTTTATAGGCTCACATTTGTTGCCTTTTTTATTAGAACGACAATATCAAATCATTGCACTGACCCGACAGCCCAATCGGGTTTCTCAGCATTCAGAGTTACGTTGGGTGAGTGATCTTGATCAAATTGAAACGCAACAAATTGATTATGTGATTAATCTGGCTGGTGAAAATATTGGCGCAAAACGCTGGACTGAACAACGTAAGCAGCAATTAATACACAGCCGTGTTGCGGTGACAGAGCAATTGTATCAATGGCTGGAACAACGGCAAATTTTTCCGAAATCTATTATTTCTGGTTCTGCGATTGGTTATTACGGTATTGATCCACAAGAACAATGGAAGCTTATTTGTGATGAAAATACAGCACCGCAAGCGATTTTTATGTCTGAACTTTGCCAAAAGTGGGAGCAAACCGCTTTAAAATTTAGCCAACAAAATACCAAAATCATTCGTTTGGGTGTGGTTTTTGGACAGGGTGGGATTTTGCCACAAATGCTATTACCGATTCGATTGAATGCGGTTGCAAAAATTGGTTCGGGACGACAACCGATCGTGTGGATTCATATCCAAGATGTACTGAATGCTATAGTTTTTTTGCTGCAATCCAATCACAGCCAAAAGGTGTATAACCTTGTCGCACCTGAACAAATCAATCAACAACAATTCGCTCAAACGGCTGCCCACATTTTAAAGCGCAAACCATTTATGCGAATGCCTAAGTGTGTATTTACATCGATGCTTGGCGAGCAAGCACAGCTTATTTTAAATGGCCAATATGTGATTCCGAAGGCGCTGTTGGAACAGGGCTTTCAATTTCAATACCCAGATTTAAATGTGGCTTTAACTGCAATTTTAGCAAGAAATTAAATCCTGTTGTTTTAAGCGCAGAGGTGAATAAGCATTCGGATCAACCAGCGTATCTTGCCTTAAAATGAGTTGACGCAGTAGACGTGCTGAACCTGAACCCATGCATAGACCATTGCGGAAATGTCCAAAATTGGCCCAAAGATTTTCCAGTTCAGGCATTGCGCCGATATAGGGAATGCCTTGTGGAGAACTTGGACGTAAACCTGCCCAGCGTTTTACAATCGGGAATTGCGCTAATTCAGGCACCATCTCTAAACAAGCGTTGAGAATATCCTGTTGGGTGTGTTCATCCACAGCAGTGCTAAAGCCTGTATCTGCCATGCTTGAACCACAGACGATATGACCATCTTGACGTGGAATCAGATACATCACCCGATTCATACACATGGTTGGCAGCCAGTTTTCAGGGGTTTTAAATAATAGCATTTGCCCTTGTACGGGATGCACGGGGATATTACGTTGAATTTGCTCGGCCCATTGCTGACTCCATGCACCAGACGTAATCACCACATGATCTGCACTAAATTTCTGACCATCTTCGGTTTCAATCGCTTGAACTTTTTTATGTTGAATCATTAATTTTTCAACAGGGCACTGCTCAAAGAAGCGCACGGCAGGATGCTGTTTTAAGTAGCAAATTAACGATTGTAATAAGCGTGGATTACGAACATTCGAGAGTTGTGGGAAATAGATGGCTTGTTGGAATTGTTGGGAAATATAGGGATTAATCTTTTCGAGTTTGGTGCGATTGAGCAACTCGCATTGCTGCATCGGCTCTTGATATCGAGTGGCATAATTCAAGCCAACCTCAAAATCTTCCTGATCAAAAATCAGCATGCCCGTATCGTGGATTTGAAAATCAATACCCGTAACAGGGAGAAGTTTTTCATTCCATGTTTGGTAGAGTTGTTTGCCATATTGGGCTAATTGATTCACTTCGGGCGCATAGCGCCAAGGATACATGGGGGAAAGGATACCTCCACCCGCCCATGAGGCCGCTTGACCTGCAAGTTGTTGGTCAAAAATATCGACAGAGCAGCCTTGTTCAGCAAGTTCCAATGCTGACATTAAGCCACTAATACCCGCACCAATGATGGCAATATGCATGATAAAGTTAAACCAGTTTAAAAATTCCCCTCTTTATCAAAGAGGGGTTAGGGGAGATTTTATTTCATCTCTTTTAATTTACGTGCTGCATCTTCCGCAAAATAGGTCCAAATCCCATCTGCACCTGCGCGACGGCAACACATCAACGATTCTAGAATCACGCTGTCAGAGAGCCAACCATTTTGAATTGCGCCCGCAAGCATGGCGTACTCACCACTGACTTGATAAATGAATGTTGGCACACCAAAAGTATCTTTAACTTCACGAACTACATCGAGATAAGGCATACCCGGTTTGACAATCACCATATCCGCACCTTCTTGCAGATCCAGTGCAATTTCATGCAAGGCTTCGGCACGGTTACCTACGTCCATTTGGTAATTGTATTTATTGCCACCTTTCAGATTGCTGGCAGAACCAACGGCATCACGGAAAGGACCGTAGAAGCTTGAGGCATATTTTGCTGAATAGGCCATGATGTTGGTGTAGATAAAATCGTTTTGCTCAAGTGCTTGGCGAATCGCACCGATACGACCATCCATCATGTCACTTGGTGCAATCACGTCTGCACCAGCCGCAGCATGACTGAGTGCTTGTTTCACTAAGCATTCAACGGTTTCATCATTGAGTACATAACCCGTGTCATCAATAATACCGTCTTGACCGTGAGTGGTATAAGGATCAAGTGCACCATCAGTAATCAAGACCATCTCTGGTAATTCTTTTTTAAGTAGGCGACAGGTCGTCTGAACCAAGCCATTGTCATCCCAAGCGGCTTCTGCTGTTAAGCTTTTATCTTGTTGTGGTGTGACAGGGAATAAGGCAAGTTTTGAAACCCCGAGTTCAAGTAAGGTTTCTGCTTTTTTAAGTAGTAAATCAGCTGACAAGCGTTGCACATTAGGCATGCTTGGAATGTCTTGGGTTTGTTGCTGTCCTGGTAATACAAACACTGGATAAATCAAATGATTCGCAGTTAAATGAGTTTCGCTGACCATGGCACGAAGTTGGTCATTTTTACGGATACGGCGCATGCGAGTCGCAGGAAAAGCTGGACGATTGAACGTATAAGTCATAACAATCTCGATGTTCAGTATTACACTATAGGAATAATTGAGGTATTAAGTCAGGCTAGGGAGAGCTTAGCGCTGTTACCCAATTACAGAACCCCGCTATTGTAGCCCCATATTTTTAGATTTGTGCAAAATAATGGAAAGTTATTCTTTCCATTGAGTGTAGGCCGCGTATGAATGATGTAAAGAGAAACTGGACTGGGAATATTCAGCTAGGTGCCAAGGCAGACCACCAAGTGGTTTTAAAACAGCTGTGCAAGGCATTTAATGCCTGTCCATTTTTTAAATACAGTGGCATGGTCATGCGAGTGGTTGATGATCAGATTGAAGCGTATTTTGAGATGCAGCCAGAACTGGTGGGGAATGTTGCATTTCAGATTCTACACGGAGGTGTCGCAGCCACGATTTTGGACAGTATTGGTGGAGTGGTTGCGATGGAGCAGCTTTATCGCCGTGCTACCCCAGAAGATTTACCAGATACCATCAAAAAAGTATCGCGTTTAGCGACGGTGGATATGCGGGTCGATTATCTGGCACCAGGACGTGGCAAACATTTTATTGCACGTGCTGAAACCTTACGTCTAGGTCGTAAAGGTTGCACCATGCGTATGACCATGGTCAATGATGAAGATAAGGCGATTGCAACCGCAATTGCGTCTTATGCCTATTAATTTAAATCGCAAGACCTCAGCTGTCTTTTAAGCAGTAGTTTCTGTCCTGAACACGGCTTCCTTTTGTCGCTTTGATATCGTATTTCTATCTAGAATGATTTAAGTGTCAGAAAAGGGAGCTTCATTGTGGCAAAGCCAATCCATCATTTCGATTTTCTCAGCCATAATCGTGCAGCTTGGGATCAGCAAGCGAGAGAGCAGCAGGCTTGGTCGCGACCTGTCGGCCATGAACTGATTCACGCAGCTCGTCATGGTGATTGGGAGGTCCATATCACGCCAAGACAATTATCCAAAACATGGCTCGGTGATATTGTCGGAAAAAACATCTTGTGCTTAGCCTCTGCAGGTGGGCAACAAGCACCTGTGTTGGCGGCTGCGGGTGCGAATGTCACAGTCTTTGATCTTTCTGATCAACAATTACAGCAAGACCGAATGGTTGCTGAAAGGGAAGGGCTTCAGCTCAAGACTGTACAAGGAGATATGTGTGATTTGCAGGCATTTCAGGATGCTGAATTTGATCTGATCATCCAACCGATTTCAAACCTGTATGTTGCTGATGTCCAAGCGGTATGGCGGGAATGCTATCGGGTACTCAAACCGCAAGGGGTTTTGATCGCCAGTTTTTATAATCCTGTGGTTTTTATTGCAGATCGCAATCCTGAATATGCCAAACAGGGGCTGATTCATCCGATTTATAAATTACCTTATTCCGATCTTCAAGATCTGAGTGCAGATGCACTCAATGCCAAGATGCAAGCAGGTGAGGCGGTGGTGTTTGGACATAGCCTAACGGATTTAATTCAGGGACAATTGGCTGCAGGTTTTCTTATTCAAAGCTTTTATGAAGATGATCAACCACAACCACGTTTTTTGGTAGATCAATTTATGCCAACCTTTTTGGCAACACGGGCGGTTAAAAATTAATGGCCTATCTTCCTTAAAATATGATTCGATGAGTCTGGTTGGGGTGCGAATATTTTCACCCCAATTGGCTTCGTCATCTTGCAATAGACTGATCACAAAATAATTCCAAAACTGGATAGAGATCTGGAAAAAGTGGATAGAGTCCAGCCATAAATCAGGCTTCAATCATGAAAAGGTTTTTTATGGATTGGAGGAGATAAAAATGGCTCCACGTAATATTGCAGAATGGCAAGATTTCATCACAGGATGTCTGGATTTTCGCCCGAAAGAGGGTGTATTCCGCATTGCTCGTGAGATGTTCACAGAGGCTGAACTTTTCGATTTGGAAATGGAATTGATCTTTGAAAAAGTTTGGATCTATGCCTGCCACGAAAGTGAAATTTCCAACAATCATGATTTTTTAACTGTTCAGATTGGACGCCAACCGCTGATTATTAGCCGTGATGGTCAAGGTCAATTACATGCCATGGTCAATGCCTGTGAGCATCGTGGTGCGACCTTAACCCGTGTGGCTAAAGGTAATCAATCCACCTTTACCTGTCCATTCCATGCTTGGTGTTATAAGTCTGATGGCCGTTTGGTCAAGGTCAAAGCACCTGCTGAATATTGTGAAGATTTTGATAAGTCGAGTCGTGGTCTCAAACAAGGACGCATTGCCAGTTATCGTGGTTTTGTTTTTGTCAGTCTGGACACACAAGCCACAGATACCCTTGAAGACTTTTTGGGGGATGCCAAAGTATTCCTCGATTTAATGGTTGAGCAATCACCTACAGGTGAGCTGGAAGTCCTGCAAGGCAAGTCTGCCTATACTTTTGCAGGAAACTGGAAGCTGCAAAATGAAAATGGTCTGGATGGCTATCACGTCAGTACTGTGCACTATAACTATGTCTCAACCGTACAACATCGTCAACAGGTCAATGCAGCCAAAGGCGATGATCTGGATACCTTGGATTACAGCAAATTGGGGGCAGGTGATAACCAAACCGATGATGGTTGGTTCAGTTTTAAAAATGGTCACAGCGTTTTATTCAGCGATATGCCAAATCCAGCCGTGCGTCCTGGTTATGACACGGTGATGCCTTATCTGGTGGAAAAATATGGTACTAAGCGTGCTGAATGGGCGATGCATCGACTAAGAAATCTAAACCTCTATCCAAGCTTATTCTTCATGGATCAAATCAGTTCTCAACTGCGGATTGTCCGTCCTGTGGCATGGAATAAAACCGAAGTGATTAGTCAATGTTTGGCGGTGAAAGGCGAGTCGACTGAGGCGCGTCGTAACCGCATTCGCCAGTTTGAAGACTTTTTCAATGTCTCTGGCTTAGGTACGCCAGATGATCTGGTGGAATTCCGTGAGCAGCAGAAAGGCTTCCAAGCGCGTTTGGAGCGTTGGAGTGATATTTCCCGTGGGCAGCATAAATGGTGCTATGAGCTGACGCAGAATGCACGGGATCTCGGGATTCAACCTGTGATTACGGGCCGTGAACTGACGCATGAGGGTTTGTATGTCAATCAACATGGTCAATGGCAGCGTTTAATGCTGGATGGTTTAAATCGCAAGGCCTTAAAAATGCAGGATATTACCTACCAGTTAGATACTGTGACAGAGGAGGTCTAAGCCATGACTGCTGAATTACATTTTGCTGTTTCACAATTTTTATATCAGAAGTCTGAACTGTGTGATCGCTATGATTGGGATGCCTATCTGGAACTTTATGATGAAGATAGTGAATATCACATTCCGCAATGGATTGATGATCATCGTTATGTAGAAGATCCGAATCAGGGCCTGTCTTATATCTATTATGCTGATCGCTCAGGTCTGGAAGATCGCGTATTTCGTATCCGTACGGGCAAAGCGGCATCAGCCACGCCATTACCCCGCACGCAGCACAGCATTCAAAATGTACAGGTCAAAACCCTGCAAGATGGCTTGATTGAAGCCAAAGTTGGCTGGAGTACTTTATATAACCGTCAAGGTCTGGAAGGTTGTTTCTATGGACATGCCACTTATCTGCTAAGACCCACAGAGGAAGGATTCCGTATTCGCCGTCAGCACACGATTTTGCTGAATGACAAAATTGATTCGGTCTTAGATTTTTATCATGTTTAAGGGAGCATCATGATGGGACATTCAGTTGCGCTTAATTTTGCCGATGGAAAAACCTTCTTTATTTCAGTTCAAGAGGATGAGTTACTGCTCAATGCCGCGATTCGTCAGGGCATTAATTTACCCTTGGATTGTCGTGAAGGCGTGTGCGGGACTTGTCAGGGACAGTGTGAATCAGGTAGCTATGAACAGGAATATGTGGATGAAGATGCGCTGAGTGAACGTGATCTGGCTGAGCGAAAAATGCTCGCCTGCCAAACGCGAGTCAAATCCAATGCAGCCTTTTATTTTGATCATAGCTCTGAGATGTGTCATGCAGGTGAAACCTTAAAAATTGCCAGCAAAGTGACCAAAGTTGAACTGGTTTCAGAGACCACCGCCATCCTGCATGTCGATGCCAGTTCACATGCCAAGCAACTTGAGTTTCTGCCGGGTCAATACGCCCGTTTGCAGATCCCTGAGACAGAGGATTGGCGTTCTTATTCTTTTGCCAATCGTCCCAATCCAAACAATCAACTGCAATTTTTAATTCGTTTATTACCTGATGGGGTGATGAGTAATTATTTGCGTGAGCGTTGCCAAGTCGGTCAAACCATTATGATGGAAGCGCCTTTGGGCAGTTTCTATTTACGTGAAGTGGAACGACCGCTGGTATTCATTGCTGGTGGCACAGGTCTATCCGCCTTTTTAGGCATGTTAGACAATATTGCCGAGCAAGCGAATGCCCCTACAATCCAGCTGTATTACGGGGTTAATCAGGAAGCCGACCTCTGTGAGCAGTCTCGTTTACAGGCCTATGCTGAACGGATGCCTAATTTTAACTATCAACCTATCATTACCCAAGCCTCAGATCGTTGGCTGGGAAAAACAGGTTATATCCATCAGCATTTGAATCGGGATCAATTGGCGGAACAAGCTTTTGATATGTATTTATGTGGACCACCACCGATGATTGAAGCAGTTAAAAGCTGGCTGGATGATCAAGCATTAAGTAATTACCGTCTCTATAGCGAGAAGTTTTTACAAAGTAATAGCGTACGTACTGCGCTAAGCGCTTAACAGAAAAAAGGATGGAACATCGTAATGACCATCCTTTTTTCTCATCTAATCAAAAACACCATCCTCAGAATTTAAATATGGGATGTATGAAGTAAGACAATCCTAAAGGAGAGATTGGCTCAAGCTTTTTTATTTATCTAACAAACAAAATTTTAACAGAATTTGCTTTTAAGGGAATAAAGATGAAGACAGTTGATGTTAATACAGTAATCAATCGTGACAGCTTATCGCCACTGCAATGGCTGGTATTTACACTGGGTTTCTTGGTATTTTTTTGTGATGGTTTAGATACCGGGATTATTGGTTTTATCGCGCCTGCCTTACTGGATGATTGGGGCATCAGCAAACCAGAGTTGGCACCTGTGCTCAGTGCCGCGTTGGTGGGAATGTCGATTGGTGCAATTATTTCTGGACCATTGGCAGATCGGTTTGGACGCAAAGGGGTGATTGTGTTCACGACCTTATTATTTTCAGTATTTACGATTCTATGTGGTTTTGCTTCTTCCACGCAGGACTTGATGATTTACCGCTTTATTACCGGTGTGGGCTTGGGTGCTGCCATGCCAAATATCAGTACCATCGTTTCAGAATATATGCCTGCGAAACGTAAAGCCTTTTTGACTGGGTTAGCAGGTTGTGGGTTTATGTTGGGGATTTCCTGTGGTGGTCTATTGTCTGCCTATTTACTGGAAAATCTCGGTTG
The DNA here is from genome assembly GCF_011753255.1 of Acinetobacter sp. Tr-809. Taxonomy (NCBI): domain Bacteria; kingdom Pseudomonadati; phylum Pseudomonadota; class Gammaproteobacteria; order Moraxellales; family Moraxellaceae; genus Acinetobacter; species Acinetobacter sp. Tr-809. The sequence continues at coordinate 268,631 of NZ_VWVZ01000002.1, forward strand.
GGCCAAAGTGGTGATTTTGGGTGGCATTATTCCCTTGTTCCTCGTGGCGGTGTTATTAGTGAAATTACCAGAATCAGTCCCGTATCTGATTAAACGAGAGCAGCAAGCCAAAGCGCAACAGATTCTGGCAAAGATTCAAGGTTATGCATTTACCGATACTGTTAAAATCGAGTTGCCACACCTTGACGTGGATCGCAGTGAAAGCCCAGTGAAAACAGTTTTGGGCAAATATCTGTGGGGCTCTGTGATGTTATGGCTGTGCTGTTTTATGAGCCTGTTAGTGTTCTACTTGCTGACCAGTTGGATGCCAACCATTTTAAAAACCGCAGGTTTTAGCACACAGCAGTTTAGTTTAATTGCCGCGATTTTCCCTTTTGGTGGGGTGATAGGTGCTGTCATCATGGGCTGGTATATGGATAAACTGAATCCAACTCAGGTGATTAAATATGCTTACCTGACTGCATTTATCATGTTTATCGTTGCGGGCTTTGTCAGTTCCAGTATCCTATTGCTTGGCATCAGTATTTTCCTGATCGGTGCATTACTGACAGGGGCGCAATCATCACTGCTACCTTTGGCGGCATTGTTTTATCCATCACAGTGTCGTGCGGTAGGGGTGTCATGGATGCATGGGATTGGCCGAGTGGGTGCTATCTTTGGGGCATTCTTTGGTTCTTACATCTTTACCTATGAGATCAGTCTTGGTGGAATTTTCTATCTGCTGGCCTTGCCAACGTTTATTGCTTTTATTGCCTTAAGTTTAAAAGCTATGCGTCAGAACAATAAAGCCAATCCAGTGTTAAGCACGAGTTAATAGATAAAAGCCCAGTACACAAAGACTGGGCTTTTTTATGTTTAAGATCGTTCAATCTGCTTTATTTCGGGTCTCACTGGGTTTTTCCCCAAATTCATCTTTATAGTCTTGAGCAAAACGGCTGAGATGATTAAAGCCCCAGTCATAGGCTAGTTTTGAAATTGAGATTTTCTGCTGCTTATCAGCACGACTCAAGGTTTTATAAATTTGCTGCAACCGATATTTGCGTAAATAGGCCATTGGACTCAGGCCATAATACTGCTGAAATTCTTCATAGAGTTTGGATTTAGACACACCTGCCAAAATGTGGAGACTTTCGGCATTTAGGGCTTCATGGGCATGCTGAATGATAAAGTTTTTTACTTTGCGCAGGTATGCTGGCTCTCCTCGTTTGCAGCGTTCATGTAGCGCCGCAGAATAATTATTTTCCTGAGACAGCAGTAAGGCCTTAATTACAAAATTTTCATAGTCTTCCGAAAACATGGGTAGGCCAGAAAAGTCCGCATAGTGGGATTTAAGCTGCAAAAAGTTTTCAATATTGTGCCACCATGCCTTCATCAGACCAGTCATCGACAGGGAAATTTCAGGGTTAAAGACGATGGCTTCTTCAATCGGATGATTGAGCAGTTCGGACAGAACCAGTTGCAGGCTGTTTTCAGGAATCACCACCTGAAATTTTTGACAGTCCTGATTAATGATCAAGTCCTGTAAGTCCTGATTAGAGACAATTAAACCCGTTTGTGCATCGGACTGGTACTTCGCGCCACGGATACTCAGCGTTTGTTTGCCGCGAAAGGGCAGGCTGATGCTATAGGCTTTCAGATTGGCAATATTGATGGCGACATTGGCTCCATAACTGATGGTTCCGATCGCCATTTTTTTATGCGGTAAACGAATCCCGTCATAATGAAAATCGAGTGTTTCTCGACATAGGGTATCCAAGCGGTGTTCACCACAGATCATTGACATCAGATCTTGAGCAAAATCGGCCTGATGCGAATGATGGATAAGATCCATGTTTTGGCTGAGTGATGTCATCGTCCTTTCACCTAGCTAGTGTTTGTTGTTTTAGCAGCAAGAAAAATGCCATTTTGATCCATAAATGACCGTGCTTTTCTCGCGTGGAAGAATGGGTTACTTCACAAAAATCAATATTCCACCTAAGTTCATTAGAACAAATTCAGCCAAATACACAAGTCTATTCCACATATATCTTCATGCTTTATAGGTATGTTCAGTGGCGTTGCATCAAGGGGGGGTGAAGATCATTCGCTTAGAATCCAAACTTTAAGTTTCTTATCAGTGTAAAAATATCAATTTATAAGAATTGAACGCATCAGTTATATTTTTTATTCTCGTCATGTGATTTTTTATCGTTAAAATGCGAAATAATTTTTTATCCGTGTTTTGCACTTTGGTTTTTTAACATTCAGTTAAGTTTTCAAACATAGACTGATCGGCTGATCAAACCAAAAGTTAAAAAGTCTCTTTAATTTTCAGGAATAACCTATGACTGACGCCCAAGCCAATCCACAGGATGCTACTGTAAATTCGGCATCAGATGATGCAATGAAAGCAAAACGTAAAAAGTTTCTCGGATTTTTCGCACTCATTCTCATTCTCGCTGCAATTCTGTATGGCATTTGGGCGTTATTCTTTAACCATTCGGTCAGTACTGATAATGCTTATGTCGGTGCAGAAACTGCACAAATTACCTCAATGGTCAGTGGGCAGGTGGCAGAAGTACTAGTTAAAGAGACACAACAAGTCAAACAAGGCGATGTGTTGGTGCGTATTGATGAACGTGATGCCAAGATTCAATTGGCTCAGGCGCAGGCAGAACTTGCTAAAGCACAACGTCAATACAAACAAAGCCAAGCCAACAGCAGTTCTTTGAATTCTCAGGTTGTCGTCCGTAACGATGAAATTACCAGTGCACAAGCACAAGTGACCAAAGCACAAGCTGATTACGATCGCGCTGCATTAGAGCTTAAACGCCGTAATGAACTGGCTGCGACAGGTGCAATTTCTAAAGAAGAATTGAGTAAGGCGCAAAGTGCGGTTTCAACTGCAAAAGCAAGTCTGGATTTGGCTCAAGCTGGTTTGGCACAAGCAACATCAAGCCGTAAAGCGGCTGAAAGTACCTTTGCTGCCAATGAGGCCTTGATTCAAGGGGTGAATGAAGCATCAACGCCTGATGTATTGGTGGCGAAAGCACATGTAGAACAGGCCACATTGGACTTAGAACGTACGGTGATTCGTGCGCCTGTTGATGGTGTCATCGCACGCCGTAATATTCAGATTGGACAAAGGGTTGCGCCAGGTACGGTGATGATGTCTGTGGTACCAGTTTCTGCACTGTATGTTGATGCCAACTATAAAGAAAGCCAATTGGCGAAAGTCAAAGCAGGGCAGAAAGTAACTTTACGTTCTGACTTATATGGTGATGACGTGGTTTATCACGGTACGGTACAAGGTTTCTCAGGCGGTACAGGTGCAGCATTTGCTCTGATTCCTGCGCAAAATGCCACAGGAAACTGGATTAAAGTGGTACAGCGTTTACCTGTGCGTATCAACCTTGATCCGAAAGAACTTGCAGAACATCCATTGCGTGTAGGGTTGTCGATGCAAGCGGATATTGATCTCGCATCGAAGTAATCAGCCATGAAAACGCAAAATCCATTTGCAGAACTTAGTGGCGGGCGCTTACTGCTTGCCGCCTTTGTGATCGCGCTTTCCAATTTTATGGTGGTACTGGATACCACCATTGCCAACGTTTCTGTCCCTCATATCACGGGGAACCTTGCGGTTTCTAGCTCACAAGGCACGTGGGTCATTACTTCTTATGCTGTTGCTGAGGCAATTTGTGTCCCTTTAACCGGTTGGTTGGCTGGACGCTTTGGTACAGTGCGCGTGTTTGTTTTTGGCCTGATTGGGTTCACCATCTTTTCTTTCCTATGTGGTTTAGCAACTTCGCTGGAAATGCTGGTATTTTTCCGTATCGGGCAAGGCCTGTGTGGTGGCCCACTCATGCCACTGAGCCAAACGTTACTGATGCGGATTTTCCCACCAGAAAAGCATGCACAAGCGATGGGGCTCTGGGCGATGACCACGGTGATTGGACCAATTCTTGGACCGATCCTTGGCGGCTTAATTAGTGACAATCTCTCTTGGCACTGGATCTTCTTTATCAATATTCCTGTGGGTATTTTCTGTGTTTTAGCAGCGATACGTTTGTTGTCTGTGGCTGAAACTAAAACTGAAAAACTGCGGATCGATGCCATTGGTTTAGGATTGTTGGTACTCTGGATTGGCGCACTGCAATTGATGCTCGATCTAGGGCATGAACGTGATTGGTTTAATAGCAGCAGTATTATCATGCTGGCCTTGATTGCGGTGGTTGGCTTCATTGTGTTTATGATCTGGGAGCTGACCGAAAAGCATCCCGTGGTCAATCTGTATGTGTTCCGACATCGGGGCTTCGCCGTGTCTGTATTGGCATTGGCCTTTGGCTTTGGTTCCTTTTTTGGCAGTATTGTGCTGATTCCGCAGTGGTTACAGATTAACTTGGGCTATACCGCCACATGGGCAGGTTATCTCACTGCCACCATGGGCTTTGGTAGTCTGACCATGTCGCCAATTGTGGCGAAATTGTCGACCAAATATGACCCACGTGCCTTGGCCAGTTTTGGTTTGGCTCTGCTCGGTGTTGTGACTCTGATGCGTGCCTTCTGGGTCACTGATGCGGACTTTATGTCTTTGGCTTGGCCGCAAATCTTGCAAGGTTTTGCAGTGCCTTTCTTCTTTATTCCGCTGTCTAATATTGCAATGGGCTCAGTCTTGCCGCAAGAAATGGCATCGGCCGCAGGTTTGATGAACTTCCTGAGAACCATGGCAGGGGCGATTGGTGCTTCAATCGCAGTTACCATATGGGATGATCATGCCAAAGTGGCACGTAGTGAAATGGTGAATAACTTGCATCCACAAGAAGTACAAAATACTTTATTGCAAAATGGATTCTCCTCTGATGCGACGCTCGCCACGATTGCCAATCTGGTGGATAAAGAGGCGATTACCATGTCTGCCAATCATGTGTTTATGTTATTGGCGATTGTGTTTGTCTTTGCCAGTGCCCTGATCTGGATGAGTCCAAAACCGAAACCTATGGCTGGTGGACCAGCACCACATTAAAGTAAATAGGGACTTGAAAAAGTAAGTTCCGCAACAATATAGGGTTATAAGCGCATATTTTGCTCGATGCTTAGAAATTAAGATTTAAATTCTAGTCATCTATGCTATGATTGCGCTGTACTTTGGGGATGTTCCTGGCTTCGACGCTGGTGATGAAACTCATAGATGCATGCCGAGAGCGCATTTCCTCTCGTAAATCAAATTTGCATTTTTTAGTCGCAAACGACGAATCATACGCTCTAGCTGCCTAAGGGCAGCTTGTCCGCCTCTCTGAATACTTGTGGTTAGAGAGTCCGACTGAAGCGCACGCACACAAGTCCGTATAAAGCCAAGCCTCGGGGCTTTGTACTAAACTTAGAGGATCGCGATTTGTACCCTGTTCGTCGGGTCACAAAGAGTTAAAATAGTAGACGATATCTAAGCATGTAGTATTCTCGAGCGTAGTGCTGGCGGACGCGGGTTCGACTCCCGCCATCTCCACCAAAATATTATTCGGGATTGTTCAATCCGATATAAAAAAGCCTTTAAGTTCAATACTTAAAGGCTTTTTTATTTGCCTGTTTGTCCGATATCATCCGACTTGATTTGACCTTATTTTTGCCTTTTAAGGGGCAAAATTGGGACAATTTGACCCACAATATTCAAAATGAGTGGGACAGGAAAAATGGCACTAACTGATGTGGAATGCAAAAAGGCATTACCTAAAGAAAAGCAATATCGATTATCAGATTCTAATGGGTTGTCACTCATCATTGATCCCAAAGGGGGTAAATATTGGGCGCTTCGACTTACGGTTGATGGGCAAAGAAAATCTAAAGCACTAGGGCAGTATCCTGATCTAAGTTTGAAAAAAGCTCGTGAAATTGCTTTAGATATAAAATATAAGTTTTCTCGTGTAGAGGCGGTTGATGAGTTAAAACCACTTTTTAAAGAGGTGGCTGAAGACTGGTTTGAGAACCAAAGAGAGACTTGGTCATCTAAACATATTAGTAATGTGCGAGCATCTTTAGATGAGCTTTATATTGCTCTAGCCAATAAACGTATTAATCAAATTCAAGCACCAGAGATATTGCAGATAATCAAAAAGATTGAAGCTAGGGGCTCTTTAGAGGTGGCTAAGCGTGTGGTATGGTCATGAAATATGCCATAGCTCATGGATACAGATACGATAATCCAGCAAGTGATTTGGTCTATGCACTCAAGAATAAAAAAGTGAAGAACTTAGCTTCATTATCAGAAAGCGAAATGCCTGAATTCCTTAGACACATCAAAACGTATCCAGCAGATGCTTAAATAATAGAGCCTAATTTAGGCTAGAATGAAATTGCAAAGGCTATATAGACGGGTTTCTGTGACTCCAGCTTCGCCCAAGTAGTCAGTATGATAATAGTGTTCTGATTTGAACATTTTTATAGAAATTAAGCAGTAGTTGTTTAAAAAGATGATTGGGGTAAATTCGGGTGAAAATCTACAACTTATATTTTTTAACAAACAGATTTCATTGGAGATTTTTGGTCAGTTAAACTGCCGCCACCTCGGAATTATTCGTCAAGAATAAATTGGAGATCTTCGCTGAAGATATGCTACGACATTAGGTCTACATTTCATAAAGATTGAAGCTTAGTATTTTGATGTATTTGTTGCTTAATTCATTAAATATTTGTTTTAGCTTATGATATAATGAAAATTAATTTCTCTTTTATTTTTAGAATTAAGTGAATTAGAAAATAATAGAGACATTGCTATAAGATTTTAAGTCTGATTAAATAATTAAATGCGGGGTTGGAAAATAGTATATGATTACAGAAACAGATACCATTAATAGATTGGAAAGAGCATTAGTTAATCTATTGTTTAGTCTGTCGGGGGTACCTAATTATAATAAATTAAAAAATCAAATTTTAACAATTAATCGTAAGCTACGAATTACAAGAGAGTTGGCTAATACGAAATATATTGCTATAGCAGGAACCCAAAGTGCTGGAAAATCACGACTGATTCGTGAAATTTATAACTTAGATGCTAAATGGTTATTGGAAAATGAAGGACGAAGTGAACAATTACCACTCTTTATTCTTGAAAAGCAAAGTTGTACAGAACCTTATGCTGTTAAAGTTGAGTTAGATGAAGAAAAAGGGATAGAACAAGAAGTAAAAATTGAATCAGATGAATTGCAGGAAATATTGAGAAATTATAAGTCTGATAACACAATACTATTAGTCAAGTTATATGTCCCTATAAAGCATTTTAAAGGTGAAGAGTTTGGCTTTGTATTATTGCCAGGTTATGAGCTAGAAACGCGTGTAAATGAAAAATGGCAAGAATTGATGCGCCATACTTTAATCCATGCATTAGGGTGTATTTTAGTTACGGATGAAACACGTCTTGCAGCAAATAGCTCACGAAAAATATTAAATGATTTACATAGTAAGTATTTAGAATATCGTCATCCAATCATTGCTGTAACTAAAACAGAAAATTTAACTGATGAGCAACGGCAAGAGTTGAAAGCAACTGCAGCTGAAGTTTTTCAGTTTTCAGAACAGCAATTAGCTAATATTGTGTTAACAGGTGCATCTGATGATGAATATAAGAATAGGTGGGAACAAGCATTAATTTTTGCAGTTTATAATAATACACTTAGTTCTAGAGAGTCAGAAAATGCAAAATATAGTGAGTTAGATGAAATTTTATCTAGTGAGATAGATTTCATTATTGATCAAATTGAAGATGATTTACTTTCTATGGGATTGAAATCTGCAGTTGGAAAAGATAAAAATGTTGAAGAAATCTTATCAAAATTTGATGAGGCTCAAGCAAAATTTAAAAAAAGCTATAGTAGAAAGCTTGTTGCTCAAACTCAAAGCTATGTAAATGCAGCTATAGAAAGTGCTGAAAAATCCTATAAAAATAATGAAGAGGGCTTCGGGAATTGGCTAAAAAATACAACCAATACATTGATACAAAATAGTGATAGTGGTCGTCATAAAGAACGGATTAGACAGTTTTGGTTAGATAATCACAATTCAGAGGATAGTCAGCCAAGAACAATCATCGAAAGTAATTTATTAGCCTTGTCATATCTGTCTAAAGAACAATTGAAGTTAGATATTGCTATAAATTATGAACGAAATGGTAACATGGTAATTAATACACAAGAGATATTGGGAGAAACATCTCATGATAAGATTACTTTGCTTAATAAACCTGAGGTAAAAGATGGACTCAGTTTATTATTTCGTCCTGATTTAGTAAAAGAAAAGGATAATATAAAATTTGATGAAAACTCTGATTTTCCAAAAGCAATAGCATTAGTACCAGCCATTGTCATGGAATATGCACGTATAATGCAAATTGCTACAATCGCAACACCCAGCATAAATATTGAAAAAGGTATGAGTGAGTCTCAGTTAATTGAGAATATTGCAAAATCTACCAGTGACAGTCTACCGAAATTCAAAGAGTCATTTATACCTATAATAAGAACAATGGCTACTATTCTTGCTGTAGATATTGTTGCAGATGCAAAAATTGATACGATTCCTGCATTAATCTCAGTATTATCTGGAAATAGCACTGCTACTGCAGGAGCAGTTGGTATTGGTGGAACAGTATCTATGGTAGCGGCAGGCGTTATTATTACAGGTTATCTGGCTTATCAAATAGGAAAGGAAACAGAGAACTATCATAATAGTCAGAAGGAATATATTTCGGCCGTATTAGGACATTATGGTGATGCAAATGTGCAAACATCATTGGAACATTATGATGATGTAATGGAAAATATTCGTGAAGTAATACGTAATAATCTAGATAAGGCATATGGATTGAATAAAGATTTGCTTAAAAAAGACACAATATATCGTTGTCTAAATACAGTAAAAAATTCTCAAGAAAATTTACAAAGGTTATTAAGTGGAAAACAATCGAGATTGGCTTGAGCTTTATAGCCAACGCGATCAATGGGCAACAAAAGCATATCAGGATTTCCTTGATCAGGTTGATCCTGACTTAGAAGCTGATTTAACACGCTCTGATCAAATTACTATAGTTGTTTATGGTTCGACACAAGTAGGAAAGACAACCTTAATCCTAAAACTGCTTAGGATTAAGGATGATTGTATAGATGAAGTTTCTAAACCATTACGTGGTGGTCGGGAAATTGGAAAATCGTCAACGGTTATGCCTATTCGTTATCGTAAATCTGTGGATGATCAGTGGCATTTTCGAGATAGTCAAAATAAGTCTATTGATGTAAATACAGTCGATGAATATTTTGGAAAACTACGAGAAGCAGTAGAACAAGGTAAGTCATGGAAAAAAGAGATTATTGATGTTCATATCCCTAATAAATATTTTTATCATGATGTAGATCAGAAACCATTAGATATTCGTATTTTGGATTTACCAGGAATTCAAGCAAGAGATGAAAATGAACAAAAGCATGTAGAAGAAATTGCTAGAATATATGCAAGAACAGCTGATATTGTACTTTTGGTTGGGCGACTAGATGATTTATCTTTCCTAAATCCTGAGAGATTAGTATTAAATGAATTTAAATCTTGGACATCACAGTTAAATCGGTTTAGGGTTGTTTTAACATATTCTTTTTCACCAGTAACAGTTTTAGATTATGTAAAGGCTAATAAAGAGTATTTTGACTTAGACAGTTTTAAGCAAAGGATTGCTGAGCAACTCTGTACTCATGATTTTATCAGTTCGAATGAATATAAAGAAATAATATTTCCATTGGAGTTTGGACGCTCATTGGTGAACATAGAAAGTAAGCATCCTAGTTATTTTGATGTAATCCAAAAAGTTAATCATGATTCATTTGTTGCACTTTATGATAGTTTACATAAGGCTGCAAATCCTTATGCTCGTTTCATGAATGGTTTTAATGTTCAATATTTGGTTAAACAAAAAATTAATAATGAACAAAATAACTATGAGAAGCAATGTAAAAAACTGAATGAAAAAATGGAAAAATATAAAGCAGATAGAGATTGTTTGGAAAATATTTGTGGTGATTATGAATATAAGAAACAAAAAGTTCAGGGTGAAATTGATGATTTATTGGATATAGAGAAGAAATCATTTATTACAGATATGATTAAGCAGTTTTCAAAAATTTCTAATTCACAGAAACCGGATGCACATACTGTTCCTGCATTAAAGACTTGGCTCAAAAAGACGATGATACTATTGAGCCAGAGTTGGACAGCAGTAGAAACTAATTCAATTTTAAAACTGGAGGAGTTTTATCTTGGGCAGCCTCCATCATTAGATACAGCCAACTTGGCATCTTGTTATAAAATGTTGAGTGACTATTGGTTTGATGACTACTGGTCTGCTGCGAGTTTCAACAAAGATTTCGATATTTTACATCAGGCAATAGAGCAGGAAATTGCTAACTTTGCTAAAGATGCTGATAAACAAATTAAACAATATTGCAAAAAAAAATTAATACAAAAGAAGAAGGAATTTCAAAAGATTAGAGAAGAAATTAGATCATTTGAGTTTTCGAAAGATGAGATAGAACAGAAAGTGAGAGAGATTGAAAATACATTAAAAGTTCTGAATGATAAACATGAAAAATTTATTGTAAGTATGATAGATGCGAAAGGACATGCAGAAAGTTTTCAAGATCTGATGAAACGCTCATTCGAAGATGCATGTAAGCAGTCAAAGAGAGATTTTATTTATGAAAAAGATATAGTTAAAAAATTCCATAGGTTGTGGTATGGCATGGTGTTAGAACAACAATATGCTAAATTTTCTGAGGTAAAATACTAATGTTAAATGAAACTGAAATTCTAAATGTGAATGATACGTCAATGGATGACCTAAAAAATCTTGTTGATAATATTATTAATACACCATTAAATGATAATTTTGAAAAACATATTGATGATTTAAAATGGAATGTTGATAGTGCTAAAGAAAAAATAAAAGAAAATATTTCTATAAGTAATAATACAAAAAAAGAATTAAAAATATTAATTGAGGAGAATATTGATGGTTTTGATGCTGTTAAAGAATTAATTGGATATCACAGTAAACTAATAGTGCGCAGTGTAAGTGAAAGAGTTAATGATATTGAAAACATTTTGAAAGTATCTGAGCAGAAAACGATGCAATTAGCAAAAGATTATAAGGAGGGTTGTGATGAGAAATTGGAAAATATAAAAAATGAATTACATAAAAACTTATTGCATATTGATACTCAATTTAATGATATGGAAAAATTTTTAAGAGATCAATCTGAAAATACTATAAACAAATTTGAATTAATGAAAAAACAATTAAATGAGAGTTCTGAAGAGTTAAAAAATCTTTCTTTACAAATCGATACCCAACGTCAAGAAAATAGTAAATTACAGGTTGGATTAATCATCGTAAGTATTGTTAATTTAGTTCTTATTATTGTATTGAATTATATTGATTTTCAAAGTTAATCTAATGCGCTTATTTGAATTTTTAAAGAATATTGGATGCAGTTACGAATATTCTTGTTAAAAGTCTGATTTGCCAAAACTAAAAAGCTTATTACGATACATTGTAAACTAGTACGAATCATTCAGATTTACTATCATTTATTGAGTTAATTTTGGATATAATGTTTGATTGAACAATAAATTATGATAGGCCGTACAAGCAGTCTTCTTCTCGTCTAAAATATTGAGTGCGAGGAGTTCAAAGGCCTAGAATCACTTGATTTGGCTTAAAACCCTCGATAACTGTATTGGAGACTAACTTGATAAAGGCTTCGGTTTTTCCGTAAGCCATCCACTGATCAAGAGCCTCATAGTAAGCCAAACGATTTTCTACTGTAAACACACAAGGAGGATAGCCTGCTTTTAATAGTTCAAGATTCATTAAAAGACGTGAAGTACGTCCATTACCATCAATGAATGGGTGAATACCAATAAAGTCTGCATGAACTTTTGCTGCACGTTCGATAGGGTGTAATGTCTGTGCTGTTATACCAATCAACTAACTAGACCATTTTGTTATTGAGTAAGGTATAGTCAGAAGGCGTAGTTGTAGCACCAGAGATTAATACGTTTTATTGGCGATATCGCCCTGCATTGTCATCATCTATATTTTTCAAAATGAGCTGATGGATATTGCGAATTTGCCATTCAGAAAATGACTCTTCCTTTCTAATAATGTCTTCGACGTAATAAATCGCATTTCTATGGTTGATTGCCCCGAAATGTTCTCGTAATGCTTTTCCGCCAACAGTTATGCCTTCCAAAACAACTTTTGTTTCCAACAATGTAAGTGTATTGCCTTCGATTGCATTTGAATGGTATGTCCAGCGAACAATAAGATCTTCTTGTAGATTCTTTATAATAGTTGGAGAAAGAGGACTATGCTGATCTAATTTTGCTTTTAAAGCATCAATCTTTTCAAACATAATCTTGTCCCTGCAGTTGTGTTCTTAAATGATACATGAAAAAGTAATACTATAACATATCGTTTAATGTGAAATGCACACGTGTTAAAATCAGTATCCAAGTTCAAATCCTAAAGGTGAATTTGAACAAAATTAGTTTTAAGATTTAATACACTAAATTTAATTTGGGTACAGAATATTTTAAGTTATAAAATAAGTATTTAAAATCATTGATTTGGGTTTTGAGTTCAACTGACGCCATCACCAGAATTTGTTATATAAATCAGCTATTTTCATAAATGGCTTTTTTATTAGACAAGTTTAGCCTGCTTTGAGCATATCCATCTTGGGCTTCTTCTTCTTATTTTGCATGTATTTGGTGCAGTGTTTCATCATTTGCAAACTGTGATCCATAGAGCTTTTATGAACATTCGTCTCAATCTATCCATTAGCTTTATAATTGTATACCTAGTGGGGTTGAAGAGGTGTTGAGTTTTAGCGATAGAGATTAGTTAAATTAACAGACAAGTATTACCTCCTATTCTTATGGCTGTAGAGAATTGGGATACTTGGAGTAAAGTAAAATAAGAAGAATTCTAGACTGAAAGAAAGCACTTAATTGTAAAGCTTCAAAGTAGAAAAGAGAGGTTTTAGAAATTATTGATAAATTTTCTACGTTCATAAGAGATAAAGGTAAAGTGGGAAGAGATTAAATTAATATATAATGTTAATTAATGAAAAATATATTATGGTTGGAAGGCGTAGTGGTCATTGAGGTTGTGTTTATTAATTTGTTGTTGATCATATATCTTTTTATTAAGCTAAAGGTAATACTTTTTTATTTTTAAATCTCCTTTAAATTGAAGAATTAATTTTTATTTTTTACCTAAGTGAGGGGTAAAGATGTAGATTTTTAATATTATAGATGGAATATGGTTTTAATCTATTATTGATTAATTTTAATTTATATATTTTGCTTATTGTTTAGTTAACTTAACTTATCTTTTTTAAAAAAAATTTTAATCTATTAATAGTTGTTTGTTTTTAAAAAATGCAATAAAATTAATAACATAAAATAATATTATTAAATGAAACTTAAATATCAAGGGGTTGAAATGTCATTAAAAGTTTGGCAGAAAATGCTATTGGGAGCAGGGGTGGTTGTAGGGGTTAGTCAAAATTCCTCTGCAACAGAGCAACAAGGAGTAAATTGGTTAAAAACCTCAAGTAACTCTATAATGGCAACTCCATTACAAGCTGTATATGAAAAAGAGATTACTTTAGGTTTATATGGTCAAGAAAATAATAATATTAATATTGATGAGTTATTAAATGATGAGCAAAGTACAGAGGCTTTAGTTAAAGCTGTTATTTTATTGAAAATTCAACAAAAAGCCACTGATCAGATTGTTAATAAAATCTTAAGTTATCAAAATAAAGATGGTGGTTTTGGACATTTAGTAGATTGGCAAAGCAATGCTTTAGATACAGCATGGGTATTACTTGCACTTAAGCAAGTTAATTTCTCAGATAACACAAAAATATCAAAAGCTATTGAATATTTGGTGAGTCAGCAAAGAGCAACAGGCGCATTTCAAGTTGTTTCATTAGATGAGTTTTATGTTTCAGCTTATGCTTTGACAGCTTTAACTGAATATTTAAAAGCGTATCCTCAATATAATGCGATTGCTTTGAAAACGGTTAATTACTTGGAATCTAAACAACTTAGTGCAGGTAAGTGGACTGAAAATGTAGATCAACTTTTTATTGATGCTTTATTGAATGAGGCTTTACATCCTTATCGCGGGATTGATAGTCCAGCGCGTGATGCTTTTAAAACCAAAGCATTGGGTACACAAGCACAAGATGGCAGTTGGAATCAAGATGCTTATACGACTTCAATTATTCTACGTTCTTTAAAAACACAATCTAAGCCTCCTGTTAATCCAGTTACGTCTACAATTAGTTTTAGCGTGATTGATGCGGAAACTAAAGCGAATATTTCTGGGGTAACGATCACTAGTTCACAGGATAGTGCATCTACTTTAACTGTTCAAAGTAAAGAAGATGGCACTGCTATTTTCACGGATGTTAAGGCTGGTGACTACAGATTTACAGTGAATAAAGAGGGCTTTGGTTCACTCACTTTCCAGGTAACATTAAGACAAGGTGAAAGTTTAAACCTTGGTCAAATTGAATTAACCAGAAAAGCAAATGTCACAAGTGCTTTAGTTCAGGGGCGAGTCACAGACAAAACAACAGGACAGCCAGTGATAGGTGCTGAAGTTAAGTTAGTTAGTGGGACAAATACATTGTCGGCTATAACTAATACAGATGGACGTTACCAGATTACTTTGACACAACCCGCGGCATTTACGATCAATGTAGTGTCAAAGGGTTATATGGCGAGTGGAGGTTCAGGTACAGCGACAGCCGGGAGTACTTTTGACTTTTCTCCTCAATTAATCACTGAAGAAAAAGTCTCAACTAAGTTTATTGGTAAAGTTGTTGATAAAAACGGAAACCCATTAAGTAATGTCGCGATATTTTTAGATGGAAAGCATGTCGGTAACTCAGGAAGTGATGGTAACTATATCATTAATAATTATGAGGTTCCTAAAGGTGCACTAGATGATTATCTAGAAAATATTAAGCCATCAGGCTCTGTAATTAGTAAAACTTTAACTTTAACTGTCAATTATCCTGGTTATGCAGCATCAGAAAGAATGTTGACCTTAAAACAGGATCAAGTTAATGATTTGGGTATAACCATGATGTATCCAAAAGATCCTAACAATCCAGATAAATTACCTGATGAACTAACACCTGTTTTTTTTGATGTCGTAGTAAGGGATATAGAAACTGGTCAAACATTATCGGGATATTATGTCTATGTTGATAGACTAAATGATGC
This sequence comes from Acinetobacter sp. Tr-809, assembly GCF_011753255.1. Lineage (NCBI taxonomy): Bacteria > Pseudomonadati > Pseudomonadota > Gammaproteobacteria > Moraxellales > Moraxellaceae > Acinetobacter > Acinetobacter sp. Tr-809. The sequence goes on from NZ_VWVZ01000002.1 coordinate 283,952, forward strand.
TGGTGAAACAATCAGTAGTGCTTCTAGTTATGCAACTACCTCTACAACAAATTGGCAAACTACAGCAGGTTTGCGAAAGGTATATGCGGTAAAAGGAAATTATCATGATTCGGAATCAGTAATATCAGAATTTAAAGTTGGGGAAAATAAGAAAACTATAGAAATCGCACTTAGAAAGCTTGGAACTGGTGAGGTCAAGTTTAGTATATTAAACTCAGAAAGTAAGCAACCTATTTATAATGCACAAATTATTGCTGAACAATTAGATTTAAAGGGAAATGTTATAAAAACCTTAAAGTCAAATATGGGAGGGGATAAGTTTTCTGATGATTATGAGTTAATGGAAGGTACTTGGCGGTTTAAAGTCCTACATCCAAGTTTTGAAGACAGTCAAAGTTATACAGTAAAAATTGAAAAAGGAAAGCCACAAACACTGAGTGTTGCTCTAAGTTTTAAGCCGTATACAGTTAAAGGAATTATTGTTGATTCTCAAACTAATAAGCCTATTAGTGGTGCAAATATTATAATTTATAGACAGGATAATAACCAGCAACTTTCAACGCTAAAATCTGATGCTGCAGGGAATTTTAAACTTGATCAGGTGAGAGTTCCTAATCTAAAGATTCTTATTCAGTCCACGCCACATTTGGCCTCTGTGCTTAATATTGATAAACAATATATCACTGATACGGAAGCTAATTTAGGAGAGATTCGTTTACGTCCGTTATCAGCGGATATTAGTATGCCTGATCTTAAAGTAGTGATGACAGATACATCTAGTTTAAGCACTGATCAACAGAGCTTACAAACTACAGGTGTTCTAAAGGCAAAAATTGGTAATGTAGGTAATAAAGCATTTACTAAAACTCAGGATGTCGAGATTCTTGCTTTTGCCGATACAAATAATAATCGAATTTTTGATGAAGGCGAGATTATTCTTGGTAAAACCAAGCTACCAAAAGGGTTGGATGTACAGGAAGAAATAGAAGTTAGTTTACAAATTGAAGGGAAATCTTTATTTAGAGATGCCCCAATTGGTGTGTGGGTAGACAGTACTAAGCAAGTTGCTGAACGGGATGAGAATAATAATATTCGTTTGACCAGTGATGCCGTGGAAATTAAACCTCAACAAGGGACATTAGAAGCAGAGATTGTATGGAAACATTCAGCCTCAACTGATTCTAGTCCAACAGTTGCGCCATTAGATGATACTAATGGAGATGGAATGATTGGAAAAGGAGATATTGCGACTATTGTATACAGGTCTGGGGGGCAATATCGTGCAATTGATGGGAAAACTGGAGCATTAAAGTTTACTTTGGCAGGATCTGGTGCTCAGGAAGTAGCTGCAATTGCAGATTTAGACAAAGACGGAATCCCTGAAATTGTTGTAAAAAATAGTAATAGTTTGCTGATATATAATAATAAAGGACAAATTAAGAAGCAATTTACAAATCCTAGCTTTAGTTTAAATGCAAGTGGATGGTCATCTGATGCTTATCATCCAAATATTGCAGACTTAGATGGGGATGGTATTCCTGAAATATTAATAAATAATAAAATTTTTAATTATGAGCAGGGTTTACTTGTAAATAATTTAACTTCAGGTCAAACACAAGCTGTCGCAGATATTAATGGTGATGGTTATCCTGAAATTATAGGTTTAGAGGGGGTAAGTGATCGTCAAGGAAATCTGTTATATAGATTTAAAACTAAGGCTGGCACACAGCTTATGCTTAAATTTTTAGCTGTGGGTGATGTTCTAGGTAGCTCAAAACCTCAAATTATTGCTGTGTATGGTAGTTTAGTCTATATTTTCGATGCGCAAACTGGTATTGAAATTGCCTCTTATAATGCTCCAAGTAGCGCCGGTGGGTCGCCTGTTATTGCTGATTTTGATGGGGATGGTATTGCCGATATTGGACTTGCTAGAACCTATAATTATGTTGCACTTCGGGGGGATGGAAGTGTCATTTGGTCTACACCTATTAGCGATGGTTCTGGTGGAACTGGCTCAACCGTTTTTGATTTTGACAATGATGGTAAACTAGAAGCGGTTCATTTTGATGAGCAAAATATTCGTGTATATGATGCTGCTACTGGAGTTGAGCGGATTAAAATACCGAATAGTACTGCCACTGCACATGAATATCCTGTTGTTGTGGATGCTGATGCTGATGGCCATGCAGATATTATTCTAGGGTCTAGTGGCCACGGTATCCGTATGATTTCAGGCAAGAATCGAGATTGGGCAAACACTCGTAATATCTGGAACCAGTATAGCTATCATGTAACCAATATCAATGATGACCTTACTGTCCCTAAAAAAGAAGTAAATAGCTGGGAAGCACACAATACCTATCGTGCCAATCTTTTACTTAACCAAAATGCTACAGCAGCAGCCGACCCAACCGCTTCTTATATCCGAGTGAATGACCTAGGTGGATTGAATAAAGCAGAATTTACCGTACGTATTGGTAATGCTGGTGGTAAACGGATTGCCAAAGACTTACCAGTTAGCTTCTATCGCCTGACAGCTCAACAAGTTACCAATGGAGAAAAAGGTACGCTACTAGGAACTATTCTCACAACTAAAGCACTCAATGCGGGTGAATATGAAGATGTAACTTATAGTTATACAGGCAATTTGGCAGGCTTTGGTGAGATTATTATTGTAGCCAATGATGTTGGTCAAAGTACGGCAACGAAGATTCAGGAATACACTGAAGCCAATAATACTGCTCGTTTAAGTGTTACAGGTGGCTATGAATCATTGGGATTAACAGCAAGCTTAGACAAGGCCGCTTATCAAGCTAGTGAGAATGTACAAATTACTGCCAATGTGAGTAATTTAGGAAGTTTTGCTAGTGGTGCAACAGTACGACACAGCATTTATGACAGTGCTAATAATTTAGTTGCAACTTTACCAAGTTATGAGATCAGTCTAGCGGCAGCTCATCAAACCAATGATAGCCATACCCAGGCTTTACCATGGTCATTGGTTGGTATTTATAGTGGGCAATATCGAGTTCAGACGGATCTTATTAAACAAGGTAGTGTGATTGCGACAGCCAATAATACGCTAACTGTACAAAGTTCAGCAGCGGCGAATGGCTTAACAGATACACGAATCCGTACTGATAAACAGCAATATCCAGTGAACGGTCTAGTTGCCCTTGAGATGCAACTGCAAAATACTTCAAACAATGATCTCGGTGGAGAGGCCACTGTATTAACTGAGGTTCTCGATAGTGTTGGACAAGTGATCTTTAGCCAAACGGCTAGCTACCCACAACTTGCTGCCAATGCCTTAAAACAAGAACAATATCCATTACAACTTTCCAATGCGAAAGCTGGCAACTATATAGTTCGTACAACGACGACATCTGGACAACAAAGCTATACGCGCCAAACAAGTTTTAACGTGCTCAGTTCGACTCAAACTGGTTTAGGGTTGGTCGGTGCGCTAAGTGCAACACCAAATGAAGTACCTATAGGAGATAGTGTATTACTGAATCTGCAAGTTCAGAACACAGGTAGTGAGGTTTGGTCGAATTTGCCGTTGAATATTCGTCTATTTAAAAATGATGATGTTGATGCTATAGCAACATTGAGTACCACAGCAAGTCAACTTGCACAGGCGCAAAGCTACCAACAAAGCCTAAGCTGGAAAACGCTGGGACAAAATGGTGATCGTATCACCGCAGCGTTGACCTACATTGCAGGTTCGGGGCAGGAAAAACCGCTTGCTCAAGCCAGTTTTAAATTGACTCAAGTGCCTGTAGAGGTGGAGTTGCCCGATTATAAACAGGTGAATAATCAGTTGTTGGTCTACTATAGCTGTGAAGCTGGATGGCACAAATCTGTTCTGAATTGGGCATTTGGTAAGTTTGATTACGCTTGTTTTAGTGAACGAGGAAATACACTCAATCGCTATCTGAACGAAATTAAATTAGAAACGGGTCTGAATTATAAAATTACCTATAGTCCGAATGAGTTTAAGAAACTCATGCGTAGTGGACGTTATAACAACTACTGGGTTTTAGGTGCAGTTGAGAAATTCCAGATCAGTACCAACGATGAACTGCGTGAGCTGAGCTTTAATGGCGAGTCTGTTTTATTCGATAAAGGGATCTTGGACTGGACTAACTATGAATTATTAAATCTGACGGATATACGCTATCGTGGACATCTGCTGCTTTCGAAAGGAGAGATGAAAGCCCATGAGCCAGTATATGAAAATAATTTCCCAGTGCTAACACCAATAGGTGACACATTAGCATGGTATCTAGGTTCAAGAGCCAAAGTTACAGCAGATTATGATGGTCGCTACTGTGCAGGGTTTGACAAAGACTGGATTACGTCTATAGAAACGATTGTCGATTTGAAGTTCTATATCTGCAATAGCCAAGCGAAATATCCAGCGATAGTGACGGCTAACTATGGTGATAGTAAACCATTAGCCTTGTCATTTGATTTACTCAGAAGCTTGATCATGGATGGTTCAATATCGCCAGCTAAACAGCAAGCTTGGAAGAATTTACTTAAACAAAGCCTCAGCTATCAACAAGTTGATGCAAGCAAACGTCTAAGTTATGCACCGAAAGAACCTGTATATCTAAGCGCTAAACTGAACAGTAACCAAAATGCGCAAACTACAATTGTTGTGCAGTTACCAGCAGGAGCTCAGTGGTTAGGTGCAGGTACAGTCACGAATAATCAGGTGAAGTTTACCGTTTCCCTTCATGCTGCTACGACAGAGAATCTCACATTACCGATTGTATTACCGAGCACTTCTGGAACACATGCAATTAAGGTGAATGTCTATAACGGTACAGATACAAGTGTAACTGCCTTGAATAGTAAGGAATACCGTTTCCTTGTGCGTGGGGCGAATGAACGTTATGCATTACTTGATCAGCAGATCGGAAAATGGCGTGTAGGTTTAGGTGACTTGGTACAAGTGACAGCGATTAAGACCTTACTGGGTGCAGCAAAACTCAATAGTACCTTGGGATTGCATGATTTAGCGATTGCAAGTTATGCCGAGGCAGGCGGAGCAATGGGTCGCTTAAACAACATTGATGCCACGGCTGCGAGAAAAGAGCTGGATGAACTGATTCGTACCTTGCAAATCCAGTGGTATCAAAACAATCAATAACATTTAAAGGGGATAGAGTGGTATGAGGCTATACCCATATCACTCTTGCATAAATTAAAAAGAAAGAAGTTTTAAAACTTGGTGAAATAATGAAATTTAGTAAAACATTGAAACGCTGTATAGCGGGGACAATTGTGCTTTGTCATGCAGGGCTGTTATCTGTACCAGCGATGGCGGCGATCGAACAGGAAGCCTTTGGCCGGGTTAAACCAGGGACTGAGGGTTCAGTCAGCCAATCTGATTTAGAACAGATGCAAGAGTTGGTTAAGAAAATGCAAATGCGTTTGACGGACTTGCGTCCGTCAGCAAAAACGACTGCCTCACAATTGCAAAAGTTAAATCAACAGCAAGAGACTTTAAGGGCAGCAACAGCTAAGCAAATCCTAGAATTACGTAGCAATATTGCTCAAGAAACAGCGAGAGCCGTGGCCGGTATTCGTCAAGAAGCACAACAATTTAAGGTCAAAAAAGTCTCTAGTACGATTATTGCCCGTCAAGAACAAACGGCAAAATTGATCGAACAACGCCAAGCGATGATGGAGGGTTTATTTGATCAGTTGGCAACTGCGAAAGATACAACGAGTCGAAATGCTGCGCTAGATAAAATCTCTAATCAGATGACTCAGTGGGAACCAAAGAAATTACAGCGTAATTTTAAAGAATTACCTTGGGGGCGACCTGATAGTAAAGTACCCGCACCAGTAACTGCACAAGACTTTAAGAAGCTTGCGCCAGCACTGGAACATTATCAGGTTAAGAATGACAAAATAACCATTAACCCTAAATATAAGCCTGTGGTAGATGCTTCAACCTTAAGCCCAGATCAATTATGGCAACAGGCAATTCCAACAGTCTTTACCAGTACTAGTGTTGGGCAGTGGCAGAAAATCGCCTTTAATGGAATGACCCTCAATGACCAGAATAAATGGCCTGTGTTGGCTTCCCTACCTGTAGCAACACAGACAGAAGATCTCATAGCCAATGAAGATGTTCAGATTACTCAGGAAATCAAGGACCTTGCAGCCCAACTGAATCATAACCCAGCCAAAATTTATAAATGGGTATATGACAATATTGAATTTATACCGACTTATGGTTCGATTCAGGGTTCAGCTTATACATTAGAAACTAAACGAGGCAATGCGACAGATATAAGTAGTTTATTGATAGCGTTACTGCGTGCTTCTGGAATTCCTGCTCGTTATGTATCGGGAACGATTGATGTACCTGCCGAGGTTGCCAAAGACTGGGTCGGTGGAGTAAATAACCTAGGTGCTGCTGCTAATCTAATTGGTCAGGGTGGTGTACCGAGTGTGATTATGACCAGTGGTGGCAAGGAAACCCATTTACGCATGGAACATATGTGGGTAGAAGCCAAACTGGACTTTATCCCGAGTAAAGGAGCTGTGCAGACCAGTGGACAAAACAACCCGAATATCGAAGATAGTTGGGTACCACTGGATGCCAGCTATAAACGTTATGAACGAACCAATGGTATGGATCTAACTAAGGCTGTTCCATTTGATGTTGACGATTTCCTAAACAAAGCTCAACAAGGTGCTACAGTTGATGAGGCCAATGGCAGTGTACAAAACCTAAATGCAGCCAATATTGAAACAGCGACTAAAGCTTATCAAAGTAAAGTCGAAGCCTACTTAAAACAACAACATCCAACAGCGACAGTTGGTGATGTATTAGGCACGAGTAAGATCAAGACTTATAAAAGTAAGATGTTAAGTCCTGTACTGCCGTATGAGGTAGTTGCAGTAGTACGTGATTATCACACCTTACCCGATACCATGCGTCATTACTTTCATCTGAATGTGTATGATGCAACTGATCCTTATGCATCTGCAATGGGAAGTTATGCCGTGCAGTTTAAGATTCCAAGCACCCAGTTACGTGGCAAGTCATTGGCTTTATCATTCCGTCCGACTAGTGAAAGCGATGCACAAGCCATTGCCAATGGGCTACCAAAACCTGATGCTGGTGGTAACATTGACCCTAGCAAATTACCAAAATCTTTATCCAGTTCAATTAGAGTCACAGGAGAAATCACGCTTGATGGGCAAGTGTTAAAGACCTTGCCAAGTTATGCTTTAGGCACAGAAATTCAGGCACAAATGGGCTTTAGGAGTCCAAACAACAACTGGAGTTTACCAAACAAACAGTTTAGCGCTGGTGAATATCATGCGATTGGTTATAACATGCAGGGGATTGGTAAGCCACAAATAGAGCGACTTAAAACTAAAATAGAAGGAGCAAGAAGCAAAATACAAAGTAAGGATGAAGAAAAGATTAAAAATTTAACAGGTCATGATGTTACGGGGGCAATGCTTCAAGCAGTAGTACAAAGTTACTATAATATTAATGACATCCAAAATAGTATCCATGGGTTAAAATCCGGAGTAATTAATAATCCATTTATGAGTTTTGGTACATTTTCTACAAATTTACAAGGAGTATATAGCTGGGGTGTTTTAAGAGCAGTTAATTTTTCTGGCATGGTGATGGATATTGATCGTATTGGATCAAATATTGTTGATATAAATAACGATAAAAATAACTTAATGGATTTTATTCAAGAGCAGGGGTTGCGTCAAAGTTTTAATGAAAATAAGTTGCCTGAGCAATTTTTTAATAATACAGGTAGTTTGCAAAAAAATGTAGATGGGGTTAGTGCAACTAAAGTTTTGAAGTTAGCCAATGAGCAAGGACAGAAAATTTATCAAATAGAGCAAAGTAATATTAATATTATTCTTCCACAACTTGATCATAATAGTCAGGTCATTAATGATATTCGTAATGCTGTAGCTTCAGGTAAGATAGTTACTACGAGCCAAACTCAAGTAAATTTTAATGGGTGGAGTGGAAGCGGTTATATCATTACTGATCCGAATAATGGAAGTGGAGCATACATGATTAGTGGTGGGTTAAATGGAGGTGCTTTGTTGCCATTGTTATCTGGAGCTTTCGCTGGAATTGCAGCCGCTGCAATTTTTGGAATGGTTATTCCTATATTTATATCTGCAGGTATGGTATTAGCACTATTAGCTTTTTTTATAGGTATTATAATATTGACTGCTGTTATTTTATACAATTTAAGTGTGTTTAATGATGAGCAAGAGTCATGCTTTTGGCAGTCTTTTGGACTGTCACAAGCTATAGCTAGTTTATTGTTACCTACTTCGGATAAAACAGGAGGTAGATATGGAGTCATGCTTCAAAAATTAGTAGAAAGAATAGCAGCTGTTATAGGGATAACTACGGCAGCAACAATCCCTAATGACACATTACCAGCTTGTATAAAGAAAATATAACTTAAATAGGATCTCAGAGTGTTTTAACTAGACACTCTGAGAAATGGTAATTATATGAGATTTACAGAATATTTTTTAAGAGCAATTACTATTTTTTCTATAATTTTATGGAGTATGAGTGGTAATATTTTATTTTTCTATATAGCATTTTTTATTTTAGTTTTAGATATTATTTTGATAATTCTAAAATTTTTAAGAAAATGATGGTCAGGTTGTCAATGATATCCGTAATGCAGTAGCTGTAGGCAAAGTAGTGACTGTAAGTGAAAATAGTGTTAGTTTTAATGAGGGAGTGGTTATATAATTTGTTGCTATTTTTTTTGATTTTATGCTTTTTTTAATGGAGTGGGGTTAATAATTTTTAATCTATTTTTTTTGAGTTTTTTATTTGCTCGATTTTTTGGAGACTTAATTTTTGTTGTAATTTGAATGAATGTTTTTGATTTTGATGATTTTGTGATTGAGATGTTACTTAATTTTGTAGTGTAGGATGATTTTTATTAAATTAAAATTTAATATGAATCAGTGTAGGTGTTGGTTTTTAGTCTGAGTTATAGTTGTTGTTATTTTTAAATTTTTGTAATCATTAGTTTGATATGTTTCTCTTAATTTTGAATTTATAATACTTCCTTTAGCATTAGTTTTAATGCCCATAATTTGTTTTTGCTCATCATAAATATAAACAAAATCTTGATGAGTCAGTGGATCTTTATACAACTGACGTATGTAACGTTTACAAGGATAAGTCTGTCCATCACATAAAAGTTGTTTAATGTCTTTAGGCAAAATTTGATGATCTTTATAATAATATTCTAATGCTTTGACGTATAATTGAGTAGTATGGATAAAATCTTGTTCTTTCAATCGTTTTGATTGAGTCGATGTAATTTCAATATAGCTGCTCAATAAAATCCCATAAATCAGAATAAACCATAAGAAAAAAATATAGGTCATGCCTGTTTGGGCTTTACCAAGTCTGGTAATTGCTACCATCGATGGATACTCCCTTAGCATTGCTTTTTATGTCATATACAACTTGTTCACCATCCATGTTGATATAGATGGGCTGCCAATTCATTTTTTTTGTAATTGGATCAAGAGGAATATGTCTCAGGTATTTTTCTGCAACAAGCTCATCTAAAGTTTTAGGGTAACGGCCTTTATCAGAATAAAAACGATCAATTGAAATTCGAATCGTTGCTAAGTCACTTTTAAGCGCAGATTCTTCTGCTTTGTCTAAACTTTTAATATATCTGGGTAAAACCACGCTGAGTAGTGATGCTATAATAACCATTACTACTAAAAGTTCAACTAAGGTAAAACCCCGTCGGATTTTAAACTTACCATGTATCATAACGAGTCCCATCCAAAGCGGTTTTTTTACTTTTGGAGCGAATGTCATAGACATCGTCTCCAGCTTCAGGTGCATCAGCAGAGCTGGCATAACTTCTTAATGCCCATGACTCTGCTCCATTGGTTTTGTCAGATACAAATGGATCAGTAGGAATATGTCTTAAAAAAAAGATTTTACGCCCTTTAATATCTTTTAAATCAGGTACACCTTCTACTAAATCAGTTAAAGTTTTGGGATAACCTGAACTATCTGCAGGCATATAAATTCGCCCCTCATCAACCGCTTGTTTATAATTATCTAAGGCTGTACGTATTTGTATTAGTGCATCTTTTAGTTCACGTTCTTGGCGACGTTTTTGATCCAGTTGAATCAGTGGAAAAGCCATAGACGCAATAATAGAAATAAGGGTAAGCGTTACTAACACTTCAACTAAAGTAAAGCCTCGTATCCTCGTTAACATGATTATTTTACTTCCACAGTTTTTCGATCGGAGCGATGACCAAACTGATCATGTGAACTGGCTAAAGTGATTTCCCCTTTACCTTTATAGCCAGGTAAGGGTTGTAAAACTAGCAACGCGAGTGATTGATGTTTTAGTTCATCATTCACCAAAATCTCAATGCCCTCTAAAGTCGTATTGTACGTCACTGACTGACTGGCTTTAGTCATTAACCGGACATCTGATAAATTAAAGGCATGCCGATCAAATTTAACTAATACTTTTGAGCCTTTTGCAACGGATTGGGCTTCTACCAATACATTTAATGGATCAGTACTGATTATCTGTTCAGGTACACTTAGGTTGATAATATTTTCTGAGGCAGTTGGTGATTGAGCCGCTGGTTGAGGTGGTGGTACAGGGATGTAGTTAGATGACGGTGTATTATTCGAAGTTGAGCCTGTCACTTCACCTTTAAATTTTGCTAAAGAGCCTTGGTCGTTATTTAAACTAATATAATTTTGCGTACCAGAGTCAAATGCATCGGTATAGTTTAAACGTTCGGTATTACGTCGAATAATTTTAGGGGTAATAGATAATAAGATTTCCGAGCGACTTTTGTCTTTAGAGCGGCTAGAAAATAAATGCCCCAATACAGGTAACCTCCCTAAGAAAGGGATATTGGTCGCACTTTTACGTTCTTGTTCACGAATCAATCCTGCTAGAACTTCGGTTTCTCCGTCCTTGAGTTGTAGGACAGTATTGGCATTTCGTGTACCAATTTGATAGGTCAATAAACCTGTATTAGTTCGAATTTCTTTGACAATATTACTGACTTCTAAAGAAACTTTAATCCCAACTTCATCATTTACTTGGATTTCCGGCTGGACTTCTAGGGTCAATCCTACGTCTAAATAACTAACAGACTCTGTTACTGAACTAGAGACCTGATTCATCGTTGAAGTAATAACTGGAACTTTATCACCAACCACAATTTTGGCTTTTTCTAAATTCTTTACACGTAACGAGGGACGAGCCAGAAGATTCACTCGACCATTGGTATCTTGCAGATTTAATGTTACAAGAGGGGAAATACCACCTACAGTAATCCTGTCCCTTGAAAGATTCAGTAGATCATTTAAAACAACACTTGATGATTGAGCAGATATACCAAGTGGAGATAAAGAAACTTTACTAGGAATAGCAATACCCAAGTTATTTAAAATTTCATTACTGACTTCAAAAACTTTTACTTCTAAAACCACTTCAGGATCCGGTTGATCATAGACTTGAATTAGCTTTTCTGCGGCTTGTAAAATTTCAGGACGATCACGTAAAGTTATCAGGCGATTCTTATCATCTATATAAATAAACTTCGGATTTAAAATTGTTTTTAAAACATCCTGTGTCTTTTTAGGATCACCCGCTTTTAGGACAAAGGTTTTGATTTGTAGGTCTTCATACTGTTGCGTTTTATCTGCCGTATCATTAAAAATCAAATAAGTATTTTGATTCACAACTTTATAACGAAGCTTATTGGTCTTTAAAATCAGGTCGAGTGTTTCAGAAATTTTGGCATTGCTTGCATAAATTGTGGTTTTGAGATCTGTACCAACATCACTGTCAAAGATAAAATTAATTCCTGCTGTTTGAGACACGACATCCATTACTTGTCTAACATTGGCTTCCCTAAAGTTGAGGGAAATTTTTTTATCCAGTAGCGATTGCGAAAAAGATGCTTCCTCATTTGCAACAGCAAAAGAAGAATAGGTGAATGTTCCCCAGAACAAAGTTGCTAATAAATAATATTTTTTCATCATCATTTAAATATAAAGTACAAAAAATTGTTGGTTAGTCAGATCAAGAATTGTGATCTGGTCATTTTGAATAGCATCAATTTTCCAGCGATTCCCCAATACATCGCCAGTTTTAACCACGTAGGTTTCCTCATCACTAGATAGAAAGATCCTTTTGACTCCACTAGGATCAACCATCTGACCGATGTATTGGAAATTAGGTGGGGTAACTGGTGGTATAGCTTGAGCGATTGGAGAGGAGACAATCGGTTTGATTTTTGGAGTAATTCTAGGCGGAATAGTCTTTTTAGGAGCTTCATTGATCACTAAAAACTGTTGGAATATTTCAGAGCTTATAGCCTCAGTTGACTGCAATTTTAACGAATGAAATTCTAATGGGGCACGATCAGCTTCAGTTTCTGTCGCTCCTATGCTTTGATAGGGTTCAGGAATTAACCATGAGGTTAGTGTCAAAGCCAATGTAATCGTTAATGCAGAAATGAAAATAAATTGCCTGATCATGTCTGTTCCTGCAATTGCCAAACAACATTCAGGTTAGGCTGTTTCTTTAAATCATCTTGTACCAGACTGAGGCTTAATAATTGGATATTTTGATACTGTTTTAAATGATTGGTGGTATCTATCAAATTGCTAATTTCACCTTGTAGCTGTATTTGAACTTGCTGATTCTGCGGATCATATTTGGCATCTAAAACTTGAGCCCCGGCATATTGATAGGATTTTGTAATCTCAATTAGCGCAGTGCCTGTCAATGTTTTATTGGAAACCTGTTGAATGTCTTGCTGCTTAATATTTCTTTTTACTTCATGTTGTAGTTCTATATTCTCAGCTGTGATTGCACCCAGATTTTGCTCATATTGGGGTAGTACCAACACGTAACTAAAGACTGAAAACAGACACAAAAAAGCAATGATAAGATCGATTCTGGTGAGTTGATCAATAGAGTGGTACATGACCCATTTAAGTTTTTGATGACTCATAATGTACCTTTTAAAGAAAACTCAATTTTATAAGTTTTACTTTCAGTCAAGGCTGAGGTGGAAAGTATTTCAATTTTTTGAATCAGTTGCGTATCTAATAAAGATGTTTTCAATGCATCTAAATCCTCAATTGAGCTTGCTTGTCCTAAAATCTCCAATTGATTCAAGCTTTTTTTATATTCCAATTTTTTTAATAAAATTGTTTCTCTGGGATATTGATTGAGTTGCTCAATGATTGGCAAAACGTCTGTCTGACCACCTGAAATTAAAGCTTTAGGTGCTTCTTTCATCTGCTTATTGAGCTTTTCTAATTGAGCTTGCAAAGTTTGTTGGTTTTCTTGCTGAGCATTAAATTGTTGCTGCTTTTGCCATACTGTGAATAGTATGAATACAGTGATCATCAGTAATACAAACAGCAGGCAATATCGGATGGGGTGTCTAAAACGCTTTTGGTCATAAATTTTAAAACTCATTTTATGGCCATCCATGTTTGCAGTGATAATTCAGTAATATCTGATCTAGGTTTACGAATAACCATATCAAGTACATGATTGAAATGAATAAATTGTGTTTCCATTGAAGGTTCTAGACAGAAGAAAATCTGCTCTTGCTTGACATTACATTTCAGAAGGTAAGTAGCGAGTGGTTGAATATCTGTATTGAAAAATTTGCGCTTATCTAGATACTGTTTGAGCGATTGCAACCAGTGTTTTTCAATAGCAATACCTAAATAAGGTTGATTAAACAGGGGATGGTCAAAAAAAAGTTGATAGTTATCGACTTCAAGATGAGGAAAATGCAGCATAAAGTTATTTTGATTTTGTTTTATAAACGCTTCAGCCGAGTAGACTTTTTCAGCTAAATTAATAAAAATTTCATAACAGTCTGCACCCAAAAAAATCAAGCTTGGCTCAGCCAATACCGTATTTGAAAATAGTTCTGCAAGCTGTCCTAGAGGCTCCAATTGAGTTTCTGTAATTAGATAGAGTTGTTGTTGGGTAATATAATATTGTGGCTTGGATTTATTGAAAGGTAACACGGTTGACCTCCTCCAATGAAGTTTCACCATTTTTTACCATTTTCAATGCCTGTTCACGCATGGAACTAATGCCATATTCCATAGCTTTTTGCTTCATTTCTGCTAAAGATGCCCGATGTATAATCATGTCTTTTAGCACATCATCCAAAACCAGAATTTCTGCAATTGCTTTTCGACCTTTATAGCCTGTTTGGTTACATTCTTTACACCCCAAAGCAATATAGCTGCCTTGTTCTTGCTTCTTACAATGAGGGCACAATATACGAATTAAACGCTGAGCAATGATGCCATTGAGGGCACTCACAAAATTGAATTGATCAATTTCCATATGTTGGAATCGACCAACCACATCAAATACATTATTGGCATGGACGGTGGTAAAGACGAGGTGTCCAGTCAATGCAGCTTGAATTGCAATTTCGCCTGTTTCCTTATCTCGAATTTCACCAACAAGAATTTTATCAGGGTCATGACGCAGGATTGAACGTAGACCTTTTGCAAACGTTAAACCCTTTTTTGCATTGATTGGCACTTGCAAGACATTATCCAGCGCATATTCAACAGGGTCTTCAATGGTGATTAACTTTTCATAAGGTTTGAGAGTTTCATTAATCAGTGCATATACAGTGGTGGTTTTACCCGAACCTGTGGGGCCAGTCATCAGCACCATGCCATAGGGCTGACTGGCAATTTGATGTAGTTTTTCCCGATATTGCAGGTCATAACCAAGATCAGATAATAAAAGTTTTTGTCCTTGTTTTAAGATTCCATCCTTATCTAGTATCCGTAGAACAGCATCCTCACCAAAGATTCCAGGAATAATTGAGACACGGAAGTCGAGAAGTTTATGTTCTAGACTAATGGTAAAACGTCCATCTTGAGGAATGCGGCGTTCACCAATATCTAGCTCTGCTAAGACCTTAATTCTTGAAACAATTTGTTGAGCAAGCTCAGTTTGATAGACCTGCTTGACCTTAATCAAAATGCCATCTAGTCGATAGCGAATAATTAAACCACCTGAAATATTTTCAAAATGAATATCACTGGCTTTTTTTATATAAGCATCGTATAGCGCAGCATTGACCGTTTGAATGACTTCATTGGTTGCATTAGCAATACTATTGAGAGAAATTACTTCTATGTGTTCGCTATTTGTAGTATCACTTTGATGGATAGGTTCTTGGTCTGTCTGATTGTTAGAAAAGCTTCGTATTTGCTGTAGATGCTGCTTGATAAACTCAGGACTGGAGAAATAAATCTGAGTAGCTTGAGCTTCAGCTTTTAAAAGTGAGAATAGGTTAAAATGCCAAGGAGAGGGAATAATAAACACATTCTGATTATGATATTTGGCAACAAGTATGTTGTAGCGAAACATCTCTTGATAACTGATTAAATGATCAGAAGGATCCAATTGATTATTAATATTCCAATAAGAAATTCTATATAAATTTTCTAATTGTGAAATCAGTTGATTCATTTGTTCAGATGGAATTTTCTCTAACCAATCTTCATTATTTAAAGCTTTGTTCTTAAGGGTATTTAAAGCTATTTGATTATTCATAATGAGCCAACCATGTCAAAGATTGGGAGATAGAGCAAGATGACAATAAATCCAATGCCACTACCAATCACGATCATTAAAAGTGGTTCGATAACTTTTGAAATTTTTTCAATAAATCTTGAAATCTCGGCATCATGGAAGTCAGCTGTTTTTTCCAGCATTCGGCTGATATTGCCATTACTTTCCCCACTTCTAATCAAACGATTGGCAATTGGAGTCGTAAGCTGATATTTTTCTAACAGATCACTTAATTTTTCGCCCTGCTTTAAACCTTGCTCAATGAAATGAATCTTATTTTTTTGGTTCTGATCTAGAATATCTTTACAGTTTTGTAGAGCATAAATGAGCGGATACCCCCCCTCAAGCATCAGGCTTAAACCACGATAAAATCTGGTGAAAATGACAATATTATAGTAGTAGGAGAAAGCCTTTATTTTGATAAGATTGGTCAGACTAATACGAATAAGATCTTTTCTGTAATAAAAAATACTAAGAAAAATAAAAACAATAAATCCAATAAGATAAACCCTATACTGGGAAATATAGTATCCAGATTGAATCAATAAGTTTGAGAAAAAAGGGAGTTTTAGATCAAGGTCACTATAGATAAGTGAAAACTTAGGAATGAGATAAAGTAAAAGGAATAAGAAAATGATGACCCCAATCACCAAAACAGTGAATGGATAAATTGATGAATTAATGAGCTTAGTCTTAATCTTATCAATATTTTCGGTGTAAGCTAGATAGCGTTCTATTCCAATAACGAGGCTGCCAGTTTTTTCATTAGATTTAATAATTGCAATGCATAAGTCTGGAAAGTAAGCAGATTGATAAGACATACTTTGAGACAGTGTTTTTCCTGCTCTTAGATGGTCATAGATGGGTTGTAGAACATCATGATAAATTTGCCCTCTTTCTAAGAGCACATCTACAGCTTCGACAATACTTAATCCGGACTCTAATAACGTTTTGAACTCATATAGAAAAACAGTGAGATTGAAATGCGGCTTATACGATAGACTTTTAAAGACATCATTGTTTTTCATTTACCAGTTACCAATATCTTTATTGTCGTTCTCACCACCTAATTTCTTATCTTTTCCAAATGAAAAGACATCGTAGTCATCATTATGTTGTCCAGGAGCGGAATATTGGTATTGTGTTCCCCACGGATCAGTTGGAATACTTTTCTTTAAATAAGGGCCATTCCAGCCTTGTAAATTATTTGGAACATTTAATAAAGCAGATAAGCCTTCTTCAGTTGTTGGATACCGTCCTGTATCGATTCTAAAGTTATCTAATGCTTTAATAAAAGTATCAACTTGAGCTTTTGCAGTCGTGACTTCAGATTTATTGATATTTTTAAATAATTTTGGACCAACAATACCTGCCAATAATCCTATGATGACGACAACAATTAACAACTCTAAAAGTGTAAACCCCGAAGTATTCTTTCTCATGTTTTTCATATAGTTAAATTTTATAAAACAAATATTAGCAAAAAGTTACAAAAGAATAAATACTATTATGAAGTATTTAAATTCATCATTAATTGTTTTTTAATAATCAATTAAATTTGATTAGTGAGGCTAAACATGGGTTTGTAAAAACCCCAATTTCCTAAATAGTGACAGCATCTATTTTAATTTATACAAAACTTAGCCCAGCCTTTCATCAATCCCTTGTGCTTTTCAAGGAAAGCTCCACGTAAGTAAGCCACTCTTCATCTGGAAGCTTATAAGCAAGAATATGCTCACAGACTTTAGGATAATCGGTTCTATTTGCCGTCCAACCACGGAATATAGAGTGATAGATTTTTATCACTTAAAGTGGTTGCTAAAAAGATCTATATTTAAGAAATGGAATAATGTAACACCAAAAAAATTACAGAGTTCAGCATGCTTATTGATTGAAAATAGGCTATAGATCATGTGATAGGACCGAGTTATGGTGCATTTTTGAAATAAGAAGTAGACGCAGGATTAGATATTGTTGAGGCGTTTCTTAGGGATGAGTCAAGATCAGAGCCCAATTATAGGATACCCCGACTTACTCCATACTCAGGCTAGTCTGAAAGACAAAGGGTCAAAGTTGGGTAAATTTGATTTTTATGAAAATAAAATTTAAATAAAACAATGTTTTATTGGCCTGGTTCAACTGACGCGATCTCCACCAAAATTCGAAAAACCTCAAATATTTAATATTTGAGGTTTTTTTATTATGAAAAGTTGCAATGTATAATCAATTAAATAGGATCATGTATTTTTTGGGCATTCTTTTTTTTAAGAATATTATACAAATTGGTTTAATAAGTAATGAATGATTTAATAACAAGATTTTTAAATAATTTTAGTCAGTGGCATGAGGTCGGACTGACCATCATAAAAGCTATTGTTTCCATTGGGATATTGTGCTTAGTTGCTTATCTTCTCACAATTGGTTATATCCCTTCAGAAATTAGCTTTGGCGACACACTCATTTTTTTATTGATTTTTGTTGCCTGTTCTATTGTTTATGCTGGATTAAGCATGGTTTTATTTTTCTTTGGCATTTCTTTAATGCCTATGGTCTATCTAATTTTTACTACCATAGATAAGTATTTGCCACAGGATATACGAATAGGAAAAAAACTTCCTTTTCCAAAGATAAGTATTCTTACATTAATTACCTCTTTCTATCTTTTATATACCATTCATGGTTTATTGTTATGGCATTGGAAAATCAGCCTTTATGTAGCTCTTACTTCAGCCTTTATTTCTTTGTTTTATTATGCTTTTTATATCAATCGGCAGAAGATTAAGGAGTTTAGTAACAAGTTTGAAAACTTAAAAGATATTGTTGATGACCCCGATGCAAGTGAAAATGTTAAAACATTTGCAAGAACTAAACTAAAAAGATTAGAAATACATATTAAAGACAGCATACAAATAACATTCTTCCTTATTCTAATTCCTCTTGTACCCATGTTTTTTATTGGAGATATTGGCAAAGTATTCTTAGATTTTACGATGCAAAAAACAGGCGTCAGTATAGAAAAAGCAACCCTATACATTAAAGCACCTTATGCAAATTTAATTGATTTACCTAAAACGATGACTCCTGAGCTAAATCAACATCAAATCTTTGTTTTTAAGGATGTAAAAGTATTATTTCAAGGAATTGGTAAGAATACCTTAATCTCGTACAAGATTAAAAATATAGAGAAGCAAGTCGTAATTCCGAATGAATACATTACGGTAGAGCGAGTTCGGAAGGTTGATGAGTGATTGACAGTTCAGTTATTTATGCTCATTGCTCCATGAGCATTAACATCAATAAATTATATAATCATAGTAGCTAAATAAAGGGTAGCCTCCTATGCATCCCCATCTTCATCCGCCACATAAACTGGCGACATCTGTCTGGCATCAAGAGGCTGCTTGCAACAATCACAAGTTAGGCTTGGGCTGGTCACATGCCCACAGCTTTTGTGCAGATAACGCAGCTCAGGAAATTGCTTATTTTCATTCTGCCAAATATTGCCCCATGTACTCATGGTGACAATAATCGGGTATAGCGCTAAACCCTTTTCAGTCAGCTTATATTCATAACGTTTTGGTGCTTCGTGATACAGCACTTTCTCGAAAATCTTGTGTTCGACCAAGCGGTTAATACGCTCGGTCAATAAATGACGGGTGATGCCCAACTGCTTTTGAAAATCGTCAAAACGACGGGTTTTCATAAAGGCATTACGAATAATCAGCAGAGTCCAGCGGTCGCCAAAAATCGACAAAGTCCGTGCAATTGGACAATTCATTTCACCGAGTTCATGCCATTTCATCGCAATACCATCTATATGTCTTTACAGGAAGCAGGCTGTCATTTTAGGACAACTTGAACGATTAAGATATCCGCTTTATTGACAACTTATCATAGCAGCTATATTTTTCAATTAAGTTCTTTTTTGGAACTTAATATTTTGAGATCTATTCTTGAGGTGAGTTATGTCTGCGTCAGCGTTAAAAGAAAAATCAAAGCAAAAGATACCTGCATCATTTCCAGTCCGCCGTATGGATTATGAATTTCAGGATATGCCCAAATACTGGTGTAATGATGAACCAACGTTTACCCATTATTTCACGGGACTGTCCACCCTATTTCCAGAAGGGGAGTCTTACTTTGTTCGTTCAGTCAGGGCTTTACGAGACCAAGTCAAAAGCAACCCGCAACTGGATCGTGATATCGGTGCGTTTATTGGTCAGGAAGCCATGCATTCCAAAGAGCATCACGCCTTTCATGTCAGTGCACAACAATATGGACTAGACCCTGAATCATTGGAAAAAGTGACAGGTATCATCCTCAAAGCCATTGAACGAACTTTTCCAAAAAAGTGGAATCTCTTAGTTACGGTTGGGCTGGAACATTACACCGCAGTACTGGTGGTGGAGATGATGAAAAACGTCAATGAATTAATGACCGATACTACTATTCGGAATTTATGGTTATGGCACAGTGTGGAAGAAACCGAACACAAAGCGGTTGCCTATGATATGTATGAATATCTCTATGGCAAAGGGCTTGATGCCTATATCCCACGGGTTGCAATTTTTAGCCTGAGTTTGGTTCTTATCACAACCTTCTCGAATGTCTACCAAGTGGTATTGATGTCCAGAGATAAGCAATTACTGAATCTGAAATCGTGGGCTAAATTTGCAGGCTTTACTATGCAGGCCTATCGAAAATTGGTGCCACAATTTTTTTCTTATTATCGTCGTGACTTCCATCCCAATGATACCGATGAGTCTGACATCGTGGCAAAAACCAAAATCAAAATTGGTTTGTCTCCAGAGCAGTCGACTTTCGTGCATTAATAAATTGTAGAGAAAATCATCGGCACAGATGCATCGCCAAAGGGACAAATATCTGTAAGATAAGTTGAGTGAGCGCCAAGCTGCTCACTTATCATCGAGATGAATTCAATAAAAAATGGATAGATAACAATGAGTACAGTGGTTTTACATCAATGGGAAATTTCACCATTCTGCAAAAAAGTCGCACGGATGTTGCAGTTTAAAGGCATTCCATTTGAAACCGTGAATTATAACGGGGTATTGGGGGCCAAAGTCCCAATGTTGAGTAAAGTCGGTAAAGTCCCTGTGCTGGACATCAACGGACAGCGTATTCAGGACAGTACCCGCATTGCCCGTTATCTGGATGAAGCCTATCCAGATTTGCCACGTTTATATCCACTCGACCCATTACAAAAAGCCTATGTTGAATTGTGGGAAGACTGGTCGGACGAGTTGTTATATTTCTATGAAGTGTATTTTCGGGTCAGTGATGCCGATGCCTTGAATCATGCTGTGGCCATTAGTGCGGAAGGTCGTCCTAAGCATGAGGTTGTACTGATGAAACCTTTGCTCAAGGCTGCATTGAATATGCAAGTGAAGATGCAAGGTACAGGGCGTATGGCAAAGGCTGATATCGAAGCAGAATTTACACGTCACTTAGAGCGTATTGAATTGGTGTTAGGTCAAACGGGTTGGCTAGTTGGCGAAGTCAAAACCATTGCCGATATTGCAGTCGGTTCTCAACTGTTAGAGGTAATGCGCACCAGTAAAATCTGGGGACCAAAAATTAACAGTTATCCGCATATTCAGCATTGGATACAACAATTATGAATCAGGTCGATCAAGATCCAACCCAGCCAACAGGTATTGTCGTCGTGATTGGGGTTGGGGCAGAGCAAGGCATTGGTGCGGCAGTCTGTCGTCGTTTTGCCCATGAAAAATTCAAAGTCTATGTGGTGGGGCGAACACTCAATAAAGTTGAAAAGGTTACTGCAGCAATCAATGGTCAAGGTGGGCAGGCTATTGCCTATGCACTGGATGCAGAAAATGAGCAACAGGTACAGACCTTGTTTGAGCATTTAAATGATCAGCCAGAAGCTCTGGCAGCAGTGATCCATAATGTCGGTGGCAATATTCCTTCGATCTTTTTACAGAGCAGTTTAAAGTTTTTTAGCCAAATGTGGCGTTCGACCTTTTTATCTGCGGTATTGGTGGCGCAGCGTAGTTTGCCCATTTTTCAAAAACAACAGCAGGGCACCTTGATATTTACTGGTGCTAGTGCCTCATTGCGCGGGAAACCTTTTTTTGCTGCATTCACTATGGGTAAGTCTGCGTTGAGAAGCTATGCCTTAAATTTGGCAGCACTCTATCGTCCTCAAAATATCCATGTGGCGCATGTGGTGGTGGATGGTATGGTCGATGGTGATCGTGTCAATAAAGCCTTGTGGGGCTTGGGTCGGCTGGCGCGGCTAACCCGCGGTACAGGTGGTTTAAATATTGAGGCAATTGCCGAAAATTACTGGATGCTCTATCAGCAAAATGCTGATTTATGGACGCATGAATTGGATCTACGTCCTTATCAGGAGAAATTCTAAGATGAGTAAGTTGTTACCGCAATGGTTTAAATCCAAACAAAAAACCAAGGGCTGTATGGTGATTGTGGGCAATCATGTCCAGCAACTGAGTCAACTTTTTGTTGAGCAAGCTGATTACGATGTTATGCCTGTTTATCAACTCCAGCATGATGCAACCAAAACCCAGCCACAGTTTGAGGCTCAAGTGGAAAGACTGATTGCTGTCCGACTCAATCTACTTGATTCTGCTGCGCTAAAAAGTGTTATACAGAAGATTCAGAAAGCAGGGCATTTTGTCGATTTATGCATTTTCCAGCCTGACTTTGTGCTGCCCGAAAATAGCCATGCATTGTCGGCTGGACAGCTTGAGAACTATTGGCAAAACACAGGTTTAACGGGAGTGAGTATTGCCCAAGCTGTGATTCGACAGATGCAATCTAGGCAGCAAGGCACCTTTATTTTTCTAGGGACTCAACAGCCAGTCGAATCGGAGCAAGATTTATTCAGTCAAAGCATGTCTGCCAGTATTCGAGCCTTAGCACAGTCCTTAGCCAGAGAGTTCCACCCCAAGGGTATTCATGTGGTCTATTGCGTGATACCACATTGGCAAGCTGCAAACCGCGAATTGATGCAGTCGTTGCAACAGACCTGTTGGCATCTTTATCAACAACCTAGGTCGACATGGAGTCAAGAGTTGCGCTTAGGATTATAAAATGATGCGTGTTCAATCTTTAGGCTGAAATGCCTCATGGAGCAAGCGGATGATGTTTGAAATTTCCGTTTCATTAATGGCGGCATAACCAAAGCGGATATGAAAATGCTCATTGGATTGCTGACTTTGCTCGGCAAAATGCGCTTCGGCATCAATATGCAGTTGATTCAGTAGTTCGGCATATTCAGCGCGATAGGGAAATTTAAATTTGACCCATAAGGCCATTCCCCCCAACGGTG
Source organism: Acinetobacter sp. Tr-809 (assembly GCF_011753255.1). NCBI lineage: Bacteria > Pseudomonadati > Pseudomonadota > Gammaproteobacteria > Moraxellales > Moraxellaceae > Acinetobacter > Acinetobacter sp. Tr-809. The sequence continues at coordinate 306,977 of NZ_VWVZ01000002.1, forward strand.
AGTTGATTTCAACTTGATCTTTAAATACGGATTGGAATTGATTCAAGGCAAAGTCACGCCGTTGTTGATAGATCTTACGCATTTTGCGGATATGGCGTTTGATTTCTCCCTGTTGCATCAGTTCCGCCATCGCCAGTTCAGTGATGATATTGCCTTGTTTATCGATCAATAAAATATCCTGATTCATGGCGTGGATGATGTCTCGATTGGCGACCACATAGCCAATTCGTAGACTTGGGGCAAAGACCTTGGACAGTGAACCAATATGAATCACCTTTTCTGCATGTGGTAAGCTGATCAACGGTGGAATTGGACGGCTGTCATAATGAAATTCGTGATCATAGTCATCTTCAATAATATAGAAATCAGATGCTTTCGACAGTTCCAATAGTTTCAGGCGTCGATCCATCGCCATGGTCACAGTGGTGGGATATTGATGATGTGGTGTGGTATAGATTGCAGCCACAGCATGTTTTTCTAGTATTTCTCCAAGATGCTGGATATCAAGACCGTGTTGATCCAACCGAACCCGCACGATGTGATAATGATGTGATAAAAAGGTTTCAATTGCAGGCGGATAAGACCAATGTTCCACCACAATCACTTTGCGTGATGAGCTTTGTTTAGCCAGCACACGAGCCGCTAAAAAAATCCCCATTTGGCTACCACGAACCACACAGATATTGTCAATTGTGGTTTTAATAAACCGTTCCATCGACAGCATTTGCAGCAATGCGTGACGTAACTCAATACTACCTTGTGGATCACCATAACCCATGATTTGCGAACGGGTCACTTGAATCAGAGCATGTCGATAGGCACGGGAAAATAACTCATAAGGGATTAGGCGGGTATCTGGAATGCCATCATTCTTAATTGCTACTGGACTGATTGTATTGGATGAAGGATTGGGTTCTGCTGCTGCATTGATCTTTTTATGTTTTAACTCAGGCAGGTTCTCCGCCACAAAAGTGCCTTGGCGTGGTTTTGAGATCAACCAGCCTTGTGCTTCTAAATCTTCATAAACCGACTGTACAGTTTTACGATTAATTTTTAATTCATCGGCGAGCGAGCGGGAGCCAGACAGGCGCGAACCTGAACTGAGCCGCCCAGACAGAATCTCTTCAATAATCTGATTGGCCAACTTGAGAAAGATGGTTTTTTCTTCTCGGTCTTCAAGATGAAGACGAATCTTCCATGGCTGCTGCATGTTGATCTGGACCATATAAGTTTTAAAAACTGGATATTTTAACTCATCCACTGACTTCGTATTCTGCATTTGTCCCATCAACAAATCAACAGTAGCGAGGTGGTCTCATGCAAACGGCATTACTCAGCAAACAGCAATTGATGCAAACTGCGCAGCAGAATATGAATTTGATCCAAGAGGTCAATTACAGTGATCGACAGAAGTTGGCTTTGACCTGTCGTATTTTATTTGATCATGGTCATGATGCAGGCTTGGCTGGGCAAATTACCTGTCGTGCCGAGCAAGAAAATACCTTTATCACGCAACGTTTTGGTTTAGGTTTTGACGAAATTACTGCAGCCAATTTATTGCTGGTCGATCAGGACCTCAAACCTTTAGATCAGCAAGGTATGGCCAACCCAGCTAATCGTTTTCATACATGGATTTATCAGCAACATCCTGAAGTGAATTGCATTATCCATACCCATCCAACCCATATTGCAGCCTTGTCGATGCTACGTATGCCACTCGCCATTTCGCAAATGGATACCTGTGCCTTGTATGAGGATTGTTCCTTTGTTGGCGAATGGCCGGGAGTGCCTGTCGGTAATGAAGAAGGCATTTTTATTTCCGAAGCTTTAGGAAAAAATCGGGCGGTGTTGCTGTCTCATCACGGTCAATTGGTGGCAGGCAAGACCATTGAAGAAGCTTGTAATTTAGCGCTGTTGATTGAACGCGCCGCACGTTTGCAACTGTTAGCGATGTCGGCAGGACAGATTCAACCGATTCCGCATGAACTGGCAAAAGAAGCGCATGACTGGCTGTCTACTGATAAGCGTAACAAAGTCAATTTTGCCTATTACGCACGCAAGGCTTTGAAAAACCATCAAGAGTGTATCGAGGAGTAAATAACATGAAAATTGAAGGAATTATTGCTTATCCCGTCACACCATTTAAAGCAGATGGCCAACAACTTGATCTTGATGCTTTGAGCATCAGCTTAAATGCGCTGCTTGAATCACAATGTGATGCGATTGCACCTTTGGGCAGTGCGGGTGAAAGTGCTTATCTGTCATGGTAAGAGTGGCAACAGGTGGCGCAAACCACAATTGCAGTGGTGAATCAGCGTGTTCCCGTGATTCTCGGGATTTCTGAATTGACTACCGCAATGGCGATTCAGAAAGCCAAGAAAGCAGAGCAGTTGGGTGCAGATGTGATTATGGTGATTCCTGTCTCTTACTGGAAACTCACCGATCAAGAAATTTATGATTATTATCAGCAGATTGCCGCATCGGTAAAATTGCCGATCATGGTCTATAACAATCCTGCCACCAGCGGTATTGATATGTCACCTGAGTTGATCGTGAAAATGTTTAATGAGATCGACAATATTTGCATGGTAAAAGACAGCACCGGTGATATTCAGCGTATGCATAAATTTCATGCCTTAAGCCAAGGAAAGTTACCATTTTATAATGGTTCTAATCCATTGGCGCTAGAAGCCTTCTGTGCTGGAGCAACAGGGTGGTGTACTGCTGCACCGAATTTGTTGGGCGATCTACCAAAGCAATTGTATGAAGCGATTCAACAAGGTGATCTGTCAAAAGCGCAGGCGATATTTTATCAGCAATTACCTGTGCTGAGTTTTATCGTCAAAGGTGGCTTACCGAAAACAGTAAAATCGGGACTCAACTTACTGGGCTTCTCGGTTGGTGCGCCAAGACCGCCTTTGCAAAGTGCGACAGTGACTGAAATTGAGCAATTAAAAAGCTTGTTACAGGCTGCAGTAAAATAAATATGTTTGAGTCTGGTCGACATCGAGCGACCTGACTTAACTTATATCGTAAGCCGTTTAAATTTGGGTTTGGCGAAACTGGCTAGGTGTAAGGCCACTCCATTTCTTAAAGGCACGGGCAAAGTTAGCAGGCTGTAGATAACCTAGGTACAGTGCAATATCCTGTACCTCCATTTGCGGATTGAGCAAAAGCTGTTTTGCCTCTTGATATCTGACCTCATCTAATAAACCCAGATAGGAATAACCAGCTTCATCTAACTTTCTTCTTAGGGTTCTGCTGGATGTATGTAAACGCTCGGCAACCCTATCTAGGCTGGGATAACCTTTTTGCGGGATGAGCTGTAATTCGGTTTTGACCTTTAACCCAATATCTTGAATGGTTTCGGAAAAACGAATTTGCTCTGCCTCACATTGAGCTAAAGCTTGTTGAAAAGCGGTTGGATCAGCCATTTTGGTGGAGAGGTTGAGGACAGCAGACGGGTAACGAATTTGGTTTTGAGCTTGATTAAAGTGAATCGTAGGCAGTTGTGGTTGAAATTTTTGATGGTAGGACGGCTCGGACCAGTCGACATACAATTCTACATCCGAGAAATCATGCTCAGCTAAGGTCAGTGCCGTTTGAACCACGCCAATCATTAGGCATTCATAAAAAAAGCGTCTTAGCATTTCTGCCTGTTCAAGCTGTTGACTGACTACCGGATGAGTTTGTTGAATTTCAATAATGGATTGTTGTTCTTGTTCAAAAAAATCAATTCGGTAATCTTTGAGCCGCATATTAAAAAATTGACTGGCCAATCCAATGGCCTGTTTGAGCGAAGGACTGCTCATTAGCGCATAGCCCATAGAGCCGTGGGCGGTTAAACGAAGTTTGAGTCCATATTCGTACCCCAGACCACAGTCTTGCGCCAGACTTAAACTCACCCATGCCAATTTTGACCATTGGATTGGAGTAATACGGGCATCCACTTGGTGTAGAAGTGCTGAAGGTATTTTGCTTTGGTATAGCAATTCGGACGCAGAAAACCCTTTTTCGACCATGATCTCTAATAATAAGTGTGCGTAAGAAATCGGAATACTGGCTTTGGATAAGCCATAGGGATCTTTCATTTTTAGTTTTAAGTTGGCCGAAAATGATTAGCAGTATGTCTGAATTACCGCTCACGCTCAAGTTAAGCATCTTCGATACTTGGGACTATTGTAGAGATCTGAGTATGAATGATGAGCTTAGCACCTCCTTTAAAACATTCGCCCGTGGTGATTACTGGCGCATCGTCTGGTATTGGTGAAGAACTCGCAAAACAATTCGCTGCACTTGGCTATTCGCTTGTTTTAGTTGCGCGACGAGTCGATAAGCTCGAGGCTTTGGCGCTGCATTTACGTCAAAAATATCAAGTTGAAGTGATATTACGTCCGTGTGATCTCGCGGATCGTGAGGCAAGGACTCAGTTCCGTCACGAATTGGAACAGCTTGATGTGGCGATTTTATGCAATAACGCGGGCTTTGCTACCTTTGGTCGATTACAAGATCTGAATGCAGATCGTGAACGTGAACAGACCGAGTTAAATGTGGTGGCAATACAGGATCTGACTTTGGCGGTATTGCCAAACATGATTCAGAAAAGACGAGGTGCCATTCTTATTGTTGGCTCTACCTCGGGGCATCAACCCACACCAGCCAATGCCACTTATGCAGCCAGCAAAGCCTTTGCTAACTCTTTTGCAGAGTCGCTGCATAGCGAACTGAGCGGTACTGGGGTGAGTTGTACCTTATTGGCACCTGGTCCAACCATCACAGGCTTTAATGCGGCGGCAGGGATCAGCAAGATTGATGGAGTTGGCGGCAGTTTGGTTTGGGTGACTGCAGAACGGGTCGCCAAAGAAGCCATTCACGGCATGGCGTGCAATCGCCGTATCGTGATTCCAGGTCTAATCGCACAGGCACAAACGTTGGGTGGGCGATATACCCCACGCATTATTTTATTGCCGATCTTAAAGCAAGTCTTTTCGAGATTAAAAGCATGAGACAGTTGATCAAAGATTTACGCACACCGATAGGTCCCGCCAACTTGGGTAATAAGCTCTATCACAATGCCCAATATTTAACTGCAGTAGTTGAAGTAAATGAGAAGGCAATGGCGCGTTGGTTACCTGCTGGAATGAAGCTGGCGAAACCTGCTAGAGCAGATTTGTTTTGCGCTTATTTTCCTGAAAATGTTTATACGGGTGCGTATCACGAAGCTGGCTTATTTGTGCATATTCAGGTGGGTAATAAAACAGGCATCTTTTGTCCATGGATGATACTTGATGATGATCGCGCCATGATTATTGGGCGTGAGTTGCTGGGTTATCCCAAGAAAATCGGGGAAATCAGTTGGGACAATGATGGTTCACGGATTATCAGTCAAGCATCACGCCGCGGTACGGTCCTGGTTGAAATGGAAGCCAAACTGGGTGAGATACTACAGGATGCGCCGCCCATTTTAGGATTACCGCATCGTAATATCACAGGTGGTCTGGGGCTGGGTTTACCTAGAGAAGTCCGATTCACCCCGAAAGAGCATGTTGTTGAAGTACGTCGTGTCGAGATGAAATTACGCTTTACCGGAACAGTGAATGATCCTTTGCATGAAATGGGATTAGGTCATGTGATGGATGCGCGCTTACATCGAGTGGATTTATCAGGTGGGTTGATTCCGCCGATTCAGATTCCTCGATTACGTACCCCGTTGTTTTTGCTGCGTCAATTCAATCCACGGGTTTTATAGAGGATAAATTTAGATTGCAGTAAAGATTTGCTGAGCAATGAAATTAAAAAATGGAATCGATATCTATCGATCAAAGCATCAGGAACAATGAAAATGGCACAATCAACTTTTACCCATTCACCCTTACAGCAACCGCTACGTTTGGCATGTGGCATTAGTATTCCTAACCGAATTGCAAAATCTGCTATGAGTGAACAATTGGCAGATCGACATGGTTCGCCTACCACGGACTTACAGCAGCTCTATGCGGCATGGGCCAGAGGCGGTACGGGTTTGTTAATCACTGGCAATGTCATGGTTGACCATCGTGCCTTTGTTGAGCCAAGAAATGTGGTGCTGGAAGATGAACAATTCTTACAAGCGCATAAACTTTGGGCCCAAGCAGCACAGGCCAATGGCAGCAAGATTATTATGCAAATCAACCATCCAGGTCGGGTTGCGGTATTACCTTTATTTAAACAGCCGATTGCACCTTCAGCAGTAGGCTTAGGTTTACCTGTAATGAATCTGATCCGTGTCCCGCGTGCTATGTCCGAAACCGAAATCCTAGAACAAATCCAGCGTTTTGCCAGCACAGCGGCATTGGCTGTGCAGGCTGGCTTTGACGGGGTACAAGTCCATGCGGCACATGGCTATTTGCTATCTCAATTTTTATCACCTTTGGCCAATACCCGTACCGATCAATGGGGCGGCACAGCAGAAAATCGTCGCCGTATCTTGATTGAAACAGTTCGAGCTGTGCGTCAGGCCATTGGCAAAAATAAAATCCTCAGCGTCAAACTGAATTCTGCCGATTTTCAGAAAGGGGGGCTGAGTCAGGAGGAGTCGCTGCACATTGCTTTGGCATTAGCAGCGGAGGGTATAGATTTATTGGAAGTGTCTGGGGGCAATTATGAATCTCCCGCGCAACTGGGCTATGCCCCTGATCGTCAGGTTCAACGCAATGCTTATTTTCTGGATTATGCCAGCGCATTGCGCCAACAGAGTCAATTGCCACTGATGTTGACCGGTGGATTACGCAATATAGATGTGATGAATCGTTTGGTGAGCAATGGCACGGTGGATGTCGTTGGTTTAGCCCGACCTTTTGCTTTACAGCCTGATTTAGCCAAACAGCTCTTGGCAGGGCAATCAGTTAATGAAGCTGCAAAAATCCCAACTGTTGGCTATAAGCCTATCGATGCTTATCTGCAATTGGCTTGGCATGCAGCTCAATTCCGCCGTATTAGTCGTGGTCAACAACCGAAGGCGATTAAGGGTTTCGTCCGTACTTTACTGGCATTTGGACCACGGATGGGCTTTAACATTTTGACGCAGGATTAATGCCCAAGGTCTTATAGATAAGGAGTTCTTTTATGCGTGGATTCATCAAACAAAACCATCGTATTATTCCTCGACGCCCTGTATTTGATTTTACAGAAACACCGAGCCATTGGATTTATGACGATCCTTTGGCATCACAGATCCTTAATGTCATCAATCCCATTACCCCCGCACCTGAACGCTGGTTCTGTCAAACTTTTCGAGATGCATTGCCATTGATTCAGGATGAACCATTAAAAGCAGCGGTCATGGCTTTTATTAAGCAGGAAGGGGCGCACAGTCATGCACATACCTTGGGCACGCGACATATTAAAGCGTTGGGGATTGATCTGAGTCAATATGGCAAACTGATAAACTGGATATTTCATGACATGTTGGGGCAGAAGCCATTCGGTTTTGAACTGCATCACTCAGGCTTGAAACAGACATGGTTACATACCCGCCTTGCCATGGTTGCCGCTGCGGAACATCTCACGGGGGTATTAGGGCATTGGGTACTCAATGCACAAGGTTTACAACAAGCACCTGTCGATGAGGAAATGCTACGCCTATTGCAGTGGCATGGTGCTGAAGAAGTAGAGCATCGTGAAGTCGCCGATGCCCTATTTCGGCATTTAAGTAATAACATACTGCTACGCACAGCGACGGCTGCTGTTACTTTTCCTTTATTTATTATATTGGCTTATGTCGCTGTGGAAACTTTGGTCGCAAAAGATCCGCAATTACCACAGCGTTTTCGCATTAAAGATTATTTGCGTGCCGCACGACAGGATCGCGTGCCGCGTGTGGGTTATGTCTTGGCTGCTTGCTTACGCTATTTTAATCCCGAACACAGCCCGTTACATGAAGGTTCAACAGCGCAGGCATTGGCTTATTTAAATCAAATGCCAGCATTTAAGTAGGCATACATCACAAGTCTAGGCATGCTGTTAAGCGATGCCTGCCATCATCATTTGAATTGCAGCATCGCTATATCTTTTTAACAGATCAGGGTCCTCAGGTGCAGATAAGAATTTAAATGCGCCCGCGATAATCATGCCGACAATCGCATGTCCTGTCATTTCAGTGTCCAGATCCGCTTTTAGATAACCGCACTTCACCCCATTTTTTAAATAGTCTGCGGTGAGCAGGCCACCGAGGTGCAGCAGATTATGCACTTGGGCCGTCATTTCTTTATCAATCGAGGTCGCTTCAAGCAAAATCAAACGTACCGCACGTGGATTGTCTTTGGCAAATTCCTGAAATTTACTGGAAATCCTTTCGCATTGGATGCGATAAGCCTCCAGTGTGGATACCGCATCTGGCGCATTTTCATCGGCCAATAAGGCGGTTATTTTGAACATAGTATCGACAATGACTTTATCCAGAATGTCTCTTTTATTCTCAAAATGACGATAGAAAGTGCCATGACCAATACCCAGTCTTTTGGCAATGTCAGAGATCGCGGTTTGATGATAACCGCGTTCAGAAAATTCCAAAAAAGCAGCTTCAATAATTTCTGCTTGTAATTGAATACGTTGGCGTTCAGCACGCGAGAGAGTTGTTTGATCATTCATGCCAAAAATTTTATCAGAACTTTATCGGAAATACGATAAAACAAAATTAACTAAAATTGACACACCATTCCGTAAATGACATTATGTTCCAAATTGGTGGTTTTTTGACTAATTAAAGGAGCTGAGCATGGGAAAAAAATACAGTTTTTTAAACAAAGTGGTGTTGATCACAGGTGGTGGGCGAGGGATTGGCTTAGCCACAGCCGTTGCCTTTAGAAAACTCGGTGCCAAAGTAGCGATTGGCGATATTGATCTGGAGTTGGCACAACAAGCCGCCACTAAAGTGCAAGGCTTTGGTGGCTATTTGGATGTACGAGTGCAAAATTCATTTCATGAATTGATTGTGCAAATTGAAAAGCAATTGGGTCCCATCGATATCTTGGTCAACAACGCTGGCATTATGCCAATGGGGGCGATGGTCGAGGAAAGCCAAGCCATCACCGATGCGCAAATTGATATCAACTTGCGTGGGGTGATTCATGGCATGAAAGCTGTATTGCCTAAAATGCTGGCGCGACAAACGGGGCATATCGTCAATGTCGCCTCTCTGGCAGGTAAATATCCGATTCCGGGTGCTAGTATTTATTGCGCGACCAAATTTGCTGTGGTGGGTTTAACTGCATCGATGCAACAAGAGCTCAGAGATACGCCGATTGGCTTATCGGCCATATTACCATCCAAAGTCTTGACTGAATTGTCATCTGGCACGGGGGACAGTTTGCCGATTCCGACGGTAGAACCGCAAGATGTGGCGAATGCGATTATTCAAGCCATCGAACATAATCTTGCTGAAATTGCGGTGCCGAATTATTTAACCCATACCCCGAAAGCTTATGGGTTGGTGCCGCATTGGCTCAATACAGGTTTCCGAAAACTGATCGGGGATGACCGTATTTTAAAAGGCTTGGATCAGAATGATCGCAAAGCATATAGCCAACGTTTAAGCCAATTGGCTCAGACAAAATAAGGATTAAAACTCATGGCGAAGATCGAAAAATTTCATGTGGTGATTATCGGGGCTGGCTTTGCAGGGATTGGAGCAGCCATTAAATTGCAGCAAGCGGGTTTTACAGATTTTGTGGTTTTGGAAAAAGCTGATGAAATTGGCGGTGTCTGGCGTGCCAACACCTATCCAGGTTGTGCTTGTGATGTGCCGTCGGCGTTATATTCTTATTCTTTTGCACCCAATCCACAATGGAGTCGTGTATTTGCGCAGCAGCAAGAAATTAAGACCTATATACAAAATGTTGCGCAGCAATTCGATGTGCAAAAGTATGTGCGCTTTGGCTATGAAATGCTGGAAAGTGCTTGGGATGATCAGGCCAAGCATTGGGTGGTGAAAACTAATCAAGGTCTCATCCATGCCCGTTTTGCGATTATGGCGGGTGGGCCAATGCATCAACCTGTACTCCCTAAAATTAAAGGTTTAGAGACATTTAAAGGGGCTCAGTTCCACTCGGCAGAATGGAATCATGCTTTTGACCTAAACGGTAAAAAGGTTGCGGTTATTGGTGCAGGAGCATCTGCGATTCAATTTGTACCTGAGATTCAAACCCAAGTTGAGAAACTCACTTTGCTACAACGTACCCCACAATGGGTATTGCCAAAAATGGATCAAAGCCTGCCGAAACTTGCTCAGGCACTGTTTAAGGCACTTCCAGTCACTCAGCGTTTGACCCGTTATGGCGTTTATGGCGTATTCGAATCGTTAAATTCTAGTATGCATCATCCAAAATTGGTCAGCCAAATTGAACGCTTAGCTAAATTAAATATTCGTTTGGGGGTGAAAGATCCTGCGCTAAGAGCAAAACTATTGCCTGACTTTACCATTGGTTGCAAACGGGTATTACAGTCGAATCAATGGTATCCCGCATTGGCAAAGCAGAATGTAGAGGTGTTGCGCTGTGGGGTGGAAGAAGTGCGGGGCAATACGCTAATCGCCAGTGATGGATCGGAGCATGAGGTTGATGCAATTATTTTTGGCACAGGCTTTGAAGTCAGTAATCCGCCGATTGCTAAACAGATCCGTAATAAACATGGCAAAAGCATGGATGAAGTATGGCAAGGCAGCGCCAAAGGCTACCTCGGTACAGTGGTTGAAGGTTGCCCAAATGCCTTTGTCATGTTTGGCCCTAATATTGCGGTCAGCTCATCGGCACTGATTATCATTGAAGCACAATTGGCGTATATCTTGGACATGCTGAAAAAAGTACAGGCACAGCAGATTGAAACTGTTGAAATTCGTGCTGAGGTATTGGAACAATACAATGATGAAATCCAAGCGGCATTAAAAAATACGGTCTGGAATACCGGTGGATGCAGTAGCTACTTTATCGATCGGAATGGTCGTAACAGTACCTTATGGCCGTGGACGACTTTTGAGATGCGTGCTCGTTTAGCGCAATGTGATCTGAATGATTATGTACTTGGTTTTACTGAGTCTAAAACTGATAAAAAAGCCAGTTAAATTATGACTCGGTGATGCTATCGACAGGAGCACATAATGCAGCAACAGATAATCGAAACAGGCGTAAAAATGAGTTTGCGACTGAGTTTTAAGCTGGCCAGTGGTTTGGCTTTACCTTTTCCGATCTTGCGTGGTGCAATGGAGCTTGGCTCGCGTATTTTTAAACCCAGAGCTGATGTTGCTATACAACAGATTAAATTGAGAGATGCACGGGATCAACGTATTGTTCCCGTTGAAGTGGCAAGGCCAGATAGTGATGTGCAAGGTGTGTTGTTGCATTGTCATGGCGGCGCCTTTTTTGCAGGTTCATCACGAACCCATCGGGCACTTGCTACCGAATTGGCTGCACGGGCCAAGGTCAACGTGTATATGCTGGATTATCGACGTGCGCCTGAACATCCTTACCCAGCTGCATTGGAGGATATGAGGTCGGTTTATCAACATTTGTTAAGTGATGGCTGGACGCCTGAGCAAATTATTTTGGGTGGAGATTCAGGTGGATGTGCCTTGGTCTTAGCATTCGCGGTGGAATTAAGAGAGGCAGGGCAGATTTTGCCATCTGGAATGGTGATGATATCACCCTATGTCGATATCACCTTAAGCTCGGCTTCAGTATTTAAGAATGCTAAACGAGATCCGATGATTCGCGCCTATGCCTTAAAACGGGGTGGGGATGGATATCGCGGGAAATTACGAACTAATGATCCACGTATTTCACCTATTTTTGCTGATTTAAATAGTCTTCCACCGCTATTGATTCAAGCAGGCAGCGAAGAAATTCTGGTGGATGACGCGATCAATCTGGCTGAGCGTGCCCAACAATCGGGTGTGCAGGTTCATCTACATGTTTATGAAAATATGTGGCATAACTTTCAGATGTTTAATCGCTTTGTGCAAAAATCTGAACAAGCTTTAGATGAGATTGGTGACTTTATTCAAGCGACATTGGTAAATACAACGAAATAAGTATCAGGCACTCAATTTTTAAACGGTTCATTTTAATTTTTTAACATCTATATAAATCGCTGGCTGGTATTAAAAATACATAGTGAAGAATAAGACATAAAATCATCAACTCAATTATCTTATCTACTGCTCTTTTTGTTATTAGCCAAGCTTATTTTTGTTTGGTTGGATGAGGTTTTAAGAACAGCCATAGCTATTCTTAAAACCCCTTGTGATGATTATTGTGTTAAGCCTCCGCCCAATACTTTGTAGAGTTCAATCTGATTGTTGAGTCGTGCTTGTTCTAGCAATAACAGACTTTGCTCAGCAGCATAATGAGAACGTTGTGCATCCAAGACGCTTAAATAACTATCAATCCCTGCACGAAAGCGAGTATTAGACAGTTTATAGTTCCGATTTGTCGCATCGACTAAGCGTTGTTGTGCAGTAATCCGTTCATCCATATAGGCACGTGTGGCAAGGCTATCATTGACTTCTCTAAAGGCAGATTGAATGGATTTTTCATAATTCGACAGCGCGATTTGCTGCTCGATTTTTGAAATTTTGAGATTGGCCTGACGGGTGCCCCAGTCAAAGATCGGTAGATCCAGACTAGGGCCAATCGACCAGATGCCATTGCCTGATTTAAATAGATCACTGAGTTGAGTCGATGCATAGCCCGCTGAGCCTGTCAATCGAATACTCGGAAATAAAGCTGCTTTGGCAACCGCAATATTGGCACCTGCTTCGTGCAATTGATATTCAGCAAGTTTAAGATCAGGACGATTATTTAGTAAATCACTGCTTAAACCTGTACTTAAAACTGCGTTGGTGCTGATGTTTTTAACGGGTTGTTGTGGCAAGAGATCTACCGGAAGCTGTTGACCGACCAACAGATTAAGTAAATTCTGCGCCTGTAGCACCTGCGTTTGGTAGTTGGCTGTATCGTGACGTGCAGTTTCGACCGAGATCTGTGCCTGACGCAAGGGAATTTCACTGTCAGTGCCAGCATCGAAACGTTTTTGATTGAGCTGATAGGCATTCAATTGTGTCGCAAGCGTTTGTTGGGCAAGTTTTAACTGTGCATAGGCAAAGGCATAATCCAACCAAGCTTGGCTGACTTGACTGACCAAACTGATTTGCATGGCATCACGCGCACTTTGGGTCGCCAAATAACGATCTAGTGCTGCATCTTTCAGATTGCGAACCCGTCCCCAAAAATCCAGCTCATAAGCCGTCAAGCCGAGACCAACTTGCAAGCTTGAACGGGGGTTATTGGGATCAAGGGTGGGGGAGACTTGGCGAAGCAGCTCTGCACGACCAGCAATCATCGGAAACTGATCATTTTTCCTGATCTGATAATATTGCTGTGCCCGTTGAATATTCAGGCTTGCACTGCGTAAATCACGATTATGACTGAGGGCTAGCTCAATCACTTGCACTAAACGCGGATCAGCAAGAAACTGCTGATAGCCTTGGCGGGCAATGGAATTGCCTTGAATTGGATGGTCATAACTGTTCGGAATATCGGCACTGTCGATGGGTTGTTGAGGCTTAAGATTTTGGCAACCACTCAGTGACATGGCCAAAGCCGCCATGATGAGCCCAGTGCTTATCATTTGCTTGTATGAATGATGCTGAGATGTTTTGGCTAAGACTTGATTGTTATTCATGCTTGAGACTCCATCGCATCAATTTTCTGTAGTTCCTGTACACGAGCCGAACTTTGGTTATGTTGACGTGCCAGCAGACTATAAATGGTGGGCAATACAAACAGGGTGAAGAATGTGCCAATCAACATACCGCATACAATCACCAGTCCAAGACCAAAACGGCTATGTGCGCCCGCACCTGTCGCAAACAGCAGTGGAATAAGACCAAACACCATCGCCGCCGTGGTCATCAGAATCGGGCGTAAGCGAATTTGTGCCGCTTTAAGAATGGCGGCCTGTTTATTCAGCCCCTCATGCAGTTGCAACTCATTGGCAAATTCAACCATGAGGATGCCATGCTTACTAATCAAACCGATTAAGGTCACCAGACCAATTTGGGTATAGATATTGACCGTGGCATAGCCAAGTGCTAAGGGAATCAAGGCTCCGCAAATCGATAGGGGGACGGTAATTAAGATAATAAATGGGTCGACCAGACTTTCATATTGCGCGGCCAAGACCAGATAAATCACCACCAAGGCAGCCAAAAATGCGAACAACAGGGTATTGCCTTCCTGCATATATTGACGCGCATCGGCTTGCCAGTCATGGCTGAAACCTGTCGGTAACTCAGCCGTGACTTGTTCAAGGAACGCTAAGGCTTGGCCTAAAGAAACACCAGGCGCGGGTATGGCTTGGAAGGTTGCAGCATTCTGCTGATTAAACTGCGTGAGTTTATTTGGCTCGACCTGTTCATTCAGACGGACGACGGTAGACAATGGAATCAATGTTCCCTGATCGGTGCGTACAAATTGCTGGGTCAATGCTTGTGGGGTCAGGCGCTGGCTTTTGATACTTTGTGGAATCACATCATAAGCACGGCCCAGCATACTGAAACGATTGACATAGTTCTCACCCACGAGCGTGGCTAAGGCCTCGCCAATATCCTGCATCCGAATGCCCAAGCTATTGGCTTTGGCACGATCGACTTCAATTTTCAGCATTGGATTGTTGAAATCCAAATCACTGTCTACCACCACAAATAGACCACTCTCACGGGCTTTTTGTTTGATATTTTCCATGGTCTGATAAATGGTGGCGTAGTCTTGCGCACTACGCAGCACCATCTGTACTGGCAAGCCGCCTGTTGAACCAGGCAAAGCTGGATTTTGGAACACAAAAATACTAGTACCTTCTACAGCACCCACCTTGGCTTGCAGTTCCTGTTGCAGATCATCTGCAGAGCGAGTACGTTCAGCCCAAGTGGATAGGGTGGTACCGCCAAAACTGGCTGCTGGGCCATCCGTACCATTAATAATCCATGTGGTGCTGGTTTCAGGCAGCGTCCAGAACACTTTATCCAACTCATAGTTGAAGTGTTCGGCATAGTTTAAGTTGGCATGTTGTGGTGCCTTAATCGCGGTCAGCACACTGGCTTGGTCTTCCAGTGGCGCCAATTCTTTTTGTGGGAGTTGATAGAGAAAAGGTAGGCTGGCAAAAACAGCGACTGCAAAGACCACAGTAATCCAGCGATGCTGCAATGAAAATTGCAATAGGTTATGGTAAACGTGGGTTAAACGTTCAAAAAACCATTCAGCAGCTTTAGCCATTCGACCTTCTTCCTGCTTGGATTGCAGCAGGTAAGAACTCATCACTGGGGAGAGGGTGAGGGCAATAATCCCTGAGACTAAAACTGCGCCCGCCAAGGTGAGTGCAAACTCTTTAAATAATGAACCTGTTAATCCGCCCATTAAACCAATCGGTGCATAGACGGCAGCAAGGGTAATGGTCATGGCAATCACGGGGCCTGCGACTTCACGTGCGCCCACCAGTGCAGCAGCAATAGGTGACAAGCCTTCTTCAATGTGACGGTGTACATTTTCCACCACCACAATGGCATCATCCACCACCAATCCAATTGCCAGTACCATGGCCAGCAAGGTCAGTAAGTTAATGCTAAAGCCAAAAATCAGCATCAAACCTAAAGCGCCCAGCATTGACAGTGGAATCGTTACTACAGGAATCAAGACACTGCGTAATGAACCTAAGCACAGATAGATCACGGCAATCACAATGATCAGGGCTTCGATAAAGGTATGCAGCACTTCATCAATCGAGGCATCAATAAAACGTGCGGTTTCATAGGCCAGATTGGCTTTGACACTCGGTGGTAAAGTTTTCTGTATCTCAGGCAATTTATCTTTGATGCCTTGAACAATCACCAGTGGATTACCTGTTGGAGTCGCCTGTAAACCAATAAAAATTGCGGGTTGCCCATCCATTGAGGCACTGGTTTCGGTGGATGCCGCACCGAGTTCAACAGTGGCTACATCCTGTAAACGAATCAGGTTCTGCCCATCATTGCGAATCACCAGATTTTTAAAGTCCTGAATACTGGTTAGCTCGGTTGAAACGTTGACATTGGAAACCACCAGCTCACCTTTGATTTGACCAGGCGCAGCTTGATAGTTGTTTTGACGAATCGCATTGGCGACATCGGCAGCAGTCACACCCCGACTGGCCAAACGGTCTGCATCTAGCCAGATCCGCATGGCAAGGCGTTGGCTACCATAGGTTTGAACTTTTGCCACGCCTTCAATGGTTGACAGCATCGGTTCAACTACCCGTGACAGATAGTCGGTTAGCTCGGGCATAGACAGCTGTTCACTGGAAAAGCCAATATACGCTACGTCGGTCGATTCGCCTGAAGAGCGTTCAATTACAGGGTCAAATGCCTGTTCAGGCAATTTGTAGCGAACTTGGTTGACCTTGGCCATGACTTCGGTCAGGGCTTGAGTGGAGTCTCGGTTGAGTTGCATGCGCAAGGTAATGACACTGCGGCCTTGCACTGAGGAAGAGCTGAGATAATCAATGCCCTCAACAGAAGAGACCGCTTGTGCAATCGGTTGCGTGACAAAACCTTGCATCAGTTCAGCCGATGCACCTGGGTATTCTGTGCTGATACTGATGGTTGAACTTTCTAATAAGGGGTATTGGCGAATTGGTAATTTATTCAGTGAGAATAAACCTGCTAATAAAATCAGGGTACTGACAACCAGTGCCAATACGGGACGTTTCACAAAAAGATCGGTAAATTTCATCTGCGTTTCTCCCTAAACCTTTGTCTTGGTTTTGGAAGATTGGGCTTGTTCCAAGCTATTCGTCGTTGGCTCGATTTGCATGCCATCACTGAGACGAACTTGACCAGAAACCACCACTTGGTCACCTGCTTTAATACCCGATTGCACTTCAACCCAACCTTGATGACGCTCGCCGAGTTCGACCGCAACACGTTGTACAGTTTGTTTCTGTTGATCATGTTTCACTAGAAAAACAGTATTGCCATAAGCGGTATAAGTAATTGCAGTTTCAGGGATGACTAAGCTGGGGAGGTTGGCTTCCTGTATTTCCAGTTTTGCATACATGCCTGGTTTTAACTGTTGATGCTGATTATTGAGCAGTGCCTGTCCTGTCATGGTTCTAGATTTACTCACCATTGGATCAATTGCATTTACTACGGCAGAGAAACTTTGTTCGGGGAATGCATCTATTTTTAATTGAACGGCTTGGCCTGTTTTTAATCTTGCAGCGAGTTGTTCATCCATTGTGAAATTGGCAAGTAGTTGCTGTGTATCGACCAGATTGGCAATACTGGTGCCTGCTTCAAGATATTGCCCCTGATGAACTTGGCGAATCCCGATCACACCAGAGAAGGGAGCGCGAATGGATTTTTGTTCAATCTGGGCTTGCAGTTGCTGGATTTCAGCACGGGTCATATCCCTGTCGGCCAATGCTGTATCTAGTTCAGCACGTGAAATCGCATTGCTATCAATCAGTTGTTTGGTGCGGTGATAGGTCATTTCTGCCTGTTTCAGCTTGGCTTGTAGCCGCCCTAAATTGCCTTGTTCTACATTGGTTTTCAGTTGAACCAGTAATTGTCCTTTTTTGACGTATTGCCCTGATTGAAAATAAATCTGTTCAATCACACCAGTACTTTCAGCAGAGACTTGAACTTGTCGTATCGCTTCCAACTCACCAATACTGGACAGAATACGGGGCGTGACTTGTTGCTTGACTGTTGTTAGTGCGACCTTGACAGGGGGATAACTATAGCTGGATGAATGATCTGCTGAGCGGGATTTAAAAAAAACATAAGCAGCTACAGCAATAAATATTAAAATACTGATAATCAAAAAAATACGCAGTTTGGTGTTCATGCGATTACTCCGACTTCTTGCAGCTGCTGACGAAAGTGGCTGGCAATTGCAGTACCGATTAAGCCACCAATCACTGAAATGTGTTCAAGTGCAAAATAAAGCGAGATTTGTGCTTGTAGCCCTGACATGTTCCAAAAGGTATGTACCAATACAATCGTAATCACTAAAAATACAGAGAGCAGTGCAGCGCCTAACCAAATGTAGCGATCAAACAAAATACTGTATGCACCCACAAGTAAAATCAGCGCTGAGGCATAGTTAAATAACCATGTAGGCTCTAAACCAGCTGCGTGCATTTCTTGAAATCCTGTTTCCACATCAAGCACTTTGCTGAGACCTGAGCTAAAAAATAACAGTGCTAGACAACACCTGCTAATGATCCATAACCATTGGCTTTCCAAACTTAATTTAATGAAGTACGGCATAGGCGTATTTCCTGAGTAGATGCAGACAGACTGCTGAAAAACATTAAAAATGAATTGCTTATTTGCATTTAATAATGCAGTGGTATGCAGTCTAGAACCTCAAGTTATGTTGAGGTCAATGGGGAAGCTAGAAAATTAAAGATCAGAAAAGCTCATGTTCAGAAGCAGAAAGGGCATAATTTCTGTCGATACTTCTGGGACTTTTTATCAATTTGATGTTGAGTAAATGGCTAATTTTTGAATCATGATGCGAGGCTTTAAATTGACAAGTTGCTTTGCCATCAACTATAAAACCTAAAGTAATCTTGAGATATTGAACGCATGACACTCGAACGAAAAATTGATATCAATCGGATGCTGACGGTTGGGGAAGTGGCTAAACGAAGTGGTGTCGCTGTTTCAACTTTGCATTTTTACGAGTCCAAAGGACTGATTAAAAGTATTCGTACTAATGGCAATCAACGTCGTTATCCTTTGTCTGTGCTGCGCTATATCGGAATTATTAAAGTCGCACAAAAAGTTGGAATTTCATTGGAAGAAATTAAAAAAGCGTTGAGTGTTTACCCAATAGGTAGCAAGTTAACGGCCGAACAGTGGGCTGAACTATCCACTTGTTGGCGCAAAGACTTAGATGAACGTATTCAAAAGCTGACTCGTTTAAGAGATGAAATGGACTGGTGTATTGGCTGCGGGTGTTTGTCTTTGGAACAATGTCGTTTACGTAATCCAGAAGATATCTTGGCAGAGCTGGGCTCAGGCCCCCGTATTTTAGAACGCGAGGATGATTCAATAATAAATTTAAACAATTGAAAAATAATAATTAACATGATTTTAAGTTGGAAGGATACGCTTTATATCGACTACAGAAAGTATAAGTGGAAATTTTTTTAACTGAGCTCCTGTCCTGAATCGACGTACATTGCTGTTTCGACGGGTTTAATTATCATTTTGAGCTATTGATGATTCGTTTTCCTTTTTTGCCCAAAAGATCAAATAAATATTAAGCAATTGTGAATTCTGCATTTATTTTTGTAGTGATATTGATAATAATAATGATTCTTATTTAATTAATTGTAGCATTATGAACAATCAGCTTAGACAATCTGCTTTAAATATTGCGATAAAATCGATTCTTATTTTCGGGGCATTCTCACATCACGCTTTTGCGCAAGAACAGGGCGCAAGCGTACTCCCAACCATTAAGGTTGCAGCCGATGATGAAAAAACGGAAGGTAGTGAAAGCTTCCAAGCAAAATCATCTCGTACGTCCTCCAAGTTAAAACTTTCCTTAAAAGAAACACCACAATCAGTCAGTGTCATTACGCGTGAACAGATTGAGCAACGTAATCTCAATATTATTGATGATGTACTTGCAGCCACCCCAGGTGTTACGGTCACTAAAAACGATAGTGAACGCTCAAATTATTCTGCGCGAGGCTATGCGATTAGCAATCGTCAAATTGATGGCATGCCAATTGGAGAGAATAGCCCACGTGTTGATAGTTTTTTCTTTGACCGTATTGAAGTGGTGAAGGGGGCAACAGGTTTAACAGGATCTACAGGAAACCCGTCTGCAACCATCAATATGATTCGTAAACGACCTGCAAAAGAGTTGACGGGTTCGGTTGCTACGTCATTTAGTCGCTGGAATACCATTCGTAATGAGGCGGATGTTTCAATCCCTTTGACGGCTGATGGCAGTGTACGTAGCCGCGTGATGGCAGCACGACGTGAGGGTGAATCCTATATGGATTATTACTCTCTTGAAACCTTAGCAGCGATGGCGATGGTTGAAGCGGATATTACGGATCAATTAACAGGCAGTATTGGTTTTCAATATCAAGACAACCAACCACGTGGTTCAACATGGGGAACTGTACCATACTGGAATCAAGATGGTTCGCTGGCCAATTTACCGCGCAATTTCAGCTTGGCAAATCGCTGGAATACCATCAGCCAAAGTGATAAAACCGTATTTGCTGATTTGACCTATAAATTTGATAACAACTGGATGATTAAGGCAGCTGCTTCACATTCATTGTCCAAAAGTTTTTGGCTGATGTCTTATGGTGGCTCTGGTTTTCCTAATCAAAATGATGGAACTGGCGTTGGGGTTTGGTCAACAGTGTATCCAACATCTGAATCTAAAAAGACTAGCTTAGAGTTGTTTGCCAGTGGACCGTTTAAATTATTTAATCGTGAGCATGAGTTGGTCATAGGTGGAAATGGCTTTGATCGTTCTACGGACAGCCCGGGTGGATTTATTGATGGTATTGCCAGTAATCAATTGACTTGTACCAAGAAAGTGAACAACGTAACACAACCTTCTAATAATATTGGTGATACTTGTGTGATCAATGATTGGCGGACATGGGATGGTAATACAACGCCTAAACCTGGCTACACCGTTACCCCTTCGACTAAAGATGCAAAACAGCGTAATTATGGTGCATACAGCACCTTAAAGCTAAACCTGACAGATGATCTAAAATTGATTGTAGGGGGGCGTTATAGTGATTATTCAGCCACCAATGGTACGAAGAGTGATGTGAAAACCGATGCTTTTACGCCTTATTTCGGTACCACTTATGCGATCAACGATATTGTAACTGCCTATGCCAGTTATACCGATATGTTTAATCCAAGCAGCCAAAAAGACCGTAATAACAGTTTCTTAGAACCTGAAACAGGTAAAAGCTATGAGGCAGGTCTAAAAGCCAGTTTATTGGATGACCAACTTTTGGCAACTGCTGCTGCGTTCTGGTCGAAAAAAGAGAATGTTGCAATTCGTGATGAAGAGGCGATTGCAGCAGGCATAACTAAAACAGATGATGGTGGAGAGCCAATGAAAGCTTCGGGTGAGGGGTTGAAAATTGAAGGCTTTGAGTTGGAAGCAATTGGACGAATTACACCGACGTGGAATATTACTGCGGGTTATACCTATGTGAACAGCATAAGTTCAGAAACCGTAAAGGCTTCAACAACCCTTCCTCAGAATCAAGTCAAAATCTACACCAACTTCAAACTCCCTGAACAGCTATGGGACGGTGCCAACAAATTCAATATTGGTTTTGGTGTGAATTGGCAAAGTGAGGTGGTGAGTAAATCGAGCAGTGCACCTAAAAACTCAGATGGCTATGTACGACAAGATGCTTACTTCTTGGCAAGTGCCAATATGGGATATACCTTCAATGAATCATTCAGTGCAAACTTACAAGTGAATAATTTATTTGATGAAAAATATTATCAACAGGTCGGTTTCTACAATGGCGTTTATTGGGGCGAGCCACGTAACGTAACTTTATCACTGCGTGCAAGATTCTAAGCAAGACAACAATAGGAATTTGTGCAAATAAAAACCAAGGCATATCGATCAGAATATGCCTTGATTAAAAATAATAAAAATGAATTGAGTAGAATTCTCTTCTTTGTTCAGGTCACATTAACTTGATCGGGAATTCATCATTAGATTAAAACAAGCACTATCATTTTTTTGTTTCAAGCAAGGCTAATGTTCCAATAATTAAAGCCTGCATACTGTCCATAAATTCGGCTTCCATTTCTGCTTCTTCACTGGCTCGGTCTGGTGCTTGAGTGGGTTCTTTCCCTGCCACCGTATAGATCGTATCCGCCACAGCAATACAATGAAAGGCGATGGTGGAATTGAGCCAACGGGCTTGATCAAGCGACAACGAGTAGGCTTGAGCAACGACTTGATGATGCGTGCCAATTTTAGCCACCATTGATGGGGTAGAAGCCATTCTGCGAATTAAGTAAGGCGTCAGACCCGGGTTTGACTTTACTAATTCACGAATAGAGTGCATGAATTCAAGCAGATAATCTTTGAGTGGTACAGCACGGGTTGCAGATGGTAACGGGATTTCCCATCGTGTGAAAATCTCTTCAGCAATCATGTACTTGAGTTCTTCAAGGCTGGAAATGTGTTTGTACAACGCCATATGGCTGATTCCCAAAGCCGCTGCAACGCCAACAAAAGTGATGTTGAGTAAACCGATCTCAATACCTGCATTCATGATGCGCTCATGTGTAATTGTCCGTGGGCGTCCGCGTGCGGGAGATTTGCTGAGAGAGGCCATCTGTATTCCATAAAATTCAATTTTTTCATGTTGCCATGACATTGCTAGGGGGTCAAATCGTTTACTTTATTGAATTAGTTTACTACAATGCAACTAAATCTATTGATATTAATTCTCATTTGTATTTATGGGCGATTGCCGCTTGTTGGTATGAAAGATGAGCAGCAAAGCTTGAATGAAAAAATGAGCAAACACAGGATTGATGCTGTTATGTGTGCAAGTCGTGTAGAACAAGGTCGGCTCCAAGATTCCAATCCTTTAAATTTCATATTAAAGCCAATACGTGGGTATTTAGTTTTAGCCTCATTGACTGCGGTGCTAGGGGCGATGTTAAGTTTGCTTCCTGTGATCGGTGTTGTTTATCTGGTCAAAGCACTTTCAGTCGATATCAGTATTTTAGAGACAGGACAAATCACTGCCGATACCGTCACTTGGGTTGTGCTGGGAATATGCTGTTTGTTAATCGGTATGTTGTTGATCACGCTCAGTGAGTTTATTGCCCATTTGGCTGACCATAAAATTACCGGTTTATTGACCCAAAAAATTACCAAACGGTTGACTC
This sequence comes from Acinetobacter sp. Tr-809, assembly GCF_011753255.1. Taxonomy (NCBI): domain Bacteria; kingdom Pseudomonadati; phylum Pseudomonadota; class Gammaproteobacteria; order Moraxellales; family Moraxellaceae; genus Acinetobacter; species Acinetobacter sp. Tr-809. The sequence goes on from NZ_VWVZ01000002.1 coordinate 329,970, forward strand.
AAGTTCCGCTGGGTTGGTTTACAAGTCGAAACTCTGGCGAAGTAAAACAACTGATGCAGGATGATATTGGTCTACTACATAGTTTAACGGCACATTTTTTCCCAGCATTTGGTCGAGCCATCGGCACGATTTTAATCGCTGCCATTTTTCTATTCATGATGGATTGGCGTATGGCTGTTTTGGCTTTGTTGCCATTTGTGGGCTTTTTCCTTTTTTTACGCAAAGCATTACATGCCAGTGAAAGTAATATTCAGGAGTTTGCAACGCAACTTGGGCATATTAATAGTGCTGCGGTTGAGTTTATTCATGCAATTCCGATTGTAAAAACGTTTGGCCAGACGGGGCAGGCTTCTGCTTCTTATCAACAAGCTGTGTATTCATTTGCTCAGGCATTTAAATCCTTTACTCGCCCACTCGTAAAGTCTATGGCGCATGCGCACGCACTCATTTCACCGATTACCATTTTGGGTGTTGTTTTGATTGGTGCAGCTTTATTCAGTTATTTAGGCTGGTCACATCCGCTTGATGTATTACCTTTTGTATTGGTCGCACCCGCAATTTCTGCGCCTGTGCTATTGCTGCATACCTTGTTGCATGATGTACATGCCAGTCAGGGGGCGGCACAGAGGGTATTAACACTATTAAAAACACCTATATTAGACGTTGTTTCACCGCAGCAATCATTACCAATTCAAGACAGTCAGATTTGTTTTAATCAGGTCAGCTATGCCTATGATGCAAAGCATCCTGTGGTTTCTCAGCTGAGTTTTTCGCTTCAGCCTAACACTGTTACCGCAATTGTTGGGCCTTCTGGGGCTGGGAAATCAACCATTGCCCAATTGCTATTACGATTTTTTGACCCAACTGAAGGGCATATCACATTGGGTGGTATTGATCTTCGGGAAATTGCGCCCTCTGTGCTGTATCAGCATATTGGCTTTGTGTTACAGGACACGCGACTGATCCATGCCAGTATCGCTGAGAATATTGCACTTGGGCGCTCGACTGCGACTCAGGCAGAAATTGAGCAGGCTGCAAAAGCTGCAAATGTGCATCAACGTATTATGGCTGAAGCTAAACAATATGCTGCGATTGTGGGTGACGATATTCAGTTATCGGGTGGTGAACGGCAAAGAATCGCGATTGCTCGGGCAATCTTGTTGAATTCACCAGTACTGGTTTTAGATGAGGCAACAGCGGCAGCAGATGTCGAAAATGAAATTGCCATTCAGGAGGCACTTGCAGTTCTGACACAAGGGCGAACTGTTTTAGTGATTGCACATCGTTTGAATACGATTATGCATGCGGATCAGATTATTGTGCTTGATCAAGGCAAAGTGATTGAACATGGAACACATACCGCACTGTTAAACAACCGAGCCTTGTATGCCCAATTATGGTCACATACTGAAAAACATGCCTCAGGCTTACAAGGAGCAGAGACATGCTAAAAACCTTTACTCGATTATTGGGCGATGACATAGCTGTTTTTTATCGTTACATCAGCATCACCGTGTTCTATGGCCTGATTTGTGGTGTGAGCATTCTGCTATTGGCCTTTATCTTGTCACAATTATTACTCGGACAGTTTGATCAAATTATGCTGTGGCTGAGTGTATTGGTGATCACTGTCATTCTCTGTTGGTTGCTCCGACGGATTGTAGAGCAGATGGGCATACAGGTGGGGATTGCCGTTTTAGAACGTGCGCGTTTAGGTCTTGGCAACCATGTCGCTGGCTTAGCGGTGGGCTGGTTTAATCCGCAAAATACAGCAAGCTTTAATCATCTGGTGACGCAGGGCATGATGTCTGTAGCGCAACTGCCTGCACACGTTTTTACCCCCTTAATTACTGGCATAGTTACGCCACTGATTATTGTCATTGCTTTATTGCTGACTCATAGCCTGCTTGGATTGATCGCACTCATTGCAATTCCGATTATGGTCGTGGTGTTCTGGTTGAGTTCGAAAATTGCGCATCATAGCGATCAGGTTTATCAACAAAGATTTGCTGAAACAAGTCAACGGATGGTGGAGTTTGCTCAGGCTCAATCGGTTTTCCGTGCCTTTAATGGAGAAGGCGATAGCCAGCGTTTTTTAGACGATGCAATCAGGCAGCAACGTCGTTCAGGTCTAAAACTCATCATATTGTCATCCTGTGCAGCCGTTTTAAATATCTGGGTGATTCAAGCTGTGTTCATCTTGATGTTGATGACGGTTGTATTCTGGTTGCCTTTTCAAGCCGTTGATACCACCACCGTGGCTGCATTTGCCAGTCTGGGTGTTTCTTTATTATTGATTTGCCGATTTGTTGATGCCTTGCTTGAGATTGCTGGTTATAGCGAGGTTTTACGTCATGCCAAGAGCCAACTTGCGGCAATACAAGCTATTTTTAACGAACATCCCTTGCACGAATCCCAAGCTTTTCAACCCTTGTGTGATCACTCGATTGAATTTAAAGATGTCTATTTCCGCTATCAAGATGATCAGCCTTATGTATTGCAAGGCGTAGATTTACGAGTTGCATCTGGCAGTATGACCGCACTGATTGGGGCATCAGGTTCAGGTAAAACCAGCTTAACTAAATTGGTTGCTCGTTTCTTTGATGCAAACCGAGGACAGGTTCTGGTTGGTGGTGTTGATGTAAAGCAACTGCCTTATACGCAGTTGATAGGCCAGATCAGTCAGATTTTCCAAGAAAATTATTTGTTTGCAGGCAGTATTGAAGAGAACATTCGGATGGGTAACCCGAATGCAACAGATGATCAAGTCATGCAGGTGGTTGAGCAGGTGGGAATCGCAGAAATGCTTGCCCGTTTGCCTGAGGGGCTTAACACGCTGGTTGGTGAGGGTGGTGTACGCTTATCTGGCGGTGAAAGACAACGGATTGCGATTGCCCGTGCTTTGATTAAGGATGCGCCTATTCTCTTGGTCGATGAAGCGACAGCAGCTTTAGATCCTGAAAATCAGGCCATTATCTGTGAGTTGTTGAATCAGCTACGTGGTCAAAAAACCATTTTGGTGATTGCACATCAGTTGGCAACAATCGCTGCTGCAGATCAGATTATTGTGTTGGATCAGGGGCAAGTCGTTGAGCAAGGAACCCCTCAACAATTACGTTTGATGCAGGGGCATTATTCACGTTATTTGCAACAAAGCCAGATGATTAAAGGGTGGCAGATTGGACAAGCCCCTCAAGTTGCGAGACAACTGCAATGCCCTTGATTTTAGTGATTAGCTTTTGTCTGCTGTGCATCCTTTCACTTTTGATTGGTGCTCAGCAGCTAGAGTGGGCAGCATTGTTTAGCCAGTCTAGTGATGTTTGGCTGACCTTGACTGCGAGTCGAATTCCTCGCTTGCTTGCCATTATTTTGACTGGGGTTGGTCTATCGATCTGTGGTGTAATTTTGCAGCATATTGTGCGTAATCGCTTTGTTGAACCTGGTACAACTGGAGGGTTGGATGCAGCAAAGCTCGGCATTCTGATCTCCTTAACACTAATTCCAACAGCAACGCTCATTACGAAAATGATTTTTGCAATGTTGTTTTGCTTGTTGGCCAGTGTACTTTTTATCGCAATCATCCGTGGTATTCGATTTCGAAACACCGTATTGATTCCAGTTATTGGTTTGATCTATGGCAGTGTTCTGAGTGCATTGGCCGAATTCTATGCTTATCAAAATAATATTCTACAAAGCATGCAAGCTTGGCTACTCGGTGATTTTTCCCGTGTAGTACAAGGCCATTATGAAATCATTTTCATTATCTTTCTTGTAGTCATATTGACCTATGTCTTTGCACATCGTTTGACAGTGCTTGGTATGGGCGAGGAGATGGCGACGAGCCTTGGCCTTGATTATGCAAGCACGGTCACAATCGGTTTGCTTTTGGTGGCAATTACCATTTCCGTCACGGTTATCACCGTCGGTGCCATTCCTTTTGTTGGCTTGGTGATTCCAAATCTGGTGGCATTGAAATATGGAGAGAATCTTGCCAAAACATTGCCTATCGTGGCCCTGAGTGGCGCTTGTTTACTGCTCTTTTGCGACATTATTGGACGCAGCCTTCTCTATCCATTTGAAATCCCAATTGGGCTGACCGCTGGCGGTGTCGGTGGTCTGGTCTTTCTCATATTGATTTTGAGAGGGCTTCGCACATGAACAACAATACAAAATTAGGTTTAATTATTGTCGTGGCGATTGGATTGGCGATTGGATTTGTGTTTATGGGTTCAGGCTTTGATTTTGACCATGTTATTCCTAAACGTCTGTTACGGTTGGCTACGATTATATTGGGCGGCATCTGTGTTGCATTTTCCTCGATTATATTTCAGACCCTCGTCGGTAACCGTATTTTGACGCCCTCCATTATGGGTTATGAAGCAGTTTACTTATTGTGGCAGGTCATGCTGCTGTTTCTGATGGGAACGCAAACACTGTCTTGGTTTGGGGTAGAGGGGCATTTTTTTGTCTCGATCTTGGTCATGCTGCTTTATTCATGGTTGATACATCGATATCTATTGACACGTGAGCAGATGGACGTGTTTCAGCTGTTGCTGATTGGCTTGGTATTGACCATGGTGATGGGCACTGCAACACAGTTTGTTCAGCTCAAAATCAGCCCCGGAGAATTCTCAGTTTTCCAAGCGTTAAGTTACGCCTCATTTAATCGTGTACAGCCCACAACACTGATTTATGCCGCTCTGACGGTACTGGTGATCTTTTTATTATTACGCAAAAGGTTAGCCACTTTAGATGTCTTGGTTTTAGGGCGTGAACAAGCGATTTCTTTAGGAATTGATCATCATCAAGCGATGCAATTTTATCTGGCATTGATTGCTTTATTGCTTGCAATTTCGACCAGTTTAATTGGTCCTACCGCATTTATGGGCGTGTTTATTGCCAACACAGCCTATGCGCTTGTCGGCAATCTCAAGCATAAATTTAGTTTGGCAGTGGGATGTGTCATCGCGATTAGCATTTTTCTTGTAGCTCAGATTTTGGTTGAGCATGTTTTTAATTACAAAACCACGGTCAGTATTTTGGTCAATCTGGTCTGCGGTATTTATTTTCTAACACTGATGCTTCGTGCCAGAGGTTTGACATGATTAAAATTCACAACCTGCATAAATCGTATGGCAATAAGTCTGTCATTACCAACCTCAATCTTGAATTCCCCTCACAACAAATCACCTCACTGATCGGTCCGAATGGTGCAGGTAAATCAACTTTACTGATGATGATGGCTCGTTTATCTAGGGCTGATCATGGCGAGATCCTGTTTAAGAAGAAAAACATTGCAGAGATCAAGATTGCAGAATATGCCAAGCATGTTGCCACGCTGCGTCAATCACCTGATTTTAAGCTGCGAATGACAGTTGAAGAATTAGTGGCATATGGCCGATTTCCATATTGCCACGGCAAGCTGACAGCAACAGACCAAGATCTGGTTGATGAGGCGATTCAATTTTTAAACTTGGAAGCACTTCGCAGCTCTTATCTGGATGAATTGAGTGGTGGACAGCGACAGATGGCTTTTTTAGCCATGACCATCGCACAGCAAACCGATGTACTGCTCTTGGATGAACCTTTAAATAATTTAGATATGAAGCATGCTGTTCAGATCATGCAAGCCTTGCGACGTTTGTGTGACGAGCAGGGGCGTACGATTATTTTAGTCATACATGACATCAATTTTGCAGCCAATTATTCAGATCATATTGTCGCATTAAAACACGGCAATCTTCGTTTTAGCGGTCCAACTCAACAAGTGATGACAGAACAGCGCTTAACTGATTTGTATGAACTTGATTTTGAAATTAGCAACAGCACACGCGGCTATATGTGCAATTACTTCAACTCAGCTGGAGTTTGAAAATATGAAAAGGAATATCAAATTATGGGGGCTGGCAGGTGCAGTGAGTGCTGCAATTCTACTGTCAGCATGTCATCCACCACCGACAGCATCATCTCAGACTGAACAAAAACGGGAAGCCCCGATTCTTGTAAAACATCAATTAGGTACAACACGGATTGAGTATTATCCGCAACGTGTTGCAGTGCTGGATATGAATGAAGCCGATTTTCTCGATCAGCTTGCGGTTCCGATTGCAGGCATGCCTAAAGATTTTATCCCGCACTTTCTGCAAAAGTATCGGGATCAACACAATGTGCAAGATCTAGGGTCAATTGTGCAGCCCAATATGGAGCGGATTTATACGCTTAAACCCGACCTTATACTAATGACGCCATTGCAAGCAGATAAGTATAAAGAACTGAGTGAAATTGCTCCGACACTGCACTATGACATTAATTTTAATAATAGCCAGCAGCATCATATTGAAATGATTAAAGCTCATTTACAGACGTTGGGGCAGATTTTTAATAAACAGGAATTGGCGGCTGAAAAAGTTGCTGAATTAGATGCCAAAGTTGCACAAGTACGCACAATAACCGCGGATCGACCTGAAAAAGCCTTGGTGGTTTTACATAACAATGGCGCATTTAGTAATTTTGGGGTGCAGTCACGTTATGGCTTTGTCTTTAATGCTTTGGGGGTAAAGCCTGCCAGTACAGTGGCTGATACCAGTTTGCATGGACAGCCGATTTCCAGTGAGTTTATTAAACAGGCTGATCCCGACATTCTATTTATTGTAGATCGAACTGCGGTGATGGAACATCGAGCCACGATCAATGCAGACAATGTCAGTAACCCCTTATTACGTCAAACCAAAGCATGGAAAACTGGAAAAGTCATTTTTGTAGATGCCGATGCTTGGTACACCACGGCCGCGAGTCCGACCGCGATGCATATCTTGATCGATGATGTGATCAAAGGATATCAACCATGAGGCAATAATTTAACGCATCCCATTGCGAGGCTTGCTTCAGTCTAAAGCCTAAACCACCGATTGAAATCTTCTTGATGAACATACTTTTTAATCAAAAAAAGTGTGTGGTCTAAAGTCATGCTCAAAAAAAGCCAAAGGAGCTTAAAACCATGAAAAATTCAATGCCTTACCCAAGTATCCGTATATCTAAACAACGTAGAAATGATCATCCTCAATTTAAATTAAAACATTTGGTTATCAGTCAAATCATGCTGGGTTTGGGACTTTTTCCATTGAACTCACTGCATGCTGAGGATTTAGAAAAAATAGCACATACAGATCAAAACATCGCGACATTAGCCACCATTCAGGTTCAGGCCGACAAAGAAAACCAGAACGATTTAGGCGGGCAAATTGCATCGCAAGGTCAGATTGGTTTTTTAGGCGATAAAAGCTTGCGGGACACCCCGTTTAGTGTCATCAGCTATACCGAGAAATATATTGCTGATCGGCAAGCACGGGATATTACCGATGTGATTGTTGCGACTGATCCTTCTGTTTATTCAACAGGTGCCTTTGGGGTTATCGCGGAAAGTTATACCATCCGAGGTTTTAACTCCAGCAGTACGCCCGCAGGTAAAGATACTGCTTTTGGAGGTCTATATGGTATTGCTCCACTTTACCGTGCATCGCCAGAAATGTTTGAACGGATCGATGTATTAAAAGGACCTTCGGCAATGTTAAATGGTATGCCACCTGGCGGGACATTGGGGGGCAATGTTAATCTTGTGCCTAAGCGGGCAACGGATACACCAATTAATCGATTGACCACAAGTTATATGTCTAATGCTCAATTTGGTGGACATTTGGATATTGGCAGACGTTTTGGCCAAAATCAGGCATTTGGTGTTCGATTCAATGGCGTTTATCGAGATGGGGAAGGTGCTATAGATGATCAAGATAAAAAGACACAATTAATGTCTTTGGGGTTGGATTGGCGAGGTGAACAAGCGCGAATTTCAGCAGATCTGTATACCAGTCAAGATCAAAATGATGGGATTAATCGTGGTGTGACGTTGAAAACTGGGGTGAAGGTTCCCAATCCACCCAATCCTAAAACTTTATTGAATCCAACCTGGACTTTTTTTGACACCAAAGACAAGGGGCTCATGTTACGTGGGGAATATGATTTCAACCCTGAATGGATGGGATATGCCACCGCAGGCATGAGTAAGACAGAATACAGTACTTTAGGCGCAGCAAAAGGCGAAATCCAGAATGAAGCAGGAGATATCCTTTTTAATATTGCACACTTAGGTTTTGAATATGAACGCAAATCGGCAGAAGTGGGGCTACGCGGAAAGTTCAATACAGGCAATATTGGGCATGCCATATCCCTCAATGCAACACACTATCGAGAGGTTGATGATGAGTTCGGGATTCGTCAAGGTTTTAAAACTGATCGTTTAACCAATATTTATCAGCCGAATTGGGGCACAAAGCCAGATCGAGCGGCTGTAGCTCCGATTTTTAGCAACAAAGAACGCTTAACCAGTTATGGTCTAGCCGATACCTTATCTTTTGCCCAAGACCAGCTCCAAATGACTTTAGGCATACGTCATCAGAATATCGTTACGGAAAGTTTGAACGCAAACGGAGTACGTAACCTAAATGGTCTATATGATAAAAGTGCATGGACACCCGCCGCAGCGATATTGATCAAAGCCAATCCTCATCTTTCTTTTTATGCCAACTATATTGAAGGTTTAAGTTCAGGTGGAGTTGCGTCCTCAAATTTTGAAAACTATGGTGAAATTTTTTCACCTTATAAAACCAAACAAAAAGAAGTCGGGCTTAAATTTGATGTCGAAAACTTTAGCAGTAGTTTGAGTGTATATGAAATTAAAACACCAAGTGGTTATTCGACCCCGAATCAGGACAGCAGTAAAAAGCCGATCTACTCTATTGATGGTGAGCAGAGAAATCGTGGGATTGAATGGGGATTTTGGGGAGCACCATTACAAGGGCTACGTGTGATGGGCGGTGTAACTTATATTCAACCTAAACTGACCAAAACACAAAACCCCGATGAGCTTGGCAATATGGCAACTGGTGTACCTAAGATGCAAGCAAAATTAGGTTTAGAAGGGGATATTGACTATGTACCGGGTCTGACTTTAACCGCAAATGCAATTGCTGCCTCTAAACAATATATTAATCGGATTAATACGATATCAGTCCCTAGCCGAGAGGTGTATAGCATCGGAGCACGGTATTCGACTCAAATTGCTCAGTTTCCTGTTACCTTCCGTGGGAGTGTAGAAAACCTGACCAATAAAGCCTATTGGTCGATGCCTCAATTTACCAGTTTAATGCTAGGCGCGCCACGGACATACCTATTCTCGGCATCTTTTGATTTTTAGTCGATGACAGCTAAAAACAAGGGTTTTAGCAATTGATCGATTGCAGCATAAACTCAGCTCTTGTCGTGATTTATCTCATCAGCTTTTTAATTTTAGTTAAAAAGCTGATTAATTTTTTAAAACAATGAATTATGCGTACATTGACTGAACTCAGTTATTGAGAAAGGCAGATTGATTAAAATAAACTAAACAAAAATGTGACGTAAATTGTCATAAATAGACGGTTCTGTATGGACATGAAATCGATAATTTGAGTAAAATGCGCTAAATTTAAATAGATACTCTAAAAAAAAGATGTTGAATAATATATTTCAAGCTCTAGAGAGTTTGGGGCTTACAGCACAGAAACGTGCCATTCATGCCCAGTTTTCAAATTCATCTTTGAATAGCCAAGTTTTCTTGCAACGTATTGATGGTCTGCATCAACTGAATCATGGCATTGATCTACAGTTACTTTGCCTTTCGACTAGTGCGGTCATTCCTTTAAAAAGTTTTATTGGCAGTCAAGTCGCAATTGATATTGTGACCGATAAAGCTGAACTTACACGTATTACAGGCATTATTACTCAAGCTGATGTTGGTGCGAGTGATGGTTCACTGACGATTTATCGACTTGGTGTACAAGATCCGACAGCATTATGGAAACATCGTCGTAACAGCCGTGTTTTTATGGCGAAATCAGTGGTTGATATCATCCAAACCATATTTCAAGAATGGCAGAGCAAAAGTCCATTATTTGCTGCCAGTTTAAGCTTGGATTTAACTGGCTTAAGCAAACAATATGATATCCGCCCATTTATCATGCAGAGTAATGAAACGGATTATGATTTTCTGACGCGTTTGCTGCGAAGTGAAGGGATTAACTGGCTGATTGATGAAGCACAACTTAAAGTGTCGAGTTCAAGTGAGAAAATTCAGCCACAGAAACTCCGATTAGTCGATGACAATAATCAATATAAAGCCTTAGACCGCCGTAACATTCGCTTTCATCGTAGTAGTGCCACAGAAACACAGGACAGCATCACGGCATTTGTTGCACAACGCTCACTACAACCGAGTGCAGTGCATGTACAGCGTTGGCAAGCCGATGCCTTGGAGCAAGAAGAAGGCGCAGGCAGTGTTCAGAGTAAACATCAGCATAGTGATCAACATGATAGCCAACAGCTTGCCCTAGAACAGGCATGGCATTTTTCACCTGCATGGATTCAAGATTTAAAGGGTGAAGATGGCACCACCAAAGCAGGTAATGCGCAAATTGAAAAACTGAATCAAACCTTAAGCCAATATTATGATTCACAGGCTAAGCAATTTGTTGCGACATCGACTGTGCGCGATACACATGTCGGCTATTGGTTTGAACTGACTGAACATCCAGAAATTGATCAGCATGATGGTGCAGATAAAGAATTCTTGATCAGCTCAAAAAGCTTTTATAACCAAAATAACTTACCTAAAGATTTAAATGATCAAGTGATGGCTTTGCTACAACAAAGTCATTGGCAAAGTAGCCCTTTCCAGCTTGGGGCATCTGATGAACGTCAAGCCAATCAATTGATATTGCAGCGACGTAATATTGGTCTAGTTCCTGAGTACAACCCGTTACAGCATCGACCTGCAACACATCCACAACGCGCTAAAGTCGTAGGGCCAAGCGGTGAGGAAATTCATGTGGATGAATGGGGACGGATTAAAGTTCGATTCCTGTTTACCCGAGCCGATGATCACAGTCATGATGGCGGTGCAGGCGCCAATGACAATGATACCGATTCTGCATGGGTGGATGTACTGACACCGTGGGCAGGTGAAGGCTATGGTGCACGATTCTTGCCGCGGATTGGTGAAATCGTGGTGATCAACTTCTTTGATGGCAATATTGACCGTCCTTATGTTGTTGGACGTATTCATGAAGCACAACGCAGTCCAACTAAATTCGATCATACAGGTCAGCTGCCTGATACCAAGAAATTGGCAGGGATCAAGTCCAAAGAATATCAAGGTGAAGGCTTTAACCAACTGCGTTTTGATGACACCACGGGTCAAATCAGTGCGCAACTGCAAAGTAGTCATGCCGCCAGCCAACTCAACTTGGGTAAACTGAGTCATCCGAAAGACAAGGCTGAAAGTGAAGATCGTGGTGAAGGCTTTGAACTACGTACTGACCAATGGGGTGCGGTTCGTGCTGGACAAGGCTTACTTGTTAGCACACAAAAGCAGGATCAGGCACAGGGTGAGCATCTGGATGCACAGCCAGCTAAACAGCAACTTGAAGGCAACCAGAACAATGCCAAAGCTTTAAGTGAAGTTGCCAAGAATCAACAAACGGATGAAATTGAATCGTTAGAACAGTTAAAAGACTTTGCTGATCAGATTCAGGACAAGATTGCCAAATTTGAAAAAGCTTTATTGCTGTTAAATTCACCTGCGGGGATTGGTCTGAGTACCAGTGAAGATATCCATCTTTCTGCGGATGGACAGATCAATCAGATTGCGGGCGATAGTATTAATCTGAGTACGCAAAAGAATCTGGTTGCCCATGTTCAGAACAAGATCAGCCTGTTTGCTGCGCAGAATGGGATTAAGCAGGTGGCTGCCAAAGGTAAGTTTGAGGTACATGCCCAATCAGATGGGATGGACTTACTTGCCAAGCAAGGTATTCAGATTATTTCTACTGAAAGTCAGATTCAGATCACCAGTCCTAAAGAAATTGTATTTACTGCACAGAGTTCGCAACTTAAGTTGAATGGTTCAGGGATTTTTCCGACCACGGGTGGCAAGTTTGAGGTTAAGGCAGGGCAGCATTTGTTTATGGGTGGGGCTAAGGTTTCTAGCAATTTACCCCAATTACCTAAACTAGAATTTGCTGAGCCACCTTACTCAGCTCAATATCAGCTATTTAAAGCAGATGGTCGTAACTTTAAAGGTTATAAGTATTCAATACATGATAGTAAGAATAACTTATTAAAAGAGGGGGTTACAGACGAGCAGGGCTTTACGGAGCAAGTGATTACACAAACCAAAGAAAGAGTTATTGGATATAAATCAGTGATGAGAGAAAGCGAACGATTGACTGAAAACTGGGAAGCTAAATTAGAAGAAAAATCAAAAAAACTAGAATCTGAGTTGGATGGAGAGTAACGATGCTTCCAGCTATTATTGTCGTTGTTGAACTGGCAGGATATGCAATAACCGCATATGAAATATACCGTACAGCTTCTAATGCTTATGGTGAGGTGAAAAACTATCAGGACAATATTAAAAAGGCTAAAGAAGAAATCAAAAAGATCATGAAGGATCTTGGGCAGGAAATTTCAGATAAGATTGATAAGCAAAAAGAAAAAGTCCTGTTGACGACATTAACCACTGGTGACAAGCAAACAGAAAGTACCAAAAAGGCAACAGGGAGGCCGCAGCAGAAAAGTGCAGTGATTCAGGGGGCGATTAAACAGAAAATCCCATTTCGGCAGATCATTAGTCAGGTTTGTGAAAAAGCTGAACAGTTGCCTATGATTCAGTTGAGAAAACAGAAGGGGAAAAAGTTAAAAGATGTTATTCCCAAAAACAAGGTGGATGTTGTAGCCAAGTTATTGAAGATGACCGCCGAAGAGCTTGCAGGTGCAAATGTAGACGAATATATCATCGTGAGATTAAAGCAGCTTGCCGTGAACTTTATGTTTGAGTTCATGGATGAGCTTGTCAAATGGAAAAGTCCATTAAAGGCCGAAGTGTGTTTTGGATATGATGCAAAGACTAGAAAATATTTACCCCCACAGCTTGCAGGGGCAACACGGCTAAAGCGTTCTGGTTCTGATATCAATCCATTTTGGCCGATGCCTTATAAAGGGAAAAATACTATCGGTGCAGATATTGTGATTCCAGAATATCGTGGTGAGCCTTTAACCTTGACCAATATCTTTGCACTGGTGGAGATTAAGTTTCAGGGAGATAAAATTGAAAAAGCTCAATTTGATAATTACAAAGATTTAAAAGACCAATGTGCCCAAGCTAAGAAAGCTAGTAAGGTGACAGCAAGTGAAGGTTTTAAGTTGTCTTTGTTTCGTTATCCTGAGGATATATCCCCAACAGAACATAAAGATTCAAAACCAACTACCCCAAGTAGAACACAGAAAACACGTTAGGAATTTCACTCATGAGTACATCTGACATTTTTTTAAGTGATGAAGAGATTTTTGAATTAACCAGAGACATGCGTGAGAATACGTCTATTATTTATGGTGAAGATGACCAAGAATTTGGTATTACCCCTTATATTACTTTTTATGTTTACCATCAAGAAGATGGCGTGGAAGCTATTGCTAATCAGGTGATTGATCTTTATGAAGAGTTTGAAGCTAAGATTATAGATAAGCCATTCAAACTTAAATATAGACATAAGACAAGTACATGGAAAAAGGCTGAGAAATGGCAACGAACCCGACAGGAGTTGCTAGATGAAATGCATGAAAGCTATAAAAAGTACTCTGTCTATTTTATTGCAGCTACAACTGGTGATTCAGATATTCAAAGTGCACGTTGGGCTTTAGAAAGTAATATTAGGGACAACGGTTTAAGATATTCGAGTCTAAAGCTATCATTTGGGGATCAATGGTATAGAGAACATAGACAGCAATGGTATGGTTTTGTTGAAAAATGCCTAGTTAAGCTCAATCCGATTCAAGCCTATAGTGGTTATGAAATAGGTAATACAACTCAATTTCCAATGGTTTCTCCTGAGTTTGAAACAGTAGAGCGAATTTTTAGTGATTACTTTTATGGCTTGGATATTGATCATCCAAGTGAAATGAGTACTTCTCATGACTATCCTGATGGATATATTCATTCATCTGCTTTATCTGCTGGTCTTCGTACCCCTACATGGTGCTTCTTGCTTTCACCTTATTGGATTGAAAAACTAGGACTGACAGAAGAGCAAATTCGTTCAAAACTCAATGACCCACGTATTGAAATTACTAAACTACCAGACCCAACGGATACTCATAAATTCAGTCTATGGATACGTTTAGGTGATTTGTCACTTTACCCTGTTGAAGAGGGTGTACCTGATTTATTGGTCATGGCCAATGAGTTGATAAAACCAATTCGATGTAACGAATTAAAGCTAACCACGTTAGATGCTTGGGATGATGACCCTAATCCTAGGTTTGATATAGAAAGCTCGCCACAGTGGATTGCCCGTTTTGATGAGGACAGTACATGGCCTGAAGGGAAACGCGTAAACCTAGAGAGTCATAGTTCCAATGCGGATACGCAGTTAGCTATTAGGGCTGGTGAAAAATGCCCACAATCGGGTTATTGGTTTACCGTTGCTCAAGTAAACTCACGCAGGCACTTTGAACAAGGTGACCTATTCCCAGATATCAAAAGTGATTGGGGCGAGGTTTACTGGCAATTTGATGGTGATGACTAAAGCTCTGAATGAAACTGAGCCTGTAAATTATTTTGTTTGTTCCCTTATCCTGAAGATATCGCCCTAGAAGAAGGTAAGGGTAAACAGAATGAACAAGCAGGAACCAAGAAGTCTGGTAGAGGTGGGCGATAATGAGTACGGTTGAACCTTTTTTAAGCGAAGCAGACCAAGTTGAATGGATTGAAGAGATTAAAGCAACTGATAAGCTTTGGGTGATTGGTGACGAGGGCGGTGATGTATATGGTATTGGCCCCTATGTTTCTTTTTATATTTATCATCAAGAGATCGAATCTTCAGAGTTGATCACAAAATTCATTGAGATTTTTAATGAGTTTAATCAAATCAATAATGAAGAGTGGACCTATTTTGTGCATCCTGTTAAGGATGTATTTATTAAGGCAGATAAAGCACAAGTACTATTAGCTGATTTAGAGAATGTTTGCCAAAGACATTACCATAGAACGGGTTCAGTCTATTTTACTGCAACTGTTTCAGATGACACTGAAGTTAGTTCGGCGGTTTGGGCTATAGATTTCAAGGTCGATAGCCACCCTTATATGGCTTATAGTGTACTGAAAATGAACTTTAGATATGCTTGGTATATTGAGAATCAGGAAAATAAAGAAAAGTGGCATCAGTTTGTTGAACATTGTATTGATAAGTTAAAGCCTAGACATGCTTATAGTGGTTTTGAGATTGCTCAAGCGGCTTCCTTGCATTTAAGTAGTTATGATATTAACAGTTTAGAAAAGATCGTCACCAAGGCTTTCTATGGTGTCGATATTGATCATCCTAGCTTTAATAGAGGTCATGATCATGAACGAGAAGATGGATATATTGATTATCAAGATTTAGGCTCAGGTATACGAACACCTGTTTGGAGTTTTTTACTTGATCCATATTGGATTGCAAAATTAGATAAAACTGCCGAAGAGATCAAAGCTTACTTTAACCGCTTTAAAGAAGTTGAGATCAAGGAAATCGAGTATCCAGAAAATCAGACAGGTTTATGGATACGACTTGGGGAGCTCTCTATGTATCCTGTTGAAGATGGTGTGCCTGTTTTGCCTGTTTATGCCAATGCTTTAATTAAACCGATACGTTGTGATGAGCTGAAACTAGTTGGCTATGCACAATGGGATGATGATCCTAATGAGCATCTGAGTTATGAAGAAGGGATTGCATGGATGCGTCGTTTTGATGAAGACAGTAGTTGGCCTGAAGGGAAGCGAATCAATAAGGTGAATGGATTATCTTTAGAGGAAGATTCACTCAAAGTGAAGGGCGGAGAGTTATGTCCACGCACTGGTTATTGGCAAACTCCAGCACAACCAGATTCACGACAATATTTTGAGCAAGGTAACATTCTTCCAACTCTTGCCGAGCTAGATTGGGGAGAGGTGTATTGGTATTGGGATGGTGAAAATTAATTTAATCATTTGAGAAAACCATCCTCGTTGGATGGTTTTTTTAATTAAGTAATCTAAGAATATGGTGGAGGAACCAGTTCAATTAGTTAACAAATGAATACTCATAAGCATCTAAGTAAAAGGAATGTAGACATACTGCCATAGCAAAAGAGGCAGACAATAAGGCAAAAGTTTTTGACAAATCACGCGATAAAAGAATTAGATAAAGGTACTTTTTATGAGTTTTTTGACTGAAAGAAGACAACAGTTTTTGACGGAAGCAAATTTTCATGGCACTAGGGATTTAACTTTGCGTGTAATGCAAAGGCAAAAAGATAATTTGAGTAAATCAGAAGGTGCTGATGTTGGATGGCATTTATCAATGTGGTTTGGTATAGCTGAAGGGACATTTAATAATTTTATATTGTCATATACCGCAGGTGAGTCTATTGAAAGTTTACGTTATGCATTAGAAAATGTAGTTGTTGCTTATGAAAATTATTTAAAGGCATTATTACAAAATAGCGGTGATCCAAATGAAATGGCATTTCCAATAAGATCTTTTGATGGGTATTGTCCTTATTTATGGCTAATAAGCTTATGTTATTTATTGCATCGACAGGATTTATTACCAAGAGTTGCTCGTTTAGTTGATGGTGAGGATGAGGAAAATGCAGGTATTGATTTCAATATAGAAGAGCTTCTTAATTACTCTATTACTCTAAAGAGTTAGAGCGGTATGAAACTGATGATTGTGTTTCTGGATGTTACGGTCTTTTTGCTGATGCATTAAGTGAACCTAATAAAGTACAAGCATTAAACTTATTAAATGGTTTTCTAAAAAAATGGTATAAGGATTTATCAGCAGCTCCTTGGCATGATAGTCATTTAAGTGATGACGGATATTTTGGGTATTGGGCTTTCGAAGCGGGTGCAGCAGTCTACTTATTAGAAATTGAAGACGATAGCAGTCTTCATCAATATTTATATTATCCGAAAGATTTAGTTCAATTTGCGAAGACTTTTGTACCATTAGCAAATGATATAAGCAATAAGCAAGGAAATCAGCTTAGATGTGAAGCTGGTGAAAATTGCCCAAAAACAGGCGACTGGTATAGTCCCGCTAATAATATGGAAAAGCGTCATTTTAAGCAAGGCGAAACGATGCCTGAGATTAAAAACAATCCATGGGGCGAAACCATTTGGTATTTGGATTTAAGTCATTGATATGAATTAAAAGGAACTGATAAGGTTCCTTTTTTATAACAAATATTTTCTGGTAGTTGATAAATAAGCTGATCGAGTCTAGATATAAATCATTTAGTTTAGAACAACTAATTATCTTAGGCTGGATACGTATTGATGGAATAACTTTGATGATTACATTACTCAATGAAAGTGATTGGAAAATACAAAAAAGAGAGCCATATCAAAAATATAAAGATTATGGAAATGTTATAACTCAAGCTTTAGAGTCAGTCCAAATAGTTGGTGAAAAAATAAACAATAAAGAGTTTTTAAAAGATAAACCTAAAGGTGCAATTTACTTATCATCTAATCATTTCTTGAAAGCTTCTTTAGAACTTATTATTTATAGCTATTCTGCAGGAGTTAATGTTGTTGAGCTTGCAAAATATTTTCCAAGAGTAGTTGAATCCCTTCAAATTTTAGCTAAACACCATATCAATTTTCATAAAAGTAGTGAATGTGATGGTCATTTAGTACCTCATTTAGAGTTAATAACAGATGAATATTGGGAAGCACTACAATTAGTTTGTTTTTCGATACTATTTGCCCAACCTGAGCATTTGCCAACGATCATGGATATTTTGGCTTATGAAAATGATGAACAAGATGCATTGTTAGATAAGTTAGTTTCTCCTTGGTTACCAGAGCGAGATATTTCGAATATTTATTTAAGACAGTTGCCTTATCGCAAACTAGATAAAATATTTGCAGCCAAAGAAGAAGACAGACCTAAGTTGATGTCACAGTATTTGGATGAATGGTATGGTGCTAGCAAACGCGAGCCGTATCATGATCGACATAAGAGTAGTCAATTCCCAGGCTATTGGTCACTAGAAGCTGCGGCAGTCACAGTAATATTAAGAATAGATGACAGTAGCTATCGAGATAAATCCTATTATCCAAAAGATTTGGTTGATTTTGCTCGGAGTCAATTTTCATTCTAAAAATATCGTGCAATGGATTAGACATATTGAAAAATAACAATTGGATTAAAGCCCCATACATGATGAGGCTTTAATTTATTGCACTAATCTATTTTAAATGTACATTATTGCCGTGCCAACTCCGCTTGTCCTGTATGCCAACCACCACCTAAAGCACGGATGAGGTCTACACTGGCAATCATTCGACTACCATGAAGCTGCGCAGCCAATTGCTCTTGCTGCAAGATACTTCGGTCAGAATCAATTACATCCAGATAACTAATACTGCCTTCACGATAACGTAAATGTGAAAGCTGATTGGCATGTCGGGATGAAGTAAGTGCTTGACCCTGAGCCTGTATTTGCTGATCCAAAATACGCTGATCAGACAAACCATTTTCAACTTCACGGAAAGCATTAAGTACCGTTTGCCGATAATTCGCCACACTTTGTTCATAGTCAGCCCGTGCTTGTGCAACACCTGCCTTACGTTGCCCGCCATCAAATAGCGGTAAAGATAAAATTGTGCCAGCAACCGGACCGAGTAAAAAAGTCCGACTCGACCATTTACCTAAATCTCCTAAACTCGAAGATTCATAACCCAGCGCACCAGTGAGATCCAGTTTGGGGAAAAAGGCAGCACGGGCAATACCGATGCGTGCATTATCGGCTGCCATAGCACGTTCTGCGGCAGCGATATCAGGACGACGTTCAAGCAAGCTCGAAGGTAAACCCGCAGGCAGGCGAATCGCTGTAGCAGACAATGGTTGAGTCGCTAAGCTAAATTCAGCAGGTGGTTTACCGAGTAATACTGCCAATGCATGTTCGGTACTGGCACGATTGCGTGTAATACTGAGTGCAGTGCTTTGGGCAATTGAGAGTTCGGTTTGTGCGCGAGAAACATCCAGATCACTGACGAGGCCATTGCGATAACGTGCTTGAATCAAATTTTGATTCTCTGTCAGTAACTTGATGTTTTGCGCATAAATGGCTTGCTCAGCATCGAATTGACGAATCAGAAAGTATGCCTGTGCCACATCTGCTTGCAAGGCTAACAGTGCCGAATGATAAAGTGCTTCCTGTTGCTGCACATCTGCGGTCGCTGCATTGATACTGCTGGCAACCCGTCCAAATAGATCCAGTTCATAGGAGACATTGGCTTGTGCCCGCCATAAGGTACGTGCAGATGTCGGTGCATCTGCATCGAGTCCTAAAGAAGCGGGTGAGGGCTTTTGACGGGTTGGCCCAAAACCTGCCCCAATACTAGGTAAGCGTTCAGCTTGTGCAGCAGACCTCAAGGCACGAGATGCTTGAATATTGGCTGCTGCCGCTTTTAGACTCTGGTTGCCTGAGATAGCCTGTTGTTCTAGCTCATTCAGTTGTGGATCATTAAAAATACGCCACCACTCACCGCGAGACTGCGCATCGGCAGGTTGCGCGACAGTCCAGTTGGGATCATCTAGTTTGGCATCCGCTTCCTTAAATTGCAGCGGAATGACCACCTTGGCTGGCTGATATTCAGGTGCCAATGAGCAGCCTGCAAGCAGCAGGCTTCCCATTAGAGCTGAGAGTATCCAGTTTGGTTTGAATCCTGTCATATTCTGCTCCTTAGTGATCGTGTGAACTGTGCAGTGGTGCTTCATGCACAGCTGCCGAATGCAGTTTATGTTTGCTGTTCAGGGTACGAATCAATACATAGAAGGCAGGTGTCAGGAACAAACCAAAGAAGGTCACTCCGATCATGCCAAAGAACACCGCAACGCCCATGGCATGACGCATTTCAGCACCTGCACCTGTCGAAGTAACCAATGGAACCACACCCATAATGAAGGCGATTGAGGTCATCAGAATCGGACGTAAACGTAAACGGCTGGCTTCAACCGCAGCATTGAATGCAGTCGCGCCTTGCATTTCCAGTTCTCGGGCAAATTCCACGATCAAGATGGCATTCTTACAGGCCAGCCCGACCAGTACCATCAAGCCGATTTGGGTAAAGATGTTGTTATCACCGCCTGTGAGCCAAACCCCTGTTAGTGCCGCCAAGATACCCATTGGGACAATCAGAATTACAGCCAATGGCAAGGTGAGGCTTTCATATTGAGCAGCTAAGACTAAGAACACTAACAGCACACTGATCGGGAACACCCATAATCCAGCATTACCTGCCAAGATCTTTTGATAGGTCAAGTCGGTCCATTCAAACTTCACCCCACGTGGCAAGGTTTCAGCAGCAATCCGTTCAACCGCAGCTTCGGCTTGGCTTGATGAATAACCTGGTGCAGGTCCACCATTAATATCCGCTGCGGTATAGCCGTTATAGCGCACTACCATTTCTGGACCATAGGTTTGAGTCACATTGACCAAAGAAGACAGTGGTACCATTTGTCCAGCATTGTTACGGGTTTTAAGCTGTAAAATATCTTCAGGATTGGCACGGAAGGGTGCATCGGCTTGGGCACGCACCTGATAGACGCGACCAAAGCGGTTAAAGTCATTCACGTATTGTGAGCCGAGGTAAATCTGCATGGTATTAAATACATCGGTCACGGCAACGCCTTGTTGCTTGGCTTTGACCCGATCCAGATCAACATTCAGTTGCGGCACATTGATTTGATAACTGGAGAACATTGGCCCCAATTCAGGTGCAGATTGTGCCGCCTTCATAAAGGATTGCGCTGCGTTATTCAATTCGGCATAGCCTAAAGCACCGCGATCTTCCAGCTGGAGTTTAAAGCCACCCATAGTTCCGAGACCCATCACCGGTGGTGGTGGGAATACTGCAATATAAGCATCTTGAATTGCGGAATATTTCTGATTCAAAGCACCTGCAATAGCATTGGCAGACAGATCAGCTGCTTTGCGTTCAGCAAAAGGTTTCAAAGTGACAAAGACAATCCCTGCACTGGAACTGTTGGTGAAACCATTAATGGATAAACCAGGGAAAGCCACTGCACTTTCCACGCCAGGTTGTTTTAGTGCAGCATCACTCATTTTACGAATCACGGTTTCAGTTCGATCAAGTGAGGCACCATTTGGTAATTGGGCAAAACTGATTAGGTACTGCTTATCTTGTGCTGGGACAAAGCCGCCCGGAACGATATAAGAAATCCCAATGGTCAGACCGAGTAGTACTGCATAGACACCCATCGCTGAGGTTTTATGCGAAATAACCCGACTGACGCCACGACCATATTGATCCGATGCACGTGAAAATACACGGTTAAATAGGGCAAAGAAACGTCCGAAGATACGGTTCATCACGCGGGTCAGGAAATCAGGTTTGGCATCATGACCTTTCAGCAACATGGCGGCCAACGCAGGTGATAGCGTGAGGGAGTTGAATGCCGAAATTACAGTGGAGATGGCAATGGTCATGGCGAACTGTTTATAGAATTGCCCTGTTAATCCTGTCATAAAGGCCAGAGGGACGAACACGGCAACCAAGGTCAACGCAATGGCAATAATCGGTCCACTGACTTCACGCATGGCACGGTAGGTCGCATCTCTTGGACTGAGCCCCGCTTCAATATTCCGCTCGACATTTTCCACCACCACGATGGCATCATCGACCACAATCCCGATGGCGAGTACCATCCCGAACAGTGACAGTGCATTGATGGAATAACCAAAGGCCAGCATCAAGGCGAAGGTACCAATGATTGAAACAGGTACTGCCAGTAAAGGAATAATCGAAGCCCGCCATGTTTGCAGGAATAAGATCACAACCACAACCACCAGTGCAATTGCTTCAAGCAGGGTATGAATTACCGCTTTGATACTTGAACGTACGAATTGGGTTGGGTCGTAAACAATGTCGTATTTAATCGAGGTTGGAAAATCTTTAGACAGTTCCGCCATGGTGCTGCGTACTTGGTCCGAGACCTGTAAGGCATTGGCACCCGGTGCTTGGAAAATTGGAATCGCAACGGCCTGTTTATTGTCCAGTAATGAACGTAAGCCATATTGTGAAGCGGCCAGTTCAACACGGGCAACATCACCCAATCGTGTTACCGCACCATCCGCAGCCGTTTTTAAAATAATATCGGCAAATTCCTGTTCGGTACTTAAACGACCTTGCGCATTCACCGATAGTTGTAAAGGAGAATTATTGGGTGCTGCACCAATAGTTCCTGCGGCAACCTGAATATTCTGTTCGCGAATCGCATTCACAATTTCAGTCGCGGTGAGGTTACGTTGTGCCACCTTTTGTGGGTCTAACCATACGCGCATGGCGTAATCGCCTGAACCAAACAGACCAACTTCACCCACACCTTGTAGGCGTGCCAGACGGTCTTTGACATTGAGCACTGCATAGTTACGCAAGTAGGTCATGTCATAGCGATTATCTGGTGAGGTCAGATGCACCACCATGGTCAAGGTTGGTGAGCTTTTTAGCGTAGTCACACCGAGACGTTGTACATCTTCAGGCAAACGTGGCAGGGCTTGAGAAACCCGATTCTGGACCAGTTGCTGGGCTTTGTCGGGATCAATCCCGAGTTTGAAATTGACGGTAATGGTCAGGTTGCCATCGCTGTTGGCTTGAGACTGCATATATAGCATGTTCTCTACGCCGTTGATGGATTCCTCTAAAGGAGAAGCAACCGTTTCAGCAATTACTTTTGGGTTGGCACCTGGATATTGGGCACGCACTACCACAGAAGGCGGCACCACTTCTGGATATTCAGAAATGGGTAGTTGGAAAAGGGAGAGTAAGCCCGCCAGTAGAATCAGGACGGACAGCACCCCAGCAAAGATCGGGCGATCAATAAAAAATTTAGAAATATTCATGAGGATTAACCTTTTGCCGAAGTTGGGGTTTTTTCTGTAGGCTGAGGTTGTTGTGCTGTGTTATCGGTAATGATTTGAGGATTCGGCATAGGGACCAGATGTGGGTTCACAGCATCACCCGGACGAATACGTTGCAAACCATTCACCACGATTCGATCACCGACTTGCAGACCACTATTGATGATTTGCAGACCATCATGTTGTGCGCCGAGTTTTACTTCACGGTATGCAGTTTGATTTTTCGCATCGACCACCACCACAAAACGTTTGTCCTGATCGACACCAATCGCAGTCGGGCTAATCAGAATCGCTGCGCGTGGTTGTCCTCCGCCCAAACGAATGCGGGCATACAGCCCAGGGAGCATCACACCTTTGGGATTATCAAAGGTGGCACGTACCCGAATGGTGCCTGAAGTGGTATTTAAATTATTGTCGATCGAACTGATATAACCTTCACGGCTAAAACCAGACTCATTCGCAAGACCTAGATAAACGGGGACTTGAGCTGAATTGCGTTGATTGCTGATGTATTTTAGATAGGTTTGTTCATCGACATCGAAAGAAGCATACAGACGTGACACCGAAACTAAACTGGTGAGGACTTGTGCACCATTGCCTGCTGAAACCACGTTACCCACCGTGACTTCGGCACGTGAAATACGGCCACTAACAGGTGCCGTAATACGGGTATATTCCAGATTTAAACGGGCGGTTTCCACTGCAGCTTTGGCTGCTTGCAGGTTGGCATTGGCCGAGCGAGCTTCATTTTCCGCTTGATCGAGTTCTTGATGGGCAATCGCATTACTTTGGATTAAACGCTGGTTGCGGCCTAAGTTAGCTGAAGAGTACGTCACTTGCGCTTCAGCAGAAGCCAGTTGTGCTTTGGCGCGATTCAGTTCTGCTTCAAAAGGGCGAGGGTCAATGGTGAATAGTAAGTCGCCCTTATTCACTAAACTGCCATCTTTAAAATGCACGGCAATCAGTTTGCCTGAGACTTGTGGACGAACATCAACTTGATCGATGGCTTCGAGACGTCCAGAGTATTCTTGCCAATCGGTAATGGTCTGACTAACGACACTGGCGATATCAACGGTTGCAGCAGGCGGTGCACTTGCTGTGGAAGTGGCTTTCGCATCTGCATTTTCTTGGAAGAGAATAAAACTGCCACCCGTTGCAAAAATAGCAAGAATGACGGCAGACAGCGTTAGCTGTTTGCGAGAAAGTGACATGGGATGCTCCTGGTTATTTGAATCCCTGTTTTCAGACTTTTTGTTGTGGTCTGTATGGGAGAAACAGGTTTATGGAATGAAAGGAGCATAAAAGTTTGTCAATTACGAATAAATATACTAAATTTGATAACACTATTCGTATTTTTATAATAATTGTTGTGTCAAACTGAAAAAATGCAGCAATGAGGAGTGGGCGTGTGGATCTATTTCATGCAATGAGAGTCTTTAATAAAGTGGTTGAAACCAACAGCTTTAGTCTGGCTGCCGATAGTCTTGGGCTACCGCGTGCTTCTGTCACCACGACCATTCAGGGTTTAGAAAAGCATTTACAGGTTCGTTTACTGAATCGAACCACCCGTAAACTGAGCCTAACACCCGATGGTGCAGTGTATTATGACCGTACGCTGAGAATTTTGGCTGATGTTGAAGATATTGAGGCCTCCTTTCACGATGAGCAACGAGGGCCACGAGGCCGTTTACGTATTGATCTACCTGTCTCGATTGGTCGTTTAATTTTAATTCCAAGATTGCGAGAGTTTCATCATCGTTATCCCGATATTGAATTGGTGATTGGCTTGAATGATCGCCCAGTTGATTTGGTGGGAGAGGCGATTGATTGTGCCATTCGGGTTGGAGAATTGCAGGATTCAAGTTTAATTGCACGCCGTATCGGTACGTTCCAGTGTGCTACGGCAGCATCGGCCTGCTATTTAGAAAAATATGGTGAACCGAAGACACTTGAAGATTTACAAAAAAATCATCAAGCCATTCATTTCTTCTCCAGTCGGACAGGACGCAATTTTGATTGGGATTTTGTGGTCGATGACTTAATCCAGAGTGTCAGTGTTAATGGGCAGGTGTCGGTCAATGATGGCGATGCTTATATCGCTTTGGCGCTGCAAGGCTTTGGGCTGATTCAAGGACCTCGTTATATGCTGACCAATCATTTTGAAGCAGGGACTTTAAAAGAAGTCTTGCCGCAGTGGACATGTGCACCGATGCCGATTTCAGTGGTATATCTACAGAGTCGGCATTTATCCCAAAAAGTTCGGGTCTTTGTCGACTGGGTGGCGGAGCTGTTTGCAGGATGTCCACTATTGGGTGGTAGTGCTTTGCCGTTGGATCAGAAATGTGAGTTTGCCTGTGACCAGAAAAGCAATCATGAATATACCATTCGGACTTTGGTGGAGCAGCATAATATTGCTGAGGCGCGTGCTTTAAAGACTTAAAGATCATTAAAGATGGGATAGATTGTTCTTGGGTTTGATCTATCTCATACAGCAAATACCATGCTCATACATCGACGAGATCATCTTGTTTCCATCACAATAATAAAAAGGAGATTAATCATGTTGCCTCAATGGAAATGTGCCCTATTGGGAAGCAGTATTGTTCTCGTACTTGCAGGCTGTAGCGCCGCATCTCAATATCCCATTTCAGCCAGTTATGGCCCTCAACCGGTATTGCCCAAACCGCAAGCGAGTTTAGTGCCTACTGTGAATATTGCCCCTGCTAAAGGCTGGCCGAAGGGTATGATGCCGACGCCAGTAGAAGGTTTAAAAGTTCAGGCATACGCGCAAGGGCTAGACCATCCAAGATGGCTGTATGTATTACCCAATGGTGATGTGTTAGTGGCTGAAACTGATGCACCGCCTAAGCCTGATGATAGCAAAGGGATTCGTGGAAAAATTGCGAAAATGGTGATGCAACGTGCTGGAGCATCTTTTCCTAGTGCCAATCGAATACGTTTATTGCGTGATACCAATGGTGATGGGATTGCCGATAAAAATACGGTTTTTCTGGAAAATTTAAACTCGCCCTTTGGTATGGCTTTGGTTGGCGATATGCTCTATGTGGCCAATACCGATGCCTTGATGCGTTTTCCTTATCAGGATGGTGCGACAAAAATTACGGCGCAGGGAACGAAGGTTTTGGATCTACCTGCAGGAAAACTCAATCATCATTGGACCAAGAATGTGATTGCAAATTCTGAGGGTACCAAACTATATATCTCTGTTGGCTCCAATAGTAATGCGGCTGAAAATGGCTTGGATCAAGAAGTGGGACGAGCACAAATTATAGAGTTTGATCTTGCCTCAGGCAAAGCACGGCCTTTTGCTACAGGACTTAGAAATCCGAATGGGATGGGCTGGCAGCCGCAGGGTGGTCAGCTTTGGACAGTGGTGAATGAGCGTGATGAGTTAGGCAGTGATTTAGTACCTGACTATATGACCTCGGTGAAAGAGGGGGCATTTTATGGATGGCCCTATAGTTATTTTGGGCAGCATCTCGATACACGGGTAAAACCACAACATCCTGAGATGGTGGCTCGTGCACTTAAGCCTGATTATGCTTTGGGAAATCATACCGCATCTTTAGGATTGGCCTTTTATGCCACTGAATTAATGCCGCAATATCGTGGTGGCGCATTTATTGGTCAGCATGGTTCATGGAATCGGAAACCACATAGTGGCTATAAGGTGATTTTTGTACCGTTTAGAAGTGGTCAACCGTATGGAGAACCGCAAGATGTATTGACAGGTTTCCTCAATGATAAAGGGCAAGCCTATGGGCGGCCTGTTGGAGTAGCAATTGATTTTTCAGGTGCATTATTGGTGGCTGATGATGTGGGTGATGTGATTTGGCGAGTCTCACCAATTGCACAAACTACGTATGAAAGTCCGATGAAGGAACTTAGAAACGGTCATTTAAAGTAGTAAATACTTGAGCAATATATTTTGTACTTTAAGTTGAGTAAGCGATAGTCCGACCTTGGATAGACTATTATGTATTGTTTTTGTGATTAAGTATGCATTTTTATGGTTTAGTGTGATATAAAATGCGTATTCGCGATAAGCTTCTCTGTGGAATGTCTATATCGTAATCTCATTCTCTTCCCCAAGAGTTTGAGATTTTTTTTATTTGATAAATACAGATTGACTATATTTAGGTGTGAAATAAACCTGATAAAACTGTTGATAGGTCTTAATGGACAGGGATTTGATCTAGAAGGATTTGAAGAACTGATTTGGAAAATCTGTCCTCCAATTGGTTTGAAATAAAAGAAGCCTTATTTCTTTTGTTTAAAACGATATTTGCACTTTAAGCAACGGTAATCCTGAAAAATATTCTTATCGACCATGATACCTGCTTTTTTCCCAAAAATATTACCAATGACTCCACCTGTAACACCTGCACTGATTGCACCGACAAAAGTGCCTACCGTACCACCGACAATTACACCAAGAGGTCCAGCTACAGTACCAATCGCTGCACCGATGGATGCACCACCTGCAGCACCACCGACTGTCCCTGCAGTCGTACCTGCGGCCGTCAGTAATACACCGCCCGTAGTTCTCAATAATTTGTCATGATTACGTGTTTCAATTTCTGTTGAACCACATTTAGGGCATTCGATAGGTTTTTCCATAAAACGATTTATCCTGTCTTTCTTTATTGAGTCACCCAGTTGACTGTGCTCAAGTGGAACTGCGAGCCAAGGTCATACTTTGGAAGCCGTGATGTTTTCGAGTCGATAAAACAGAGACATCACTTTTTCAGTTTTGATTTTAGCGGAACAAGGGCATAAGTATTTATAGTTCATGTAAATTATCTTTGCGTATATCCGTCTACATTTTGTAGAAGTGAAATATTTTAATAGGTCTAAGTAAGGGAGCGGTAAATGTGCGATACAGAGAAGAGATATTGAATTGAAATTTTCGAGATAAAAAAGAAGGGTCGTTGCTGAATGAGGAGATTCAAATAAATAATAAAGCTCCTGTTACTACAAGAGCTTTAATGTGGCTTACTCAAGCTTTAGGGTAAAAAAGTTTCTTGTAGATAACTCCACAACATTTTGCCATCGATCTCTTCAATCAGCGCACAAGAGCGACGAATCAGCACGCCAGATGCTTTGGTATGTTTTTCCGTATAGGTCAAAACAATCGCATCAGGCTTTTGCATCAAGATTTGCTCATCATAAATTTCAATTTGAATATCTGGCATTTTGCCCTGATTATTGGCAAATAGACCTTTCACTTGTTCGAGTGAAATACGTTTTCCAGCCGCACCAACCATTTCAAAATGATCTGCAAAATAATCAATCAGTAGGGCAAGGTCTTGTTCTGCTTGTTTGCCGCTAAAAATTTTCTCAATCAGGACGTGCATGCTATGGATGCTTTCGATTGCTTGTTCTTTGATAAGTGCCATATCCTTTTCCATTGAAAACTAATTATCTCGCTTTATTTTAAAACAAAAATAAATGTAAAATTCAATATAATTTTAAAATAAATCTATTGTTAGATTATCCATCTTATCGGATATTGGTATAAAAATATTATTTTTATCATATATTTAAATCAATATTTTTATTTTTTAAAATTGCAAAACAGCTAAGATGGTAAAAAAGGTATAACTATATACCTTAAATATTATGGAAAATTCCATGTAAAAATAATAATTATATATAAGGATTATTTTCCTTATTGGAGACAGAGCAGAAAAGGAAATGGATTCTGATCGTGCTGTCTCCAATAAGAAGACGCATTAGAAAAAAGACATGGACAAGGAAGCAAAATGGATACGCAATCTACTGAGCCGAAACAAGCTCAATCAAATCTCTATGCATGGTATGTGGTATTACTGTGCATGTTGGCTTATATCTTCTCATTTATTGATCGGCAAATACTGGCGCTGATGATCGAACCGATTAAAGCAGATCTTGGGCTTTCCGATACGCAGTTTAGTTTATTGCATGGTTTAGCCTTTTCACTGTTTTACGCCTTTATGGGATTACCGCTAGCCTATCTGGCAGATCGTTTTTCACGACCAAAAATTATTGCTATCGGGGTGGTATTTTGGAGTATTGCAACCGCATTTTGTGGGCTAAGTAAAAACTTTCTCCAACTATTCTTGAGCCGAATGGGCGTTGGCGTCGGTGAGGCAGCTCTATCTCCAGCCGCCTATTCAATGTTTAGTGATATGTTTAGTAAAGACAAATTAGGACGTGCAGTCGCGGTTTATTCAATTGGTTCTTTTGTCGGTGGTGGGATCGCTTTTCTGGTCGGTGGCTATGTGATTGGTTTGCTCAAAAATATGGATACCATCATGGTTCCTGTTTTTGGTGCACTTAAGGCATGGCAAGCGGCATTTATTATTGTCGGGCTACCTGGTGTCTTTATTGGTCTATTAGTTTTACTCACCGTGAGAGAACCTCAGCGTAAAGGTCAGCGCCTAAATGCACAGGGGCAAGTAGAAAAAACCAGTATGAAGGATGCATTCAAGTTTATTAAAAAGCATGGTCGTACCTTCAAATGTCACTATTTAGGTTTTACTTTTTATGCGATGGCTTTGTATTGCTTGATCAGTTGGTCGCCTGCATTCTATATGCGCAAGTTTGGTCTGACTCCAACTGAAGCGGGCTATATGCTGGGTAGTGTGTTATTGGTGGCGAATATTCTAGGCGTATTTTGTGCGGGTTGGCTGAATGACTGGTTTATTCAAAAAGGTCGTAAGGATGCGCCGATGATTACTGGGGTGATTGGTATCGTGGGCTTAATTATTCCGATGATGATTTTTACTCAGGTGAATGAGTTATGGTTATCCGTGGTGTTCTTAGTGCCTGCGATGTTCTTTGCTTCATTCCCGATGCCGATTTCAACCACTGCTATGCAAATGCTGGCACCGAACCAGTTACGCGCACAAATCTCAGCGGTGTTTTTATTGATCAGTAATTTGGTTGCGGTCGGGATTGGCACAACATTGGTGGCTTTGATTACCGATAAGGTGTTTGAAAATCCACTGATGGTCGGGATGTCCCTGTCGATTGTGGGTACGATTTCATGTGTATTGGCCTTTATCTTACTGAAAAAAGGCTGTCAGGCATTTAGTGACAGTATGCAGCAGGAACATGGATCTTGATTTGATATTGCACTGAGGATGTCGCAAGCCCATTCTTTGTAATGGGCTTTATGCTTTGCCAGTGAAATCTTTAGCAAGGGAGTGAAGTGATGCAATCATCTTTTAAGCTGGAGCATCTGCGTTATCTGGATGAATTTTTATTATTTAAATCTAATGATTATCAAACCATTAAAGACCAAATCAGTCATTACCTATGTCCGCATCGTTTTGATGTCGAAGTACGAGAACCTCTAAATACGCGTTTGAATGGCTTTAGCTTTGGTAATGGCGCGCTGTACGATCTGAAATATAGTGCACCAGCCATGATTAGTATTGAAGATAGTGCTGACTTTTATTTATTTAGAATCACGCTAGAAGGGCAATGCACAGTGGGGTTGGACGGTCAGCAGATTCTACAGTCAGAAGGAGTCATGTCGGTCACCCATCCGCATACGCGACAACAGATCATTACCAATCAGCATTGCCGCAATATCATTTTAAAATTGGCGCAACAGGATATCGAAACTCAATTATTCAACATGTTAGGCTGTCGTAGTCAGGAACCATTGCGCTTTCATTCCTCATTATCCTGTAGTTTAGAAGGGATCGATGCGATCATTGAAACACTGAATTATCTGTGTCATGCCTATTATAATATTCGCAACTGGAGCTTTATTTCAGCCAGTTTTTGCCAGTATTTGATTGAGCTAATTTTGCTGAAAATCCCGAATAATTATACCGAACGTTTGAATACCCAGCGGCAACAATTGCTGCCAAGCTATATTAAAAGAGCACAACAATATATTCAGGAACATGTACAACAAACAATTTCATTAGCTGATTTAAGCCAGTATTGCGATGTGTCGATACGCACCTTGCAAAAAGGTTTTAGTCAGTATTTACAGCAAAGCCCTGTGGAATATATGCGTGAGCAACGCTTGGAGCGGGTACATTTAGCTTTGCAGCATGCACAGACAGATGAAACCGTCACCGATATTCTACTGGATCATGGCATCCAGAGTTTTGGGCATTTTTCCAGCTTATATAAAAAACGTTATGGCTGCTTGCCTTCGCATACTTTAAAAAAGATGCTGTGTCAGTGAGTCAAATGCGTGCGTAAATGGAATAACGGTTGCGTATTTGGATAAGCCACAGGTCGTGCTCTCTTTTATGCTGAATTGAAAATCAATCAGCAGGAAAGCACATGAAAATTACAGTACTCGGTGGCGGGCACGGATGTTATGCAGCAGCAGCGGAAATGGCAGAAAAAGGCCACGAGGTGGTGTTATGGCGCCGTGATCGAGAAGCCTTACAGCAGCTTGCCGCAACGGGTGAGCTTAAAATCAAAGATTATCGAGGTGATCGCAGTGTCACTGTTGGTTTTTTGGATTCGCAGATCAACCTATCCGATCATTTAGAACAAGCCATTCAGCATGCCCAGTTGATTATTATTCCTTTACCTGCAACGACACATCAGGATTTGGCTCAGCAGGCAGCGCCTTTCTTTCAAGCGGGGCAAGTGGTGTATTTACCGCCTGCGACCTTCGGTAGCTTTGTCTTTGCCAAAGCCATGCGCGAGGTGGGTAACACAGCCCAAGTGGCTTTTGCCGAAACAGGAACCTTACCGTATTTGGTGCGTAAGCATGGAGTGAATCAGATTGTTGTGAGTGGCTATGCGACCCGTCTACCAACTGGTGTATTCCCAAGCAGCTTGTCCGAGCATGCATTCCAAATTTTAAAACAGGCGTATCCAAGTGTTGAGCCGATCGAAGACAGCCTCAGTGGTGCCTTGATGAATGCAGGACCAATTATTCATCCGCCGTTGATCTTGATGAATGCGGGACCACTAGAACATTTCCAAGCATGGGATATCCATAACGAAGGTACACAACCGTCGATTCGCCGTGTCACCAATCAGCTAGATGCTGAACGTATGCAGCTTAGGGAAGCACTTGGCTATGCTGCGCCGCATTTCCCGCTGGCAGACCACTACAATAAAGACGGTGAGGGGGATGAATGGATGTATGGCCGCGGTGCGCATGGCAAATTAACCGATAGTGGTGACTGGCGTGAGGACATCGATCTTCAGTCTCATCGTTACATGTTGGAAGATACGCGTCTGGGGCTGTCCTTTCTGGTGTCGGTAGGGCGTTGGGCAGGTGTCGCGACACCTATAGCGGAAGGATTGCTGAATATTGCTTCTGCGGTGACAGGCAAAGACCTATACCAAGATGGGCGGACTTTTGAGAATCTAGGACTTGCCGATAAAAGCAAGGCTGAGTTGCAAGTGACCTTGCAGCAAGGAGTCTAATATGACAACGATTCAACAGGTTGCGGTACTGGGGGCTGGTCGTATGGGTAAGGCCATCGCAATTGCTTTTGCCTATGCGGGACTCAAAGTGGCCTTAATTGATGCCAGACAACGCACCGAGGCTGAGTTTGAGCAATATCAGGCTCAAATCCAAACTGACTTAAAACAAGAATTGCAGTTGCTGGAAAGTATCCAGTTTATTCAATCTGAACATACCGTATTTATTCTGGATCAGATTAAGATTTTAAGTCGTGCGGCTTCAATATCAGTCTTAGCACACTGTGATCTGGTTATGGAAGGTGTACCCGAGGTCAGGCAAGTCAAAGAAGATATTTTTACTTGGCTGAATCAATATATTACACCGATGTGTATTGTTGCATCGACAACATCGACCTTTTTGGTCACTGATATTGCGCAGATGATTTCTCATCCAGAACGGGTAGTCAATGCGCATTGGTTAAACCCTGCCTATCTGATCCCATTGGTGGAGTTAAGCCGTTCTGAGCAGACTTCAAATGAAACTTTAAATACTCTGAAAAACTTTCTGCATGCAATTGGCAAAGTTCCTGTAGTGTGTCATGCCAAAGCGGGCTATATCGTGCCACGGATTCAGGCCTTGGCAATGAATGAAGCAGCACGGATGGTAGAAGAAGGTGTGGCTTCCGCAGAAGATATTGATATCGCGATTCGGACGGGTTTTGGTTTGCGCTTTTCCGTATTGGGCTTGCTGGAATTTATTGATTGGGGCGGTGGTGATATTCTGTATTATGCTTCCCAATATTTACAAAAAGAGCTAGGTGAACGCTATCGAACACCTGAAATTATTGCTGAGAATATGCGACAGCAACGTAATGGTCTACGTGAGCAGCAGGGTTTTTATGATTATCAGCAGATCGATATTCCAGCTTATAAACAGCAAGTTTTACAGACTTTTTCAGATCGGATTACCGCAAATCAGCTTAAACCGCCATTTAATATTTTAAATCCGTAATCCGAATTTTAGCCCATCTCCTGACAATGATGGGCTTTTGTTATTGCTTTAGCTTGATGGCATGAGGTCAAAGACCTTTTTCAATTGTGCATTGAGCTGATGCAGCTCTTCATCATCAAAGGCATTTAAGATGCCAGATAAAGTGACCTGACTAATTTGATTAATTTGCTCAACCAGCTCTTTGCCTTTGTCTGTGAGTTTAACCATGGAGATACGTTCATCTGACTCCGAAGAGAAGACTTGCACAATATCATCCTCTACCAAGCGATAAACGGCTTTGGTTGCTGTGGTTAGCTTGAGGGTAGAGAGGTTGGCAATTTCGGTAATACTGGCTTGTTCAAGCGCATTGGTACTTAAAATAATTTTACGACGTGTATTGTCGATACCTAATTTTTTAATAGATTTTTCAATGAGCTGTGTGTATTTACCATTCACCTGCGAGATCCAGAAAAAAGGATAGCTCTGTAAGCTGCTCGGTTCATTGTTGGGTAGAAATTGTTCTAAATGAGTAAGCATAGCCAAGTAATAACTTTTATAAAAATGGACATTCTCATTATACAAAAATTGAAAACATTTTCTTGCTTCTTAATCATGAAAAATACTTGACAATTACATTACTTTTTCCGATATTTGTATTAAGTATAAAAATACATGGAAAAGTGAATGAATATTATTGTACAAGAGGTACAAAAAGGAGCAGGTACTTTGAAAGTCATGGTGAAAGATTCCATTGATATTCAAGGTATGCAGACTATGGTGGGTAGCAAAGCTTTAATGCAAAGCCAACCTGCAAGTACAAACGCGGAAGTGGTGAATCGTATTCTCGCTGCTGATTGCCAAATTACGGCAAAGACCAATCTGCATGAACTGGCTTTTGGGATCACAGGGATTAACCACGTTTTTGGTACGGCCATAAATCCAAAATATCCTGAACTGATTCCAGGTGGTTCTTCGAGTGGTTCTGCGGCAGCGGTTGCAGCTGGTCTGGCAGATTTCACATTAGGTACGGATACGGGTGGTTCGATTCGTATGCCAGCAGCGTGTTGTGGTGTTTACGGTTTAAAACCAAGCTTTGGCCGTGTCAGCCGTGCAGGGGTGCATCCAGCAACAAGTTCATTAGATTGCGTTGGCCCCTTTGCAAATTCAGTCGAAATGATTGAAACCGCCATGCAAATTATTGATCCAAGTTTTCATCAACATACTGAATTAGCACAGGCACCGAAACTGGCGTGGCTTAATGTCGCTGCTGATTCAGCCGTGATTGAGACGATCCAGCATTATCTGACCCAAGCCAAACTGACAGTATCCACTGTAAATCTGGAAGGCTTTGAAGCTGCTTTTAATGCAGGTATGCAAATCATCAATTATGAAAACTGGCAAGCTTATGGCGAATTGACTGAAACGGGTTTATTGGGTGCCGATGTCAATGCACGTTTGCTCAAGGCCGCAGACAGCACCTTGACCCAAGTCAAACAGGCTGAACAGGTAAAAGCCGATTTTACTGCTGAGATTAATGCCTTATTAGAACAGTACGATGCCTTGATCTTAGCAACCTTGCCACAGATCCCACCTAAAGTTGCTGAGGCTGAAAATACTGTTGCTTTTTTAAATCTCACTGGATTGGTTCGACCTTTTAATCTTTCTGGACACCCTGCGATTTCAATCCCACTGCAAACCAGTGAAGGATTACCTGTGGGCTTACAAATCGTGGCGAAACACAATGCCGATGAATATTTATGTGCTGTTGCGAAATATATCGTGAGTGCAGCGCAATAACCGAAAAGGAATGAGGGAATGAATAACTTATCGATAAAGGAATTTGTCATGGACACAACTACAACGGAATTAGAGCGCTTGTGTCAAGAAATTCGTGAACGTGCCTGTACGGGAGAGTTCGATGATCAAGCCTATGTCAGTCAGGACATCATAGACAAGCTCAAACAGATCGGCGTTTATCGAGCATTAGTCCCAAAACGTTTTGGCGGCAATGAATGGTCACCGAAACAATTTTGCGAATTGATTGAGCAACTCTCCAAAGCAGATGGCTCAGTCGGTTGGGTGGCAAGTTTCGGCATGAGTCCTGCCTATTTGGGGAGTTTGCCAGAAGCAACGCTTGAGCAGTTGTATAAAGACAGTCCAGACATTGTGTTCGCTGGTGGCATTTTCCCTCCACAACCTGCGGAAATTACAGATGATGGCGTCGTGGTCAGCGGACGTTGGAAATTTTCCAGTGGTTGTATGGGGGCTGATATTGTCGGTGTCGGGATTTCACCACAAAAGGACAATGAAGCCCAAGGTTTACCGCGCATGGCGGTGATGCCAGCCAATAAGGCTCAAATCGATATGACCTGGGACACGGTCGGTCTGAAAGGCACAGGCAGCCATGATTTGGTGGTGAAAGATGTGCTAGTCGCGAAGGAATGGACTTTTGTCCGTGGTGAACCTTCAAAACTGCCTGAACCATTTTTTAAATATCCATCATTGTCTTTAGCCACTCAAGTCTTAACCGTAGTGGGAATTGGGGTTGCTGCCGCAGCGATCGAAGAATTTCAAAAACTGGCGCCAGGGAAATCCTCAATTACTGGTGGGGCTGAAATTGCCAGCCGACCTGTAACTCAATATGAATTTGCCCAAGCCGAAGCTGAGTTTAAAGCTGCACGCGTGTGGTTCTACGACACCATGCAGATCGTCTGGAATGAAGTGGTTGCAGGACGTACCCCAACTGCAGAACAGATCAGTGATATGCGTTTGTCTTGTACCCATGTGGCGCGGGTTTGCGCCCGTGTCACCCGCAAGATCCAGATGTTGGCAGGCATGACCGCGATTTATACCCACAATCCATTTAGCCGCTTTGTCAACGACACCAATGTGGTGACGCAGCATGCCTTTATGGGCGATGCCACTTTACAAAATGCAGGCTTGGTCAGCTTTGGTATGAAGCCAGCACCCGGCTATTTATAAGCTTAATTTTATCAACCCGTGTGGCAACAAGGATGAATGACATGAATGCGCCAATGGATTTAACGGTTTTGTTACAACGCCTACAACAGCTTGAAGCTCAAAATGCGATCCGTAACTGCATTAACCGCTATATGGAAATTTGTGATGCCTTGAATGCCAATACCGATCTGAATGAATTGATGGATTTATTTGATCAGGACAGCATTTGGGAAGGGATTGGCGAGAAATATGCTCAGTCTTTTGGTCGCTATGCGTCTTGGCAAGCCATTTATGACATGTTCAAAAGCTATACCCAAAAGCAGTCGCATTTTGTTATGAATGCGCATTTTGTTAGCTCAGAGCAAATTTATATCGAAGCGGATCAAGCCAATGCCAGTTGGTTGATGTTGCAGACTTCAACTTTTCGTGATGGGCGTAGCCATTTAAATGCCGCCAAACTCACGGTGCAGTTTAAACAGCAACATGATGGACGTTGGAAGATCAAACATTTTCAGACTGAAAATATTTTCAGTCGCCCCGTATCTCACTGGGACAGTGCAGCCACATTGCCAGTACCGTCTCAGCAATAACTGATGATCGAAAAGGATAGTTGATATGAACAGTATTATTCCAATGCACAACATTGAGATGGATTACAACGAATTGGTGCAAAGTGATCGCGCCCATACCTCATTGTATAAGGACGAAAAAATCTTTGAAGATGAGATGGAAAAGATTTATTACAGCACTTGGGTGTGGGTAGCACATGCCAGCGAGATTCCAGATGGTGGTAGCTATAAGACCATCAATATTGGTAAGCAACCTGTGGTTGTGGTTCGGGATCGTAAGAAAAAAGTCCATGTTCTGCTGAATCGTTGCCGTCATCGCGCTGCAACAGTGTGTGAACATAAAAAAGGTAAAACCAATAGTTTTGTTTGTCCATACCATGGTTGGAGCTATGCATTAGATGGTTCATTACGTGGTGTGCCTTCACCTGAAAGCTACGGCGAATGTTTGGAGAAGTCTGAGTTTCCACTGATTAGCCTGCGTGTTGAAGAATATAACGGCATGATTTTCGCCACTTTTAAACAGGACATTGAACCTTTAGAAGATTTCTTGGGTGCTGCGAAAAAATGGATCGACTTGTTTATGAAACAAGGTGCAGGTTATCCAATTAAAGTCTTGGGCGAGCACCGTTTCCGTTTTCCAGGTAACTGGAAAATTCAGTTAGAAAATACGACCGATGCTTACCACTTCCCATTGGTGCACAAGTCATTTTTAAGTTCAGTCGATGAAAAAACCGAAGAACTGTTTAACTTTGAAAATCAGCCGGGTTATGTCGAAGACTTAGGTAATGGGCACAGTGTGATGGTGATGATTCCTGAATTGGTTGATCTGGATGAAGAGTTAATGGAGCGTCCGATTCAGGAACGTTTTGAAGACTTGGCTCAAGCTTTACGTGATGAAGGGCATGAAGAACTGGAAGTGCGTC
This sequence comes from Acinetobacter sp. Tr-809, assembly GCF_011753255.1. Classification (NCBI taxonomy): domain Bacteria; kingdom Pseudomonadati; phylum Pseudomonadota; class Gammaproteobacteria; order Moraxellales; family Moraxellaceae; genus Acinetobacter; species Acinetobacter sp. Tr-809. The sequence goes on from NZ_VWVZ01000002.1 coordinate 367,874, forward strand.
GTATGGTCCGCGCGGTGGGTGGTTCTGGTTTCAACCTGAATCTGTTCCCGAACATTGCCTGTTCAATGGCGTTCTTCCGAGTGATGCAACCGATTTCAGTCAATGAAACTGAAATTCACCATTCCGTGATTACCATGGATGGCGGTCCGCAAATTGCCAACCAATATCGTTTACGTCTGCATGAACATTTCCAAGGCCCATTTGGCTTCGGTACGCCAGATGATTCGGAAGCGTGGGAACGTGTACAACATGGTGCCAATGCAGGCAATGACCTGTGGATCATGCTGAATCGCGGCCTGCCAGGTGAAGTCAAAACTGAAGATGGCTTAAAGAGCGATGTCAGTGCAGAAACAGGGATGCGCGCTGCCTATCAGCAGTGGAAAAAGATGATGACGGCTTAAGGAGAGCGCCATGAAAATCGATTTAAATTTACTGAATGAAGTGACCGCTTTTATTTGGGCAGAAGCCGATATGCTGGACCATTCTGAGCATGATACTTGGCTGGACCTTTGGAATGAAAAAGGTGTGTATATCATCCCGATCGATCCAAAACTGACCGATTATGAAAATAATTTGAACTATGCCTATGACGACCATCATATGCGTAAGTTACGGGTACAGCGTTTGGAAAATGGTGAAGCGATTTCAACTGCACCAAAAGCCAATACCGTGCGTAGTGTTTCGCGAATCCGCATCGTCAAAGATCAAGATGGTGAAATCATTTTGCGTTGTGCGCAGAACTTGCGTGAATTCCGTAAAGAAAACCTCAAACATTATACCGCTGATGTGACTTTCCATCTGGTTCGTGATACGGAACAAGGTTTTAAGATCAATCGTAAAATTATCAATTTAGTTAACTCAACCGATACCTTGGCGGGTATCAGCTACATTCTCTAGGAGCAAAAAATGAAACAGGTTGTTTTAGTCACAGGTGCCGCTTCGGGTTTAGGGAATGTCATTGCCGAATATTTTGCAGCGCAAGGGCATCAAGTGATCCTGTCTGCCAGTACTTTAGAGAAAGCAGAGCAAGCCAAAGCACGCAGTGCATATGCAGAGAATCTATTTCCACTAAAACTGGATATCTCGGTTGAGGCAGATTTTCATGCCGCAGTACAGTGGATTCAGCAGACATTCTCAAAACTGGATGTGTTAATTAACAATGCCACCATGACCAAAGCAACCCCTGTTCTTGAAATTAGTGCCGCGGATTTTGACATGATCACGCAAGTGAATCAGCGTGGTACGTTCCAGTCTTGCCAGATCATTGGCAAATATATGGCTGATCAAGGCTATGGCCGTATTGTCAATATGGCGTCTCTGGCTGGACAAAATGGCGGTACTGCCACTGGCGCACATTATGCTTCTACCAAAGGCGCAATTATTACCTTGACTAAAATCTTTGCCAAAGAGTTTGCAGCCAAAGGCGTGACAGTGAATGCGATTGCGCCTGGGCCAATGGAATCACCGATTGTACATAGCGTGGTGTCTGACGAAAAAATGGCGCAATTTATTCAAAATATCCCCGTCAAAGCATTAGGCAGCATGGAATTTATTGCTGAAACCTGTGCGCTATTGGCCAGTTCAAGTGCTGCCTTTGTAACTGGGGCAACATGGGATATTAACGGTGGATTATTTATGCGTTAAGCCTTCGGCAAGATGCATATCAGGGAGAGAAATCATGACGATACTTTATAACGTGGTGGTAAAAAACCGTCATGTCGAAGGTGGGAATGTTGCAGTCATGGAATTTGAATCTGCAAATTCGACCGTATTACCCAAAATTGAAGCAGGTGCGCATATTGATGTGCACCTCCCGAATGGCATGGTGCGTCAGTATTCATTATGCCAAAATCCGAATGATGTCGGTCTGTTCCGACTTGGGATTTTACGCGACCCAGAATCACGTGGTGGCTCAGTCTCGGCCTTTGATGATTTAAAGAATGGCATGCAGATTCAGGTTAGCGAACCGAAAAATCTGTTTCCTTTAGTGAAATCCAAACATGCGGTACTGGTGGGTGGTGGGATCGGGATTACCCCACTGATTACGATGGCCTATCAATTGGCACAGGAAGGCACTTCTTTTGAACTGCATTACTGCGGTGCAAGCCCAGAACGCTGTGCTTTTGTCGATGAAATTAAACATGGCATCTTGGCGCCTTTCACGACCTTTCATTTTAAATCGGAAGGAGCAAGCCATCGCGAGTTTTTCCAATCCGCCATTCAAGACATTGATCAAGACAGCCATATCTACACCTGTGGTCCAAATGGATTTATGGATTGGGTGATCAATTTAGCCCGTACACAAAACTTTCCAGAGCAGCAGATTCATAAGGAATACTTTCAGGTTGAAGTTGAAACAGGTGGCGATGCATTTGAAGTTGTGGCGCAGCAAAGCGGCAAGATCATTATGGTCAATGCAGAAGAAACCATTTTGCAGGCCTTGGCGCGAGAAGGCATTGAGATTGAAATGTCATGTGAACAAGGCGTTTGCGGTACCTGTATGTGCGATGTGATTGAAGGTGAGCCAGACCATCGCGACGTGTATTTTACCGATGAAGAGAAGGCCAGTAATGAGCAGATATTGGTGTGCTGTTCACGTTCTAAGTCAGCACGATTGGTACTGGATATTTAAGCGATTTAATCAGGATAAATCGGTATCAAATATCGGCCAGAAACAGGATAAAAGATTCAGGAGAGAATAATGAATTCACTAAAATCAATGGATGAAATCACAATAGATCCAATGCAGTTCAGACGTGCTTTGGGAAATTTTGCCACAGGTGTCACCATTGTGACTGCGCAGAATGCTCAAGGTGAAAAGGTGGGGGTGACTGCCAATAGTTTTAATTCAGTGTCGCTAGATCCACCGCTGATTTTATGGAGTATTGATAAAAACTCATCTAGTTTCCCTGTATTTGAACAGGCTTCACATTTTGCAGTGAATATTTTATCGGGCTCGCAGATCGAATTATCGAATAAGTTTTCACGTCGAAATATCGATAAATATGAAAGCACTAGTTATCAGACAGGTTCGGGTCAAGCACCCATTTTAGACCACTGTTCTGCGGTATTTGAATGTGAACGCCATGAGATTATTGAAGGTGGGGATCACTGGATTATTATTGGTAAAGTGGTACGTTTTCGGGATGAAGGACGTAGTCCGCTGGTCTATCACCAAGGGGCTTATTCGGGTGTGATTCCACATCCGTTATTGCAGTTAAAAGACACCGTTGAAGCTGAAGATATTGGTGAAATGCATCAAGGGCATTTATATAGCAATGTCTGTTATTTGATGAGCCGTGCATTCAAGTTCTATCAAACTGATTATATTCCAAAGCAGCTAGTGACAGGATTCCGTACCAGTGAAGCGCGTTTATTGTTGGTACTGGGGAGTGGTACTGCCTCGAATAAAGCAGATTTGCCGCGTGATATTGCCATGCCGATGCGCGAAGTGGAGCAGGCAGCGACCATTTTGAAAAAAGATGGTTTGCTGATTGAGAGTGATGGCTTTTTTAAACTCACCGAAAAAGGCAAGAAAACTGCGCATTATCTATTTGATATTGCCGATAGCCATCAAAATGAGGTGTTTGAAAAATATTCGGATGAGCAAAAGGAGACCTTTATCACCATGCTGAGAGACTTTGCTGGTGTAGCATAAGCTGGGTGAAGCTGATAAATTGAATTGATTTATCAGCTGCTTTATTGCTCGTTGGTTATAATCAAAAAACAATTCCAAGGATGAGGAATTTTTGGCACGCAACTTGTTTGTTTATCAAACATGATTGCATACAAGCCAAAACAGAGCAGCAGTGCTAAAGAACAAACTTTAGCAATTGTTGCAGCACAGGGGAGCGAAGGAATGAACCAATATGTGAGTGATGCACTGTTAACGTGGACGCATCATATCAAGAATGTGTGCGGCAATTTTGAAACAGACTTTGATGGGACACGGAATTTATTTATTGGCGAAGTGCAATGTTTTTTACTGGGTGATACCGAGATTGCCTTTATTAAAAATAACGCCAATAAAATTGTCCGAAAGGCGGATGAAATTGATCGGGTCAATAATCGCTTCTGTTTTTTGATTTTGCAGTATTCGGGAAAAATGTTGCTGCAATATAAAAATGAAACTTTGACCTTAAATGAGGGTGATATTGTCTTGGTTGATCCTGTCGAAACCATCTCGATGTTTCCACAAGGTTTAGTCAGCCAAATTTCAGTGCATCTATCACGAGAAAAATTGCTGAAAGAGAATATTAGTTCTGAATATTTTGGTAAGTTGATCACTCAAAATATGAGCGGTTTTCTGCTGAAGAATATTTTGAAAAATATGTCGCCTGAAAATATCAAGCTTTGGTATGCATCTGAAGATGGTAATGCCTTTGAAGATGCGTTGATTGCTCTCATCAAACCGACCATTAACTATAAAAATATCAATAATAATCAGAATAATCTTCTGGAAAAAGCCGAGCGCTATATTATTGAAAATCTGACAAAACCTGATCTCTCTCCCAAGTTGATTGCCGCACATATCGGGGTATCGTTACGGCATCTTTATCGATTATTTGTGCAAGAAAATTTATCGATTAATAAGTACATACAGATCAAACGACTCGAGAGGGTCAAAACAGATCTGTTGGATAAAAGAAATAAGCAGAGTTCGATCACTCAAATCGCGCTGAAATGGGGCTTTTGGGATGGTGCTCATTTTTCAAAAATCTTCAAAAAAACCTATGGTATCTCTCCCAAAGAATTTAGAGAGACAATGTTGGCTTAAGCATTTTTGATGTCATTTTTAGACAAGTTCCACGTCATTCTTGGACAAGCTAGACCCATGCAACTGTGTTGAAATTAAATCAATAAGGGAAGATTAAAGCGCTTCAATCGACTTGAAATATGAAGTTGATTTTAGTCGCTGCACACAGAGCAAAGAGCATTTTAACGATCTGATACAGATCGCTCAGGGATAGATGAAAAAGGATCAACGTGATGCATAAACAAAGATTATTGAAAGAGATACAAAAAATACTGGCGTTTAACTTATCCATCGCTGCGAGTTTATGTGCTGTTCATAGCACCGCTTATGCGCATGGTGAGGCTGCCGAATTGGTGCCACTCTATCAAAACATGAGTGAACAGGGTGCCAAAGTGGTCAAAGATGACTTCACTAATAGTTATACCATCACCAAAGGTTCCATGCAGGTCAGAGCCAAACCTAATTCAGATCAGGTCTTGGTGAATGGAAAACCCTTAAAGCTGAGCGTCCCAGTATTAATCAAAGACGGTAAGCCTGTTATTGGGAAAGATTTTTTCAATGAAGTATTTCAGTCGGGTTTAGACCAAACCTTTAAAATTGAAAATACCTTTCATCCGCTCAATAGTTTAAATACGGCAGAAATCAAAAAGACCTTTGATGTGATTAGTCGCTCAAAGTATGCCTATAAAAATATGCGTTTTGCTGAGCTGAAGCTGAAAGAGCCAGAAAAGGCCAAAGTCTGGGATTTCTTTATTAATCATAAAGAGTATAAAGATGACCGTGTGGCGTCATTCATTTTATTGAAAGGCAATCAGGCAATTGAAGGTGAAGTAGACCTGAATACGCAGCAAGTCACAAAATGGAATGTCCTTAAAGATACGCACGGTATGGTGTTGCTGGATAACTTCGAGACGGTTCAGCGTGTGATCGAATCCAGTAAAGAATATCAGGATGCTTTACGTAAACGTGGCATCACTGATGTGAAGAAAGTGATCACCAATCCATTAACTGTCGGATATTTTGGCGGGAAAGATGGTTTAGATAAACAACTGAATGTCTTAAAAGTCGTATCTTATCTGGATACAGGAGATGGTAACTATTGGGCGCATCCGATTGAAAATCTTGTCGCAGTGGTGGATTTAGACAAAGAAAAAATTATTAAAATTGAAGAAGGTGCAATGATTCCTGTACCGATGACAGATCGGCCTTATGCCACCAAGAATACTCAGCCACCGAAAATCAAACCGCTCAATATCAGTGAACCTGAAGGTAAAAATTTTACCATTACAGGACAAACCGTACATTGGGGTAACTGGTGTTTCCATGTGGCACTGGATTCACGTGTCGGTCTCCAGCTTTCTACGGTCACCTATAAGGATAAAGGGGTAAAACGCAAGGTCATGTATGAAGGGAATTTGGGCGGCATGGTGGTTCCTTATGGCGACCCAGATATGGGATGGTACTTCAAATCTTATCTGGATTCAGGTGAGTACGGCATGGGAACCCTGACCTCAAGCATTCAACTGGGTACTGATGCGCCAGAAAATGCGGTGTTACTGGATGCAGTAATTGCCGACTATAAAGGCCAACCACAAGTGATTCCAAATGCAATCGCCATTTTTGAGCGTTATGCAGGGCCTGAGTATAAACACCAAGAGATTTTTGGTGATCAGGATGCCAGCGAAGCACGCCGTGAACTTGTTGTACGTTGGATTAGTACGGTGGGTAACTACGATTACATGTTTGACTGGGTCTTTGCTCAAAATGGTGTGATTGGAATTAATGCAGGTGCGACAGGGATTGAGGCGGTAAAAGGTGTTAAAGCCCGTACCATGCATGACAGCACCGCCAAAGAAGACACCAAATATGGCACCTTGATTGACCACAATATTGTCGGAACCACCCATCAACATATCTATAACTTCCGCTTAGATATGGATGTAGATGGGGAAAACAACAGCTTTATGCATATGGACCCTGTGGTGAAGGCCAATGATCGAGGTGGTGTGCGTACAAGCACGATGCAAATTGACAGTAAAGTGATTAGCAATGAGCAAAATGCGGCTGAAAAGTTTGATCCATCTACTATTCGTTTACTGACCAATTTCAATAAGGAAAATAAATTAGGTAATCCGGTTTCTTATCAATTGATTCCGTTTGCGGGCGGAACTCATCCAGTAGCGAAGGGTGCCAATTTTGCCCCAGATGAATGGCTATTTAAACGCCTTAACTTTATGGATAAACAAATTTGGGTGACACAATACAATCCAGATGAACGTTATCCTGAAGGGAAATATTCGAATCGTTCAACTCATGATACGGGTTTAGGTCAGTTTATTCAGAACAATGAAAATATTGAAAATAAAGACCTTGTGGTGTGGATGACCACAGGAACGACCCATGTGGCACGTGCCGAAGAATGGCCGATCATGCCGACGGAATGGGTCTATACCTTGATCAAACCGTGGAATTTCTTTGACAACACCCCGACCTTGAATTTGGGTGATGAACAGGAACATGTCCAACACGAGCATCACTAACAACGCAGATCAAGTTATATGGGTAATCCACGATTACCCAAAACTGAGCGTTGAGTAGATCGCTGACAAAAAAGGAATTTTGTATGAAAACTTTAGTTTCTCAAGTCGTGAGAGGGACGCTGTTTGTCTCATGTTTTTCAACTGCATATGCAGGTGAGCTTGAAATTAAACCGATTTTTGAAGCAACCTTTGGTGCTTTTAGCAGTGCTAAAGGTTATAACGGTGAAAACATCGATGACCAGCGGATCAATTGGCAAGAAGGCCATCTTAAATATGGGGCCAAAGGGCAGCAAACATTTCAAAACCATCAGCTCTATGCCAGTTTAAGCGGAATTAGTTCGGCAACATTTGGTGATGGCGATGCAGGTCAAAATAGTAATGGAAAAGAACGTAAAACCGATGTGAATGAATGGGTGATTGGCTTTAAAGATGGTACCCATAAAGATGAATTGACGACTTATAATTTCAGTATTGGTCGCCAAAATATCATGATTGGTGATGGTTTTTTCATTGCGGGTGATGCGTTAAACCTAGGTAAAGTACCTGCGGACGGTGCACTCGATCGAGGTGGGGCTTATTATTTGGCGGCACGACGCAGCTTTGATTTTAGCAGTCTGCTTCAATATAAACCGCAACAAGATACGACGCTAAAACTGGCGTATTTAAAGTCGAATAACAAAGCACAATTTTCATCAGAACTGTTTGTGACTGATCTGATCTATCAACTCAAAGATAAAGGCATTGGTTTTACTTATTTAAATGTCTTGGACCTTGATGATGCCGAACACATCTCAGGACGTCAGGATCTTAAGAATTATGCCTTACGCTTGAACTATCAAGCCTTACCTGAACTGCAATTAAAGTCTGAATGGGTGGTTCAGGATAAACAGGACAGCACGGAAAATGCGGGCTATCTGGGACTGAACTATAACTTCTTATCTACAAAATATACACCGTCCCTAGGATATCGTTTCAGCCATTTTTCCGATCAGTACGACCCAATGTTTTACGGCAATACGGTTGGATTTGGAACATGGTTTCAGGGCGAAGTCGCTGGAAATTATGCAGGACCTTTCAATAAAAATGCCGATATTCACCAAGTCTCTTACATGATGAACTTAAAAGAGAATTTTATGTTGGGTGCTTTGGCCTATAAGTTTCAAACCGTAAATAAGTCATTGGCAAATGTCGATGGGCATGAGCTGGATGTGTTTTCAGTTTGGTCAGTCAATAACAATCTCACCGTTATTCCACTGATCGGACTGTATAAGCCAAAGCATGATATCCACAGTGGTGGCACACAAAATTATGATGACAAAACCAATCTATATGCACAATTGATTCTGCAATACATCTATTAGATCAGATTTGGGATGTGTGGATCGATCAGCAGTGCCGTCAGAGAAAGACTTTAGGATGAGATCAGATGGATAAAGAGTATGACTACATCATTATTGGCGCGGGCTCGGCAGGTTGTGTAGTTGCAGCACGTTTATTACAAGCCAATGCAGGACGGGTATTGGTTCTAGAAGCAGGAAGCAAAGACAGTAGTTTGTTCCATACCATTCCTGCAACCGTGATTAAGGTCTTTCAACAAAAATCATGGCCGTATATGACTGTCCCACAAAAACACTGCAATCAGCGAGAGATGATCCTTGCACAAGGCAAAGTCTTGGGAGGTGGCAGTTCAGTCAATGGCATGATTTATTGTCGAGGACAGCGTCAGGACTATGATTTATGGGCATCGGAATGGGGATGCAGCAATTGGTCTTATCAAGATGTACTGCCATTCTTTAAAAAAGCAGAAAAAAATGAAAGCCTTGCTGACGAATATCACGGACAGGATGGCATTTTACCCGTTAGCGAAAACCGTTATCGCCATCCTTTAACCCTTGCTTGCATTCAAGCAGGTCAGCAAATGGGAATGAACTATGTCAATGATATCAATGGTTGGAACCAAGCGGGTGTCGGATTCTATCAAACCACCACACGAAATGGTGCACGTGCCAGCACCTCAAAAACTTATTTAAAATCCGTTGTGGCTCATCCAGATCTCACTGTTATTACTGAAGCACTAGTACATAAAATTGAAACTCAAGGCAATCAAGTAACGGGTGTGACATTTAGTATTGCTGGTAAACCGACGACGACTGTAAATGCAAGAAAAGAAGTCATCCTAAGTGCGGGGGCAATTGGCAGCCCTAAAGTTTTATTGCTTTCGGGAATTGGTCCAAAACAGCATTTAGATGAACTCGGAATTGAATGTATCCAAGACCTACCTGTAGGCGAAAATTTTCACGATCATTTGCATATGTCGGTCAATGCCACGGTAACAAGCAATAATAGCTTGCTTGGAGAAGATCAAGGCTTAAACGCGGTGCGGAACTTTTTACAATGGCAATTTACCCGTTCAGGTGTGTTGACCTCAAATATTCTTGAAGGGGGTGGCTTTATCGATACCAACAACAATGGCCGTCCTGACGTACAGTTTCATTTCCTGCCTGTACTGGATAACTTTGATAATACCCCAGGTGAAAAAGGCACAGCTCAAGCACATGGGCTGACGATTAAAGTCGGACATATACAGCCGAAAGCACGAGGAACTCTACGTTTAAGCAGTCGAGATCCGAAAGCAATGCCGATCATTGATCCAAACTATTTAGGTCATCAGGAGGATATTGAGGCCAATATTCGTGCGGTGCAGGCAGGACTGCGTTTATTACAACAACCTGCCTTAAAAGCCATTGTCCAAGACATTATTGAGCCTGCAAATATTGATCCTGAGAATGTCGCCGCGATTGATACATGGATGCGTCAGAACATTAAAACGGTTTATCACCCTGCGGGTAGTTGCAAAATGGGCAATACACCAAAAGATTCAGTCACAGACCAGACGCTTAAAGTACATGGCTTCCAAAAATTACGCGTCATTGACTGTTCGATTTGCCCACAAGTTCCAAGCGGAAATACCAACGCCATTGCGATCATGATCGGTGAGCGTGGAGCCGATTTTATTTTAAATCAGGTCGCTTAATTGCGGTGATTGCAGTATTTAGACATTCAAGAGGAAAAAATAATGAGTGAAGTACAGATTCTAGCAAGTGTACAGCAATTTATGGCTCGTCAGCATGGTCACTTTATTGATGGTCAAACCATTCCAGCAGAAACATCAGAACGGATTGAGTTGATCAACCCTGCGACAGAGCAGGTGGTTTCAACCATTGCTATTGCGACTCAAAACGAAGTTGAAAAAGCGGTTCAGAGTGCGCATGAGGCCTTTCATCATGCTTGGGCCAATACGTCACCTTATGAACGTGGTTTAAAACTCAATAAATTAGCTGATTTAGTGGAATTACATGCTGAAGAATTGGCTCAACTTGAAACGTTAACAACGGGCAAATTGATTCATCTGGCTCGCCATTTGGAAGTGGCACAAACAGTTGTTTTTTTAAGGTACTTTGCGGGCTGGGCAACCAAAATTCATGGGCAAAGCATGCAGCCCTCAATTCCCTCCATGAATGGAGAAAAATATACAGCCTATACCTTACGCCAACCTGTTGGCGTGGTGGCAGGGATTGTACCGTGGAATTTTTCTCTGATGATTGGATGCTGGAAAATAGGTTCAGCATTAACCACAGGTTGTACCATTGTGCTGAAACCGAGTGAATTCACCACTTTGTCATTATTACGTTTGGCTGAACTTGCAATTGAAGCAGGAATTCCAGCAGGAGTGATTAATGTGGTCACAGGTAAAGGGGAGACTGGACAACATTTAATGAATTCACCTTTGGTGAAAAAAGTCTCTTTTACAGGGTCAGTTCCTACGGGTATTGCGATTGGTCAACAAGCGATGAAGAATGATCTTACTCGGGTCAGTCTGGAACTCGGTGGAAAAAATGCTGCAGCCATTTTAGTTGATGCCAATCTGGATGAAATCCTACCAACCTTGTTACAGGCAACCTTTGTACATCAGGGGCAGGTTTGTGCAGCACCAGAGCGTTTCTTTGTGCATCAGTCCAAATATGATGAATTTGTAGAAAAGGTGACAGGAGCAATTCAACAGATAACAATTGGTTCGCCTTTAGATGAATCCAGTATGTTTGGACCACTGTCTAATAAACCGCATTTTGATAAGGTTAAACATTATCTCGACCTTGCACAGCAAAATGATCAAGTGATTTGTGGTGGTCAAGCCATCCAAGGTATTGGGTATTTTGTAGAACCGACATTACTTAAAGTGCAGGGGATTGATGATCCTTTATTTATTGAAGAAACCTTTGGTCCTGTGGTCGATGTGATTCCTTTTGAAAGTGATGAAGAGTTGATTTCAATGATGAATCACTCGCGTTTTGGTTTGACAGCCAGCCTATGGACCAATGATCTGGCAAAAGCATTGCGCTTGATCCCGCAAATTGAAGCAGGTTCAGTTTGGGTCAATATGCATACCTTCCTAGATCCATCTGTACCATTTGGTGGGGTGAAAGCTTCTGGTCTTGGTCGAGAGTTTTCTGATGCATTCATTGATGATTACACTGAATTAAAATCGGTGATGATTCGATATTAACGATATGTAAGATATTAAAAAATGGCCGTTTTAGACCATTTTTTAATGATTAGCTTTATTCGCTATTCAGTCAGAAAGTCATTTAAAATCTGATTGAAGCTTTCTGCCTGCTCAATATTTGAAATATGTGAGGCATTGATTTCAACCAGTTTCGATTGTGGTATCTGTTGTTGCATAAATTGGCCATCTGCCACTGTAGTGACAGGGTCTTGCGTCCCTGCAATCACCAAAACGGGAATATGGATGTCTTTGAGTTGATCACGGACATCCGCTTTAGCCAAAGCCTCACAACAATTGGCATAACCATTTGCGCTGCCAGCACTTAAGTCGTTACACAGATTATTGACGATTGCAGGGTGACTTTGGATAAAGGGATCTGTAAACCAGCGTGAAGCTGCTGTTGTGGCGATAGGAACTAAACCTTGCTTTCGAACCAGTTGGGCACGATCCAGCCATGCTTGTTCCTGTCCAATCTTCGCAGCGGTATTACTCACAACCACACGCTGAAAACGTTCTGGATGATGGATAGCAAGCCATTGACCTGTTATTCCACCCATGGAAATGCCACAGAAATTGGCTTTTTCAATCTTTAAATGATCGAGTAGGTGAATGACATCTTCACCGAGTTGTTGCAGGGTATAAGGGCCTGTTGGTGTTGAAGATGAACCATGACCGCGTGTGTCATAACAAATCACATAAAAGTGTTCTTTAAAATAATTGAACTGCTTCTGCCACATGCCATAGTTGGTGCCCAAAGAGTTGGAAAATAACAATGTAGGGGAGCTGGGATCGCCAAAAGTTTGATAGTTGATTTGTGCATCGGCGGATTGAAAAACTGACATTTACTATTCCTTAATTTTGTTCGATACGTTCAATAATCAGTGCAATGCCTTGACCAACACCAATACACATCGAACACAAAGCATATTCACCTTTGATCTGTTCAAGCTGGTTTAAGGCGGTGGTGACCAACCGCGCACCTGAAGCACCCAAAGGATGACCCAAGGCAATTGCACCACCATTTGGATTGACACGTGCATCATCATCCGCCAAACCCAAATCACGCGTCACCGCTAAAGCCTGTGCCGCAAAGGCTTCATTCAGTTCAATCACGTCCATCTGAGCTAGAGACAGATTGACCTGTTTCAGTAATTTCTTGATTGCAGGTGCAGGCGCAAAACCCATAATCCGTGGTTCAATCCCAACTGTGGTAGCCGCAATGATTTTGGCACGTGGCTTGAGCTGGTATTTTTCTACCGCTTCATCAGAAGCGATCAGCAACGCTGCTGCACCATCATTAATCCCAGAAGCATTACCTGCGGTCACCGTACCATCCGCTTTGACCACACCTTTGAGTTTGCTCAGTGCATCTAACGTCGTTGATGCACGTGGATGCTCATCGGTATCCACCACAACTGCATCACCCTTACGCTGTGGAATGCTGACAGGCACGATTTCATTTTTAAAGAAGCCATTGGCTTGTGCAGTTGCTGTACGTTGTTGGCTGTTGAGCGCAAACTGATCTTGATCGGCACGATTAATGTTGAATTGTTCCGCCACGTTTTCCGCGGTTTGCGGCATAGTATCTACACCATACAGCTCTTTGAGTTTTGGATTGATAAAACGCCAGCCCATGGTGGTGTCTTCAATCTTTTGGTTACGGCCAAAGGCACTATCCGATTTGCCCATCACATAAGGCGCACGACTCATGCTTTCGACCCCACCTGCAATAATCAAATCAGCTTCATTGGCTTTAATGGCACGAGCAGCCATGGCAATCGCATCCAGTGATGAACCACATAAACGGTTCACTGTGGTAGCAGGCACTTGATAAGGTAAACCTGCCAATAGTGCTGACATGCGTCCGACATTACGATTGTCTTCACCTGCCTGATTGGCACAGCCATAGATCAGATCATCCACTTTTTGCCAATCGATACTTGGGTTACGTTGCATCAAGGCCTGAATCGGAATGGCTCCCAAGTCATCAGCACGTACAGGTGCAAGACCGCCTGCATAGCGACCGAATGGGGTACGGATGGCATCGATGATATAAGCGTTTTTCATGTGTTTTTCCATTATCTAAAATCCCTCCCAACCTCCCTTTAATAAAGGGAGGAGTTCCCCTCTTTTTAAAGAGGGGTTAGGGGAGATTCATTATCCTTGTGTCGCATCAATCAATTGAGCACCCGTCAATGCCTGTAACTCATCAAAGCTCAGACCATCCACTTTCTCAATCACTTTTAAACCTTCTGTGGTCACATCAATCACACATAAGTCGGTATAAATACGATCGACACACTTCAATCCTGTTGCTGGATATGAAAGCGTTTCAACAATCTTGGGTTCACCTTGCTTGGTATTGTGATCAGTGGTGATAAATACTTTCTTGGCACCGACAGCGAGGTCCATCGCACCACCCACCGCAGGAATCGCATCTGCTGCACCGGTATGCCAATTGGCCAGATCACCATTGGCTGCCACTTGGAAAGCACCCAATACCGCGATATCCAAATGCCCACCACGCATCATGGCAAAGGAATCACCATGATGGAAAAAGCTACCACCCGTCAGCATAGTCACATATTCCTTACCTGCATTGATCAACTCAGGATCTTCTTCACCTTTGGCAGGTGGAGGCCCAAAAGCCAGCAAGCCATTTTCAGAATGCAGAAAGACATCTTTATCAGCAGGAAGATAATTGGAAATCTTGGTTGGTAGGCCAATGCCTAAATTGACATATGCACCATCAGGAATGTCTTGCGCCACACGTTCAGCAATTTGGTCACGGCTTAGTTTTTGATAGCTCATTGTTCTGCTCCTATGCCATTGGCTGCATCGACAGCGACTACATGCTGTACAAAAATCCCAGGGGTAATGATGTGTTCAGGATCAAGCTGACCCAGTTCGACCAGTTCAGAGACTTGAGCAATAGTGACATCCGCAGCCATGGCCATGATTGGGCCAAAATTACGTGCAGATTTGTTATAAACCAGATTGCCCCAACGGTCGCCTTGATGAGCTTTGATCAAGGCAAAGTCGGCTTTGATTGGATATTCAAGTACATAGTCTTTACCCTCGATATGACGGGTTTCCTTGCCTTCTGCCAATAAGGTACCAAAGCCAGTTGGGGTAAAGACTGCACCTAAGCCCATACCAGCAGCTTGAATACGACAAGCCAAATTGCCTTGTGGCACCAACTCCAATTCAATCTTGCCAGCACGATACAGTTCATCGAATACCCATGAGTCTGACTGACGTGGGAAAGAACAGATGATCTTACGTACAGCACCTGTTTTAAGCAGTTTGGCCAAGCCATAATCGCCATTGCCTGCATTATTATTGACGATGACCAGATCTTTAATCCCGAGTTCGATCAATCCATCAATCAGTTCAGCGGGTTGTCCTGCGGTGCCAAAGCCACCAATCATGATGGTTGCGCCATCCTTGATCTGTGACAGTGCCTCAGTCAATGTGAGGGTACTTTTATCAATCATAAGGCCAACCTTTTATCCATGTTTTCAAATTTCTATACATACGAATTGCTGTATAAACGGGTATGCATAGAAATTTAAAAACTGTGAGCTAAGGTCTAGCTCACAGTAAATTTGTGGTGTTAAGCACCGACACGACGACGGTCAACTTCGGTAGTTGGCGCACCTGTTTTTTCTGCAACCAATTCAACATTAAAGGTAATGTGTTTGAATGGCTTATTTACACCACGACGAGCTAGTTCAGCTTCATCGGTGATATCTACAGCAGTTGCGACCAAACCTTCACGCGTTGCAAATGCAAAGTCATCCCATAGGTATTGATCACCTTCGATATTGAACTGCGTGGTTAATTTGCGATAACCCGGTGCAGACACAAAATAGTGCACATGAGAAGGGCGGTTACCGTGACGACCGAGTAAGTTCAGCACAGCTTGTGTGGTCCCTTCTGGTGGGCAGCCATAACCCACAGGCATGGTTGTTTGTGCGATATAGTGACCACTGGCATCCGACAAAATGGTACGACGTAAGTTAAAGTCAGATTGAGATTTATCAAAGAACGAATAGTTACCTAGGCTGTTAGCATGCCACACTTCAACTTTAGCGCCTTCGATAATATTGCCTTCAGGATCGGTTACAGTTCCTTCGATGAATAAAGTATCGACTTTGTCCGATTCAGAACCGTCATCCATACGGGCGAAACCGACAGATTCAGGCGCACCAGCCACATACAATGGACCTTCAATAGTACGTGGTGTACCACCCGTAATACCTGCTTTGGCATCTGCTTCATCGGCACGCAAATCTAGATAATGCTCTAGACCTAAGCCTGCTGCCAATAAGCCAAGTTCATTGGCTTGGCCTGCATCGGTAAAGTATTCCAGACCTTTCCATAGTTCACTTTGCGAGATATCTAAATCTTCAATCGCCTGAAAAAGATCACCGAGCAGACGAACCACAATTTGTTGTACACGTGGATTGACTTCACCTGTCGCGGTATCCACATTCATTTTTTTAACCAGTGCATCGATTTCTTGACGGTTCATACATAATCTCCTGAAGTATGATAGTTTTTGGTGGCTTGCGAACTTGCTGTTTTGCTGCTTGCTTGGCTTGCCACATTCCTTGTTCAAATTCTGTTTTTAACTTTATCTGCTATGCGCGTTTAGCTGTCGTCTTCGCGGATGGCTGATGGGTGACGATTCATTGCCATCACTTCAATATTCATGTAGGGATACAACGGTAGCCCCTGTAGAATATTGTGCAGTTCCTCGTTGCTTTCCACATCAAAGATACTGATATTTGAGTATTGTCCTGTGATGCGCCAGATATGACGCCATTTGCCTTGACGCTGTAAATCTTGTGAATAAGCCTTTTCAACAGCTTTAATTTGATTGGCTTGTTCAACTGGCATATCGAGCGGGATATTTACATCCATTCGTACATGAAAAAGCATGGCAACTCCTTGAATTATTGACGACGTAAGTTGTCGATTTTGTCTTCATCCAGTTCAATACCGAGACCAGGGGCAGTTGGAATTTTGAGTTCAAAATTGCCATATTGAAGCGGTGTTTTTAAAATTTCTTCTGTGAGCAACAATGGACCAAACAATTCCGTGCCTGCGGCTAAATTGCTAAAAGTAGAGAAGGCATGTGCGGAAGCAATGGTGCCAACAGGACCTTCCAACATGGTGCCACCGTAAAGATCAATCCCTGCCAGAGTGGCAATTTTCCCGACCTCACAGGCTTCAATCAGACCACCTGATTGGGCAATTTTTACTGCAAATACTGAGGCAGCATTGCTTTTTGCCAGTTGATAAGCACTTTGCGGACCCGTTAAAGATTCATCGGCCATGATGGCAATATCGAACTTGCGCGTCAGACGTTGCATGGCATCAATATTGTGAATTGCACACGGTTGCTCGATAAGATCAACTCCACCGTCCTGAAGCATTTGAATCCCTTTAATCGCATTCAACTCAGACCATGCACGGTTGACATCGACACGAATCGAAACCTCTGCCCCCAAGGCTTGTTTAATCGCCAGTACATGTTCAACATCCTGCTCAACAGGGCGAGAGCCGATCTTGAGCTTGAATACATTGTGGCGTTTTAACGCAACCATTTTTTCTGCTTCAGCAATGTCCTTTTCAGTATTGCCTGAGGCTAAAACCCAAAGTACAGGGACGCTATCACGTAGACGCCCACCTAAGACTTCACTGAGCGGTAAACCTAAACGCTGCGCCTGAATATCCAGTAGTGCTGTTTGGATGGCACATTTAGCAAAACGGTTCCCATTGATGTTATTTTGAATGACCTGTAGTGTTTGAGCCACATTAAAACGGTCCAAGCTTTTTAACAATGGCGAAAAGTAATGTGCGATATTGGTTTTGACACTTTCAGGACTTTCATCTCCATAACCCAAGCCACCAATGGTCGTTGCTTCCCCCCAACCGATAAAACCATCTTCTGTTGTCACTTTAATGAGGACTAAGGTTTGGGTTTGCATGGTTGCAACCGCCATCTTATGTGGACGGATGGTTGGGATCTCGACAAGTAGGGTTTCTATGGATTTATACATCTTTGGTATTTCTTTCGTCCTAAGCTATTTACATACCCTAAATTAATGTAATATCTATAACTAGGCTGAATTTGGTATTTTTAGATACTTAAAAGGTATATTAAATGGAATTAAGACATCTTCGTTATTTCGTGACGGTGGTCGAGGAGCAGAGCATTACCAAAGCCGCAGAAAAGTTATGTATTGCACAACCGCCATTAAGCCGTCAGATCCAAAAACTGGAAGAAGAACTCGGAATTCTGCTATTTGAACGTGGTTCGCGACCTGTAAAAACCACAGAGGCGGGGCAGTTCTTTTATCAACATGCGGTACAGATTTTGACCCATACCGCCCAAGCGGCTTCAATGGCAAAACGCATTAGCACAGTGAATAAGATTGTGCGTATTGGCTATGTCAGTTCATTGCTTTATGCACTATTACCGCAAGTGATTTATTTATTCCGTCAAAACCATCCTGATATTCAGGTGGAGTTGATTGAACACGGCACTAAGGATCAGGTTGAAGCATTAAAGCTGGGGAAAATCGATTTGGGTTTTGGACGTTTAAGAATTAGTGATCCTGCAATTAAACGGATTTTGTTGCGCAAAGAAAAGCTCAAATTAGCCATTCATAAAAACCATCATTTAACTCGCTTTATCGATCAGGGTATTTATCTGTCCCAGATTATTGATGAACCTATTTTTTCTTATCCTGCGACCCAAAAACCGAATTTTTCCACCTTGATTCAGTCGATTTTTACCGACTTGGGGCTGGTACCTAAAGACATCGTTGAAGTACGTGAAATTCATATGGCGCTTGGTTTGGTGTCATCAGGTGAGGGGATTTGTCTTATTCCAGAAAGTGCCAGTGATATCGGCATGAAAAATCTGGTGTATATCCCAATCCTAGATTTAGAGGCTTATACACCAATTTCTTTGGCAGTACGCAATATGGATCAGAGCCCCTATCTACCGCAGATTTTGGAATGTATTAAGCAGGTATTTGAAGAAGAGGGAATTCCGATACAACTTGAAGGTGACTAAGTTGATTGGAATGATTCATGTATTTAGAGGCGGTCAAGAAGACCGCTTTTTTATTTATCTTTGAAAGGGTATTACAGAAGACTTTAAAGGTATAACTATATACTTCATTATCTATGGAAAATTACATTAACAATTCAAATAATAGGGCATGACCATTATTTGCTCAAATATATCTTTCTGAATTTATGTCAGTTTTAAAGGTATCGGTAAGCATGGTCTCAGTTGTGAGGGCGGTCTTAACTCTCAGCGTGAATGAATAAGAATTTCAAATACTCAGGAAAGGATTTCCCATGTTAAAACCAGATACGCTGTATAAAGCACAGCGCGTAGCCTTATATACACTCTTTGGTTGTCTAAACATCAATGCGGCTTATGCAGATTTTTTCGAAGACAGCGAAAAAAGCATTTATCTGCGTAATTTTTACTTGGAACGGGATTTTGAAAATACCAATAAAGATTTAGGCAGTTGGTCTCAGGCGATGACAGGACGCTTTGAGTCTGGTTATACCGATACACCGCTTCAAGTTGGTTTGGATCTGGGATTTCAATATGCTCTGCGTTTAACGGATCGCTATGATGAACGTCTGGATACAGTATTTAAATATGATCAGCACGAAGGTCGGCAGGAACGTGATTATTTAAAATTAGGCGCGACTTTAAAATTTAAATATCACAATACTGAACTGAAAGTTGGTGAGCTTTTTCCAAAAACACCGGTACTGTTTATTGATGATTCTCGGCAATTGGTCACCACCTACGCAGGCGCAATGCTGGAAAGTAAAGACATTAAAAATTTAAAAGTATCGGCAGGGCGTTTTACCCATGTTAATGCTCGAGATGATGATGAATATCGAAAATTCACTTTAGGCAACTCGACAGATCCAAGCAAAAGAAGCGACGGGCTGAATTTCTTGGGGCTTGATTATAATTTTACTCCTCAGTTGACGGGTTCTTATTGGTTTGGACAGCTTGAAGATATTTACCAACAACAATATTTGAGTGCGGCCTATACGGAAACAGTCAACAAAAGCAAGCTCAAAGTAGATGCCCGCTACTTTAATTATAAAGAAGATGGCGATGCCTATTTTGGCGATATTGATGTCCAGTCAATCGGTCTGCAAGCCAGTGTGCAAAATGGCCCACATACCATTTTGACGGGTCTGCAAAAGCACATGGGTGAAGACAATATTCCCTTGTTGAATGGTTATGTACCACAAGCCTATTTACAGAGTTGGTCTGCAATTGCTTTCTACAAAGCCAAAGAGTTCACTTGGCATGTTTTATATAGTTATGACTTTAAAGAGCAGGGTATTCCTGGGCTAAAACTGACTTTACGTTATTTAAATGGTAGTGAAATCTATCGGGAAGGCTTTAAAGATAATAAAGAAACTGAGAAGAATGTGATCGTCAATTACACCGTACCAGAAGGTAAACTAAAAGGTCTCGGTTTTGAATGGCGACATATTCGCGCTGATATTAAATATGGTGCAGGCAATAATCCAGGTACAGATTTTGTCGAAAATCGAATCATGACGACGTATACACATAAGTTTTAGTCGAATTTTAAAAGTGAGTTTCCTTTGTCAATTAACCTGATGTTTTAATTTTATGCTGAGGCTCATTGTTAATGAGTCTTAGTCTTTGTATTGAGGCAATTTATTTTTATTGGTTGTTTTTTATTCGATTTTTTGTTAATTATAATTAAAATTTTACATCGTTGTAGTGGGGACTTTGGTCATGAGTGCGTGTGCGAATTTTTTGATTGAAAATAAATAATGAGTGAGATTGCTGTGAGGGGGGAAATGATAAAGTATATTAATTTTGTTTTTATATTATTTCTTTCAAATTTTTTTATCGCATGTGACTTCAACGATGACAAAGGATTTGACACTCGGGATGCGATATACAGTGAAAGAAAAATTGACGAGTTATTGGCTAAGTCATTAAAAGATGGTGATTGTAATACCTTTCAAAGTGCTGTTGTGAATAGGCATTTGGCAGATGATGGCTATTCTATATTTTACTATACTCAAATTATGGCAAATAAATACGACTGTCCAATTGCTTACTATTATTTGGGGGTTGATATGAATGCTGATGAAGGAACATATATAGGGGGTGTTCCTGTTTGGAGTGATGATAAACGGACAAGAAATATGGCAGTATATAATCTTTTAAAAGCATATGAGTTAGGTTATGAGCCATCAAAGTATGAATTAGAGGTATTTTTTGGTGATGATCCCAAAAAATTTCCAAAATCATCAGATTTTATCGTCTTTAAAAATGAAAAATGAAATGATTGAATCAGAAAATTGGAATATAAGCGAAGTATGGAAAAAATAATAGATATTTAGGTGGTATTGGGTCTGAGCTATGGACGTTCAGCAACTGATACTTATGGTAAATTAGGTCGAGTATAGAGGTGTCCTAGTAATCATATAATTATTCTCTATAATGATGCTACAGCTTATTGGTTTAATAAAAATATTTACTGTAGGGTAATTTTAAATGAAATTAATATTAAGATTTTTCTTGTTAATATCAGTCTTTTTTAGTTTTTGTCATGCTTGGGGATATACTCCTCAAAAAGGCTTTGTTCCAAATGCTGAGATCGCTGCTAAGATCGCAGAAATTATTTTAGAGCCAATTTATGGAGAATCAAATATCCACAGACAAAAACCATTCCATGTAATACTTAAAGATGGAGCTTGGGTTGTTGAGGGAACATTGCCAAAGAGTTATGTTGGCGGATCTTTCCTGATTAAAATAGCCAAAGAAGATGGGAGAGTTTTATATTTGGAGCATACAAAATAATTTGATATAGGATGGCTTGTTTTATAAAAATAAAATTGGAATTAATTCTTATATTTATATTGTCAAAGAGCTGAATGTTTTCTGAATAGAGAGATAAAGGAAATTGATAGAATTTGGTGTCAATGAAAAATATAAGTTTTTATAAGTGAGATTTATCTAAAATGAGTTTTTTTAGTATAGTAAAGAAAACGGTTTTAAATATTTTGATAATGCAGCTAAAAAAGATAGTTGTGCAGACTCAGGTGGAGCATGGGACTATAAGTGAGATATTTGTAATTTTGGACCATAAAATTTCAGAAAAAAAGAGGCATGTGAAAATTAAAAAATATTTTTGTTTTAGAAAATAATGTTTTATAGATAGAAGTATATAAGAAATCAAAAAATATTTTTAGAAATATGCTCTTGTTATGATGTAAGTTGTAATGGCTAGTGATGCACTTTTAATGAGTATGAAGTTTTATAAAACTAGTAATAAATAAATTTGTAGTTTATTGGGAAATTCACCTTTGAATTTATAAGGAGAAGCTAATGTCGAGTTCTTCAAGATTGATTTTAGTGGTTTCTGATATTGTTGTGATGATGATTTTTTTTAAATCTTCATTTGTGTATGAAGATTATGTTAAAAAATGGAAGCGTGAGCTTCAATATCCATACGTAGAAAAAATTAATGATCATGGTGTGGATATTTATGTTACAAAGGAACAAAATAATATTATTAATACTTGTAATTTTATTAGTTTTTTTGTGATAGGTTCGTGGTTGATTCTATTTTATTTCTTAAAAAATAGAAATGAAATTGAGAATAAAAAGAAAATAGAAGAATAAATATTAAATAGATAAGTCGTGAGCGTATGTTCCGAGTAATACCGCAGTAGCTACACTTTTAAGCTTAGCTATTAATTATGCTATTAAATCTGTATACCCACAAAGTGTGAAGTTACTCACAAACTTTAGAGTATTTCTACACATTACTATTGAGAGCACATAGCTCCTAATCTTGTCTAAAGTTGAGCACTTTATCCACTGTTAAGACGAATTGATCACCTGACCCCCTCATGTAAGCTTTTGTTGTTATTGATGACTTGAATATATGGAGGAATAGAGAGAGTTAATGTTATTATTGATAATAATTATCATTATTATTGTCATTTTTGTTGCTTTTGTGTATTATTCACGAAATTTTTAAGAATGAATTAAGGTTCTTACGTGTTAGAACAAAATAAATCTCTCAAATCGTCTCAATTTATTAGAACAACACTCTGCACTTCTGTTTTATTGGTGTTGTCATCTCCACATGTATTTGCGCAAGACAGTACAGATAAAGCTTCGACACTGCCGACTATTGCAGTGACAGCAAGCAAGGCTGATATTGCCTATAAATCGGGCAATATGGATATTCCACGTACTGAAGACGATGTCCAAGCCTATACCATGATCGAGCGGGAAGAGATTGAACGTTCGGGCACCACCACAGTCACCGAATTATTGTCTAAAGTACTGCCGATGGCGACTTCAACCAATAATTCCAGTTACTTCTCAGGTACATCGAGTCAAATCAATTTACGTGGGCTTGGCGCCAGTCAAACTTTAGTATTGATTAATGGTCGTCGTAGTGCAGGAACAGGGAATCGAGGTACTTCAGAATCTACCGATCAACCCAATTTAAATAATATTCCCTTGGCTGCAATTGAACGGATTGAAGTGTTACCAACATCAGCCGCTGCGATTTATGGCAGTGGGGCGATTGGTGGCGTCATCAATGTGATTTTGCGGAAAGACTATGTTGGCACCGAAGTGAACGTGCGCTATAGCGATACCGTGGATAATCAACAACCCGCCAAATCTTTTAATTTGGTTTCAGGTTTTTCTCTGGAAGATGGCCGTACCCATGTGATGTTGACGGCTTCCAAAAAAGATCAAGATAGTTTGCTAGCGAGCGAACGTGACTGGAAAAGTAAATCACGCCAAAATATTTTAAAAAATAATCCAAATAGTCTTATTGGGGACAAGGTCAACCCGCCTGCGGGCAATTTAACTAATATTCGTAGTAAAGATGGTTCTGAATTAGTACCAGGGTGGGGCTCGTCTATGGCGCATCTTCCCAAAGGTTGGAATGGTGATCTGAGCAAACTGGGTCAAGGCTATGCATTGGGTTTGTCGGATGGGGTCAGTGCTTGGTCAGGCAAAGAAGCTTTGCTTTATGATACCAAGACGGAAGCATTTGGTCTTTCTTTAAATCGTGATTTTACTGATCGTCTGAATGTGTTTCTTGAAGCAGGCTATGAAAAAGAAGAGGGGTGGTCATTTAATACTGTACCGCATAACTATGGGGTGATAACGGTTAACAAAGACAGTCCGCATAATCCATTTGGTAAGGATATTTTAGTGAATTATCCATTGCGTTTGGATAGTCTGGGTGCCTTTGCCAAGGACACATTTGAAACCACCCAGAAGAAAGTTGCGACGGGCTTTACCTTTGACCTTACACCAGAATGGATACTCTCGGCAGATTATGCATGGAGTAAATCGGATATTCGTCAACGTTATACACGTCAGGGTAGCAAAAATCCAAAAGCCAGTGCATGGAACAAAGATACCACCAATAATGCAATTGATTTTCTGCAAGATTTCACCACCACACCAACGGACTTAATTTCAAAATATTGGAACTATCCAAAAAATAATACGCAGCAGACGTTAAATGATTTCTCGATTCGTGCCACAGGTCCGATCGCAAAATGGTATGCAGGTGATATTCGATTGGCAACGGGGATTGAACACCGTCGTTATGAAAGTGAAGGCTTTGCAGATCACCAACATGTCGACAATCCTTGGGTGAAGCCGACTGAACGTAAGAGCAATGCATCCAGTGTTTACACGGAATTTAACATTCCAGTGATTTCACCTGAGCTGAATTTACCTTTCGCCAAATTACTGGATGTGCAATTGGCTGCACGCTATGAAGATTTCAATGTCCAAGCAAAAACGCCACAATATGACAGCCAAATTGATCCAGCAACTGGATATCGTTCTAAGTTTTTAAATTATAGCGATTCGGGTAAATCAAAATTTGATGCAATCACACCAACGGTTGGTTTCCGCTTCGCACCAAACGATCAATTGATGTTCCGTGCGTCTTATAGCGAAGGTTTTGTGACGCCATCGGTTTCTCAAATTTCTCAAGCGACGTCGAACCGAGTGACAGGTGCTACATTAAAAGATCCAACCACAGGTCAACCGGTTACAGACTATGAAAGCATTTCTGGCGGTAATCCTGATCTAACCCCAGAAAGTTCAAAAAGTATTAATGCTGGGATTGTGTTAACCCCAGAGGCGATTCCTGATTTACGCCTATCGATTGATTATTACAACATCAAAAAAACCAATAATATTAGTTCGATCAGTGCGCAATATATTCTAGATAATCAAAGTAAATATGGCAGTCGAATTAAACGTAACCAAGCAGGCGATATAGTTTCGATTGATACCACACCATTCAACGCTTTAAATCTAAAAACCAGTGGAATCGATACCAATTTAAATTATCGCTTTGATAGCGTGATTGGAGAAACCACCTTTAATTTGGGCTATACCCATGTTAATGAATATCGCCAAAAACATAATTTGATTGATCCAGAAAAGAATTTTGTCAGTCTTGTTGGCGGTGCGGTATCAGATGCACCGTTAAAACATCGTGCCAATGCATCGATTTATCTACAGGCTAATGACAATTGGGGCTTTGGTTGGGCAAGTCAATATTATGGTTCATATGACATGGTCAACGCGGCTGCGATTTTAAATCAAACGGGTCATGCCGATAAAAAATTAAAAATTGAAGATCAAATCTACCATGACATTTTTGCCAAGGTGAGTTTACCGAGCAGTAAGTTGCTGAAACACAGTAGCAGTGAGCTGAGCTTCGGTATTCAGAATTTATTTAATGATTACACGGTCGATATGTCTGGAACGCAATCATACCTCAGCAAATATAGTGATGTCCGTGGTCGCCAATATTATCTAAACCTTAAGTTTTCTTTCTAATCTTCCTGAAATGGAGGTGGCGATTATTTTGCATAATCGCCACCTGACTGGGTGTCTTTTATGAATATTGAAGCGTCTGTGCCCTTGGCCTCCGCCAAAAGGGTCACAAAAAAGAAGGTTGAACAATCATCATTGATTAAATATCGATTGATGATTTTTTCACGTTTTGTCCTGGCCATTTTTGGTGGCTATTACTTTGCTGCGATTGCTGCAATGTTGATGGGTTTCCTGTTTTCAGCTGAACCTTCCAAAGCCAATGCGGTATTTGGGGCAACCATGTTGGCTTTTGTGATCCATTGTGCCGTGTTCATTTGGGTATTTTTGGTCAACTCAACCGTGAAAGTCTGGTTAGGCGTTATTGTTCCCAGTGTATTGATGACGTTGATTTATTGGTTTTTAAAAGGGTAATCTAATGCGTGTTGATGGTAAAAATGAAGGCCCTCGCCAATCCATGTCATGGTTACATACATGGACAAGCCTGCTCTTGGGATGGCTGCTTTACGCAGTTTTTCTGACGGGCACGCTCAGTTTTTTCCAAAATGAAATTACGGTGTGGATGAAACCCGAATTGCATCAGTCTGTGAATAGCACTTCACAGCAGCAACAATTGAGTTTTGCATTACAGTATTTGCAGCAAAACGGGCAACCTGCCGAAAGCTGGAATATCCGTTTTGCCAATGAACGCCAACCTGCCATTATGCTGAATATCCGTAAGCCAGGTGAAGGCCGCCGTCGGGGTGGTGAAATCTATTTAGACGCACAAACGGGACAAGAGATTAAAGCGCGAGAAACTCGGGGTGGCGGTTTCTTATATCGGTTCCATTTTGAACTCTATGGTATGCCACGTATTTGGGGGCGTTGGATTGTTGGTATCGCAACCTTATTCATGTTTGTCGCGATTATCAGCGGTATTATCACCCATAAAAAGATTTTCAAGGATTTCTTTACCTTCCGTCCAGCCAAAGGTCAGCGTTCTTGGCTCGATGCTCATAATGCAACGGCTGTATTTGCTTTACCTTTTCATATTATGATCACCTTTAGTGGTTTGCTATTGTTAATGTTCATGTTTATGCCATGGGCGATGAACAGCCACTATGGAAATGGGCAAAATTTCTATCAAATGCTGAATGAACCTGTTGCTAAAACACCAGAGCAAGCACGTTTATTGGCAGAGCAAAAACAAAAAGAAGCAGCCGAAGAAGGGCGCGGCAATCGCGGTGGTGGCCGCCGTGGTGAAGCCGAACAAGCAGCGCCCGTGCTTGCAGCAGCACCAATGGTGAATTTGCTGACATTGAGTCAATACGTTCAGCAAGGTTGGGAAGATAATCCGATTGCTTCGATTCGAGTGAATAAGCCGAATACGGTTGAAGCTGATGTTCAATTTAATGCAACCCGTACCACCACATTGCTTGATCGAGAAAGCATTCCTTCAATGAAGTTTAATGCGGTGACAGGGCAATTGCTTGATGAAGCCAAGCCAGTTAACTCAACTTCAAAAGCCATTTATACCTTGGTGACATGGCTACATATGGCACATGGTGTGGACTCGGCGTTGCGTTGGTTGTTATTTTTATCAGGTGTGTTAGGCACGATGATGGTGGCTTCAGGTCTGATCTTATGGGTAGTAAAACGCATTCCAGATGTACAGAAATTGGGTTATAAGCCTTTTGGTCATCGAGTGGTTGAAGTGCTGAATATTACCGCAATTACAGGCCTACCGATTGCCTGTGCTGCCTATTTCATTGCCAATCGTTTTATCCCAGCTCAATTGGCCGAACGTTCTCCGCTAGAGATTAATGTGTTCTTTATCGTATGGCTGCTGTGTTTAATTCATGCGGCTATTCGGGCACATCGTCCTGCATGGTTGGAGCAACTGGCTTTAGCTGCTGTACTGTTCCTGTTTATGCCAATCCTAAACTTCTTAACAGGCGGGCAGGCACTATGGATGAGTATTTATCATGGACAATGGATGATCGCCAGTTTTGATCTGGTGTGCATTATTTTGGGTCTGATTTTTATCTATTCTTATTACAAGTTAAAGCGTTACCAAGGTCTAGCTGTAAAGCAGAAAAAACAGCCTAAGGTTCAAGCTGGACAGGAGCAAGCATAATGGCAGCATTGATGTTGTGGTGTGTTGCTGTGGTGGCGTTATCGGCACTTGCGTGTGGGATGAGTAAGCATCAGCGTGATATTTTTAGTTCTCAGATCTCAGCACAAAATAGTCGACGTTTTGAGATTGTAGGTTGGGTAATTCTTCTTATATCTGCGTTGGTGATGGTTTACTTTAAAGGTGCCTCAGTTGGTTTATCTGAGTGGTTGGGTTGTATCACCTTTGCTGCTTTGGCAGTGGGGTTATTATTAACCTATCAACCTAAAAAACTGTTGCAGGCGAATGCGATTGTGACAGTTTTATTTGGGTTACTGCTTATTGTGACCTTGATTTAAGCTTTCGTTGTATCGCGGTGAAATAAAAAGAGGAAACGAAAGTTTCCTCTTTTTATGCGTTATAGGTTGATTTCGCAGGCTTAGTAACTTGCTTTTAAAGTCAAAAGGACATTACGCGGTTCGCCATAAAAATTACCATAACCAGGGTTGCCGATCGTACTGTAATAGGTTTTGTCAAAAATATTGTTTAGGTTAAGTGCGATATTCCATTGAGGATTAATATCATAAGCGACACGCGCTGACCAAATAGCATAATTGGGTTGAACCAGTTCAATATTTTTCCGAGCACCATCAAACTTTTGTGTGACTGGATTAAATTCTTTGACTGATCCAGTTGCATAGTTTTTACTTTGAGCGATTACACCGCCACCTATTTCTAAGCCATCGGCAATTTGATCAAGCTGATAGGTTGTCCAAATTTTTAACAGATTTTTAGGGGTGTAGGTATTATATGGATTTTCAGTATTATCCTTTTTCTCGTTTTTATTGTAGGTATAACCTACAGATAAATTCCAGTCAGGGCTAATATTGCCATTGAGTTCAACATCAACCCCTTTACTTTCCATAGAACCTGTACCGATGTAACAGCATAGTGAGTTGCTGTTTGGAATGCTGGTATAGGTGTTATACACTTTTTCCTTTTCTTTTTTGATATCGAAGTAGGCAATGGACGCAAGCAAGTTTGCATTAATTTGATGCTTGATACCAAATTCAATATTTCGCCCTGTTAATGGTTCGAGCCCTGGACCATCTGCTGCTGTTAAATAGTTACGCTGATTTTTATAAATTTCTGCAAAGCTTGCATAGGCTGTTGTAGAAGGCAAAATATCATAGGTAATCCCATAATAAGGAACAAACTTTTTGTCTTCTGTGTATGTGTTTTCAATATTGCTATTGTGGTTGTTGATGGTTAACTCATCTTTAAAGGTATAGCGGCCACCAATAATGAGGGCTAAATCATCAACAGGGCGTAATTTTAAAGAACCATAAAGTGCTGATTTATTATTCTTATGGGTCGTATTGGTATCCCAAATGGCAGCTGGATACTCCCATTCTGGTGGTGCAACGCGATTAAATGCATCGCCATTAGCGTAATAAGTCCAGTTTTGACGATAATCTTTTTGGTTGTTACTGTGATCAATACCTAAAATTAGATCATGCTTTTGTTCAAATAAATTAAAGCTGCCTTGTAGGTTTAAATCCATTGTGGTTTCTTTAAAGCGCGTATCATCCTGATAGCGCCACCATTGGCTTTGGTGAGTCTCATAACTAACGGCACCTTCCATTTCAGCACTGTTAATTGCATCATTACCAATGTTGTGACGCACATTCAGTTGTGTTTTCCAGTCATCATTAATTTGGTGTTGGAGATTGGCGAAGAAGGATGTATTTTTACGCTCGATCCAGCCCCAAGGTGCTCCCGTTGTTGTACTGCGTGAAAAATGTAAATCTGCGCCATCTTCCCAGCGAGGTAAACTGGCATTAAAAGCATCCACTTTATCTTTTTGATAACTCACACCTGTAAACAATGTTGTTTCGGGTAATAAGTCAAAGCTTAATGCACCATAGACCATTTCACGGCGGCTTTGTGTTGGTTTGTAGAAGAAGTCTCGATCTTGGAGAACAGTAACCAAACGACCCTTAACACTTTGATCTTGTGTTAAAGAACCTGTCGCATCGAATTCGCCACGATAATTATTCCAGCTACCTGCTGAAATCGATCCATTGATTTCGGTTTCTGCTTTTGGTCGTTTAGAGGTGAGATTAATCACACCGCCAGCTTCACCTGCACCGAATAAACCATCCGCACCACGTAATACCTCAACAGCATCATATTGTGCCATATCGGCACTATTGCTACGGTCTTCTAGACTTGAGGTACTTCCACCGTCATAACGAATATTTTCAATCTTTAGACCACGAGCACTATAGTTATTGTTTAACCAGAGCTGTTCACGTGTTACGCCTGTTGTTTGTACCAACACATCATCAAGTGTTTTTAAACCTTGTTCATCAATACGCTGACGGGACATAACGGTTACAGATTGTGGGACGTCTTTAATATTCTGAGCTTGCTTGCCAACATTTGTCATATTTTGGCTAGCTGCTTTGATCGAAATTGTTGGAAGCTGTGTTGAATTATTTGCCTGCTGAGTGTTGCCATTACGAGTTTGATCTGCTCGTGTGTGAATTGCTTCCAATTTGACCACTTTAGGTTCAACAGCAGCTACAGTTGCTTTGGCTTGAATGCTGTATCCCGCATTTGGAACTTTGATTGCTTCAAATGCATGCGGTTTAAGCAAAGTCTCTAAAGCAGTTTCTACTGAATAATTTCCTTTCAGTGAAGCACTTTTTATTTTAGAGAGTGTGGTTGAGTCATAGCTGATCGTGGTACCTGTTTGAATCGCTAGCTGTTTAAGTGCTTGATCGAGTGTGGTTGAGCTAATCGAAATCTGATAAACATTGGCAGCATAAGCAGAAGTAGTTGCAATGCTGACAACGCTGAGTGGCATGCCCCATAAAATGGCGCGTACAGCCAACGCCAAGGTAGTTTTCGCCTGATAATCCTTCATGTGGTGTTCTCAACTGGGAGTGTATTTCTCTATAAGTCGAACAAGACCAAAAAAAGGATCATCTTTTTATCTTTTTTTTATTTTTAATATATACGGACTGTAATAGCCCAGCTCAAGTTGGTGGGTATAGGCCAGTGTTTCTAAGCTTTGTTGGGGATTTTTTAACGAAAACACGCCTGAAACGCGAAGGTCTTTTAAGGCTGGCTCGATGAAATAAGTGCCTTTTTGATAACGATATAGTTCATCAATGACTTTTTCTAGTGGCCATTGTTCTACCACCAGTAATTGTTGAGTCCAGTAGGGTTGCTCATTGTTCAGTGGCAGGGGTTTAGAGATCTGTTGGCTGTCGAAATATGCGCGTTGGCCCTCCTGCAAAATCTGCTTTTGCTCAGAATCCTGCGGCTGTAAAGCGACAGCATGTTGATAGACTTTGACTCGAGTTTGGTCGTGATGCTCTTGTCGTACCGTAAACTGAGTACCCAAGGCCTCAATCGCACCATTTTTGGTCTTCACCATAAAGGGGCGGTGTTGTGGATCTTTGGCGGTCTGGATATAAATTTCACCTTCGATCAGTTGAATTTGCCGAGTCTGTTCGGAGAAATTTACGTTGATATAGCTATCACTGGCCAAGATCAAGGTTGAACCATCTTGCAGGGCAACAGTTTTAATTTCACCAACCTCGGTATGATCATCAGACTGCCATTTTGCCCAAGGTAATAAATACATTCCGCAGCCGATAACGAGCAACCCTGACAGGCTTAACAGCATATTTCGTTTTGCAGTCAGATTAAATTTTTGCTTGGACTGGACTAAAGAATCTGAGGGAAAGTGGTTGGATAAACCTGTTAAGCCGTGGGTAAATTTATTGATTTGCTGAATGGCTAAGGCATGTTCTTGTTTTTCTGCTTGCCATTGTTGAAATTGTTGCTGCTGTAACTCTGTCATTTCGCCTGAATGTAATAGCACCAGCCAATCTGCGGCTTGGTCCAATACATGATCAGGGATTTTAGGGGCTTGAGACATAGCAGCAAAGCAAATTCAGCAATTAATCGGTCTGATTATAAAGACTTATGCAGGCCAAGAAAGCCTGTTTCATATCTCTTTTGACCGTTGCCTCTGAAACATCCAGTTTTTCACTAATCGCACGATAGGTCAGTCCATCCAATTGCGATAATAAAAACACCTGTGCGGTGCGTTGAGGTAGCTTTTCCAGCATCAAATGCACTTGATAAAGCGTTTCACGAATACAGACTTCGTATTCAGCAGAGGGATAGTATTCTTCTGGTAGCTGTGCAAGTGCATCTAAATATAAGTGTTCAACATGCTGATGTCGCCAATAATCAATAATCACATGCTTGGCGATACCCATCAACCATGCCTGAGGTTCTTTAATCTTTTCAAAGCAATAGTCACTTTTTAAGGCACGGTAGAACACTTCCTGACTCAAGTCTTCAGATTGATGGTGGTGCTGTAGTTTGTGCTTAAACCAAGACAACAGCGAGCTTTGTTGCGATTGATAAACGTGGCTAAACCATAACTGTTTTTCTACATTCAGGTTCATAGCAAGGAGTCCACAAATGAGCAGGGAGATGCACAATTAAAGGCGGATGGAAAAAATATTTTCAAATAGTAATGATAATTGTTCTTAATATCAATAAAATTGTATACATACTTTTACAGAAAAAATTGAGCTGATTTTGATTTTCGTTCGACTAAACCAATGTAGGGGAACATTTTTTGTTTTCGTCATCTTCCATATTTTTAATGAATTTTGTTTGATTAAGTAGAGCATGCCATGAGTGAACAACAGATTGATTTAAAACCACAACAGCATTCTCGATCAAATAAAATCAAATGGTTGATTGCTTTGACGGTACTTTTATTGCTGATGGTATGGGGGTGGAATTATTGGAAGAAATCCCAAGCCGATAAACAAGAGTCGTTTAGCCAATGGAGTAAACCTGTGCCTGTTCGTGTGGTCGGGGTACAACGTGGCGATTTGCAATTACAAATTAAGGCGATTGGTACAGTCGTTCCTGCCAATACTGTGAATGTTCAAAGTCAGGTGTCAGGTGTGCTGCAAAAACTGTATTTCCAAGAGGGTCAATACATCAAGAAAGGGCAATTGCTGGCACAAATTGACCCGACACCATTTCAGGTCGCATTGGCGCAGGCACAAGGTACCCAACAACAAAATTTAGCGCAGTTGCAAAATGCACAAACTGAATTGAGTCGCTACCAGTTGCTATTTAAGCAAGACTCGATTGCCAAGCAACAGGTAGATCAACAGCAAGCTTTGGTCAATCAGCTCAAGGGACAGATGCAAGCCAATCAAGCACAGGTCGATGCGGCAAAGTTACAACTGTCTTATACCAAAATATATGCACCGATAGATGGTCGTGTTGGTTTTCGCTTAAAAGATGCAGGTAATTTAATCCAAGCCAATGAAACAACAGGTTTATTGAGTATTACTCAAATCCATCCTGTGTATATTCAGTTTGCAGTGGCTGAAAATTACTTAGATACAATACGCCAAGCCACAAAAAATAAGCAAAGCATTCAAGTCAGTGCTTGGGATCGTGCAGAACAAAAACAACTGGCAACAGGATCAGTTCAGGCACTGGATAACCAGATTGATTTGAATACTGGCACACTCAAAGTAAAAGCCGTTTTTGCCAATCTTGATGATGCTTTATTCCCCAATCAATTTGTCAATGTTCGATTAAATGCCAAGACCTTGCAAAATGCAGTGCATTTACCGAGTGATGCCATTCAACATGGGGCAAAAGGCACTTATGTTTATATCGTGAATAAAGAACATAAAGCCGAAGTGCGTATGTTAAAGCTGGGTGCGGTTTCACAAGGACAGACCGAGATCATTGAAGGCTTACAAGGCAATGAACGCGTTGTTCTAGAGGGGATTGATCGTCTTTCCGAAGGGCAAGAAGTACAAGTTATTCAAGATGATGTTTCTAAGCCACTACCAGCAAAAACAGTAGCTGGATAAGCGTATGAATATTTCCAGATTCTTTATTTTACGACCCGTCGCCACCACTTTATTGATGTTGGCGCTATTTTTCAGTGGCCTGTTGGTTTGGCGTTTATTACCTGTATCAGCATTACCGCAGGTTGATTATCCGATTATTCAGATATACACCTTTCAGCCAGGTGCAAATCCAGACACGGTACAGCGAACCATCAGCTCACCTTTGGAAAGGGAGATGGGCAAAATTGCAGGTTTGAAGCAAATGTCTTCGAATAGCTCGGTCGGTGCTTCTGTGATCACCCTGCAATTTGAGTTATCTGCCGAGCTGGGCATTGTCGAGCAAGAAGTACAGTCGGCCTTAAGTACCGCAAGCAGTAAATTGCCCAATGATTTACCGACACCACCGATTTATCGCAAAGTGAATCCTGCGGATGTGCCCGTGATTACCCTTGCAATTAGCTCTGACAGTTTGCCACTGACCACGGTCTATGACATGGTCGATACGCGAGTGGCACAAAAACTGTCTCAGCTTTCAGGTGTGGGGATGGTCAGCCTTGCAGGTGGGCAACGTCCTGCAATCCGTGTGCAGATGAATCCAATTGCGCTTGCGGCATTTAAGCTCAGTGCTGAAGATGTACGTATGGCTATTTCTGCTGCCAATGCCAATCAACCAAAAGGAAGTTTTGATGGGCCTTTTCGCTCGACCATGCTGGATGCCAATGATCAGATGCGTTCGATTGCCGATTATGAAAACCTGATTTTACGTTGGAACAATGGTGCACCGATTCGTTTAAAAGATGTTGCACAGGTGCTTGAGGGCAGTGAAGATCGCTATATGGCTGCATGGGCGGACAGCCAGTCTGCTATTTTGGTGAATATCCAGCGTCAGCCCAATGCCAATGTAATTGAAGTGGCTGATCAGATCAAAAAAATCCTACCTGAATTACAACAGAACCTACCCGACAATGTTCGTATTCGCGTCCTGACCGACCGAACGGAAAGTATTCGTAGCTCGATTAAAGATGTACAAAAAGAACTGGTCTTCGCTGTGTGTTTAGTGGTGTTGGTCACCTTCCTGTTTTTGCGTAACTTTGCTGCGACCTTGATTCCGAGTATTGCCGTACCGCTATCGATTATTGGTACGTTCGTACTGATGTATTTCCTTGGCTTCTCGGTGAATAACTTGACTTTAATGGCATTAACCATCGCCACGGGATTTGTGGTGGATGATGCTATTGTCATGCTCGAAAATATTGCGCGACACCGAGAGTCAGGTGAAAGCATGTTGCAAGCGGCATTGAAAGGTTCTAAAGAAATTGGCTTTACCTTAATTTCTTTGACGATTTCCTTGATTGCAGTTTTGATTCCTCTGCTTTTCATGGGTGATGTGGTCGGACGCTTATTCCATGAGTTTGCTGTGACACTGGCTGCTGCAATTGCACTTTCATTGGTCGTTTCGCTGACTTTAACCCCCATGATGTGTGCCTATTTACTGAAAGATGCACCGAAGCATGCAGAGCAACCGAGTAGATGGAGTCTGGATCGTGTGATTCAGCACTATGCGAAGTTGTTGCAATGGGTACTTCGACACCAACTGCTGACATTGATGGTGATGTTGGCCACAGTGTTACTGGCAGGACTGCTGTATTGGTCGATTCCGAAAGGCTTTTTCCCTGTACAGGACAATGGTGTGATTCAAGTGGTGACGGAAGCCCCTGACCAGATTTCATTTCAGGCCATGAGTGAGCGTCAACAGGCCTTGGCCGAAGTGATTTTAAAAGATCCTGCGGTAGCCAGCTTATCTTCTTTTATTGGTGTCGATGCCAATAATCCGAAGTTAAGCAATGGGCGCATTTTGGTGAATTTAAAAGCACATGCCGAACGTGCACCTGCTGCGGAAGTGATGGCACGACTGAATGAAAATTTTGCACAGGTACATGGCATTAAAGGTTGGATGCAACCTGTGCAAGAACTCAGTATAGAAGACAAAATTAGCCGCACCCAATATCAGCTGAGTGTGACAGCACCGAAAAATCAATTGGTTGAGGAATGGACACCTAAACTGGTTCAGGCGTTGCGTCAGCAGGCTGCATTTGCAGCAGTGACCAGTGAAGATGCAGGGCAGGGTTTACAAGCCTATATTGAGGTTAACCGTGATGCAGCAGCACGTTTAGGTTTGAGTGTTGAAGACATTAGCTTGTCTTTGCAGAACCTATTTGCGCAACGCCAAATCGCAACTTTATATACCCAGTCTAATCAGTACCGTATCGTTTTGGAGTTAGATCCTAGACTCACCCAAGGGATTGAGGCCTTAAATCAGACTTATATCCATAACAACCAAGGACAGCCGATTTTATTGAGCTCTGTCGCCACGATTGTCGAAAAACATGCGCCTATTCTTTTACAGCAACAGTCTCAATTTCCTGCGGTTGGGATTTCCTTTAATTTAGCCAAGGATGTCTCTTTAGGCGAAGCTATTGCTGCGATTGAGCAGGTTAAACAAAGCCTTGATCTACCACCAGAGTTACAGGTGCAACTGCAAGGGGCGGCAGCGGCTTTTGAAAATTCACAGCAACATACCTTTTGGTTGGTGATTGCAGCAATCGTGACCATGTATATTGTGCTCGGCATGTTGTATGAGAGTTTTATTCATCCAGTCACCATTCTTTCAACCTTACCTTCTGCCGCGATTGGTGCATTACTGGCTTTGTTTATGGTGGGGCGGCCGTTGGACATGATTGCGCTGATCGGGATTATTTTATTGATTGGTTTGGTCAAGAAAAACGGCATCATGATGGTGGACTTTGCACTTGCTGCACAACGTAATGAGGGGTTATCAGCTGAGCAGGCCATTTATCAGGCTGCTTTATTACGCTTCCGTCCGATTTTGATGACCACATTGGCCGCAGTCGTTGGCGCAATTCCGCTGATGCTGGCTTCTGGTTCTGGGGCTGAACTTCGTCAACCCTTAGGCTTGGTGATGGTCGGTGGGCTATTGGTCAGTCAGGTGCTCACCTTATTTACCACACCTGTGGTGTATCTGTTTTTTGATCGTCTGCAAGCCAAGCAAACTGATGCAAACATGCTTTCAGATCAGGCAGGACTATCGAAATGACGCTGCTGTCTGTATTTGTAAAACGCCCAGTGGCCAGTATGCTGCTAGGTATTGCGATTGTTCTGCTCGGTATATTGGCTTATCTGCGTTTGCCAGTTGCGGCATTGCCACAAGCGGATATTCCGACCATTGTGGTGCGTGCCAATCTACCCGGTGCCAGTCCAGAAAGTATGTCTGCGACTGTCGCTACACCCTTAGAACGTGCCATGATGGGGGTGTCTGGGGTTAAAGCGATTAATTCATCCAGCAATCAAAGTTCCACACAGGTGGTTTTACACTTTGATTTAAATACCGATATCAATGAAGCAGCGCGCGAGGTTCAGGCTGCCATCAATGCTGCTATGTCGCAGCTACCTGCAGGCATGCCGAGTCCGCCTGAGTATTTCAAAATCAACCCGAGTCAAAGCCCGATTTTCTATTTGGCACTCAGCTCAAAACAACTTTCAGCGGCAAAGCTATACGAAATTGCCTCTAATCAATTGCAACCGAATTTGGCACAGATCAGTGGTGTCGGTGAAGTGTCGATTGATGGGGCTTCCATGCCTGCCGTGCGTATCACCATCAATCCAACTGCTCTAATTTCAACGGGTTTATCTCTAGAGCAGGTGCGGCAGGTGGTCGCGAAAAGTAATGTGGTGCAGGCATTGGGCGTGGTAGAGCAACAGCAATTACGTTGGCAAGTGGCACTTTCTACAGAATTAAAGACCGCCGAAGATTTTGCCAATTTGATCATCCGACACACCGATCAAGGGGTGATTCGCTTAAAAGATGTTGCAGAAGTACGTGATTCGGTTGAAAACCGCTATGTCAGTGGTTTCCACAATGGACAGCCTGCGGTGATTTTAAAGATTAGCCGACAGCCCAATGCCAATACCGTGGCGACCATTGACCTGATTAAAGCCAAATTGCCCGTTCTAAGAGAACTGATACCACGTGATGCGCAATTAACTGTGGTGATGGATGGCTCGACTATTGTCCGTAATAGTTTAGAAGAAGCAAGGGATACTCTGTTTTTATCGATGTTATTGGTGGTCATTGTTGTGGTGCTGATGTTAGGGCGATTGCAAAGTGCGGTGATTCCCGCAATGGCATTGCTGGTCACTTTAATTGGCGTATGCAGTCTGATTTATTTGGCTGGATTTTCCCTGAATAATCTGTCGATTATGGCGATCATTGTGGCGATTGGTTTGGTGGTGGATGATGCCATTGTGGTACTCGAAAATATTGAACGCTATATCGAGCAAGGAGACTCTCCCGCACAAGCGGCAGTAAAAGGCATCCAAGAGGTGGGCTTTACCTTGATTGCCATGAATCTGGCATTGATGGTGATTTTCCTTTCAGTGTTGTTTATGGGTGGTGTGATAGAACGCTTATTCAGGGAGTTTTCGCTCACACTGGTTTTTGTGGTGATTTTATCGGTCTTTGTGTCCTTAATCTTAACCCCAAGCTTATCAGCGCGCTGTTTAAAACCCCTATCTCTCAATCAACCTTCACGATTGTATCGTTATAGCCATGACCTGATTCAGGGCTTGACCCAATCTTATATTCGCTCTCTGCATTGGGTACTCAAACATGCTTATCTGATTGTGGTGCTGTGGTTGACGGCAATCATTGCTTCAGTTTATCTCTACAATTTATTGCCTAAACGTGTTTTGCCTGAACAGGACACAGGGCGAGTTGGTGCTTTTATTCGTGGCGATGATGGCTTTTCTTTTCAGATTATGCAGCCAAAAATTGCCGCGTTTAATCAAGCCTTACTCAAAGATCCTGCGGTAAAGGATGTGGTCGGTACTTCTGGTGGCGGTGGCGGCATGACCAACTCATTTTTAATGGTCAGTCTCAAACCAAAAGCTGAACGCGATGGTTTAAGCTCCAAACAAGTGGTCGAGCGTTTAAAGAAAAATGCACCTTGGCAGGCGGGGGCTGTGTTCTCAGCGGATGTTGAACAAGATTTGGAACTGGATGATCCTTTTTCCAGTGGTAATGCACAAGAATATTTGCTGTTACTGCAATCTGACAATGTGAGCTTACTGCGTGAATGGGCGCCCAAAGTTGCAGAGGCCATGCGTAAACTGCCTGAGTTTGAAGAGGTGGAAACACAGGGCGATGAAGGGGCGCAGCATGTCACTTTAGATATTGACCGTGAAGCCGCAAAACGATTGGGCATTGATATTGAAAGCGTTTCCAGTGTTCTCAATAACTCCTTTTCGCAACGGCAGATTTCCACAATTTATGATCGCAATGATCAGTTTTATGTGGTGATGGAAGTTGATCAACGTTTTACCGAACATCCTGAAGCCTTGGCAGATGTCAAAATTCCGAATCAACAAGGAGCCTATGTGCCCTTAAGCAATTTTGCTACGTGGAGTTATGGCATTAGTAATGATCGGGTTCATCGCCGAAATCAATTTGCTGCCATGGGTGTTGGCTACGTGGTGAAGAAAGGCTATAGCTATGAACAGGCAGATGCTGCGATTCGTCAGATCTTGCCAAAGATCATGCTGCCAAAAGAAATCTTTGTGATGACAGATCGTGATGTCGAAACTGAAAGCCTACAGGCAGGTTTGAGTACACCTGCTTTGATTGCGGCTGTGATTGTGCTGATTTTTATCGTCTTAGGAATCACTTATGAAAGTATTGTGCATCCTTTTACCATTTTATCCACTATTCCGACAGCAGCTCTGGGTGCTTTACTTAGCTTATGGTTGTTTCAGATTCCTTTTAGCCTGATTGCCTTGTTAGGCATCTTTTTGCTAATCGGGATTGTGGTGAAAAATGCGATCTTGCTGATTGATTTTACTTTGCAGCAACGGCGTCAAGGTCACACCGATTTAGATAGCATTATCGCTGCGGCAACATTGCGTTTCAGACCGATTTTAATGACCAATACCGCAGCTTTATTGGGTGCGATTCCTTTGGCACTCGGTTGGGGCGAAGGCTCGGAAATGCGGCAACCACTGGGGATTGCCATTGTTGGTGGATTGGCACTGGGGCAATTATTAACCTTATATACCACCCCTGTGATGTATCTCATATTTGAAAAATTGGCTCAATTCCTGAATCGCTTCAAACTGCGATTGAATGTCATGCGTTGGAATAAATAGGAAGTCGCTATGAAAAAAACAGTTTTTACACTTTCTATGGGTCTCGCAGTGACGATGCTGCTCACAGCATGTCAGTCGTCCAGTACCTTTAAGCCCGCAGTCTATCAGCAGCCCGTGATTCAAAGTGCTGCACAGTATAAATATGCAGATTTGCAGTGGATTGAAGCTTCTAAGATAGCAGCGACACCACAGCCATGGTGGGAGATGTATCAAGATCCGACCTTATCCACGCTGATACAGCAATTGGATCAGGACAACTTGAGCATCCAACAGGCCCAAGCCAAGTATCGCCATGCCATGGCACTGTTGGATGGGCAACGGGCCAATGCGCTTCCGAGCATCAGCATGGGCGGCAATGCCAATCAGACTGAAACTAAGAATGCTGGCAAGAGTCGTCAATTCGGTGCCAATGTCGCAGTGAGTTGGATTCCTGATCTTTGGGGGAGAGTTGCAAAAGCGGTGGAAGGGCAACAGGCGAATCTACAAGCATCTGCTGCAGATTTGGCTGCCATTCAACTGAGTCAGCAACTGCTTGCAGCAGAGGCCTATTGGAGCATTCGCTTATTCGACGCCAAACTGGATGTGTTAAATCAGACCCAGCAAAGTGATCAACGATCTGTGCGTATTTTACAGCAGCAATACCAAGCAGGCATGATTGCACGGGCTGATGTGATCCAGGCTGAGACCCAACTTAAACAAGTCGGGTTGCAATTGTTAGAGCTACAACGTAGTCGTGATTTGCAAGAGAATGTGTTGGCGGTCTTAGTTGGACGCAATGTAGCGGACTTTAATTTAAATAAAAATCGCTATCAATTCAGCACCCCTCACATTCTGACCCAAATTCCAAGTCGCCTGTTGGCACAACGTCCCGATGTGATTCGTAGCGAACGCGAATTAGCATTCACACATGCGCAATTAGGCTTAGCACAAACTGCATGGTTACCTGATTTGACCATCAGCTTGGATAGCAGTGCCAATAGTCAGGTCTTTCATACTTTATTGCAGTCACCCAATACTGCATGGTCAATCGGTGCAAAAGCCTTAGGTACATTGTTTGATGGTGGAAAACGACAGGCTGATATTCAACAGGCTCAAGCCAATTACGATGAAAAGCTTGCAGCTTATAAGCATTCTGTTTTAACAGGTTGGAAAGAGGTGGAGGATGGTTTGCTGCAAGCAGGTCATTTCCAGCAGCAGATCGCAGCGCAACAGCAACTGCTTAAGCTGTCGGTTGAAAATGAACGGGTTGCCAAGCAGCGTTATCAAGCTGGTTTGGTCAGCTATTTAGAAGTCGCGACAGCACAGAATCTGCGTTTGAGCGCAGAAGAACGCTTATTGGAATTACAGCAATTGCATCTCAAAAATTCAGCGCAATTGGTGGCTGCATTGGGTGGTGGGATGAATTTTTCATCTTAAATAATAATTGCTAGATATAAAGACAGTTATCCTCCGTCCAATTTAAATCGACATTGGATAACTGCCAGCCATTTACTTAAAATGTTGCCTTGATGATTCTTTGCTGTGTCGTGTTAAAAAGAACAATGATTGATGATTTTATTTTTGG
Organism: Acinetobacter sp. Tr-809; assembly: GCF_011753255.1. Taxonomy (NCBI): domain Bacteria; kingdom Pseudomonadati; phylum Pseudomonadota; class Gammaproteobacteria; order Moraxellales; family Moraxellaceae; genus Acinetobacter; species Acinetobacter sp. Tr-809. The sequence continues at coordinate 409,469 of NZ_VWVZ01000002.1, forward strand.
AATTTTGGGTAGAAAGATTCCCGTTTTTTAGAGCTGAATACAACCCTGTCAATAATTTTCATTTTCGGTGTCATCTGAATGGCTTTGTGTAAATTTTAGTAGTTAATCAAGCAAATAGCGCTTCGATATGTAGAATAAAAAATAGCCATTTTGTTTATTGAAGAATGACTTTCATCATAAATTAATTTAGATCTTTCTTATTTCATCTTCATCCCAATCTGAGATAACGGAGCAAATATGATTGTATTATTGATATTGCTTGGCCTATTGATTCAGTTAGTTGTGGTATGGGCTGTTTTTTATTTTGAAGCCAATCGAACTGTTGGCTGTCTTGTTTCCATTGTCGCCGCCATTCTCTGTAGTGTACTGATTACACCGTGGAGTCTGTTACTGGGCGTACCGATTATTCTGGCGAGTGTGATTGTTTTAATTGCACCGTTACGTGATGCTTTGGTGAGTCGGCCTGCATTTAATATTCTTTCAAAAGCAATGCCGAGCATGAGTATCACGGAAAGAGAAGCCTTGGAAGCGGGGACCAGTTGGTGGGAAAAAGAGCTATTTATGGGGGCACCTGATTGGGAAAAGTTTGATCAATATCCTTATCCAACTTTATCAGCAGAAGAACGGGCATTTTTAGATCATGAAGTACAACAGCTCTGTTCCATGTTAGATGAATGGCAGATTCATCATCAAGAAAAAGACCTACCGCCAGAGGTTTGGCAATTTATTAAAGACAACGGCTTTTTAGGTTTGATTATTCCTAAATCATTTGGCGGTAAGCAGTTTACCCCCTTTGCACAAAGTCGCATTATGAGCAAGATCGCTTCTCGTTCCCTTACTGCCGCAGTGAGTTGTATGGTGCCGAACTCGCTTGGGCCAGGTGAGTTGCTGCTGCACTATGGAACAGAAGAACAGAAAAAACGCTATTTGCCCGGATTGGCAAAGGGTACAGAAGTACCTTGTTTTGGTTTGACCAGTCCAGAAGCAGGTTCGGATGCAGGTGCAATTCCTGATACGGGTGTGGTCTGTTATGGGCAGTACCAAGGTCAGGAAGTTCTAGGTCTAAAAATGAATTTCTCCAAGCGCTGGATTACCCTTGCACCGATTGCCACCGTGATTGGTTTGGCGTTTAAGCTCTATGATCCAGATGGTTTACTCGGTGATAAAAATAAAGTGGAATATGGCATTACCTGTGCCTTGATTCCTGCTGACCATGAAGGCATTCAGATCGGCCCTCGACATAATCCTGGTGCACCGTTTATGAATGGTACGGTTGAGGGCAGTGATGTCTTTATTCCATTGGACTGGATTATTGGCGGGCAGCAAAATGCAGGTAAAGGTTGGCGTATGCTGATGGAGTGCCTAGGTGTGGGGCGAGGTATTTCACTGCCTGCTTTGGCAACGGCTGGAGGAGAAATGAGCTACCTGTTGGTCGGTGCATTTGCCAGTGTTCGCCAACAATTCAAAATCTCGGTTGGGCATTTTGAAGGGGTACAAGAGGCGACCAGTGATATCGCCAGTGATGCCTATATGTTGGAATCATTTCGTTATCTGGTGACCTGTGGTTTAAACCAAGGTGGAACGCCTGCGGTGATGACCGCAATGGCAAAATACTATGCTACTGAAACCATGCGTAAAGTGGTGAATCACGGTATGGATGTGGTGGGTGGGCGAGCGATTCAATTAGGTCCACGTAACTTCCTTGCACTGACTTATCAATCTATTCCTGTGGCGATTACGGTAGAAGGGGCCAATATTCTGACCCGCTCATTGATGATTTTTGGTCAGGGGTCAATGCGTTGTCATCCTTATCTATTTGAAGAATTACAGCTATTGCAATCGGAAGATAAGGTATCTGCTTTCAAAACTTTTTCTCCTTTACTGTTTAAACATTTGGCTTATACCTTTAATCGTGCGGCCAGAGCAGCGGCATATTCGATTACCGGTGGTTCAGATCAAGGCTCTCAACAAGCGGATGATTTTTCCAAAGTGTATTACAGCAAAATCAACCGTTTCAGTACCGATTTTGCATTGACGGCAGATATGGCACTTGGAATTTTAGCAGGTGATTTAAAGCGCAAAGAAATGCTGTCTGGTCGGTTGGCTGATATCCATGCGAACTTATTTATTGCTACAGCAATTTTGAAATATTATGAGCATGGTCAAAGAACTGAGGCCGAACGAAAACATGCAGAATTGGCCCTCAATAAAGCTTTATATCAAGTGCAAGAAGCGTTCTTTGGCTTCTATGACAATTTCCCAATGAAACTTGCTGCGTGTATGGTCAAATTACTGTGCTTCCCATTTGGCCGTCCAATTGCAGCACCATCAGATCAATTGAAGCAAGAAGTGGCTCAGTTAATCATGCAAGAACATGCATTCCGTGATCAGTTGAAGCAACATGTTTACTACAACACCGATGCTAACGATGTGATGGGACGTATGGAATCTGCTTTTCAGGCTTTACTACAACTACAACCGTTGTGGAATAAGTTTAAAAAAGCAGAATCGAAAGATCAGTTTAGTGGTTTGACCTTTGAGGAACATATTACTGATGCGATTGAGACAGGTTTCATTACAACTGCTGAAGCAGAGTCACTTGTACAATACAACGCTAAACGTTATGACAGTATGTTGACGGATATTTTTGATGCACATTTAGACAAGGAACTGCCACTGGATAATCCGCATTTGAAAACCTGATCGTTTTAGCATATTGGCATTAAGATCGAACAGTCCTGAATATATTGATGATGGTATTTTCCACGTTTTAATAATATTTGGGACTGTTTTCATAACAGTTCCAATTTTTCTATCCTTATCTGTTATATTTTTTTTAGAAAATTCTGTGTCTTTTTTTTGTCTGTATCTTATTGCACTATAACAACATGAGTTGAGCAAAGCCAAAGGTGCCGATATGAGTTTTTTGAAAAAAAAGAATAATGCCAGTTTTGTGTTCTTCATCATTACACTGTATGCATTCCTCGGATTTGGTCTAGGCTACATTATCTGGGAATATGTTTTATAAGCAGCAATTTCTGTGTCTTGTTGAAGCAGAGTTAAGACAGACAAATAGGGAATACAGTTATTCCCTATTTTGTAGAGCGTTATATTTATTTTGCCAAATATGTAGCAGCTTCAGTAATTAAGGCAGTCACTTCTTTCGGTTGTGAGGCCAATGAAGCATGACTTGCGTTTAAAGAAATTACTTTTTTAGCATTTAAACGATCAGACATCACCGCTTGGTTTTCTGGGCTGATCATGCGGTCTTGGGTTGAGATTTGATACCAAGAGGGTTTAGTTTTCCAAGCAGGGTTGCTAATGTTATCGCCAAAGGTACTGGCTAAAGGTGCTTTTTGGGTAACGCCCATAGCAAAACCTTCATCTTTGCTCAGGTCTTGGCAGAAACTTTCGTGAAATTTATCTACTTTCAGCCAGAGATAACCATCGCTATCAGGCTCTAGATTCGGTGCTGCAACAGGTAAATGTTGTTGGGTAATTGCGCCAGGACTTTCATTGCTGTCTGGTGCAAAGGCAGCAATATAAACCAAACCCACGACATTTGGATGATTGCCAGCTTCGGTAATCACTGCTCCGCCGTAAGAATGACCCACCAAAAGCACATCACCGTCCACTTGGGCAATCATTTTTTTGGTTCGTTCAACGTCATCTGCAAGTGAGGTCAAAGGGAGTTCGACGGCACGTAAGGCACTATACCCCTGATGTGAGAGTTCAGTAATCACTTTAGTCCAATGGGCTGCACCGCCCCAAAAACCGTGTACGAGAATAATTGTAGGTTGAGTACTCATATTTATCTCCTAGCTGAACGCTATTATGTTGAATTTTATAAGCTTAAGAAGGGAAGGTTGACTGTATAAGAATGAGAAAGAGGTTGGTCGATTTTTATACTATCGGAATCTTCTAAAAAAGATTATTGGTGATTTGTTCGGCTTGTACAATAACTGAAACTCCAATGTTTTTGCAGAAACACTTTTGAGGATAGACAAGCAAAATGAGTGATGAGCATGCTTTAACAGATATCTTTTTTGATATTTATCGATTTGCTGAGATATCGGGTGAAATCTATGGTTTAGAAAACTTTTCACAGCAGAAAAAACTAAATTTTCATGCTCAATATCCCTATATCCATATTATTCAAAATGCGAGTTGCAGACTTAAAATTAAACGACTTAATCTTGACCTAATCTTAAAAGCTGGAGACATTGTTGTCTTGCCAACGAAGCTTGAGCATTCGATTGAAATCGTAAGTGAACAGCTAACTGACGCATCTGTGATTAGCTGTATTTTTCAGCTGAAAGGAATCTATGGAGAGGCAATTGCAGAAGGATTACCCACTTATATTCATGTACCTTCGCATCATGAAGCCGAAAAAATTGCAGAATGGGTACCTATGACCGTTGCTGCAATCAAGCTTGAACTTGAACACCCCGCGCTTGGCAGTCGAGTAATGCTGTCTCGAATTATTGATTTATTGTTGGTTTGGTCGATACGGTTTTGGTTAGCTACAGAGACGATTGAACATCAAAGTTGGATTTCTGCATTACGCGATCCAATCATGAGTAAGGCATTGTCTGTGATGCATGCGCAACCTGCTTATGAATGGGATGTTGCATCACTTGCCCAACTGACCAAACAATCTCGCTCTAGTTTTTCCAAGAAGTTTGTTGAGTTGGTGGGTATATCACCGATGTTATATTTGAAAAATTGGCGTATGAAATTGGCCTGTCAGTTGCTTAAAGAGACCGATAAAAATGTTGCACAAGTTGCTGAATTAGTAGGTTATTCATCCCAAGCCGCTTTTAGTCGTGCTTTTGCACAAAGCTTTGGTTGTGCCCCGAAAGTGTTTAGAAATACACCTTTTTAGGCATTTCGATAAAATGAATCATATTCATACTTGAATATTTAAATAAATCATTTTATTCATAGTGCTTTGTTGAGTAGGCTAAAAACACGAACACTGTATTTAGAAATATTAGAGATGCCATGGATGAGCATCATTTCAGATTTTATGTGCTGAGCTTATATCGAGTACAACAATGACAAGATTAGATTTTGCAATCATCGATCCGCATATTCATCAGTGGGATCCTTACCACACACCGCATTCAGCAGCCTTATTGGTCAAAGCTTTAGGGAAATATCCTGCTGTAATGGATCGCGTAGTGCGGTTGGTTAAACCCAAACCATTATTGGAAAGTTTAGGGTCAACAGAATATGCATTGAGCCCCTATTTACCAGAGCATTATCGGATAGATACAGCGCCATTTTCAGTTGAGTGTGTAGTTCATGTCGAAGCCAACTGGCATCACCACAAAGGCTTGGGTGTGGTTGAAGAAACAGATTGGATTCAGCAATTAGATTTTAAAGCACAGGGTCTAAAATTAGGTGCAATTGTTGCGACAGCTGACCCAAGAGATCGAAAATTCAAAGATATTCTTCAAGCACATCAGGATGCAAGCCCGCTCTTTCGTGGTATTCGTAAAATGGCAGCTTGGCATCAAGATAGAGGTGTTTATCGTTGGTGTGATCGAGCACATCTCTATCGTGACAAGAAATTCTTAAAAGGTTTTGATCAACTTGCAAAAATGAAATTGTCTTTTGATGCTTGGGGTTATTCTACCCAATTAAATGAAATTACAACTCTCGCTCAGCAATTTCCAGAAACACCTATTGTGCTTGACCATTTGGCGACGCCTGTTGGTTTATTTGGTGCGGTGGGTAAGCATACAGGGAAAACACCACAGCAACGAGCAGCTATTTTTGAGCAATGGCAACAGGATCTGGCACAACTCGCTGAACAGAACAATGTCTATGCCAAAATCTCAGGTTTGATGATGCCTGTATTGGGACATACCTTCTATAAACAACATCGAACTGCAAGCATTGCAGAGATGGTGAATTTACTTACACCGATGATTCAGCACGCAATCTCAGTATTTGGTACAGAGCGAATTATGTTTGCTTCTAATTTTCCAATGGATAAGCCGAACACCCATTTAAATGATCTAATCCATGCCTATATTCAAATGTTGAGTCCTTATGGTGATCAGGCTTTGCATGCCATGTTTAGACAAAATGTTGCCAATTTTTATCAACTTTCTTTGGAGTCATAATATGAAAAGCTTTAATCAAAAAGTCGCTGCAATTACGGGTGCAGGGTCTGGAATCGGTCAACAGTTGGCTGTTTTATTGGCGCAGCAAGGTACACATTTGGCCCTAAGTGATGTCAACGAACAGGGGCTGACAGAAACACAAGCTTTAGTACAGCAATATCCAGTCAAGGTTACATTGACTAAATTGGATGTATCAGATCAACAAGCCGTTCGTGATTGGGCAGAAGACAGCTTCAAGGCACATGGTAAGATCAATATGATTTTTAATAATGCGGGTGTGGCTTTAGCAAGTACGGTAGAAGGCATGAGCTATGATGAACTGGAGTGGATTTTTAAGATTAATTTTTGGGGCGTGGTCTACGGTACCAAAGAGTTCTTGCCTTATCTCAAGCAAAGTGGAGAAGGGCATATTATTAATATTTCCAGTCTGTTTGGCTTAACCGCACAACCAACCCAAAGTGCTTATAATGCGACTAAATTCGCAGTGCGTGGTTTTACAGAGGCTTTACGACAAGAATTAAAACTCCAGAATGATGGCTTAAGTGCAACTTGTGTGCATCCAGGTGGAATCCGAACCAATATTGCCAACAGTGCTAGAATGAGTGACAGTATTCGAAGTTTAGGGATGAACCCAGCCAAGGCGAGTCAGGCATTTAATAAGGTTTTAAAAACGCCACCTGAACAGGCGGCTAAAATTATTCTGAATGCAGTCAAAGCAGATAAAGCGCGTATTCTGATTGGAAACGATGCCAAGGTGCTTGATCTAATTCAACGTATTACACCGACACATTATTCGCATGCACTCAGCTTTTTCACTAAAAAAAGTAAGAAAAAATAAATACCATCAAATAGACGACAGTTGATTTAGGGTCATGTTCTTTTGAATAAAATGGACATGATTTTAATTTCAGTTCGATCTGCAAAAAGCAAAAATATTTAGATCGCTAAAATTGTCTACTACATCAGGAAGACAGAACCTTGCTTGAGTGATTATTTCTTAACACTAAAAAGTGATTACAACGATATCACTACAATACGAAAGAGATGTTGGTGCAGAAATAATTCAAAATGTTGCAGAAAGCTTAAAAAACGATCCAAAATAGGGGTTACTATTTATTTACTAAATAATGAATCAGTTTGCATACAGTTAGATTATTCGGTTTTGAGCTTCGATTAGTGTAAATTATTGCTCATGCCAGAGTTCTTTTTTGAAAGAATTTCAGCGAATAAATTTTTTGTACATTTGAGAGAGAGTCTAAAGAGTAAAGTATGTCTGTGAACCCTAGTAAAATCAAAAAACCTTTATATATTCACTATGCTGGAAACGCTCTTTTAGAACTACCTCTGTTAAATAAAGGCTCTGCTTTTTCTGAAGAAGAAAGAGAGAATTTTAACTTGCATGGTCTAGTTCCGTACAATATCGAGAATATTGAAGAGCAGACTCAGCGTTCGTATCAGCAGTATCTTTCATTCGACAACGACTTGAATAAGCATATTTATTTGCGAAATATTCAAGACACCAATGAAACCCTGTTCTATAACTTATTGAGTCAGCATTTGGATGAAATGCTGCCGATTATTTATACCCCTACGGTTGGTGAGGCTTGTCAGCGCTTTTCGGATATTTACCGTCGTCACCGCGGTATCTTTATTTCTTATCCAGAACGTCAATACATCGATCAAATTATCCATAACGTTAACAAGAAAAACGTTAAAGTGATTGTGATTACTGACGGTGAACGTATTTTGGGTCTCGGCGATCAGGGTATTGGTGGCATGGGTATCCCAATTGGTAAATTGTCTCTGTATACCGCGTGTGGTGGTATTAGTCCTGCTTATACCTTACCGATCACTATTGATGTTGGAACCAACAACCAAGAATTGCTTGATGATCCAATTTATATGGGTTGGAAACAGCCGCGCATCCGCGGTGAGCAATATTATGAATTTGTTGAGCAAATTATTACGGCAGTGCGTCAGCGTTGGCCAGATGTTCTCATCCAATTTGAAGATTTTGCGCAAACCAATGCCATGCCATTATTGACTCAGTACCGCGACAAAATTTGCTGTTTTAACGATGATATTCAAGGTACAGCAGCGGTCACTGTAGCGACCTTAATTGCTGCATCAAGAGCGCAAGGCAAACAACTGAAAGATCAAACGGTTACTTTTGTTGGTGCAGGTTCAGCAGGATGTGGTATTGCTGAACAGATTGTTAGACAGATGATGGATGAAGGTTTGAGCGATCATGAAGCGCGTTCACGCATCTTCATGGTGGATCGTTTTGGTCTGATGACCGATCAACAGCCGAACTTACTCGATTTCCAGCAAAAACTTGCCACACCAGTCAATGCAATCAGCACTTGGGAATATACAGGTGACAACGTCGCTTTATTAGATGTGGTCAAGAATGCAAAACCAAGTATCTTGATTGGTGTCTCGGGACAGGCGGGCCTGTTTAGTGAAGAGGTCATCAAAACCTTAGCTAAGTATTATAAGCATCCGATCGTATTGCCATTGTCGAATCCAACTTCACAAGTTGAAGCACAACCAAAAGATATTATTGAATGGACTCAAGGTGCTGCAATTGTAGCGACTGGTAGTCCTTTTGCACCCGTTTATTTCCAAGGCAAGGTGTATAGCATTGCACAGTGCAATAATTCCTATATCTTCCCTGGGATTGGCTTAGGTGTGATTGCATGTGGTGCAACCCATATCAGTGATTCGATGTTGATGGCCGCAAGTACTGCTTTGGCAGATTGTTCGCCGCGTTTGAAAAATACCACAGCGGATTTATTGCCAAATATTAATGATATTCAACAAGTGTCTAAATTTATTGCCTTTAAAGTGGCAAAAGCTGCTATGGCGGATGGTTTGGCTATGCCATTGAGTAATGATGTGTTGAAACAAGCGATTGAAGATAATTTCTGGACACCAGAATATCGTAACTATCGCCGTGTTAGTTATTAAGCCATTTCATTTAAAAAGGGACTCTGAATAGAGTCCCTTTTTTTTAGGTCTTATAGGTGGAGAGTAAAATACTGGTTTCACTATTATAAATCCCTGAAATATTTCGGATTCGTTCTAAGGCTTTATCAAAGTTTTCTAAACTGTCAGATTGCAACTCAACCAGAATATCCCATTTACCATTGGTGGTATGCAGTCGCTCTACTGCCGATTCTAAGCGCAGCTCCCGAATTACGGCCTGTGCTCGTGTACCTTCCACCATGATATTCATCCATGCCCGAATGATATTTTTTTCAGCATTGGGACGGAAACGCACGGTATAACCTGTAATGATCCCCGTTGATTCCATATATTCAATTCTTTTCTGTACTGTGGCGCGAGAAACCCGCGTTTTTGCTGCCAAGTCTGTAATCGACATCCGTGCATTGTCTTTGAGTAAGCCTAATATAATATGATCGATATTGTTCATTTTGATTCTTTCTATTAGCAAATTGATAAAAAATAATTCATTTTAATCATTATAACGAATTTTGTGAATCAATTTGATTCTTAATAATAATAACAATACAACACCCCAAGCATTTTCACTTCGGTACGAAAGAAGCTCTATGCACATCAGGGAGGATGGGGGTAGGACGCCCTTAAATAAAGGGAATCTGTGAATAACAGGGACAATTGATTAATTAAGGAATAGATGATGTCTTTATCATATGCGGCTCAAAATGGCAGTGCTTGGCAAACTTTTCTTACTCAAGTAGACCGAGTGGCACCTTATTTGGATGCTGACCTCAGTAACTTTGTCAACACACTGAAAACTCCAAAGCGTACGCTTATCGTTGATGTTCCAATCGTGATGGACGATGGTTCAATTCGCCATTTTGAAGGTTACCGTGTACAGCACAATTTATCACGTGGCCCGGGTAAAGGCGGTATCCGCTATCACCAAGATGTTGAACTGAATGAAGTCATGGCTTTATCTGCATGGATGACCATCAAAACCGCAGTATTGAACCTACCGTTCGGTGGTGCCAAAGGTGGTATTCGTGTCAATCCAAAAGAACTTTCTACACGTGAGCTAGAGCGCTTAACCCGTCGTTTCACCAGTGAAATCAGTCCAATCATTGGTCCTCAAATTGATATTCCTGCGCCAGATGTCGGCACCAATGCCAATATTATGGGCTGGATGATGGATACCTATTCAAGTATCAAAGGTCATACCGTAACAGGTGTGGTCACAGGGAAACCTGTACATTTAGGTGGTTCACTTGGCCGTGTTCGCGCAACAGGTCGCGGTGTATTTGTAACAGGTATGCAGGTTGCGGAACGCATTAAATTACCGATTGAGGGCAGTAAAGTTGCTGTGCAAGGCTTTGGTAACGTAGGGAATGAAGCCGCTTACTTGTTTAGCCATGCAGGCGCAAAAATCGTTGCTGTGCAAGACCATACCGGAACCATTTTCAATGCAGAAGGCTTAGATGTTAAAGCATTGCAAAAGCATGTGGTTGAAACTGGCGGTGTGATGGGCTTTGTTGATTCAAGCGTGATTTCAGATGAAGAATTCTGGACGGTTGATATGGACATTCTCATTCCAGCGGCATTGGAAGGTCAGATTACGGTTGAACGTGCACAAAAGCTGAAAGCCAAGATCGTACTTGAAGGCGCGAACGGCCCAACCTACCCAGAAGCAGATGATGTATTTGTGAGTCGCGATATTACTGTGGTCCCTGACGTGATCTGTAACGCGGGTGGTGTAACTGTCAGTTATTTTGAGTGGGTTCAAGATATGGCGAGTTACTTCTGGACCGAGGATGAAATTAATGAACGTCTTGATAAGTTGATGATCCAAGCGATTGCTGATGTTTGGAACACGGCAGCACAGAAGGAATGCAGCTTACGTACCGCAGCTTATATTTTGGCATGTGAACGTATTCTGAAAGCGCGTAAAGAACGTGGTATTTTCCCAGGTTAAGTCATTTATAAAATTAAAGAGAAGGGCTTGTTGAGCATTTAACAAGCCTGAAGATTAAACAGGAAGTGAGTAAATAAAATGAGCGAAGTCGCAATTACACGTAGCAATTTTAATGATTGGATGGTTCCAGTTTTTGCCCCAGCAAATTTCATTTTAGTGCGCGGCGAAGGGTCACGTCTTTGGGATCAAAACGATAAAGAATATATTGATTTTGCAGGTGGGATCGCGGTAAATGCCTTGGGTCATGCACATCCTGTTGCAGTAAAAGCCTTAACTGAACAAGCACAAAAGCTATGGCACATTGGGAATGGTTATACCAATGAGCCTGTATTACGCCTTGCGAAACAATTGGTGGATAGTACTTTTGCTGACAAAGTGTTTTTCTGTAACTCTGGTGCAGAAGCGAACGAAGCAGCATTAAAACTGGCACGTAAAGTCGGTTTACTCAGTGGTAATCCAAACAAGAACCAGATTGTTGCATTTAAAAATGCCTTCCACGGTCGCACTTTATTCACAGTAACAGCAGGTGGTCAGCCAAAATATTCTCAAGATTTTGCACCATTACCAGGTGGCATTGAACACACTGCATTTAATGACCTTGAAGCAGCAAAAGCAGCAATCACTGAAAATACTTGTGCCGTGATTGTTGAGCCAATTCAGGGTGAAGGTGGCGTTCTGCCAGCAGATATCGAATTCTTAAAAGGTTTACGTGCACTATGTGATGAAAAAGGCGCTGTGCTGATTTTTGATGAAGTACAAACGGGTGTCGGTCGTACAGGTTCATTGTATGCCTATATGAACACTGGAGTAACACCAGACATTCTCACTACGGCAAAAGCATTGGGTGGTGGTTTTCCAATTGGTGCAATGATTACGACAGATCATTATGCAAATATGTATGCGGTCGGTGATCACGGTACCACTTATGGTGGAAATCCATTGGCTTGTGCAGTTGCTGGCGCGGTATTTGAATTTATCAATACACCAGAAGTGTTAGAGGGCGTTAAACAACGTCATCAATATTTCATCGATGCCTTAAACAAAATCAATGCTGAGTACGGATTGTTCAAAGAAATCCGTGGTCAAGGTTTGTTAATCGGTTGTGTATTGAAAGATGAACATGCAGGCAAAGCGAAGAATATCGTGACCTTAGCGGGTGAAGAAGGTCTATTGGCCTTGGTCGCAGGTGCAGATGTGGTGCGTTTTACCCCTTCATTGATCATTCCTCAACACGATATTGATGAAGGTCTAAGTCGTTTTGTTCGTGCCTTAGCGCGCCTCTAAGTCTGCTTTGAGCATCTGCCCATGATGATTGTTCGACATGCAGCGCATCGGGACTTAGATGATATTTATCGTTTAGCGCAACGAGCGGGGGAGTCTGGCATTGGTCTGACTTCCTTACCACAAAATAAAGAAATCTTGGCTGAACGTATTACACGTACCACTCGCACTTTAGACGGCTTATCCGAAAAGTGCGAGGCAAGTTATCTATTTGTATTAGAAGACACCAGCATTCACAAAATTGTGGGTGTGAGTGCAATTGAAGTTGCGGTTGGGTTAAATGAACCGTTCTACAACTTTCGTGTGGCTAAACAGGTGCATGCCTCTAAAGCCTTAAATGTGTATAAGACTTTAGACACCTTGTTTTTGAGTAATGACCATACCGGTTGTAGCGAACTCTGCACTTTGTTTCTTGATCCTGAATATCGCAAAAACCAAAACGGCAAATTTTTATCCAAAGTTCGTTTTATGTTTATTGCCGCATTCCGCTCTTTTTTTGAAGAAAGATTGATTGCTGAAATGCGTGGTTTCTCGGATCAAAACGGACAGTCACCGTTTTGGGATTCCTTGGGCTATTTATTCTTCAATATGGATTTTGCTGCCGCAGATTATCTCAGTGGTGTGGGGCAAAAAGCCTTTATTGCAGAGCTAATGCCGAGATTTCCAGTTTATGTAGACTTGCTGAGTTCAGAGGCACGTGAGGTGATTGCAGAAGTACACCCACATACGCTGCCTGCGGCAAAAGTGTTGATGTCAGAAGGGCTTAAATATCAAGGTTATGTTGATATTTTCGATGCTGGGCCAACACTGGAAGCCAATACTGCCGAGTTACGTGCGGTGAAAGAGAGCCGCTTGCTCAAAGTCAAACTCACTGAGCAAGTTGAAAGTACTGAGACACTTTTTTTGGTTGCCAATGACCAATACCAAGATTACGCCGTGTTGCTGATCAATAACAAAGTTGATGAAAGTGAGACTTTGTATATGACGGCAGCACAAGCACAGGCACTGAATATTGCTGAACACGATCAAGTCCGTGTTTTAGCATTAGAAAAAATGGAGAATAACTAATGTCACAAGGTGCATTATTAATTGATGGGGCTTGGGTTCAAGGACAAGGAAGCGCATTTGAAAAAACCAATCCTGTCAGCAATCAGCAAATTTGGGCGGGGCATGAAGCAAGCCCAGCCGATGTTGCACAGGCTTGCAATGCAGCGCGTCAGGCATTTCCTGCATGGGCTCGTTTACCACTAGAAGACCGCATCGCGATCATTGAACGTTTTGCTGGATTACTAGAGCAGAATAAAACCCAATTGGCTGAAGTGATTAGCCAAGAAACCAGTAAACCACTTTGGGAAACCTTGACCGAAGTACAGTCGATGATTGGCAAAGTGGCGATTTCGATTCGTGCTTATCATCAACGGACAGGTTTTAGCGAAACTGAAATGCCAGATGGCGTGGCTTCACTACGTCATCGTCCACATGGTGTTCTCGCCGTATTTGGCCCGTATAACTTCCCGGGTCATTTGCCAAATGGTCATATTGTTCCTGCATTGATTGCGGGTAATACCGTGGTATTTAAACCAAGTGAACTCACGCCTTGGACGGCTGAAGAAACTGCAAAATTATGGCAGCAAGCAGGTCTACCAAACGGTGTGCTGAATATCGTACAAGGTGGACGCAGCACCGGTGAAGCACTTGCAGCAGCAGAACAAATTGACGGTTTGCTGTTTACGGGTAGTGCCAATACGGGCTATCACTTGCATAAACAAATGGCAGGTGCTCCTGAAAAAATCCTTGCTTTGGAAATGGGTGGCAATAATGCCCTGATCATTGATGAAGCAACAGATATCGATGCCGTAGTGAATCTCGCAATTCAATCCGCTTTCGTTTCTGCGGGGCAACGTTGTACTTGTGCACGCCGAATTATTGTCAAGCAGGGCGCTAATGGTGATGCCTTCATTCAACGTTTTGTTGAAGTCGCTAAAAACCTAGTGGTTGGTGCTTGGAATGCTGAACCGCAACCCTTTATGGGCGGGGTGATTTCTGCACGTGCAGCGGAACAAATGTTGGTAGCACAAAGCAAACTGATCGCTTTAGGCGCAAAACCATTATTAGAAATGACCCGTCCACAAGCAGACAGTTCATTACTCACCGCAGGCATTTTAGATGTCACTCAAGTGACCGATATTCCTGATGATGAATACTTTGGTCCATTGACCACGATTTATCGATACAACAGTTTTGATGAAGCTTTAAACATTGCCAATAACACGCGCTTTGGTTTGGCGGTGGGTCTGGTGTCACCTGAGCGTGATTTATTTGATCGTGTACTGATTGAAGCACGTGCAGGGATTGTGAACTGGAATAAACCATTAACAGGTGCTTCAAGTGCCGCACCATTTGGTGGTGTTGGAGCGTCTGGCAACCATCGTGCCAGTGCGTTCTACGCTGCCGACTATAGTGCATGGCCAATGGCTTCACTGGAAAGTGACAGCGTTACTTTACCTTCAAAATTATCACCGGGCATTGTGCTGTAAGTCGGCTCGTATCGGGACACAGGGAGAATAAAATGTCAGGTTATGAAATTAATTTTGATGGTTTAGTGGGGCCGACCCATCATTATGCGGGCTTATCGTTTGGTAATGTCGCATCAACAAAGAATCGTAATAATGCGTCAAATCCTAAACTTGCAGCAAAGCAAGGCTTAAAGAAAATGAAAGCCCTTGCTGACTTAGGCTTGAAGCAAGGTGTGTTTGCTCCCCAAGAGCGTCCGCATGTACCAACGCTACGCCGTTTGGGTTTTACTGGCAGTGATATTGACGTGATTACCCAAGCGATGCGTACTGCACCAGCCTTATTATCATCGTTGAGCTCTGCTTCTTCGATGTGGACTGCCAACTCTTGTACGGTGTCACCATCTGCTGATAGTGCTGATGGGCGTATGCATTTTACCGCTGCAAACCTGAATAATAAGTTCCATCGATCAATTGAGCATCATACGACCACACGCATTCTTCAAGCGATGTTCAGTAATGATGTATATTTCGCGCATCACGAAGCACTGCCAGAAGCAGCTTTGTTTGGTGATGAAGGGGCAGCTAATCATAACCGCCTTGGTGGTGCATATGATCAAGCGGGTGTACAGGTTTTTGTTTATGGTCAGCAGCAACTGGGTGGAACGGTTGCACCACAGAAATTCCCTGCACGTCAAACCCGTGAGGCGAGTGAAGCAATTGCCCGTTTACATCGTTTAGATGCGAAACGGACGGTGTTCATTCAGCAAAATCCTGATGTGATTGATCAAGGCGTATTCCACAACGATGTAATCGCGGTGAGTAATCAACAGGTGTTATTCCATCATCAACAGGCGTTTTTAAATCAGGCTGCTGCGCTGGATGAAATTCGTCAAAAAATGGCAGGTATTGGTCAAGAATTTGTGTCGATTGAAGTGCCAGACAGTCGTGTCACAGTTGAAGATGCGGTATCGACTTACTTATTCAATAGCCAGATTTTAACCCGTGCAGATGGCGGCATGAGCATTGTGGTGCCAGAGGAATCACGTCACAACAAGGCGGTATGGAGCTACTTGAATGACATGATTCAAATGGGTACGCCAATTGATGACATCAAGGTATTTGATTTGCGTGAAAGTATGCGTAATGGCGGTGGACCTGCATGTTTGAGATTGCGTGTTGCGGTGAATGAAGCGGAACTGAATGCGGTGAATCCAAACTTGTTTATGAATGACGCATTGTTCAAAACACTGAATCAGTGGGTCGATCAGCATTATCGTGATGAGTTAACACAAGACGATTTGGCCGATCCAAGTTTATTGATCGAGAGCCGTACCGCAT
Source organism: Acinetobacter sp. Tr-809 (assembly GCF_011753255.1). Taxonomy (NCBI): domain Bacteria; kingdom Pseudomonadati; phylum Pseudomonadota; class Gammaproteobacteria; order Moraxellales; family Moraxellaceae; genus Acinetobacter; species Acinetobacter sp. Tr-809. Next base: position 425,674 of record NZ_VWVZ01000002.1, read on the forward strand.
TAGATGAGTTAACCAAAATTTTAGCTTTAGGTTCGGTTTATCACTTCCAAAGATAAACAGTAAACAACGGCTTTTAAGGATGAAAGTACATGGTTGATCTATTAACGTTGACTTTAGAACAACGAGTTCCTGTGCAAATGCAAGGGGAAACAGCTGGATTTACATGGCAATGGCTAGGTGAAGGGCTATTGCAATGTACTCCAAAAACAGCCTATAGAAAAACCATGCTGCTTTCTGCGGGTATTCATGGCAATGAAACTGCACCCATCGAATTGTTGGCAAATATCATCAATGATTTATTTGCAGAACGTTTAACTTTGGCAGTACGGGTACTTTTTGTGTTCGGTAACCCAGAAGCCATTCGTCACGGTGTTCGTTATCTTGAAAATGATATGAACCGCATGTTCTGTGGCGCGTATCAAAATTTAATTCAAGATCAAGAAACTGAACGGGCGGCACATTTAGAACAAGTTAGCGCACAGTTTTTTGCCGATAGTGAGGTAGACGCACAGCGTTATCACTACGATCTACATACCGCCATTCGTGCATCACGATTACCAGTATTTGCCTTATTCCCTTATCAGACTCAGCCTTATGATGACTTTCTCATCCAAAGCTTAAAGGCTGCTGATTTGGATGCTTTGGTCTATCACAATGCAGTTGGGAAAACCTTTACCCACTTTACTGCTGAAAAGTTTCATGCCGCGAGTAGTACTTTGGAGTTAGGTAAGGCTAAGCCATTTGGTGAAAATGATTTAGCTGAATTTGCCAGTACCGATCAGATGCTGCGTGCCGTCCTTGCAGATCAGGCTTTGCCGATCAGACAGAAATCCGACATTCGACAGTTTAAGGTGGTGGATTCAGTATTAAAACAAAGTGAAGATTTTCAACTCAAATTGAGTGCTGACGCTCCAAACTTTTCTACTTTTCAGAAAGGTGAGTTGATTGCAACACAACAGGCTGGGGATTATGTCGCGCATGATCAACAAGTCTGGATTTTATTTCCAAACCCTATGGTAAAAACAGGGCTTCGGGCTGGACTGATTTTAAAAGAAATTGAATAAAAAGTCGCCGCTTTAACAGTTTAACTGTCGGCAAGGAATAGATGAAATGGAGTTTGAATATGGATGTTCAATAGAACAAAGCGTGTCAAAGAATATCGTTTAGATATTCGTTTTTATGAAAGTGAAACAGCAAGGACAGGTTGTCATAAGAATACAGTTGGAGTGACCGTGTATGAGTAACAATAACGAAAAGACATTTCCCTCAGGCCAAGCCCTGAGTGGACAATATGTGCCGCAGCAGGATGTTGCCAGTTTATCGGAAACTTCGAGCGCAGAGATTGAAGTGGGTAAACCATTGAAACGTGCCATGACCAAACGTCATCTGGTCATGATTTCTTTAGGTGGTGCAATTGGGACAGGGCTGTTTTTAGGCTCTGGCGATGTCATTTCTCAGGCTGGTCCAGTCGGTGCGATTCTCTCTTACCTATTGGGTGGTGTAATTGCATACATGGTGATGTTGTGTTTAGGTGAACTCGCTGTACAAATGCCAGTTTCAGGTTCTTTTGGTGAATATGCTAGAACCTATATTGGCCCAGGAACAGGCTATATGATCACATGGTTGTATTGGCTGACGTGGACTGCAACCTTAGGGACTGAATTTACCGCTGCGGCTTTATTGATGCAGGAATGGTTTCCGTCTATTTCCATGTGGACCTGGACCTTATTATTTGCAGGGCTGGTATTTAGCTTGAATGTCAGTTCGACACGACTGTTTGCTGAGTCAGAATTCTGGCTGTCTTTGGTTAAAGTCCTCACCATTATCTGTTTTATTGGATTGGGTTTAGCCGCTATCTTTGGCATGATTTCTTATCATGGGCATGAGTCGGCACCATTGTTCAGTAAGCTGACGGAACATGGCTGGTTTCCAAATGGTATTTTCCCAATTTTTGCGACCATGTTGATCGTGAACTTTGCATTCTCTGGTACAGAATTGATTGGTGTCGCGGCAGGTGAAGCAGAAGAACCTGCGAAAACAGTACCTAAAGCAATCAATGCCGCGATCTGGCGTTTATTGATTTTCTTTGTGGGTACCATCGTGGTGATCTGTGCATTACTGCCTTATGAAATGGCAGGTATAAATGCCAACAGTGTCAGCAATAGCCCATTTGTTACCGTTTTTAATTATATTGGTATTCCATACGCAGAAGATATTATTCGTTTTGTGATTATTACTGCGCTTTTATCTGCTGCAAACTCAGGTTTATTTGCTGCATCGCGGATGATGTGGTCATTGTCTGCAAAGAATCAGTTGCCGAAGGTGTTTTCAAAATTAACCCGTTCAGGAACACCGATTATTGCGATTATTGTGACCATGTTTGGCGCGATTCCAGGTTTGTTATCAGAACATTTTGCACCTGAAACGATTTTCAAAAATTTATTGGGTGTTGCCGCTTTTACTATGGTAGTGGTATGGATATCGATTTGTGTATCTCAGTTTAACTTCCGTAGACAATGGATTAAATCGGGTAAAACAGTCAAAGACCTGAAATTTGCTGCACCGTTATTCCCACTCACCCCGATTTTAGGTGGGGTATTCTGCGTGATTACCTGTATCAGTATGGTGACCGATCCATCGATGCAAGTCGGTTTTGTCTGTTGTGTCCTGTTTATTATTGCCTGCTATGCGAGCTACAATATTTTTTATAAAAACAAAGCCGTTTAAATAATTTTTTATTTAAAATAAGTATATAGACGAATAGGTTGTAGGCGTGATCTGCAACCTATTCGTCTTTTTTATGCATGATGATAGGGCTGTCGTGTGGTCGGTGATAGACTAATCCGTAGCTGAGCTTTGCTCTTTTTGATAAAGACGAAATAAGCCATCAACTCATAGGATTGAAAATGCTTTTAGATGATGATTTGTTTACATATTGTGTAAGAAATACAGTCCTTGGTTGTGATTGCAAAAATAAAAGGTATAAATGGGTTAAGTCGATTTCTTAAACAATAAACAATCTGTGTGATGAGTTTGACTTTATGGCGAATAAAAATAATCCATCCCTAGTGATTGGTCAGCAAGTCAGACTCACTGAACTGGCGGGTTGTGAAGAATGCGATGCAATATATCGCAGGGTTGAGCTTGCATCAGGTGAACGGGCATATTGCACCTGTTGTGGCGCGGAGTTATATCGTCGAAGTCGATCTTTTTCGTCTTTGCTTGCCTTGGTCATTACTGCTTTGATTGTTTTTGTGATTGCCAATAGTTTTCCCATCGTGATTGTTGAGCTACAGGGCAATACCTCTCAGACCACTTTAATTGGTGCTGCCTGGACCATGTTTCATATTGATCGTGCATTGGTCGGTGTTTTGATTCTGATTACAACTTTTATTGTGCCTTTGGTTGAGCTGTTATTGCTGAGCTATGTGCTTTTCTTTATTAGTGTATTGAAGATTAGGCCTCAATTTTTGACTTTGGCACTGAGAGCCTTATTTCTGTTTCGGACATGGGGAATGGTTGAGGTTTTTTTAATAGGTGTACTTGTAACCTTGGTCAAACTCGTTGGGATGGTCACCGTCATTCCTGGTGTTGCACTCTGGGCATTTACATTATTGAGCGTGCTTTTGGTCTATATTGCTTCGGTCAAGATTAAAGATATCTGGGATGAAGTTGATCGGAGTTTGGGATGAAGCAAAAACATGACCATGACACCGAGATCGGTTCAATTGTAGAACACCTTTCCGATGTTGATTTACAGATCAAAAATTATGTCAGGGCAAAACAGGTTGGGCTCATTCAATGTCATTGCTGTGGATTACTGAATGCTGTAGCGAGTCACGCAGATCAGCAAAATCATGCTCAATGTTCCAGATGTAAAAGTACATTGCACTCACGTAAACCACAAAGTTTAAATCGTACTTTTGCTTTGGTGGTCGCTGCAGCAATTTTATATATTCCAGCCAATGTGCTACCTATGACGGAAACAGATTCTTTGTTGGGGCGTCAGCAAGATACCATTATTAGTGGTGTGATCTATTTTTGGCAAAATAGTGATTATCTGGTGTCTGTGGTTATTTTTATGGCCAGTATTTTTATCCCGATTTTAAAATTATTGATTCTGATTTTTTTATTAATTTCAGTCTACATGCAGTCATCTTCGAGATGGCATTTTACCCCTGAACAATGTGCGCTGATGTATCGTATTGTTGAATTTATTGGGCGGTGGTCAATGATCGATGTTTTTGTGGTTGCATTGCTGACTGCATTGATTCAAATTCAGTCATTGGCCACTATTTTGGCAGGGCCTGGCGCAGTCGCTTTTGGTGCTGTAGTGGTGTTGACCATGTTTGCTTCACTCAGTTTTGATCCAAGAATTATTTGGGACAATTATTTCAAGGCGCGTCACGCGAATGCGCAACAATCAAATCATTTGAAAGGAACGGCGATTCATCAATTAAAGAGTTAAGATTGACGATGAGCCTTATTTTTGACCTATAAAAGAAAGATCACTATGTCAGAAAATACCCCGAATAGCCAAGATTCTGAAGAAAACACCACGGTGTTAACGCAGAACGATGCAATCTTTGACGAACCTGAAAAAAAGAAGGGACGTTGGAGACCTGCGCTCATTTGGCTGGTTCCATTTGTTGCGCTGTTAATCGCACTTTCGCTTGCAGCAAAAGCGGTTTTGGATACAGGCCCAACCATTGAAGTGTCTTTCCGAACAGCAGAAGGCTTGGTTGCAGGAAAAACCACGGTACGCTATAAGCAGGTCGATATTGGTTTGGTTCGACAAATTGATCTTTCGGATGATCGTTCCCATGTCATTGCCAAAATCGAATTACGCAAAGATGCCAGTAATTTTGCTGCCAAAGATTCGCGCTTTTGGGTGGTCAGACCTCGAGTCGGAACTGGCGGTATTTCGGGTATTGATACCTTACTCTCAGGGGCATACATCGAAGTCGATGGAGGAAAAGCTGAACAGAAGCAAGAGAATTTTACTGGGCTTGAAGTTCCACCTGTAGTGTCATCGGATATACCGGGTAAGGTGTTTTTCTTAAAAGCACAGGACTTGGGGTCACTGGATGTTGGCGTGCCGATTTACTATCGCAGAATTAATGTCGGGCAGATTACAGCATATAAATTGGCAGCTGATGGAAAAACGGTTGAACTACAAACTTTTATTCAATCTCCTTACGATAAGTTCGTAACCACAGATGCTCGTTTTTGGCAGGCCAGTGGGGTCGATGTGACCTTAAATGCATCAGGCTTTAATCTGGATACACAATCGCTTGCCAGTATTATTGCGGGTGGTATTGCCTTTGGTTATCCAGAAAATTCTAGTGGCGCTATTGCACCAGACAATAGTTATTTTACGTTATCAGACTCTCGCAAAGAGGCAATGAAAGAGCCTGATGGTAAGCCACGTCCAATTATTATGTACTTTGATCATTCGCTTCGTGGTTTAACTGCGGGTGCACCAATTGACTTTATGGGCATTGAAATTGGTAATGTCAAAGCAATCAACGTCGAATTTGATCAGTCTTATACGCATTTAAGAATGCGCGTGGATGCAGTGATTTATCCATCGCGTTTAGCACATGGCAAAGAACTTGATCCGGATGGCGAAATTTTTAAATACTTTATTGAGAGAGGTTGGCGTGCGCAGATGCGGACAGGTAATTTATTAACAGGCCAGAACTATATTGCCTTTGATAAGTTTCCAAAAGCCAAAGCCGCGTCTTTAATCACGAGACCAGATGGACGTGTTGAAGTACCAACCACGGCAACAGAGTTGAGTGGTTTACAGGCACAAGTTTCACAAATCGCGGATAAAGTGAGTAAGTTCCCACTCGAAGAAATTGGACAAGATGTTCGTAAGACGCTTAATAATATGAACACCACCATTGAATCGACAGACAAATTGGTAAAACAGTTGGATGGTAAAGTCGCACCTGGTTTACAAGCGACGCTGAATGATGTGCGTAAAACCATGCAATCGAGTGAATCCATTTTATCCAGTGATGCACCGATGCAGCAGGATGTGCGTAAAGCATTGCAGCAAATGACTCGAGCTGCGGCATCTTTACAATTAATGGCTGATTATATTGAACAGCATCCTGAATCATTGATTCGGGGTAAAAAAGCAGAGGCAAACAAATGATAAGAACAATCATCGCTAAACATTCATCTGCTGTAGCAGGAGTGCTCAGTAGCGTGAGCATCTTATCTGCTGCGGTGTTACTCACAGCTTGTTCGGGTTCACCCACACCGAATTATTACACTTTGGCAAGCAAAGTTTCTCCATTGCCAAGTTCAAAAGTCAGGGTCATTGAAGTATTGCCTGTTGGATTACCAGATCGTATCAATCGCGCGCCTATCGTGATACAGGATGCAGCAGGTAAATCTAAAATCATGGAAAACGAGCGTTGGACGTCTACGCTTGGGGCTGAATTAAGAGACAACCTATCTGCTGGCCTACAGCAAAAGCTTGGTGCGGTTGATCGTTATAACAGCGGTATGGTGGGTGGCAAGGTGTCTTATCGTGTTGCAACTGATTTTTCACATTTTGATATCATTAATACATCCAATATCGTGAACAAAAATGTTGAAGTTTCTGTTGCGTGGATCATTAAGCGTAATGATCCAAATATTACCTTAGATCAGAACTCAACCCAAAATCAGCAATTGGCTTGCCGTATGACGTTTACTCAGCCAGTATCAGGTAAGAACAATCAGATACAAGACATTGTGAGTGGTGCGAGTAGTTCATTGAGCCGAATTATTGATGCAATTGCACTGTCAATTGTGTCCCTAGATGCAAAAACCTCACCCAACATAAATGGGGTACTTTGTTCATAATTTGAATAAAAAGTGGTCAGATTGATCACTTTTGTTCTGTTCAGGTTTTATTGTTTATCTGCACATCACACTTTAATGTTGTTTTAAGTTGCTCTCTTTAATTTACCAGCGAATACGAACACCTCATTTCGTCTTTAGCCAAATCAGAACATTAAAGAGAGCATAAAAATGAACCAATGTGTGATGAGCGCAAAAAATATTATTCGTGGTAAGCACCACCCAGAATTCTTACAACATGAAGTGCTGGCTGATATTTTTATTCAGACGGCACAGACTTTTCCAGAAAAAATTGCCTTGATCGAGGCAGAACAAAAGCTGAGCTATGGCGAGCTCTATCAACAAGCTTTATTGATGGCACAGCATTTGACCCTTAAAGGGGTCAAAGCTGGCGATATCATTGGCTTATGGCTGCCGCGTGGTATTGAATTATTAAAATCTCAGTTGGCAATTTGTCTGAGCGGAGCAGCTTGGTTACCATTTGATATGGATACGCCTGCAGATCGAATCGCTGTTTGCCTTGAAGATGCTGCGGCTGTGGGTATGATTACCAGTGATGAATGGTATGAACACTTACAAGACGTCCCACAGACCAAATGGACCAATACTGAATTACAGCGACCATTGCATGAAACTGTGGAATTAGCCAAAACCACGCCTGAGCAGCCTGCCTATACTATTTATACCTCAGGTTCAACAGGAAAGCCGAAAGGCATTGTGATTACTCAGAAGAATATTTGTCATTTTCTGCGTAGTGAAAACAGTATTTTAGGGATTCAGGAACAGGACAAGGTCTATCAGGGTTTCTCAGTTGCTTTTGATATGTCCTTTGAAGAAATCTGGTTGTCTTATCTGGTGGGTGCAAGCTTGTGGATTGCACCAAAATCCTTAGTCAGCGATCCAGAGCGACTCTGCCAAACATTGAAACAACAACAGATTACCGTATTACATGCTGTGCCGACTTTACTGGCTTTATTTCCTGAAGACGTTCCGAACTTGCGTATCATCAACCTAGGTGGGGAAATGTGCCCTGATTCATTGGTGGAACGTTGGGCCTTACCACACCATCAAATGTTTAATACCTATGGTCCGACTGAAACCACGGTATCGGCTAGTTTAGAATTATTACAGCAAGGAAAACCCGTCACCATTGGTAAGCCATTACCGAACTACGGCATGTTGGTGATTAATGCAGAGCGAGAGCTATTAGCTCAAGGCGAAACAGGGGAATTGTGTATTTTTGGACCCAGTGTGGCACAAGGTTATTTAGGCCGAGCTGATTTAACTGCAGACAAATTTCTTGAGAATCCTTGGGCAAATAATGAGGATGAAATCAGCTTGTATCGCACAGGAGACCTCGCCAAAATTGATGAGTTTGGTCAAGTGCATTGTTTAGGTCGTGCCGATGATCAAATCAAAATTCGTGGTTTCCGTGTCGAACTCGGTGAAATTGAAGCTGCGTTATGTGATCTTGATGGAATTGGAACGGCAGCAGTTATTTTAAGAGCTGAAGATGGGATTGATCAGCTGATTGCCTTTATTGCACCTGAGTTGGAGGCAAAACAAGCGATTGAAATTAAGCAGCTCAGATACCAGCTTAGTCAGCGTTTACCGCCATATATGGTGCCAAATCGCTTTGAAATTATTGAAGAAGTGCCACGTTTATTGTCTGGGAAAATTGATCGTAAGGCATTGAAGGCTCGCCCATTAACCAGTGTGATTGACCGGAGTGAATCTGATCAGCCACAGAATGAAGCTGAACAGATTTTATTTGAGATTCTAGGTCGTTTATTTCCCAATATCCCCATCAAGTTAGATTCAGATTTCTTTGATGATCTTGGAGGTCATTCTTTACTCGCTGCAGTACTGATCTCGAATTTACGTGAACACCCTCAATATAGCCATCTGACCATTCAAAGCTTATATCAGGCAAGAAAAGTCGGGGTGATTGCAGCTTTAATGTTAGAACAACCTGAACCTTCCTTATTTGATCGCCAGATTGGACAAGACAATCCACGTCATCAAGGTTATAAATGGCTGTGTGGGATTGCACAGGCGGTGACGATTCCAGTGCTGATCTCGATCAATATTCTGCAATGGTTGGCACCATTCTTTACCTATCATTATTTTACTGGGGGAGCACGAGACAGTATCCCTTATGCGATCGCGTTGTCTTTGCTGGTGTATATCAGTGTGATTATTGCCAGTTTTGCAGTTTCAATTACGGTAAAACGTTTACTGATGCTAGGAGTTGGTGCAGGTCGTTATCCACTGTGGGGAATGACCTATTTCCGTTGGTGGTTGGCAGATCGTATCAGCAGTATTTCACCTGTGTATCTACTCTCTGGTTCGACTTTACTAAATTTATATCTCAAAGCACTTGGGGCGAAGATTGGGCATGATGTCAGCATTAGCTCGGTGCATATCCGTATGCCTTCATTGCTAAAGATTGAAGATGGTGTGAGTGTTGGTTCCAATGTAAATCTGGAAAATGCAAAGGTGGAGCACGGGCATTTAGTCTTGGGCTCAATTCAGCTTAAAAAAGACAGTTATGTGGGATCTTATGCAGTATTGGAAGAAAATACCGTGTTAGAACCGCAAGCGCATGTCAATGCTTTAACCTCGATTGAATATGGTACGACGGTACCTGCAGGCGAAATTTGGGATGGAACACCAGCGAAAAAAATAGGCCATATTGATGAGCTTGAATCATTAGCAGCACGTCCGAAATTATCCTTAATGAGAAAATTTGCGGAATATGGTTATTACAGTGTCAGTGCCTTAATCATTGCGTGCTTATTCTTTATTCCGATTTTCCCAAGCTTCCTGTTGGTAGATTGGTTAGATGTCAATGTGTTTAATATCGACCCAAATAATCACGTTCAAACCGCACTGTATTATTTCATCCTTGCGATTCCTGCCAGTGCCATGATGATGATCATCACTGCATTAATTTCATCGGCTATACGTAAAGTGGTGTTGCCAAGTTTAGAGTCAGGCACTTATGCGGTGCATGGTGGTACATATTATCGTAAATGGTTTGCCGCTCAGATTTTAGAAACCAGTTTGCAAACCTTACATGGTTTGTTCGCCACTATATATGCTCCGACATGGTTCCGTATGCTGGGTGCGAAAGTGGGTAGAAATACAGAAATTTCTACCGCTACTGGCGTGATTCCTGAGATGCTGACCCTTGGTGAGGAAAGCTTTATTGCTGATGCGGTGATGCTCGGTGATGAAGAAATTAAAGGCGGTTGGATGTCGTTGAAATCTACTCAAATTGGCAATCGTAGCTTTGTTGGGAACAGTGCATATATCGCGGATGGTACGGTATTACCTGATAATGTTTTGATCGGAGTGCAATCGAAAACGCCAGATAACCGAGAAATGTATTCGGGGCAAACATGGTTCGGTTCACCACCTTTACTATTGCCAGCACGTGAAGCAGCAGCACAATATCCAGATCATTTAACTTTTAAACCAAGCGCGAAACGCCGTTTAATGCGAGGCTTGATTGAAGGTTTACGTATCGTATTACCAACAGCACTTGCCATTGGTGTGGGTTATATGATTGTTTTAGAAGTGATTGATGTCATTAATGATTATAGTATTGCGATAGGATTGCTAGCTTTAACTTTAGCTGGGCTGTTATATGGAGTGGGTTGTTTTGTCATTGTGACCGTATTGAAATGGGCTTTAATTGGACGTTATCAACCACGTTCGGCACCGATGTGGACCATGTTCGTTTGGCTCAGTGAAGGGATTACCAGCCTATATGAATCTGTTGCGATTCCGAACTTCTTGAACTATTTAAGAGGGACGCCAATGTTGCCTTTCTTCTTGCGTCTTTTAGGTGTTGGGATTGGTAAGGATGTATATCTGGATACTGCTGATATCACCGAATTTGATTGTGTGAAGATTGGTGATCGTGCTGAGTTTAATAGCTTTTCTGGACCACAAACGCATCTATTTGAAGACCGTATCATGAAAATTGGCCAAGTCAATATTGGCAGTGATGTAGTAGTAAATTCGCGCAGTATTATTTTATACAATGCCAATGTAGCGGATCATGCGGTATTGGGCCCACTGACATTGGTGATGAAAGGGGAGAACATTCCTGCAAAATCAGCATGGATTGGCTCACCTGCAGTGCCTTGGAAACATTCATAAACTTTGATGTGAAACCTACCAAAGCAGAGGGATAACAGGACAATTATCTTGTTATTCCTCTTATCGCTCAGCAGTTTAAAGAAAAAACAAAGGCGCTTTATAATCAAGCTAAAATTATAAATTTTAATTTTATTTTAAGATTGTTTTTATAATATTTTTTTATATAAAGTCATCATGGAATGATTGACGATGTCAATTGAAACGATCGATATTCGCTTATTTAACTGGATTAACTCAGCTGCAACGCAAAACCTGCTTTTGGATAAAGTGGCTTTATTCGCATCACATAATTTAATCGCAGTATTATTTGTATTTTTAATTGCTTCATTGTTCATTAAGGATAAAAAATACCAAACACAGTTTATCAAGATGCTCATCACGATCGCAGTTTCTCTATTGGTTACTCAGTTCATTCATGTGGTGTATTTCCATCCACGTCCTTTTGATTTAGGCATTGGACATATCCTTACAGGGCATGGTTCTTCCTCCTCTTTTCCAAGTCAACATACTCTGACAGTGGCAACGATTGCATTCTCATATCTTTTGTCTGGTTTCCGAAAAATTGGCAGTGCAGCATTGCTATTAGGTTTGATTGTAGGTTGGTCAAGGATTTATATAGGTGTTCATTTTCCGTTTGATGTGCTCGGTTCATTTATGATTGCCTTTATAATTGGATTGGGTATGAACGAGATTTTCAAAATATTTATTTTAAGAGTGAAAAAGCCGATTTCAGCTTCAGTAGTTGAAGAGGAAATAATTTAAGCCATATTATAATTTTAGATTTAAATAATCTTTGTATTTAGTTTTTAATTCTGTAATCAAACCGATGCCTATTATTTGAATGCATCGGTTTGAGATTTTGCAGAAGAGAACTTATGGTAGGTTTAAGACTCATCAGTTCTTGCTGTTAGTTGTCCTTCAGCGGTGAGTTGTTCAGCCATTTCCTTGGTTTTTCTTAAACCTGGCATACGGTATTCGGTATGCCCATAGTCTTTGATTGATTTCCAGCGACCACCCCAAGTTAATCCAACAGACTCGGCAACTTGACCATATAACTCATAGCCGCGCATTGCCCAAGGATCACGCTCCGTAATCACGACTTTACCATTGCGCTTAAAGGCGACATCTGCTGCTAGACCAAATTGGTGATAACTTTGATAACCTTTGGCGCGAGTTGTATTTGGGTTGCCTGCTAACATATTCTGACGACTTGGGCTGCGGTAGCCTTCAAGTAATACCAGTTCATAACCATGTTGTTCTTTCATGATTTTAAAGACCATAAGCAGACGTTGCTTATAGCGTGGGTTGATTTTATCCCACTTACGATCAACCAAGGATGAATTTAAACTGCCATGTGAATGGGTAATTGGAATCTCGATTTGAGAAGCATCAATGCTCGGATCTGTTGGATGCTGTGCCTGATAAGCTTGCTCTAGACGAGTTGCTTCAACAATTGCATCTTGGATCAATGTATCGTCAACATCAGGTGGTGGACTGAGCATCTCGCCATTGAGTAAGGTATAAATTTGTGGATCGGTTTCTTTTAAATACTCTGCTTCAATTCGTGTGGAATTGATTGGGCGGGTAAACGCAAAAATAATAATACTGGCAAATAAAAAGAAGCCTGCGATTAAAATCCACCATTGCTGTAGGTGCCAATGAGATTGTAATTTTTCTGGTGAAGCAGCTTGATGCATGTTCTCAGCGAACTGCATTGCATTAACGATTTTCTTTTTGCCACTCGGTAATAACGATTGCAACAACTGTTTGCATTTATAGCGTAGCTCATAAGACATGAGCAGCGTTAATCCGATCGCGACAGCGATGAAGCAAAAGAAAATAAGAAAAATCATTTTTTATTGCAATTCATTCACAGCAAAAGGCTTTTGTGTCACTTTTATCTGTACTGTTGCCTCAGGTGCTTCCGCCTCTGGCTCTTTCGTTGGAGCGGCTTTGGCTGGTTGAGGGGCTACTGCTGGCTTCACGGTTTTATTTGTTATCGCGGGAGCTGGTTCACTTTTCCCTTGTTGTGATTTTGCAGGGACTACCTTTTGCTGTGCTTTGGCGTTTGGCTCATTGGCAAATGGGGAAATGTGTTGTCCAGCCGGTGCTGGCGCAGCGGGTGGGGCAGTACGTTGGAAGAATTTATTTAAATCATTACTACCAGGTTGGGTAAAATTATTATCTTCTACCGATTCAGCTGTTTCATGATGACCAGCTGCTGTTTCCTCTGAAACTTGAGCTGTCACTTTGCTATGTGTTTGAACACGATTATTATCTTCTAGCGCTTGTTCTTGTTGCGGAGCAACTGTATCGCTAGGACTTGAGTCCGTAGCAAAGAGAAAGAAAATCAGTGCAGCAAAGATAATCCCTGAAAGAAATCCGATCAGTAAATAAATTACAGGCGATAAGGTTTTTTTCTTATTACTCTGTAATATGCGTATAGAAGTTGCTCTTTCCTGAGTCATACGTTATCAACTAAGGCAAATGGATGGTGATATGTGCTTCTTCAGCAGGCGCTGAAATCACATTTTGATATGGGTTTAAAGCATTCTGGTTTTGCTTTGATAACATAAACTTGAGTCCAGCAAAGGTGAGTGCTGCAAACATAAGTAAGAAGATCAGTATCCAGAAAAAAGGCAGTTCATGGTGAATAATATGTTTAATCTGATCCGGAATTGCTGCAAACGGAGAGAATGCCGCTTTTTTACCTTTGAGATAATCAATTTCGTCACCAACACGGGCGACAAGATGGTTTAAGCTTTCAACAGATTCCAGTCGATATTTGCCTTGAAAACCGAGTAATAAGCAGTAGTGGAAAACTTCAAGCGAAGCTAAACGCTCTTTACCACGACTACGTAATTGTTCCAATATCTCAAAAAAACGATAACCTGCGAGTTGTGAACCAAATAAGCTCAACTGAAGTGGGCTAATCAGCCAAGTATTTTGCAAGTTAAAGTAGGCTGGATCTTGTTGAGTGGCAATGGTTTCATCAATCAGTGCACAAAATGCATATTTCGAATCATGAATATCATCGGCAGAAAATTGCAATCGTTTGGCCTGCTGCTCAAAACGATTTAATAGATCCAGAATTTTTTCACGGAAATCATTTGGATTCGATGGAATGTAACGGTTACGAAGCAAGAAGACTAAATAAAAACCGTCATGTAATAGATCAATCAAGTTGGTCGCTTGCACTTTATTTTGTGGTTGGTCAGACGTTGGGAAGCCTGAACCAATTTTTCCATCATCGAATAAAGAGGGGATGCCTGTGGGTTGAGTCATTGTTATTCTCTTAACTATTCATTACGGCAATGAGTTCAATACTGATATCTTGGAATCCGGCTGGCACATAGACACAGATAGATTCTGATTCAAGCATCCGTTGATACAATTCGTGATGTGGCTCGATTTCAAAATAGCTCACCCCAGAGCGCACAGGAATTGCAGTTGGGACTTGCATTAAATGATGGAGTGGAACTGCTGGAAGTGCGGCAATAACACGTTGTTCTACATCAATTGTGCTACCCACTTTGAAGCGTAACGGTACAATTTGAATAAGTTCATGCGTTTGCATCATGCTGCTTGAAACCGCGATATAGAGACGGGTATCACGGGTAATTTTGTCAGACTCAAGACTACCAACCCAATATGATGGTCGTGTTTCTTTCAAGGCAATACTGAAATAACGACTTGAAATAATGGTATCTAATAAATCTCTTAGAATCAGATCAAGCTGCTGAAAACTATCTTGTAACTGGTGATGTTTATACTGCGGCAAATGGTCCAAATCATACGCGGTCGAGAAGGTCAGTAAAGAACCAGTTAAACGTAATAATTCAGAGAACAAACGCTCAGGGTGAATCAATGGATATTGGAGTAAATGGTTCAGCCCTGCATATGCCGTGTTTAAAGCATTGATCAGCCAAAATGAAACAATATCCCCTGAACGGAACTCAATCAGTTTCTGTTCATTTTCACGGTTATTACTTTGAATCATCTTAATTTTTGCCTTAATCACGTTCAAAGTACGTTTTAGGTTGTTAATTAAAGATTCTGATGCAGCAATATGCAAAATTGGCGGAATAAACTTATTATCTAATTCAAAATGGCCTGAGCTTTGGCGCTTAATTTTAGCAACAGGAACATATAAGAATCCATCTAGATTTTGGCTAGGTTGAATATGTTGTTCAAGCAATTTAAATTCGGCACGACGACGTAACAAATTCAGTTCAGCAGGGCTGGCATCGGTAAACAGATCGTGGGTTTCTGCCAAGTAGTTATGATAACGGCTAGAAACTGAGCGTGTTTCATCGGCAATGTTTTTCTTATTGGCCTGCAAAATTGGTAGCGCAAGATAAACCGTCATTTCACCTTGCAGATTAAGGTCATCTAACAATAATGGTTCAGGCAACAAATCTTGGGCAGGCGCATGATAAATTTCACCATCTTGCCAAATGATTTCAATTTCTTCTAAAGCTAAAATATGAGTGGAAAGTTGGATTTCATCAAATTTTAACTTCTGTACCCCATAGGCGTGTGGAATCATTGCTCGAATGGTGTGATTCAAGCGTTGTTCATGATAAGTATCTTGGATCTGGAAATGTTGAGGACGTAAAAATAAGCCTTCACCCCAAAGAATCTTTTCTGCTTTAAACATATTTCTTTACCAACAATTATTCGTATTCATTCTTTGGCTGAACACCAAGAGTGTCCTGTAGCATTTGTAAAGGATGTTCATCCTTAATCACCTGAGTTAACCACTCATGCAGTGGCATTTGGCTCCACTTGATGGTTTTTTGCAGCATATAGCTGACAGGGCTATGTGGCTCATTTTTTTGAAAATAAGTGGCAATTTCTTGCAGTACACGCATGGCCTGTTCGCGGTTTTCAACATGCGATTGTACTTGCGGTTGGAAAGACAGCTGATTTTGAGGTGCAGAAGATTGTGTCGTCACGGGTTGTACCATCGGCGTTGTCGATGTTTCGATTTCTGTAATAACAGCTTGAGTTGCCTGTTCAAACAGATCGGTTTTATAAATCTTTTTCAGCGTGATATGAATGGTATCTAAACCTGAGTCGATTGCCGCAAAACTAGGGGAATCTAAACCAAGCAGACCATCTAATACTTGCTTCAATGTTGCCCATTGTTGCAGGATTTCATTAAAACTTTGATAATTTTGACGCTGAAAACTCTTATCTGTATTTGATATGGCCTGTTCAAATTGCTCTAATTCCGTTGAACCAGTTGAGCCTTCATAGTCATCGCTTTGTTTACGACGAATGTTCTCGTGATAAAGAAAGTTGTCATAGTCGAGTAAATGATAATAAGGCGCATGCTTGATCAAAGAGACTTTTTTGATCAGTAGTGGCAGTTGGTTAATCAAGCCCTGTAATAAGCCAATACGCTGATCTAAATCATCATCTTCAACTTCAGGGTGTAGGGTTAACCAATATTGTTCTAATAAGCGATGGCTAAGTTCCAGACTTTTGGAAATTCCTTCAAAACCATAAAGGTTTGCCCAAGCTTCTGAGAGCCAAGTGAGTAAACGAATATCTTTACTTTTAGACTGCAGTAAATCCATAGATGTTGTTGCGACAAAATCCCAATCAGCCTGTTTCGGTTCTGTAACCCAATCACCCTGATCAAGCAGTACATCATCTTGGGTTTTTGCTTTTTTAATGGCATGGAACTCATTCGAAAATGAGTAATCTTCACCGCATGGTGACTGCTCATTAATTGGCGTTAGTAAAGATAAAATATCCATATGCATCACAAATTTGGCTCAATCTTAAAATTTACACTTCAGCTTTGGTTTTTTTACTTGAACGTTTCTTGGTAACTTTCTCAACTGGATCTAACTGATAGGTAATTTCATCATCTTTGCTATCAATCACAATCAGTTTTGGTAGTTTATGCTCAGCCAAAGCCACTAAAATTTCAGTTGCTAAAGCTGGAAGGACCGTTGAGTTGAGGATGTTATCCACATTTCGTGCACCACTATCCACTTCAGTACAACGACTTAATAGCAATTCGATTAAATCATCAGAATACTGAACCTTGGTTGCATATTGCTTTTCAATACGAGCTACAATTTTCCCAAGCTTATGTTTAATAATGCGAACCAATAACTCATCATGTAGTGGGAAGTAAGGCACAATGCGCATACGGCCAATAAAGGCTGGTTTAAACTGCTTATATAAACTTGGTTTTAAGTGTTCAATTAAATCTTCGGCATGTGGCCACTCTTCCACAGGTTGATTTAAGCAAGCCTGCATAATTGCGCTCGAGCCTGTATTTGAGGTCAGAATGATCGTGGTATTTTTAAAGTCAATCACACGACCTTCGCCATCTTCAAGCATGCCTTTGTCAAAGACTTGATAGAACAATTCTTGTACATCGCTATGTGCTTTCTCAATTTCATCTAACAGCACAACACTATATGGGTTGCGACGGACAGCTTCAGTTAAAACACCACCTTGACCATAGCCAACATAACCAGGAGGTGCGCCTTTCAATGAAGACACTGTGTGTGCTTCCTGATATTCAGACATATTGATCGTGATCAGATGTTGTTCGCCACCATAGAGTTCATTGGCTAAGGCGAGGGCAGTTTCGGTTTTACCGACACCACTTGGACCAATCAATAGGAACACACCTTGAGGTTTATTTGGATCTTCTAATTTTGCTTTAGAGGTTTTAATGCCTTGTACCAATTGGGTCAGGGCATAATCTTGACCCATCACGCGTTCGCCAAGCTTATCTTCCAGACTAAGAATTTGTTTGATTTCATCATTCACCATTTTCCCAACAGGAATACCGGTCCAATCTGAAATGATCTCATTGATGATTTGTGCATTGACACGCTCGAATACTAAAGGGGTTTGACCTTGTAATTGTGCTAAATCCGCTCTTAGTGAAGCGATTTGTGTCTTATTGTCCTGTTCTGTTTGTGCATTTAGTTGCTGGATTTGTTTGACCAGTGTCAATTCTTGCTGCCATTTAATTTCAGTGTCTTGGATTTCTTTGTCTAAGTTTGCAAGTTGCTGATTGAGATCATCTAAGCGTTCATGATGGATTGGGAACTGTTGATGTTCGTGGCTAATAATTTGATGTTCTAATTTAAGATTATGTTGTTGTGCTTTGAGTTGATCCAGAATCACAGGTTGTGCATTCTGAGTTAAAGCAACACGAGCAGAAGCTGTATCGAGTACACTCACTGCTTTATCTGGGAGTTGGCGACCACTGATATAGCGATGAGAGGCTTGAACTGCGGTAATAATGGCTTGATCTTCAATATGTAAATTGAAGTGGCTTTGCATTACCGGAATCATGGCGCGTAACATATCGATTGCCACTTCTTCAGTTGGTTCTTCAACTTTAACCACCTGAAAGCGACGGCTGAGTGCTGCATCTTTTTCAAAATATTGTTTGTACTCAGCCCAAGTCGTTGCAGCTATAGTTCTTAATTCACCACGTGCTAACGCAGGTTTGAGTAAGTTTGCGGCATCATTTTGTCCAGCTTGTCCACCCGCACCAATCATGGTATGTGCTTCATCAATAAATAGGATGATCGGGTGAGCAGAGGCTTGTACTTCTTGAATCACTTGTTTTAAACGGTTTTCAAACTCACCTTTAACGCTTGCACCAGCTTGTAATAGCCCCATGTCTAAACCATGAAGCTGTACATTTTTGAGTGCTTCAGGCACTAAGCCTTGTGCAATTTTTAAAGCGAGACCTTCTACAACTGCTGTTTTACCTACCCCAGGTTCACCCGTCAAAATCGGATTGTTTTGACGGCGACGCATCAAGATATCGAGCATGAGTCGGATTTCAAACTCGCGACCAATCACAGGGTCGATACCGCCTTGTTTGGCTTTTTCAGTCAAATTGACCGTGTACTGATCAAGGGCAGGTGTTTTTGCTGCAGTAACAGTAGACTCAGTATTTTGTGTTTGTTCAAGGTTAGAAATAGTATTTTCTGTTTGTGGTTGTTCGCTACTTTTTTCACAAATATCGAGAAACTTATGTTTCATCGTGTCGATTGGAAAACGTTCAAATAAGCTTGATGCTCTAAAAGCAATTTGTTGTAAATCGGGCGCAGTTAACAAAGCAATCAATAAATGACTACTACGTATTAAAGGTATTTGTTCTGCAGAAGCGAGTAACCAGGCTTGTTCAAATAATCGAACGATTGATTTTGCAAAGATTGGTGTGCGGGTATTTCCTTTAGGTAAAGATGCAATGGTTTCTTTTAAATCAGTAATTAAGGCATCTGGAGAGATATTATTTTTTTTTAATAAAATATGTAAATCATTGATGATGTTTTGATTTAATAATTCAACAAATAGATGTTCTATCTCAATTTCATAATTCAATTGGTTAATACAGTAGTTTGCAGACTTTTCTAATGCAGTACGAGTAGGAGCTGATAGTTTTGTAATTAAAACCTTTAAGTTACTCATTTATTACTCACAATAATTTTTAAATACCAAGCTCTATTTACTAAGTTCTAACTTGGTATGGTTGTTTTTGCTAGAAATATTTTTTGAATAAAATCAAAAACTTAACATAACTCTGCTCGAGTATACAGATTATTCTACAACAAAAAATGTCACTTTTAAACAAAAAATGCACCTGAATTAAAATTTTTTTTACACGAATGACTGTCATGAAAATTTAATAATGTTAATAAACGTAACTAGTATTGACTTTGTATGTGTTTTTTTTGTTAAATTCGCGGAAATGATGTAAATGTACAAAAATTGACGAGTAAGAGGGTTTTTTAACAATAATTGTCAGCTCTTCAATTATAAGTTAAATAATGACGAGGCATATTTTGAAAAAAGGTATTGTAATATCAATTCTTTGTATAACAGCAGGTTTAATCGGTAATTCAGCGTATGCTGATGATAAAGAAATAAAACCAATTAAATTAAAAAGTAAATGTCTAAAACAGAATCCGTTGGCAGTAAACCAAACGGATCATGCTTTATTAGACATTTATCAACAGGTTTGTGATAAAGATAATGCTTCGCGTGTAAATGATTTATTGGCTCAAGCAGCAATGCGTATGTATGAGTTAAAGCAACCGTTGAATGCTTTAAAACTTGCGACGCAATTACAAGAGCAAAACGTACGTGGTGCCACTTTAACCGATGTTACTTTTTTGGCGAGTGTTGAGATTGCGAACGGAGCATTACAGCAAATGCGCTCAAGTGAAATGCGCTATTTGAGTAATGAGCTCACTTACCCACCAGCAAAACAACTCAGTGACGGTATTCGTGCAGCTGTACCTGCTCCAGATACCTCAACGAGCAAAGCAATCACCGATGAATCGGTAAAAAAAGAGATCCGAAATACGTCGACCAATAACACAACTCGACGTACAACAAACAGAAAGGTACGTACAACACAACCGACTCGTAGTACAGTAAATCAGACAACTGCACCTGTTAAACGTCAAACGACGGTAGCACCGACAGTTACGAAACAACCAAGTACTGTTCAAAAGACAGGTTCGAATCCATTCGATTCGTTGAAATAATAATCAAGGGTGAAAAGTTATGGCAAAAAGAGAAAGCGTACAGAAAAAACTGCAACGCATACGTCCCCCTCGTGTACAACTGACATACGATGTTGAAGTTGGTGATGGTAAAGAGTCAAAAGAACTCCCTTTTGTTGTTGGTGTAATGGGGGATTTCTCTGCTGCATCTGAACTAGAAAAAACTAAATTAAAAGACAAAAAATTCATCAACGTTGACTTAGATAACATTGATGAAGTGATGGAATCTTTGGCTCCACGTGCGGCTTTCCAAGTTGAAAACACTTTGACGGAAGAAGGTGGACGTATGTCGGTTGATTTAACTTTTAACTCGATGGAAGACTTCCGTCCTGAGCAAGTGGTTCAACAAGTTGATCCATTGCGTAAGTTGGTTGCAGCACGTGAGCGTTTGACTGATTTACGCAATAAGATTTCGAACAGTGAACGTTTAGAAGACTTGCTAGATGAAGTATTGAAAAATACCGATCAAGTTCGTCAATTGAGTGCGGAGGCTGAAAATGAGTAATTTACAAGCAGCCGCTGCGGCAAGTGTTGAAGCTGAATCAGCAAATTTGTTGGATTCAATTGTTGAGCAAAGTCGTATAGCGCGTAATGATGATGAGCATGTTCGTGCAAAAAGCTTAATTGGTGAATTGGCGAAAGAAGTCATGGCAGGAACCATTACGGTTTCTGAAAATATGACCTTGTCGATTGATAAGCGTATTGCGGAAATTGATGCACTAATTTCAAATCAATTGAGCGAAATTATGCACCATGAACAATTCCAAACAATCGAATCGACATGGCGCGGTCTTTATTATTTCTGTCAAGAAACGCCATCTAACTCAATGATTAAAATTCGTATGTTGAATACGACTAAAAAAGAGTTGGTAAAAGACTTCCAAGGCGCAACCGATTTTGATCAAAGCACCTTGTTTAAAAAGATTTATGAAGAAGAATATGGCTCATTTGGTGGCGCACCTTATGCAGCGTTGATTGGTGATTTCGAGTTTGATCGTACACCGTCAGATATGTATTTATTGGAACAGATCTCTCATGTTGCTGCAGCAGCACATGCACCATTTGTTTCAGCAGCAAGTCCAAGCATTTTAGGTCTTGAATCTTTTACAGATATTGATCGTCCACGTGATGTTTCAAAGATTTTCGAAACAGCTGAATACGTGCAATGGCGTTCTTTCCGTGACAGCGAAGACTCTCGTTATGTTGCCTTGACTATGCCGCATGTTTTAGGTCGTTTGCCATACCATCCAAAAGAGGGTACTGCGACTGAAGGCTTTAATTTCGTTGAAGATGTTTCTGGTGAAAACCACGATGATTATTTGTGGATGAATGCCGCGTATGCATTTGGAACACGTTTAACCAACGCATTTGATATGCATGGTTGGTGTGCTGCGATTCGTGGGGTTGAGGGCGGTGGTTTAGTTGAAGGCTTACCAGTTCACACCTTTAAAACTTCAGATGGTGAAGTTGTATTTAAGTGCCCAACTGAAATTGCAATTACTGACCGTCGTGAAAAAGAACTCAGCGATCTTGGTTTTATCCCATTAGTTCATTGTAAAAATACTGATTATGCAGCTTTCTTTGGTGCGCAATCTGCACAAAAACCAAAGAAATATGACAGTGATACGGCGAATGCAAACTCTGCACTTTCAAGCCAAATCCAATACATCATGGCGGTATCGCGCATTGCACATTACTTAAAAGCAATGATGCGTGACAAAGTGGGAAGTTTTGCATCTGCAGGTAATGTTGAAGCCTTTTTAAATGAATGGCTCTCTCAATACGTCTTGCTAGATGATGGTGCATCTCAAGAAGCAAAAGCACAATATCCGCTTCGCGAGGCATCTGTAAAAGTTGTAGAAGATCCAGCTCAACCGGGTCACTACAAGTCTGTGGTTTTCTTAAGACCACATTTCCAGCTGGATGAGTTGTCTGTTTCTTTACGACTCGTGACTGAACTACCTCAGTCCTCAAATTAATAATGAGATCAGCTAGATAATAACTTTAAATAAAATAGAGGTAATTTTTAAATGAAAGATATATATGTTGAGTTTCGTGGTAAGTACAAGGTAGACGGAGAATCTCGCGATTCTGAACACAAAGGTTGGCTTGAAGTTAATTCTTGGTCACATAACATTCGTCAACCAAAATCTGCGACTTCAAGTAGCGTTGGTGGTCATACCGCTGAACGTGTTGAACACTCAGACATGATCTTCGTTAAAGATTTGGATGCAACTAGTCCTAAACTTTGGGAAGCTTGTTCTGCGGGTTATACATTTGACGAAGTACAAATCGATTATTACCGTGCAAATGGTGACAAGCGTATCAAGTACTTACAAATCAAATTGAAACACGTTCTTGTTTCTAGCGTAACACCAACTGTAAATGAAGAAGGTGTTCCGACAGAAACATTTGGTTTGAAATACGCTGCTGTTGAGTGGACTTATAACCAACAAGACATTAACGGTACTGCGAAAGGTGCTGTTACTAAGAAATGGTCACTTTCTAACAACACAGCTTCATACGCTGCGTAATAGAAATTGTGATTTTCTAATAGAGGTTAATAGTTGCCTATTAGCCTCTATTTTTCCAAGATTTTGTTCTTATAAAAATGAATTTAGATCATCTATATCCATATGGATTCAGATCAACATTATTTGATCGTTTAGTACCTGAGCAAGAAGATTATTTAAGAGGGATGTCTATTCAACAATTGCGAGAGTCAGTTGCTCGTGATTTGGAAGACTTGCTGAATAGTCGAATTGCACAGTTTGACCGAGATATGGATGAATTTCCATTGGCAAAAAAATCGATTTTGCAGTTTGGGATTATTGATTTTGTCGGCTTATCTACAGCCAACCCACTCGATCGAGACAAGATTTGCCAATCGATTGAACAGTCTATTGCAGCACATGAACCAAGATTAAGACAGATCAAAGTTGAGATGCTCTTGGATGGTCATAATATGGGATCACTTTGTTTAAGTATTCAGGCCTACTTAAATATTCATCCACTCTATGAACCTGTTTTTTTTGACGCTTTACTCAAACCAACAACACAACAATATGTTATTTCTGCCAGAACTTAGTGTGAGCGAACTGTGATAGAGCAACTTTTACCGTATTATGAAAAACAACTACAAGAATTCGGTCAACAATCTCGAGAGTTTGCGCAGAAATACCCGAAGATTGCGCAACGCTTATCTTTAAATCAAGAACAAATTGATGACCCGCATATTGAACGGTTAATTCAAGCCTTTTCACTGATTGCTGCACGTATCGATAAAAAATTAGCAGATAGTTATGATCTGTTTACTCATTCTCTCTTTGAGGTGATGTTTCCTCAATACTTACGTCATTTCCCAGCGTGTACTGTGGTCAGTTTTGAAGATATTAATAAACTCAAACAACTTAGCGCTGCACATATTATTCCTCAGAATACCGCATTGAAATCACGTAGTTTTAAAGGCGTGCAATGTGAGTTTAATACCAGTAATGAAGTTCGATTATTGCCGATTACATTAAGCAATTTAGAGTTTCAAACTTCGCCAAGTACGCATATGCATTTGAATCAGAATGCGACTTTGAGTCTGAAATTTGAAATTTTTAATGATGCTCAACAATGGATTCTGGACGAAAAATTACCGATCTATTTAGATGCAATTTCAAATTTTCCATTGCAAGTTTTGGACAGTATTTTCCGTAAAGAAACGGGGTTTTCGATTCGCGTCGGGCAACGTGTAGTTGAAATTGCCAATCCATTTGCTGTGATGGGGTTTAGTGAGCAGGAAAGCTTATTGCCGATTGACCAACATACCCATCATGCTTACCGTTTGTTGATGGAATACTTTTGTTTTCCGGAGAAGTTCAACTACTTGAACTTTGATCTAAGTGTTCTAAAAGGCTTGTTACAACAACAGAATAATTTTGAAGTCTTGATACATCTCAAACTTAATTTGAATGACCAAGCAATTGTGCGTAATTACTCAGAACTGAATATTGCCAACTTTAAATTATTTACCACACCTGCAATTAATCTGTTTGAAAAGCAGGCAGAGCCACAAAAGATCTCACATACGCAACTGCAATATCCATTAATTACTGATGCGCATCATCCTGAGCTGTATCAAGTTTATTCAATTATTGAAATGAATATGGTGCGGGAGAAAACCAATCAGGAACAAACTCATCTTCCTGTTTTACCTTTTTTCGCAATGAGCCATTATCACAATGATAAGGTCCAATTTTTCTATTCTTTAAATTATTCACCGACACAAACCAAAAACATGCAGATGGGCTATTCAATTGTTTCTAAGCATTTGAAGCCCTATGAAATTAAGTCCGATTTTATTAGTACCAAATTACTTTGCTCAAACGGTGATTTACCACATGAAGCGTTAAGTCAGAGCAACAACATTCTCAATTTGAATGATAGTAGTTTGGCAAGACGTGCTTTGATCTTAAAGCGCCCGACATCGCCTTATCATTTTGATAAAAACAGCAATGAGCAATGGCGCATTATTTCTCATCTTTCACTCAATACCTTGGCACTGATGAAAGGGGATGCACTGAGTCATGTAAAAGAACTGTTGGCTTTATATAACTTGCCACATTCCAAAGAAAATATTTTATTGATTGACGCTTTGAAGCTGCTGAATTTCTCAACCACCAATAAGCTGATGAATGCGAAGCCTTTTCCTATGTTTATTCGTGGAGTTAAAGCGGAATTAACGGTCAATAAGAGTGTATTTAGAGGGCACAGTTTATATATTTTTAGTCAGTTATTAAGTCACATTTTTAATCTGAAAGTTCAAATTAATAGTTTTGTTGATGTGGTTGTAAAAGACAGTCTTAACCAACAGGAGATATACCAATGCGTGCAGAACGTTGGTGGCAAGACTCTTCTGTAGTCGATCAAGTTTTTAAAAAATCAGGCTCGTTTGAGTTTATTCAATCGACACGTTTGTTGCGCCATCAAGCAGAAGTAACGCAGCAACAGGATTGGTCTGACGATTTTAAATTTGGCACGTCCTTTAGTTTAAGTTTCCCCGCGACCGAGATTGAAGAACTGAACTATCAAGATCAGCGGATTCATTTGACCAATTTGGTTGTGGGTTTAACAGGTACACAAGGTGCGCTTCCTTATACCTATACCAATAAATTAAAACAAAGTACACGTCAGCAACGACTTGAGATTAAAGAATTTTTAGGCTTATTTAATCATAAGCTCACAGCTAAATATGTCGACGCCAGTTTGACTTATAACCTCGCTGTGCGTTATGAAATTGAGCAAGACAATCATTACCTAGATATTTTGCATGCCTTAAATGGCTATGTTCGTGCACAGCATCAACAGCATGATCTAGACGAATATTTTGCAGAATTTTCTGGTTTGATGCAGGGACAAAACAACACCGCACATGCGTTAAAAACTGTTTTGTCTTGTGTGTTCAATGAACAGGTACATATTCAGGAATTTATCAAAGAAAAATTTAAACTGGGTGATGAACAAAAAACCAGTTTGGGTGGAAATAACCCGAGTTTACTTGGGGTGAATACCTTTTGTGGGGATACGGTTCAGCAAATTGATGGAAAAATCGAAATTCAAATCGGACCGTTGTGTCGTGAGCAGTATTTAGCTTTTTTACCTGATCAGCCTTTAAATAAAAAGTTAAAGCATTTAATCCAAACCTGGTGCAGTCCAACGCTATTTATTGATGTACGTTTAATTTTAGATAAGAGTGAAGTAGCTCCAATTCGCTTGGACTCAGGACATGAAGTCGGTTTGGGGCAGGGTGCATTTTTAATGCCATCGGCACAACTTCAGCAACATAACAGTGAAACTCGTTATGCACTTTTAGGAGCAGCATAATGATAAAGAAAATTTTAGCGACCTTAATCAGCTGTTTTATTTTGGTTGGATTGATTGTTATCTATTATTGGCGTGATATTCAATATCAGCCAGAATCTGCCGATTTAATTAATTATTTCCTGATCTTGCCCGTCGTAATTACCTTGGTGTTACTGTCACCTTGGCTGATCTATAAAGCGTATCAACATCATAAAGAGAAAAAACAACAAGCATTACTGGCTGAACAAAATCAGGAAGATGGATCGATTGAAGCTCAACCAATTGCTCAGGAGAGTAAATGGTTAAAGTTAAATTTATATGCAGCGAGTGCCTATAGTGCTTTAGGTGAAAATGACTCAATTATAGAGGGCATTAAGCAGTTCAGTAGTCCGAAGTTAGATCAAAATCTAGTTAATTTTCACGGGATACCAATTTTATCTTATCGAATTGCAGAATTAGATCAGCAGCTCAATGACGATGATGGAGAGTTACAGTTCTCGTCGATTCGACAACAGCGCATTATGGCATTAATTCAGCATCAACTTGAGCAGCATACTGAACTTTTAGTTTCGATTTCAGAGCATTTAAAGCGCTCGAGTCTATTTTATGAAAGTCAAAATTTGTACGAATATCGGATGCACCCTGCATGGATTGATCCAACGTTATCAACAACGGGAGATGAAGACGGTGGGACGATTCAGGTTGAGCAAGTTTATCGTTTAGATAAATTAAATCTACATATTTTGCTATCTGAAGATGTGGTGCACACATGGAACGATACGAGTAGTAATGAAGCGCTCCAAAGCATTTTTTATGATTTAGGTATCATCCCGCAAAAGTTCCATATTGAATATCATTATCTCAGTGCTGCATCGACAGAGCAGCATTTGGTTGAGTTATTTGAACGAATTCAAAATCAACCGCATGAAATTTCATTGCTGCTTGCTGGTGACTCGGAAATTGACCAAGACATTATCGATGAAAAGTCTTGGGGAGCTAGTGCTTATATTCCTGCTGAATTTATTAACAGTAGCTGCTTGGCGCATCCTGATGTTCAACTGGAGCAATTGCAGCCTGAAAAGACCTTTAATCTGGTATTAAATCAAAATAATTTAATTCAGATATTCCAAGAATTAAAGATTGCGGACTTACCACAATATCAAGCGGAAGAGCCTTTTGTCTTGGTAGTTGAGGATGGTTCCGACATTAAAGTTGTAAAAAAACTGGAACAGTTTTTCACCAAAAGTCCAGTAGAGCCACACCATTATTTGTATTGCAAACCTGCCTTTGGACACACCCAAAATGTCGCAAAACTTTGTGGATTGATGCTAGGGGCGCATCTCTCAGAGCAGCAAGTTGCCTTTATTTATGGACAAAATTTACAAGCATTTATTCAAGCTTTTCCTGAGATCGAACCAGATCAGGACAGCGTAGCACTTGCTAATTGATTAACTTTATTAAGAATTCGAGAACTCAATGTATATCATTTTAGGTTATCTTTGGCAGTACATTACGAATCCTAAAGCAATTATTGCTTTGTCTTTATTCGTAGCACTGATTTCTTCATATTCGTCCATTCCACGTCATATCTTTTGGGCTCTGGCAGCAACATATGCTTTGGGTTTAATCGTTTATGGCATTTATTGGCTGATTCAAAGAAAGCGCCATGCAGAACAAGGTGAAGAACTTGCCAATGCCATTGAGCAAGACAGCCAAGCTGAGTATGGTCAACACAAAGATAAAGCTGAATTACAGTTAATCCAGCAACAGATGAAAGAATCGATTCAACTGATTCGTAAATCTAAATTGGGAGATAAAAAAGGCAATGCGGCCTTATACGAATTACCTTGGTATATGGTGATTGGTAATCCAGCAGCTGGAAAGAGTTCTGCAATTTATAATTCTGGTTTGAAGTTCCCGTTTGAAGAAACCCATCAAAAGATGGTTTCAGCGGGTTTAAGTGGTACACGTAACTGTGATTGGTTCTTTTCTACAGAAGGGATTTTACTAGATACCGCAGGTCGCTATTCAGTTTATTCTGAAGATCATTCGGAATGGTTGGGTTTTTTAAATATCCTAAAGAAAAACCGTTCTAAAGCACCAGTGAATGGCTTGGTGCTGATTGTCAGTATTGCCGAATTGATTAGCCAGAGTCCTGAGAACTCAATAAAATTAGCCAAAAATCTACGTGCTCGAATTCAAGACTTAACTGAAAAGCTTGAGGTTGTGGTTCCTGTTTATTTGGTCTTTTCTAAAATGGACTTGATTGCAGGTTTTACTGAGTTTTTTGATTGCTATGAGTCGCAAGAATATAATCAGGCGTGGGGTGCAACCTTACCTTATGAGCAGAACTCATCTCAGAATGCAGTGGAATTATTCGAAAAACATTACAGCATTCTTTATGACGGTTTAAAGAGTGTCAGTACCACGCATTTAAGTCGCCGCCATTCGCAAAATATTTCTCCGAGTGTCATGACTTTCCCACTGGAATTTAAAACACTCAAACCAGCATTAAAAAGTTTTGTCGGTACTTTATTTGAAGATAATCCATACCAGTTCCAACCTATTTTCCGTGGTTTCTATTTTACCAGTGCTTTGCAAGAGGGTGTGATTGAAAGCCCAATGACAGAAAACATTGCCCAAGAATTTCAACTCCAGCAAATTCAGGGTAATGGACAAGATGGCACTGCACAATCAGTTGCACCCAATCATGGTTATTTCCTCCAAGGTCTATTCTCCAATGTGATTTTGCGAGATAAAGATCTGGTCAAGCAACATATCAATCCTGCGAAAAAACGTCAGCGTTATATCGCTTTTATTGCCGCTTTGGTTGGCGTTTCTTTGGTACTCGGTGTATGGGTTTGGTCATATCGTAACAACCAACAATTGATTGCGGATGTTCAGGCTGACTTAGATAAAGTGGTGCACTTGGAAAAATCTTCAGGTCAACAATTATCAACTCAACTTGAAGCCTTATTAATTCTGCAAGAACGTTTACAACAGCTGGATGAGTTTGATGAAAATCGTCCATTAAAATTCAGTTTTGGTCTCTACCAAGGCAATCAATTACGTGAAAGCTTAAAAGCAGAATACCTCAAAGGCATTAAGCAGATTGTCTTGACCCCAACACAACAAAATATTGCGCAATATCTACAACGTGTCAAAAATAATGAAGCAACTTTAAAAGCTAATCATGTCAATGTAGAGATCAAGCAAGTTGCCAAGACTCAGCAATATTTAGAACCGTCAGATGCGAATCCACAAGATGCTTATAACGCACTGAAAGCGTACTTGATGATGAGTAATCATGAATATATGGATACCAGTCATTTAAGTGATCAAGTTTCACGCTTCTGGCGTTCTTGGTTAGATGCCAATCGTGGACAAATGCCGCGTGGTGAAATGATTCAGGATGCAGAGAAGATTCTTTCTTATGCCATGACTTTGGCGAATCAAGAAGGTTTCCCTGTATTAGAAACTGATGCACAAGTGGTTGATCAAACCCGCCAAGTTTTACTGTCTGTAATTCGTGGTATGCCTGCGCGTGATCGTGTGTATAACGAAATTAAGATGCGTGCAGCAGTACGCTTCCCTGCGGTAACGGTAGGACAAATTGTGGGTGAACAAAACCGCAGTATTGTTCTTGGTAGTTATGCTTTACCAGGCGTGTTTACACAAAAGGCTTGGGATGAGTATGTAGAGAAAGCGATTGAAGAAGCAGCAAATAAACCAACGGACAGTAAAGATTGGGTGCTGAATAGCCGTCAATCTGATGACCTTACTTTCTCGGGTAGCCCTGAACAGATCCGTAAGCAGTTAGTTGCGCTGTATAAGCAAGAATATGTAGCAGAATGGAAAAAGTTCCTGAATGGTATTTATTATGCCAAAGCGGATCAGTTTGCTCAGCAAGTGAAAAGTATCGATGTTTTGGGCGAGCCGCAAAACTCACCAATTCGTACTTTATTACAACGCATTGCGATCGAAACCAACTGGGATAATCCAATTGTACAGGCTGAACTTGCAGTACCTGAGAAAGGTTTTGTGGCATGGTTTAAACGTAAAGTCTTGAATAATTCAGATGACAAAGCAGCAGCTCAGGCGGTGAATAAGGCACAAGGTGCAATTTCACAAGAATATCAAATGTTCTATCAGTTGGTGCGTAAGCGTGATGATTTACAAGATAAGTCATTATTCGATGAGTACATGAACAATCTTGCGCAAGTGCGTAGTAAGTTCAATGATCTGAAAACAGCGGGTGAGATTGGTCCAAGTGCGATGGCCTTGGTGAAACAAACCATTAATGATCAAACATCTGTGTTTAACCTTACACAGAAATATGTTGATGAAAAAATGATGGTGGGTCTTAAGGATACAGATCAACAGGTATTACAAAAACTGTTGATGACACCATTAACTCAATCTTTTGCAAGCTTGATTGTACCAACCCAAGATGAGTTGAATAAGTTGTGGGGAATCCAAGCTTATCAACCATTTAAAACCAATTTAAGTCAAAAATATCCATTTAATTCGAGTGTGACTTTACAGGCAACTAGTAGTGAAATTGGTCAAATCTTTGGTGAGACCGGTAGCATTGCACGCTTTGTAAAAGAAGCTTTAGATCCATTTGTGATCCGTCGTGGTTATGTCTTGACCTCGAAGACGTGGAAAGACTTAGGTATTAGTTTAAATCCACAATTTGTGATGGCATTCCAGCAATATGTAGCTCCAATCAATGGCATGGCGACAGGCAGCCTAGATCAACCTGCGGCTGCACCTGTATCCAATCAATCGAACTTCCAGTTCTACCCATTACCGAATCCACAATACTTGTCATATACCATTGATATTGATGGTCAACGCATGGTGTTTGAAAACGGCATTCAGCAATGGGTGAACTTCGTATGGCCGAACCAAGGTGCAATTCCGGGCGCGCGTATTACCGCAGTGGATTTAGAAGGTAAAACCCATACGATTTTTGAAGAGCCAGGTGAGTATGGTATCAACCGTTTGATCGATGCAGCACAACGCAAAGAACAAAATGGTAGCTTTGAAATGACATGGACCAGCAAAACTGAACCATCTTTAGCATTGAAAGTGAATTTCAGATTAATCAGTGGTAATAGCTCTGGCAATATTGGTTCAAGCCGTGGTTATTCAGGTTTACAGTTGGTGGATAAAGTGGTGACTGAGAAGGCGGTACGTGTAGTCTCAGCTCAAGCAATGCCTGCGGGTGCGGCAGCTGCTGCACCTCAACCACAGCCAACAGCACCTGCTCAAGGAGCAACACCGTAATGTTTGGGATAATCACGGAACAGCAGGAGGGGCTTGGATGCAGCAAGTAAAAACGACACCTTTGTATTATGGAAAGACACCCGCACGTGGTGACTTTCTAAAATCCAAAGGGCAGTATGCATTAATTCAGGTACTTGATCAGTGGATTACAGAAGCGCTTGAGCATGCCATGCGTGCGCCAGATTTTAAGCAGCGTTATGAATCCTTACCTGCATTGGATTTCTTTATTGCCAACCCTGCTGAGCCGATGTTTTTGGCAGCGAACTTGATTGCCAGTCAAGACAGCTCTGGCCGAGCGTTTCCGATGGTACTCAGTCAATTACTTGAAGTTGAACAACCTTTTCAAAATCTGTTATTGGCGCCGTATTACTACAAGTCGGTTTTGGTTGATTTATTCCAACGCAATCGGGTACTTCGTAGTATTCGTGATACCAATATCATGTTGGAGAAGTTGAATAATCTACCGAATGTTGTGCAACTATTCACTGCAACAGAATGTAATGGCTTCTATGAAGGCCATACCATGCACTCATTTGCACAATTGATGAAAATCAATGTTTATGAACTTGCGCAAAGTATGATTGGTTTAGGCCTGTTACTTCAACCAATCTTAAAAAATGGTACCAGCCGTTTAAATAAAGTGCTGATTCTACCTATCAATAATCACATGTATTGTTATGAAATCGCGGCTTTCTGGGTCGGTATGATCGGTCGTTTTTTAGGTATTAACAATACTGAAATTCTAATTGGTATTTTACATCGTGAAGAACCAATTTTATTTATTGGTTTCCAAGGTGCCGATATTATGGCACTCAGCGATATTTTCACCCAAAACATGCAGAGCGAGCATTGGGTATCATTGATCCAGGCACAATGGATTGATGCTTATCTTGAACAGAATGCGGGTCTTGCCACACTCGAACAATCACTTTGTCAGCGTCAATTGAGCCTAAATCAAGGTTTAAAGCTGTTTAGACAAACTTTTTTAGATGAATGAATATGAGAAATAATCCGAAATCTATATGGGCGAGTTTATTGTTTGGCTTATGCATTTTAGGTCAAAGTCATCTTGCCAGTGCTGCACCGATCGTGGTGGAAGGTGTTGTTCCAAATGATGCGAGTAAGCAGGCAATCTTGGCCAAGATGCAGTCTGTCTATGGTGCAGACCAAGTGGTCGATAAAATTCAGGTTCGCCCAGTTTCAGCTCCGAATGGCTGGAGTGATTCTGTGACTCGTATCATTACTCCAGATCTGAAAAAGATTTCACAAGGTCAGTTAAAGGTGAGAGGAACTCAGGTTGATTTAACTGGGAAAATGACTGATCCAAACCAAATTCAGCCGACTACAACTAGTTTTCAATCTTTAGTGCAACAGCCTTATCGCTTTAACGCACAGCTTTCAGTAAATCAGGCTGAGCAGAAAATTATTGACGATGCTTTGAAGAACCGAATCATTGAGTTTGAATCAGGTAGTGCCATTCTGACTGTGGCAGGACAGCAGATTCTGGATGAAATGGCAGTAGCTTTAAATAAGGTTGGCGGCAAGAAAGTCAAAATTATTGGGCATACCGATAGCTCTGGGGATGCCAATAAGAATACGGTGTTAAGTCAGCAACGTGCTGCAGCGGTACAAAATTACCTAGTCAGTAAAAGTATTGCGGCTGATCGCTTAAGTACCGAAGGTAAAGGTTCCAGTCAACCTGTTGCAGATAATACAACGGCAGATGGACGTAAGAAAAATCGTCGAATTGAGTTTGAAGTGCTTTAATTATTTTGGCACTTTTAGCGGAGGGATTAGATTATGGCAACACCCTATATTGTTGTTGGTTGTCCTACCACAGGCGGTGGTCAGGTGATTACTGGAAATAGTAGCTTTCTAATTGAAGGAATTCCGATTGCTTGTGTAGGAGATAAGGCAACTTGTCCAAAACATAAAACAGTGGCGACGATCGTTGCTGGCGATCCGAATATGCAAGTCATGGGTAAAGCTGCGGCAAGAGTGAATGACTCACTCTCTTGTGGTTGTAAGTTGTTGCCTAAGCAGAATCTAGCAGTTAGAGGTTAAGGCATGATTTAAGCCTTCAAATGTAGTCAAAGCTTAAAAAGCATTTGGCACATCTTTTGCTAAAATCAGGAAAGGGCAGCGATCTAAGCTAGCTTTAGAAATAGACAAAGGCGTCTATTCAGCATCATTCAGTTGGTGTTTGGATAGACGCCTTTTTATTTTGGGCAGCAAAATACGGCTAATCGCTATATTTTTTGGTAAATAACGATTGAGTGAATGTTTGATCTGGATAATGTGATCTATCGCTCATATTGGGATTTATATGGTGATGCACTAAATTGGTGTGAAATTGTTTTTTTGCACCAAAAGGTAATGGTCTTGGTACATATCGTTAGATCATTAAGTTTCTATATAAACAGATGATGGATTAAGGATAACAAGACTGGCGAATTGTTATTTTTAGTGTATCTTTATTAAGCGATATATTTTTAAAAACATATCGAATTTTGAGGAAAAAACAATGCCAACAATGATGAAAAAAACATATCTATGTGTTGTCGCTTTTGGGGCGAGTTTATTGATGCAGACCCATGCCGTAGCCGCGGATGCGATTACGGTTTACGCAGCGGCAAGTTTAACCAATGCAGTCAATGAACTCGATGTGATCTATGAGCAAAAGAATAAAACTGAGGTCAAAACTTCTTATGCGGGTTCTTCAACCTTAGCCAAGCAAATTGAAGCGGGTGCACCTGCTGATGTGTTTATGTCAGCTGATGTACAATGGATGGATTATTTACAGAATAAACAGCTGGTTGCATCAACTGATCGCATCAATTTATTGGGTAATAGATTGGTTGTGATTACACCTAAAGATCGCCCGATTAAATTAAAAATGGATAAAAGTTTTGATCCAACTCAAGTGATACAAGGCAAGCTTTGCACAGGAGATACTAAAAGTGTGCCCGTCGGCAAATATGCTAAGCAGGCATTGACCTCACTCGGTTGGTGGGACAAAGTTGAATCACGACTGGTTGAAACGGAAGATGTACGTGCTGCCTTAAACTTTGTAGCGCGTGGTGAATGTCAGGTGGGGATTGTGTATGCGACCGATGCTGCCATCAGTAAAGACGTCGTGGTGGCAGGTGTTTTCCCAGAAAATACGCATCCACCAATTATTTATCCTGTGGGTTTAACCAAGAAGAATGCGGAATCGGTCAAATTCTATAAATTTCTACAAAGCGGACAGGTAAAAAACGTATTTAAAAAATATGGTTTTAGTGTGTTGCAGTAATTGAATGATGATCCTAAGCCCAGAAGAAATTGAAGTTCTCAAGCTATCCTGCAAAGTGGCAGCAGCCTGTCTGGTGTTTAGCCTCATCCCTGCGACCTTGGTGGCTTGGGTTTTGGCTAGAAAAAAGTTTTGGGGAAAATCCCTATTCGAAACTTTGGTGTTTTTGCCTTTGGTTTTACCACCTGTAGTACCTGGCTACTTATTGCTGCAATTGTTCGGTAATCGAGGCTTGTTGGGGCAGTATCTTGCGCCACTCGGTTTAGAGTTTGCATTTAACTGGAAGGGCGCGGTCTTGGCATCTGCAGTAATGGGCTTTCCTTTATTGGTGCAATCAATCCGACTGGCGATTGAACTGGTCGATCAACGCTTGGAGCTTGCTGCAAAAACCTTAGGTGCATCTTCCTTTGGGGCGTTTATGCAGGTGACATTACCGCTCGCGAGCAGTGGTATTTTAGTTGGTGCTATATTATGTTTTTGCCGAAGTTTAGGTGAATTTGGTGCAACCATTACCTTTGTTGGCAATATTGCTGGCGAAACCCGCACTTTACCGTTAGCAATGTATAGTTTGATGCAACAACCCGATACCGAAGCTGCGGTATGGCGGTTGATTATCCTGTCTCTATCGGTAGCGTTCTTTGCCTTATGGTTTGCGCAGTGGTTCAATCGTTATCAGAAAAATAAGCGTGGGTATACAACATGATTGATTGTCATATTCAGTTGCAACAAGGGCAATTCTGTCTGAATCAACGCTTTCAGTCTGATCAGTCGGTGATTGGTTTATTTGGGGCTTCGGGTTCGGGGAAAACCACCATATTACACAGCATTGCAGGGTTAATCCGACCTCAATCGGGTTGGATTAAAATCCAGAATCAGACTTGGTTCGATCAAGGTCAGAACATTTATCTCAGTACGCAACAGCGCCGTGTCGGTTTGGTCTTTCAGGACGCTCAGCTGTTCCCGCATAAAAACGTCAAGCAGAATTTACTGTTTGGATTTAAGCATATTGCACCGCAGCAACGTCAGTTCGAAGTGGACTATATTGTTGAGTTGCTGAAATTGGAGCATTTGCTGGAACGTATGCCAATTAAGCTCTCTGGGGGAGAAAAACAGCGAGTGGCTTTGGGACGAGCCTTACTGTACTCGCCACGATTGCTGCTTTTAGATGAGCCACTGTCTGCACTGGATACAGCACATAAAGCGGAGATCATTCCTTTTTTTCAACGCGTTAAACAGGAAATCAAGATTCCAATGTTGTACGTGAGTCATGATCATTCCGAACTAGACCAACTGAGTGACGCCATTTGGTATTTATAGATAGCGTTTTGGTATTTATAGATAGCGTTGTAATAAGGTGAAAAACTTTTCGACTTCTTCCTCATCCACATGATCAGCACCTTTTAATACATGTTCTTTTAGGTGTTGTTCGATCAATTGGTTCATTAAACCATTCACCGCACCTTTGACTGCTGCAACCTGCTGTAGAACTTCTATACAAGAACTTTCAGGATTTGTGATTGATTTCTCGACTGCTGCGAACTGTCCTTGAATCCGCTTAAGGCGATTTAAAATTTTCTTATCTTGATGGAGGTGAGACATACTTTTTTTCCTAAAAAAATATATACTAGGGGGAGTATATTGGAAGACTACAATAAATGCAGCATAGTAACCTAGAACGACGCCATTCTCACCAGTTTGATCAAGGAAATCCCTTGGCTCAAAAAAGAATTTTAATTGCCACCATTTTGACCGCAGTGATGATGGTGTTAGAAATTCTAGGCGGCTGGGTTTTTAATTCAATGGCTTTACTTGCCGATGGCTGGCACATGAGTTCGCATATGCTGGCCTTGGGACTGGCTTATTTTGCCTATCGTATGGCACGACATTATGCGCAGGATCAACGCTTCAGTTTCGGTACATGGAAAATTGAAATCTTGGCAGGGTATAGCAGTGCGATTTTGCTGATGGTAGTGGCACTGTTGATGGGGATTCAGTCACTCGAGCGTTTATTTAATCCTGTCACCATTCATTTTAATGAAGCGATTCCGATTGCGATTGTGGGTCTGATCGTCAATCTGATTTGTGCATGGCTGTTACATGATGAGGGGCATGAACATCATCACCATCATTCGCATTGTCACTCTCATGATGAAGTAGATCATCACGGCCATGATCATCATCATGATTTAAACCAAAAAGCCGCATTCTTACATGTGGTTGCAGATGCGGTAACGTCCGTTCTGGCGATTATTGCCTTATTTGCGGCCAAGTATTTTGGCTGGAATTTTTTGGATGCTTTGCTTGGAATTATCGGTGCATTACTGGTTGCAAAATGGTCTTGGGGACTGATGCAGGAAACTGGAAAAACTTTATTGGATGCCGAAATGGGACATCCTGTGGTCGAAGAAATACGTGAGGTGATTGCCCAGTTTTCACAGGTTGAAATTACTGATCTACACGTATGGAAGGTCGGGAAAGGCAAGTTCTCTTGTATTTTAGGATTGGAAACGACCATGACGGATCTAAATCCTGATCAGGTTAAAGCTGAATTGGCGATTCATCAGGAAATTGTGCATGCCTCAGTCGAAATTCATCATATTTAAGGTAGAACTTCATCGAGTGGCATTTTGAGCTACTCGATGCATTCAATTACGCACCAATATATAAGATCAAACCGCAAAAGGCCGATGCAAAAATCACATACAACACATTGAGTTGAAATTTAAATAAAGCAATTAGTGCAGCAACAGTAATAAAGGCCGCTTCATAATTAAAGGCATGATCAAAGCCATTTGGCCAGAGCACATGATAGCTAAAGAATAAGGCCAGATTTAAAATCACCCCGACCACAGCGGCAGTAATCGCAGTGAGTGGTGCAGTAAATTTCAGTTCATTGTGTGTAGATTCAATAATTGGCGCACCAGCCAGAATAAATACAAAGGAGAATAAGAAGGTAAACCAAGTGACAATCACTGCACCCAGTGCACCTGCTAAAAAGAGCTGTTCAGAACCCAGCACAGCATGGTTGTACGCCCCCAAGAAACCAACGAATGCCACCACCATGATCAGCGGCCCTGGGGTACTTTCCCCCAATGCGAGACCATCAATCATTTGGGTTGGACTCAACCATGCATAATGATTGACTGCACCTTGATACACATAAGGTAAAACTGCATAAGCACCGCCAAAGGTCAGCAATGCCGCTTTGGTAAAAAACCACGCCATTTGGGTATAAGCATGCTGCCAACCTAAGCTTAAGGTCAAAACCAGCATGGGAATAAACCAGAGCAATGCAGCAATAATCAGAATTTTGGCGAGATTGGCCCAGCGGAAAACTGCATGGGCAGGCGTTGGTGTATCATCATCAATCAGGGCTATCCCATAATTTTTCTGGCTATTTGGATGGGAAGCCTGAGCCGTAAATAAATCGGGCTTTTTCTTACTCAGCACATAGCCTGAGATGGCAGCAGCGAATACGATCAAGGGAAAAGGGACATTAAACACGAAGATGGCAATAAATGCGGCAGCGGCAATCCCCCACAAAAACGGATTCTTGAGTGAGCGACTGCCAATTCGATACGTCGCATGAAAGACAATCGCCGTGACCGCAGGTTTAATCCCATAAAACAACCCTGCAATAATCGGTACATCACCAAACTGCACATAAATCCATGACAGGGCAATCAGAATAAATAATGAGGGGAGAATAAACAGAATGCCTGCTACAAGCCCACCCGTAGTTCGATGCATCAGCCAACCAATATAGGTGGCGAGCTGTTGTGCCTCAGGACCAGGGAGTAACATGCAATAATTTAGCGCATGTAAAAATCTTTTTTCAGATATCCAACGTTTATTTTCTACCAGTTCCTGATGCATTACTGCAATTTGTCCAGCTGGGCCACCAAAGCTAATAAACCCCAATTTAAGCCAGAACAAAAAGGCTTGCCTGAAAGGGATTGCTGGTGCTGGATTTACTTTATCCGCTGATTGCATGATGCATTCCAAAGTATTTTATTTTTATCGTTGTATGATAAATAAAAGTGAGGATAGAGTTTATAAATTTTAGTGAGCTAATAATTCAGAATAATGAAATTATTGAATTTAGATGGGTCACTCATTATTTTTTATTGGCACGTTCTGTTGAACTAAAACGGGTTCAGCGGCTAATTTTTCCGCCAGATATTGAATAAAGACACTGAGTTTAGGTGGGACATGACGAGTTGGGGGATAAAGTAGCCATGCACCACCACTGTAATGAGTTTTAAAATGCCAATCGGGTAAGACCTGTACCAAAGAACCCTGTTCTAAGGCATGGCGTGCCACGAAGTAGGGCAAACTGGCAATGCCTAAGTGTTGTAAAGCGGCACTCAGGCGCACGCCAGTATGATTCGCTGCATAACGACCACGGACTGCCACCGTAATGGATTTCTGTTCTTGCTGGAACTTCCACTTCGAATCACTGGCTTGTTCACCCAAATAAATACATTGATGCTGCTTTAAATCATGTGGATGTTGTGGTGTGCCATGTTTTTGTAAATATTCAGGTGTAGCACAAATTAAATGATCAATCTCAATCAGTTTTCGTCCCATTAAACCGCCCGGTGGTTGTTCGGTTATACGAATGGCCAGATCTACACCATCATCAATCAAGTCAATGTAACGGTCTTCCAACAGCAGTTGGATATCAATTTTAGGATACAAGGCTAAAAACTCAGGCAAATGTGGATGCAGCATAAAATGCCCAACTGCCTTGGGCACACTAATTCGGATAATGCCTTGAGGTTCAATATGAAACTGTCCTGAGCTTTCCATTACCGCTTGTGCGGCATTGACCATGTCGACACAGCGTTCATAGACCTGTTGACCGCTTTCACTTAAGCGCAGTTTACGTGTGGTGCGATGCAATAAGCGTGTACCTAAAGCCCGTTCTAAACGGGCAATGGCACGGCTCACTGCAGAAGGGGTTGAACCGAGCTGTCGTGCCGTTTCAGAAAAGCTTTCAGTTTCGACAACTTTGACAAAAGTCGCCATTTCATTTAACAGAACTAGACTTTGATTTGTGCTCATGAAGCAAAAGTTATTTGGATTTTGATTGGATTATCGCGCTTTAAAAATCGCAATACAATCTTTTTCCTATAGTCATGATGGAGATAAATCAAATGTGGCAGTTGTATGGGCATGAATTTCTGGCCTTGGCATTGATCCATTTTATGGCAGTTGTTTTACCGGGACCTGATTTTATTATTACAGTACGGCAGAGTGTTCGATATGGCTATTTAATTGGCTGTATCACTGCAATCGGCATTGGTGTAGGCATTTCAGTGCATGTGTTTTATACCTTAGTGGGTGTTGGGGTGTTGATCCAGCAAAGTGTCTGGTTAATGTCGGTATTACGTATAGTTGGGGCGGCTTATTTGATTTACTTAGGTTGGCAATGTTTACGCAGCCAACCGAATGCCAATCTGGACATTTTGGCTGGTGAGGCGATGGGCAAACCGAGCTATATCCAAGCCTTTAATATGGGCTTTTTAACCAATGCACTGAACCCCAAAGCGACCGTTTTCTTTCTGGCGATTTTTACCACCATTGTGAATCCTGCAACACCGTTAAAGGTTCAAATTGGTTATGGCATCTGGATGTGTTTAGTCAATGCTGTGTGGTTTATTCTGGTTAGTATCATGTTTGCTCAGCCTGTTGTACGAAAACGCTTTTTGGAGTTCGGGGTGTATTTTGAACGGGTAATGGGGGTTATTTTGGGTGTAGTTGCAATACGATTGATTTGGAGTGTTGCCTTTACCTGAATATAAAAAAGACTGCGCTGAGGCAGTCTTTTTTATTGAAGAGGGTTTAGGCACTCCGTTTGTTTCTGGTCAGTTGATGCAATACCGACACCAGCAAATCAATTTCTTCTGTGGTGTTATAAAACGCCAAAGAAGGACGCACAGTCTGTTCTACACCAAAACGACGCAGAATTGGTTGAGCGCAATGATGCCCTGAACGAACTGCAATTCCATGTTGATTGAGTGCTTTACCTACTTGCTCAGTCGAATAACCTTCAAGGGTAAAGGACATGACACTGGCTTTATTTCTCGCTGTGCCAATCGGTCTTAAACCTGTGACGCTGCTTAAGGCGTGCTGACCATATTCGAGTAAGTCATGTTCATAGCGGGCAATATTATGAATGCCAAGGCGTTCCACATATTCCAGTGCAGCACCTAAACCCACGGCATCGGCAATATTACCCGTACCTGCTTCGAACTTATTTGGAGCTGGTTGGTAAACCACTTGTTCAAAGGTCACATCCTGAATCATATTGCCGCCACCTTCCCACACAGGCATAGTCTCTAGGATTTCAGGCTTGGCATAGACCGCGCCAATACCTGTAGGTCCAAAAACTTTATGCCCTGAGAATACAAAGAAGTCGGCATCAATTGCTTGGACATCGGTTGGCATATGTGAAACCGATTGAGCACCATCGACCAAGACTCGCACACCTTTAGCATGCGCGATTTTGATTACCTCAGCGACAGGTGTTACCGTACCTAAGGCATTGGATACTTGGGTAATTGAGATCAGTTTGGTACGTTCATTAATCAGTTTTGGCAGTTCTTCCAAAATGATTTGACCCGTATCATCCACAGGAATGACACGGAGTTTGGCGCCGACTTTTTTGCTCAGTTGGAACCATGGTACGATGTTGGCGTGATGCTCAAGATGAGACACGATGATCTCATCACCTTCACCAATATTCTGTTCACCCCACGTCTTGGCAATCAGGTTAATGCCTTCAGTGGTGCCACGAACAAAAATGATTTCCTTGGATGATTTTGCTCCAATAAAACGAGCCACCACATTACGCGCATGTTCATAGGCGTCGGTTGCACGTGCTGCCAGTTCATGTGCGGCACGATGAATATTGGAATTTTCGTGCTGATAAAAATAGGCAATACGATCAATCACGCTTTGCGGCTTCTGTGTGGTCGCTGCATTATCAAACCAGACCAGAGGTCGACCATTGACGCGCTCTTGCAAAATTGGAAAATCACGACGGATTGCTTGAATATCCAAAGGTTGAGCTGCATTAGCTACAAACTGCGGTTGTGAAGGTTGATAATTGCCATAACCCGCGTTGCTTTGTGGCAAATCTAAAAAGTAGAAACCAGTAGAGGCAGGACTTTTGGATTGGGCTGAACTTGGCTGATCTTGCTGTAACAAGCTTTTTAGCGCATCGCCGTGTGGTAATTGAAATGATTGTGCAGTCGCAAAACTGGCAGCATCAAATTCAGAACTTGATATGCTGGGTGCTGCAAAATCATTTAAAAAATAAAATGGCGAAGCCTCACTTGCAGATGGACGAGAAGGTTCAACCAAAGGCACATTCGGTGCGCTGTGAATGGGCTGTGGAAAATTAGGTTCAATGGGTGGGCGAGGTAAATTTGCCCCACCGACCACGGGCGCAGAGGCAATCGCACGACGTTCAGGATAATCGGGATAGTTTGGAATATGCTCAGGATATTCAGGATTCAAACTTTTTTCATAGGCAATATTGGGCGCACGTCCACTTAACGCTGCTAAAGGTTCGGCAGGCTGGGGTTGATGTGGTGGTGTACCGACATTGGGCAAGTCCAAATTCAAGCCAGAAGGGTGGCCACTGCCTGAGCTTGGCAGTGCAGCAAAAAATTCAGAGGCGAGTCTTGAAAGTGTTGCTTCATCAGGGAAGTTGGACGGTGGGCTAACACCGACCACTTCAGAACCCGTTGGACTACCTTGCCCAGTACCTGTAGAAGATAGGTTACTTGTAGTTAACTGGGTAGTCATGATATTTGTCCACCTCCACATCTTCAAGCACAGCCAACGCATCCTCAGTTAATACCGCCAATGAGCAGTACAATGAGATCAGATAAGACGCAATCGCATTGCGGTTGATACCCATGAAGCGTACAGAAAGGCCAGGAGATTGCTCACCTGCCAAGCCAGGTTGGAATAAGCCCACTACACCTTGGCGTTTTTCACCCACACGGAGTAACAAGATTTTGGTTTTACCATCTTCTACCGGAATCTTATTCGAAGGAATCAGTGGGACACCACGCCATGTGATGAACTGAGAACCGAATAAACTGACTGTTGGTGGTGGTACACCACGACGGGTACATTCACGACCGAATGCGGCAATGGCATCTGGATGTGCAAGGAAGAAACCAGGCTCTTTCCAGACTTTACGGA
Organism: Acinetobacter sp. Tr-809; assembly: GCF_011753255.1. Lineage (NCBI taxonomy): Bacteria > Pseudomonadati > Pseudomonadota > Gammaproteobacteria > Moraxellales > Moraxellaceae > Acinetobacter > Acinetobacter sp. Tr-809. Next base: position 468,928 of record NZ_VWVZ01000002.1, read on the forward strand.
GTAAATCATCAAAGTCATCTGGCGTTGGGGGACCATTTAAAGTTGAGATACGTTGTTCATCTGCAACACTGGCCAATAAACCATATTCAGGGTTATTGATCAGTTCGCTTTCTTGGCGTTCTTTAATCGTTTCAATAGTTAAGCGTAATTGCTCTTTAATTTGATCGTGTGGGCTGCTGTAAAGATCGGCAACACGGGTATGGATATCTAAAACGGTAGAAACACCATTTAAGAAATATTCACGTGGTTGAGCATCATAATCAACAAAGGTTTGGGGTAGCGTTGCTTCATCACGTTGTGTACACGCAACTTGGATGTCATCGGTGTTGCTGACACGGTTGACGCGATAAATACCTGCTTCAACAGGAATCCATTGCAATAAATGTGTGAGCCAACGTGGGGTAATGGTCGAAAGTTGTGGAACGGTCTTGGTGGCATTGGCAAGCTGTCTAGCTGCATGATCTCCAAGCGCAAGTTGGACTTTATCTGTGGTTTTTGCCATGAATCAATTTTCCTGTTGTTTTTTGGCTTTGTTAGTAAAAGGGTTGGTTTTATATCAGTGTTGCTTAATCATTTATTAAGTTAGACTAAAGGGGATTTATTATTTTTAAAAATATTAATATGAGATAAATAATACTGAATTATGATTATATGACTCATAAGAATATATTTATGAAAAATAAATATAAAAGCTGAATAAGGCGATTTAATCTATGAAATTTATAGCAGTCTCACTTAATTAAACTTTACTGTTGTGTAGTGATTCACTTGGTGACTGTAAAATTTGGCTGCCTGCTGCAACACTATGAGTGAGCCATACATTCCCGCCAATAATTGACCCTTTACCAATGGTGATACAGCCTAAAATTGTTGCACCTGCATAAATCACCACATGGTCTTCCACGATTGGATGACGGGCATAATCTTTTTTCAGTGCGCCATCTTCATTCAATTCGAACCGTTTTGCGCCGAGCGTCACTGCCTGATAGATACGGACATATTCACCAATCACTGAGGTTTCACCAATCACTACACCTGTGCCGTGATCGATAAAGAAGCCTTTGCCAATTTGCGCACCTGGATGGATATCGATACCCGTTGCGGAATGGGCCAATTCAGAAATAATCCGTGAGAGCAGCGGTACACTCTGATAGAGCTGATGTGCTACGCGATGATGAATAATCGCTAAAATACCGGGATAGCAGAGTAAGACTTCATCGACGCTATGCGCTGCGGGATCACCTTCATATGCTGCACAGACATCTGCATCCAATAAGCGGCGAATGTCAGGCAAGGTATTGGCAAAGTCCTGTACAATCGTTTGTGCCAAAGCGACTTGCTGTTCATACAGCAGACGTTCATTGCTAGAAACAGGGATCGGTTTGACTCGGCTTTTGGCTTCGTAATTTAAAGCCAACTTGACCTGTGCAAACAGTTCATTCAAGACACGGTCAAGGGTATAGGCAATATAGTAATCCTCGGTTTCTTGGCGTAGATCGCTCGGCCCAAGTCGCATTGGAAATAAGATCCCACACAGATCATCTAAAATTGACTTCAGCACATCCTTAGATGGAAGTTCACGCCCACCAAATTCTTTGATCCGATGTTGACGCTCTCTCCATTCATGTCGTGCTTGTTGTAGGCCTTCAACGACAGGCTGTATTTTCCATTGGCTCACGCGTATTCCTTGCAAAACGAGATCTTAAATAAATCGTAAAATAATTGCTTAAAAAAGCAGCATTAGTCTTGTAACCAAGGTAACTGATATGTACGCCAGCCATTGCTTTGATTACGTTGTTGTCGTTCGTTTAAATCTCCTTCAAAGCCTTCTTGCACATTATAAACTTGAGCAAAACCTGCACTAAAAGCTGCCGCTGCCGCTAAAGCTGAACGTTTACCGCTACGGCAGAGCAGCAGAATGGTTTTGTCTTTACCAACTTTGCTATCCAGTTCTTTCAGAAAGCGTGGATTTCGGTTAAATGATGTGCCCGTTGCCCATGCGACGTGGATACTTTCAGGGACATAGCCGACAAATTTGCGTTCTTCATTAGTACGTACATCGACCAATACCGCAAGACCTTGTTCAACTAAATACCACGCTTCTGATGGGGGGATGCTGCCAGTGAAATCGAGTTCATTTTCTTCAGCATAATGTTGCGCACGCGCTAAGATATCTTGTGGATTTTTTGATAAACCGTGAATCGTAGATGTCGATTCTGCTAGATCAGTAGAATCAAATTGAGCATTCATTTTTATAACCTTTCATACATCAGCGGGATGATGTTTTTATCTTAGGACTGTTTTTATATTCAGGAAAATAAGCAAAATTTATTTATATATCTATTTTTGATAAATAATAGGTTTTTTATTAAATTATTAGGAATATAGCTTGGAACTGTATTTTAAAATTAATACGCTTATTTAATTTAAAGATGAAATTATCAGGATTAAATATTTTACTTTTCATTTAAACAGAGGGATAAATAATTAAAAGGCTTGGTTGGGAAATTAAATGTATCAATACTAAAAAATAAACCACGTGAATATAAAAACAGCAAAAATTGCCTAAGTCTTATTCTTATCTCATAAATGAATAAGCAACTCACTTTTTCTTATTTTTAATCATAAAGCATGCCGCATACCATAAACCTATATTGTTGAAAGATCATCTAATTATGGGCATCAAGAATTCTAAGCCGCTAATTGTTACAGCGATCGTCCTTGTGGCGATTGTTGCTTTTATTGTCTATCAAAATCAAAAAGATGCTGCACCTGTTCAGTCTAAAAACAACAAGGCAGTGGTGATTGCCTATCAAACTGGTGTGGATCCAACCAAGGTTGCACAAGCCAATGGTGATTATGAGCGTGACAGTAATCAAGCAATTCAATGGCGTAAATTTGATGCAGGTTCAGATGTGGTCAATGCATTGGCCTCGGGTGATGTGGTGATCGGCAATATCGGTTCTAGTCCTTTGGCTGCTGCTGCAAGTCGTGATTTACCGATTGAGGTCTTTCTGGTGACGGCTAAATTAGGCGGTTCAGAAGCATTGGTGGTGAGTAACAAATCAGGCATCAAAAACCCGCAAGATTTGATTGGCAAAACCATTGCTGTACCATTCGTTTCAACCACTCACTACAGCTTATTGTCAGCGCTCAAGCATTGGAATATTGCAGATAACCAAGTCAAGATTATTAACTTACGTCCACCAGAAATCACAGCAGCTTGGGAACGTGGTGATATTGATGCGACTTATGTTTGGGAACCTGCATTAAGCAAAGTCAAAGCCAGCGGTCATGTATTAACAGACTCAAAACAGGTCGGCGAGTGGGGTGCACCAACTTATGATTTATGGGTGGTTCGTAAAGATTTCGCTGAAAAAAATCCAGAGTTCTTAAAAGCCTTTGTACAAACCAGTTTGAAACAAGTTGAAGCGTATCAGCAAGATCCAAAAGCATTTGAACAAAATGAGGACAATATCCAGAAAATTGCTCAGCTGACAGGCTCTGATGTGAAAGATATTCCTTTATTGTTGTCAGGCAATATTTATTTGAATGGTCAGCAACAACACGCGACTTTATCAGGTGAGTTCGCCAAAAATATTTTCGATACAGCAACATTCCTAAAAAGCCAAGGCAAGGTGGATCATGTAAAGCCTGATTATCAAGCTAATGTCACCACCCAATTCTTACAGCCATAGGAGATCTAAATGAGCGTATTAGCTGCTGAGCATCTTCATTTAACTTTTCCAAAACAGACAGTGCCTGTATTGCAAGATATCAATCTGAAGATTGAAGAAGGCACTTTGACTGTGATTTTGGGTGAGTCTGGTTGTGGTAAAACAACATTGCTCAACATCTTGGCAGGTTTTCAAAAACCAAGTTCGGGTCAGATTACACTGGATCATGAAGTCGTGACTGCACCCGATGCACGCCGTGCGGTGGTGTTTCAGGATCATGCGCTATTACCTTGGTTAAATGTTTCTGAAAATATCGGTTTTGCTTTGCAGCTCAAAGGTTTAAAAGCGCAAGAAATTCAACAGCAAGTCGATGCAATTCTTAAAATTGTTGGCTTAAGTCATGTGGCTAAAGCCAATATTTGGGAATTGTCAGGTGGTATGAAACAACGGGTTGGGATCGCACGTGCCTTGATCAGCCATGCGGCATTCATTTTATTGGATGAGCCTTTTGCTGCACTTGATGCATTTACCCGTGAAACCATGCAGCAGTTGGTGCTGGATTTATGGATTGAGCAAAATAAATCCTTCTTCCTGATCACACATGACATTGAAGAAGCACTTTTGCTGAGTAATCAATTGGTGTTGATGACGGCTCGTCCAGGTAAGATTGTCGAAACTTTAAAACTGGATTTTGCAGAGCGTTATAAGCAGGGTGAATCCATTCGTGCGATTAAATCTGATCCTAAATTTATTCAATTACGCGAGCAATTGTTTGAACGCCTACGTGTGCAGAAACAAGCTGGGCATGAGGTGGCGGTATGACGGGGCAAGCAAAAAATACAGCCTATGAAGTGAGTAAGGCCGAGGAATTGCAATCGACGGACCAAACACAGTCTGCTTCGGATTTTAGTCCAATAGGGGTTTTCTTTATTCGTCATCGCAGTTTAGCACTCAGTCTTGCCAGTGTCTTAAGCGTATTGGTGATTTGGTATTTGATCACGGCATTAAAAATTGTCCCAAGTCTATTTTTGCCGAGCCCACAAGCGGTATGGCAAAAATTTCTGGAAGTCAGCCAACAAGGTTTTATGAAAGCCACCTTATGGCAGCATTTGGCAGCAAGTATTTCTCGTGTTTTGTTGGCTTTAGTTGCCGCAATTGCGATTGGTGTACCACTTGGCTTATGGATGGGGTTAAACAAATGGGTGCGAGCGGTGCTGGATCCATTGGTTGAGTTATTACGCCCGATTCCACCTTTGGCTTATTTGCCTTTATTGGTGATCTGGTTCGGGATTGGTGAAACCACCAAAGTGCTTTTGATTTTCTTTTCGATCCTTGCACCTGTGATTATCAGTAGTACCCATGGTGTATTGAGCCATCAGCTCAATCGTGAACGTGCTGCTTTATCTTTAGGAGCAAGCCAATCGCAAGTGTTTTGGCACGTGATTTTGCCGACTGCTTTACCGCATATCTTGACGGGTATTCGTATTGGTTTGGGAGTGGGTTGGTCAACCTTAGTGGCTTCGGAATTAGTTGCAGCAGATCGTGGCATTGGTTTTATGGTGCAATCTGCAGCACAGTTCCTAATCACCGATACCGTGGTTCTCGGCATTATTGTCATTGCGATCGTCGCAGTGAGTTTTGAGTTGTTTTTGCGTTGGTTACAGAAGCAATTATCTCCTTGGTATGGCCAACAGTTATAAGTGTGAGTAGTAGAAGATGACGTTAAATATTGAAATTATTAAACCAACGATCGGTGCAATTATTCACGATGTTGATTTAAACACGGCTGATGAAAATACTACGCAACAAATTCAACAGGCTTTGCTGGATCATCATGTGATTTTCTTCCGCAATCAGCAGCTTGCACCTCAGGCACAAGCTGAGCTTGCGCGTGGTTTTGGTTCTTTGCATATCCATCCAATCTACCCATCTATCGATAATGTGCCTGAAATCATTGTACTGGATAGTTGGAAACAAGACTTACGTGATAATGAGCTATGGCACACCGATGTGACTTTCAGTCAGAAACCACCATTGGGTTGTGTATTGCAAGCCATCAAGATTCCACCTGTCGGTGGTGATACCTTATGGTCGAGTGGCGCGGCGGCATTTGCTGCCTTGGATCAAGGCCTACAGCAAAAGTTAAAAGGCTTAACAGCTACACACGACATTCGTCAGTCTTTCCCGATTGAACGTTTCGCGCACAATGATGTTGAGCGTAAAAAGCTGGAAGAAACATTTAAGCGTAACCCACCTGTCGTTCATCCTGTAGTGAGAACCCATCCTGTGACAGGTCAGCCAATTTTGTTCGTGAGCGAAGGTTTTACCACACGTATTAATGAGCTGGATGAGACTGAAAGTACTGAATTGCTACAGTATTTATTTGCGCATGCAACCAATGAGCAGTTCCATTTGCGTTGGCAGTGGCAGGCAGGTGATGTGGCAATTTGGGATAATCGTTGTACACAGCATAAGGCTTTATTTGATTATGGGGATGCGCATCGGATTATGCATCGTGCCACGATTAATGGTGATGTACCGTTTTATCAGGCAGCAAGTTAAAATTTAGTTTTAATTTTTTGCTTCGGTGGAATCTTATAGAGATCTCATCTTATTCTTGGATAAGCCTTCAGCTGGAGTTACTTTTGTTTCGGCAAAAGTAACCAAAACCATTGTCATCCACAAAACCTGTCTTCTTTCGGTATCTCTTTAAATTAATCGCAGAAATAGCATCTGATTAATCTCACGCAGGTTGTGGATGACCTGTAGCACCAGTAATTCCTGAGATATGTTCATTTTATATGAGTGGGCATTACGAACTAATCATTTAAGTAAGGTGAGTCTCTTGTTTATAAATCGAAGGGGCTTGTCCCGTCCAGCGTTTAAAGGCACGCCGGAATTCACGTAATTCGCTAAAACCCAATTGCAGGCTAATCTCACTCATGGATAGATTCTGTTCGAGGAGTTGCTTGGCTTTACGCTCCAGTACATTTTGCCGAATTTGTTGAAAACTCAGCCCTTCTAATAATAATTGCCGTCTTAAATGCCGTTCGCTGATGTGTAATTGTTCTGCGGCTTGCTGCATATCAAATCGTTCGGGTAAATGCTGTTCAATCAAATGATCGAGTAAATGCACATAGCCGACTTGATTGAGTTGATCTATTTCTTTTAAGGCCTGCTCACAGATTTGGATGGCAGTTGCGTAGTTGGCAGGGCTGTAATTTTTTAAGTTGCGCTGCAGTAGGCTGCTGCTAAAGCGCATGATATTTTTATCACGGTTAAATTGGATTGGGCAGCCAAAGATATCATTATATTGCTGTTGAAATTCGTTTGGTAAATAGCTGAGCTCAAGGCTGATCACATCATCATGATCACCCAGCATTGCGTTTAAACAGGTGATGATACTGCTAAATAATTCATCATAGAAAAAGGCTTTGAGTTCATTGCACGGATAGGGTTCAGTGACCTCCAATTCACAAAGATCAGCGTGGATGAAAAAGTCGATATTTAAGACACTGCCAGAAATCCGATGATAGCGCAGCGCAATGTCTAAAGCATCTGCAACGGTTTTACAGGATTGCATGGCAAAGCCCAAAATCCCCATAGAGATCAGACCTTCGCTACTACCAAGCTTTAAACCAAGGTCGGGTTGTTGATAGGTGATCATGGCTTGACGGACAACATCACAGAGTTGGCTAAAACGAACCACACCTTGGGTTTGCTGTATTTGTACAATATCTAAACCTGAATCTTGAAACCAAGCGGCATAGTCCCATTGCTGTTGCTCAGCATAGTGAATCAGGCTGGCCAAAATCGTTGGTGGAATGAATTGCTGTTGATCATTTTTATCGCTGCTACGTATAGGCATAAGTCCGTTTTGCCCCCCAAAGAAAAGTGTCTTTAACCCTGTTGGGTATCGCATAATTTTGATTAACTTTCAACATGCTTTAAGAAAGTAAAAAAAGAATTTAAAAGGAAGTCGTGATGTATCAGGTGGGTTGGGACAAGCAGCAAATCAAAATTACACCGAAAGGCTATGCCATGTTTGGTTATGGGCAATGGTCACATCGGGCCTATGAACAGCGCACAGCTTTATTTGCACGTAGTGTGAGTATTGTCGATCAACAACATAACCGATTACTCATCTGTTGTCTGGATTTAGGGTGCATTACCCATGCCATACGCAGTCAAACAGTAGCGCGACTCACCCAAATTCTAAATTCACCATTTGATGAAAATCAATTGGTCCTCATGGCAACCCATACTCATTCTGGCCCTGGTGGTTGTGGTTATGAAGCTTTATATAATATGCCAACGCCTGGTTTTGTACCTGAACACGTAACTGCCATTGTTGAGGCGATTGTACTGAGTATTCAAAATGCGATTGTGTCTGAACAAGACACCGAGATTTTTTTAAGTACGCAGCATTTTCCAGAACAGACACCTGTCGCATGGAATCGTTCGATCAAAGCCTACAATCGTAATCCAGAAGTTCAGCCACGTACCGAAGCTGAAACGCATTTAGCTTTGAACCGAGAAATGCAGCTGATCGGTTTCTATCGTGAACAAAAACTACAGTCCTTTATTTCCTTATTTGGAGTACATGCAACTTGTTTAGGAAATTCTTTAAACGCCTATGATGGTGATAATAAAGGCTACGCAGCCGCATTCTCTGAGCAGGCTTTAATTGAGCAAGGAATCCAAAATCCAGTCACAATTTTTGCACAAGCAACCGCAGGGGACGTATCACCGCATTTTCATGGCAAAGATCAGCTCAAGATCCGTAATAAGATTAAAGGCGAGCAGGAATATCAATACGCGCAACAAAATGGGTGCTACCAAAGTGAATTGGCTTTGACAGCGCTACAATCAAATATTCCCAAAAATTTGCAAAAAGTCGCAGGCAAGATCGATGCTGTTTTGTCCTATGTAGACCTGAGCAATATTGAAATTCCAGATCAGTTCGCAGCGGGTCAAAAGCATGCAAAGACCAGTCAGCCTTGTCATGGCACCGCATTTTTTGCAGGTACACCTGTTGATGGTCTAGGTGCACCCAAACCCTTAATTATGGGGATGCAATTTTTAGTGGATCAATTTCGTAAACAAAAAATGAAGAATCCTAAAGCAGCAGACTTTGAGGTGTATCAGCAGCTTTATGCATCTCAGGGGGTAAAACAGATTTTACTGGAAGCGGGTGCCAAAAAGATTTTAGGTCAACCAATAGGTTTTCCACCGAGTATTCTTGATCCGTTGATTGCAGAAATGAACCGACAAGTGAAAGCTGGGGCGATTCAGCAGAGTCCTTTAGTCCCGAGCGTGGTTCCCTTACAGATTGTGCGATTAGGTCAATTGGCTTTGATTTGTTGTCCAGGAGAATTTACCACTATTGCAGGGCGACGTGTGGTCGACACCGTTAAACAGACGCTTGCTACACAGGCGTCAATAGAGAGGGTCTGGTTGGCATCCTACTGCAATGATTATATGGGCTATGTCACGACCTATGAAGAATACCAAGCGCAAGCCTATGAAGGTGGGCATACCTTATTCGGTCAATGGACATTGGCAGCCTGCCAGAGCAAGTTCAAAGATCTAACAGAACAATTATTGTTAGAAAAAAATAAACGTCATTACGATGAAATGACACGACCACAACCGATTCCAAAACAGGAACTCGCAAAACGCACCAATCATGGCAATTTAAAAACTGCCGTTAGCCAAGGAGAGGCAGTATGAGTGATTTAACACAAGGCATTTGGTCGAACTGGTCTGGCTTTCAAAAAGCCAAGCCGCAGCAGATTTTACAACCTGCCAATATTCAAGAACTACAGTCTATTGTTAGAGAGCAGCAAAAAATACGGGTGGTGGGTGCAGGGCATTCTTTTACGCCCTTGGTCTGTACCGATGCAACTTTATTGTCTTTGAATCATATTGCAGGAATCGCATCGACGGATCTTGATCGATGTCAGAGCAGTATTTATGCGGGTACACGTTTATACGACTTAGATCAGCATTTACAACAGCAATCGATCAATCAGGCTTTGATGAATCAGGGCGATATTGATCAGCAAAGTCTCGCAGGTGCTGTCTCTACAGGCACACATGGCACAGGAGCAGATTTGCATTGTATTTCGGCCTATGTTGAAGCTTTTGAGTTATTGACGGCGTCAGGTGAAATTCTAAAATGTAATCGTACAGAACATCCTGAAATCTTTGCCGCAGGACGAGTTTCTTTGGGAAGCTTGGGTATCTTAACTAAGATCACCATGCAGAATCGCCCGCGCTATAAACTGAAAGAACATATCGAGCTTTGTCCTGTAGAAGACATGATGCAGCATATTCAGCAATGGAAGCATCAGCATCGACACATCGAATGCTTTGTGTTTTCCCATGAAAAGCAGTTGATGCTGAAAACTTTGGATGAGACCGATGAAGAGGTTTTGCCACGTAAGGAAAATTTCCCATCCGATGATACTTTACTGACCTTATGTTCTGAGCTGACCAAAAATTTTCCCTCATTGAACCCCTATTTACAGAAGCTCTTAGGCATCTTTGTCAAACCGACAACCTATATAGATTGGTCGAGCAAGATATTTCCAACACCGCGTAATACCAAGTTCAATGAAATGGAGTATCAGATTCCTGTTGATCGTGGAATTGAGTGTTTGGATGAAGTGTTGCATGCCTTAAGAAAGTATAAAGTTGCCACCTTTTTTCCACTCGAATTTCGCTTTGTGAAGGGTGATGATATTTGGCTCAGTCCGTTTTATCAGCAGGACTCGATTTCGATTTCAGTGCATCAATATCATAAGCAAGACCCGAAGTTGATTTTTGATGTGGTTGAGCCAATTTTGCAGAAATATCGAGGGCGTCCACATTGGGGTAAAATGCATCAAATGAACAAGACACAGCTTCGGGCTTTATATCCTAAATGGGATGATTTTATGGCTTTACGTCAGCAGCTTGATCCCAAAGCAAAGTTTTTAAATCCCTATCTGGAAAAGTTGTTTTTAGGTTAAATAGAGTTTTTTATAAGTTGAAAGTGCTTAATAGAGCCATGTCGAGTTCTCATCCAATTAAGCGTTAAGCTGGACTTACTTTGGTTTCGCCCTGAGAAGCATTTGAAGCTTGGTAAGGTGTATTTAATGTTTGCGCTTTGCCAAAGCTTTAGTCGCTTTAGCTGGCTCAGGTTGTAGATGACTTTTCACGTATCAAATTGCATGTAAATTTTCATTGATTGAAAAAGGTATAGCCATGTTGGATCATTATTTTAAACAACTCAATCTCGATCTAAAAAAGCAGGGGATTGCGACTCCACAATTGATCATTGATGAAGCAGCGTTAAAACAAAATATTCAGCATGTTCAGATTCGTCTTGCTCACGCCAAACATTTAAAAGCACGCTTGGTAGTAAAATCATTAGCAAGCCTAGATTTACTCAAGTTATTATCTGAGCAGATCAATACGCAACGCTTTATGGTATTTCATCAACCGCATATTGTTTCAATCCTAGAAAATTTTGCCGAAGCGGATATTTTGTTGGGTAAACCAATGCCAGCTCAAGCTGTACGCCATTTCTTTGATCAGCATGATGAGTGGTCGAATGCCAAAATTCAGTGGCTGATTGATACCAAGCAACGCTTACAACAATATCTCGAGATTGCTCAGCTCTATTCTCTCTGTCTGAATGTGAATATTGAAATTGATGTTGGTTTACATCGTGGTGGGGTACAGTCGACACCGCAACTGACCGAAATTTTAAAGCTGATTCAGCAGTATCCACAGTATTTAAAGCTTTCTGGTTTGATGGGCTATGATGCACATGTCACCAAAATCCCAGCCATCATTAAAAAACCTGAACTGGCTTATCAAAGTTCGCAGCAGACTTATGCTCATTATCAACAGTTAATTCAAAAACAGTTTTCATCGCTGTGGAGTGATGAGCTTTGTTTTAATGGCGGTGGCAGTCCAACCTTTAGCTTTCATACCACTGAAAGTGTTTGCAATGATTTGTCTTTTGGTTCAATGCTATTAAAACCAAGTGATTTTGACAGTGATTTTTTAAGCGCACTACAGCCTGCGTTATGGATTGCTGCACCTGTATTAAAAATATTGCCATTTACTCAGCTTCCATCTATGTCTTTATTGGATAAATTGCCACATAAATGTAAGGCACTGTTTATTTATGGTGGCTATTGGCTGGCTGATTATGTCTATCCTCATCAAGCACATACCCATGCATTGTACGGGCGTAGTAGTAATCAGGAATTGGTCAATGTACCGAAGGATTGTGATATTCAAGTCGATGATTTTGTGTTTTTAAGACCAACGCAAAGTGAAGCGATTATTCCTCAGTTTTCTAAGTTGAAGCTGTATCGCACACATGCTTTTGAGACATGGCAAACTTTTAGTGAGTGATTGGGCTTTTTTGCTCATCAATATTCGAGCGAAAAGCTTGCCGTGTATGGTGAGCTTTAAAATAGATCGGCCAAATGGCAGCTTTTCGCTTCGGTCAGATTTTCAATGGAATCGACCAATAGAATATTGATATCTTTTTCACTTTTATACGCTGCGATCACTTCTGCATAAATCGGCTGTTTTAGTTTTGTTGCTTTGGAGAGAAAACTTGATACCACTTTTTCCTTAGACCAATCCGCATCTTTCAACACATATTCATTCTGTGCAATATCGCACCGCTTTAAAATAGCTTTATTATCATGAATGGTTAAGGTACCAATAAACATATCCATGCTTTCTTTAGGATCAGGTGAATTGGCAAAAGCGGTAACAGGAAAAACGAAGCTAGATAGAAATATTGAAAAGACAAGAGCAATTTTTTTCATTGGATTTTTCCTAGAGATGACATTCATTATTAAAATAATGCTTTGAGATTCTAATCTAATCCGTTGATTGAATGCCAGAAACTAGCCAAGTAGGAGCAAGACTTGAAGTAGATCTGCAACTACTTGGCATGATGAGTTTTTGTGACTAAAAGCGATAGCCCATTTTTAGGCCATAAGCGATTGCGCTGTTATCTTTAAAATCGGCTTGTTCAGCAATGGGTTTAATTCCTGGTACAGGAATGTAATAAGTGCCGTCTTCGGCAACCACATCACCTAACCAGAAGTATTTAACTCCAGCGGCAATAAAGTAGTTCGGGGCAGGATTAAACTGAGCACCTAGACCAATCCCCCAAGACCCTTTGGTAGGATTTAATGTAGATGCAGGGTTGCCTGTACCTGAATCCCAACTGACTTCAGTGGATGCACTCCATTTTTCAGTAAACTGATGCCCCAGTCCGACATTGACCGTCCATTGATCTTTTTGATAGCTATCCAGATCAAAACCACCTGTATATGCACCATCACTTATTACGCCAGTGAGATACTCCGTCACTGCGCCAAATTGAGTTGGTCGAATATGAAAATCTTTCCAGTTGACCCAACGTAGATTGGTATAGAGCAGTGTGTCTTTATACACTCCTGTTTGAAAGTCAACATTCACCGATTGTGGTGTCGAAATTTTGGTTTTACTTGGCGTAGTTGCTTCCAAAGGTTGACCGAACTGGGTCTCAGTCACTTGCATATCGTGGTCGATCTTGGAGCGATAGGTCACTGCGGCTTTTAAGGCAATATCTGGGATTTGATAACTCAGACCTGCCAGCCAACCGACCGCATGATCCTGTTTAAATTTTGCATCATAGCCATTAAAGGCTTCACTGTATGAATTACCACGCAGCGCAACATCACCTTTGACCGATTGATAGACAGCACCGCCATAGAGTTGAAAATTGCTAAATGGACTAACACCCAAAATCATGCTAATGCTTTCGGTATCGACATTGACTGATGTGCCTTGCTGGGTAAATTCATTGTCCGAGAAGGTATTATTCGATTGCATCGGATAAGTAATATCAGCACCAAAAGGCTGGTCATAGAGTAGACCAAAGCTGATTCGATCAGTCAGTTGGAGCTTGAGCGCGGCACTATAATATTGAAAGCTATTGCCCATATTGCCTGAGTTAAGATTCTGCGGATCATTGACCAGTCCAGGATGATTACGGATTTTCCCCGAAATGTCAGCATCTACGGCTGTCGCATTGACTTCAACATAGTTACCATTTTCCAGAAAAGGGAGAATGGATTGTCCTGATTGGTCCAGTGCTGCTGCGTGATTCAATGTACTGATACATATCCCACACAGGCCAATCACCATTGGATTGAGTTTCATATTGATCATCCTTGTAAAACCGTGTCTTATTCTTAAACGTGCTGTTTTTATTGACGGTCATTTTTTCTGGCAATAGTAAGCTGATTCAACTCACTATTTTGACTTGAAAATAAATGTCCAACTGCTAGTGAAGCATCTTTTTAAATCGCAGAACAGGGTTGTAAATGATCAATATGGGGGGCGAAACGGTCAGATCTAGGCATTCTAGAAAATAAAAAACCTTGTATCGAGACACAAGGTTTTTTATTAAAGCAAATCGTTATTGCTTCACAATCAGCACGGGAATATGTGATTCTGTTAAAACAGCACGCGCCACACTACCGAGCAATAAACGTTTTACGCCTGTGCGACCATGTGAACCCATAATAATCAGATCAGCACCGACTTCATCGGCAACAAAGATAATTCCTTCACTGGCTACGCCATGATGAATTTTGGTTGTCACCTGAATACCATCACGTACAAAAGATTGGGCAATATCTTGAAGCTGTGTTTTGGCATGTGCTTCGGCCTGCATAAAATGATCAGTGATTGCAGGGGCCACTTGATAAAAATCCACGCCAACAAATGGATCAACTGCAACTACACTGAGAATGGTGACTTGTGCCCCTGATAATTTTGCTAGAGAAAGCGCATGTTCGACTGCGGCATAAGAAATTGGAGAGTCATCAACAGGGACTAAAATATTATGATAAGACATGTTTACTCCTTATAGTTTATCGTTGTAAAAAATATAAAGGATAAGGAGTTGATAACATATTGAGATAGGTCTAGCAAATCAGTAGCAGCACAAAATATATGATAAAGCTGAAAATAATGTAGAAAAACAGCGCATTCCCTAGCAAAATAGAGGTATAAGAAAATCACTGTATTTTTGTAATTCAGCTTAAGATTAACTTTAGAACGAAGCACAAAATTTGAGCTGCATTTAAATTGATAAGGAATATTTGTGTTACTGAGTTTAGAGGCGTTTAAACAACAAAAATTTGATCAAATGGCGGCTAAAATTATGGCCGATCCAGAACATTACCTAACTTTTGATTCGGTTTCAGACTTTTACAAAGCGGTATGGTTAGATGAATTCCCGCAAGGCACAACATGGTCAGCCACAGGTTTGGATGATGGTGCAGAGCAATTTTATGCGGTGATTGAATATGGGGATCATTATCTCTATATCAGCCGTATGGAACGGGTCACGGTCAAATTAGGCATACGGCATCATTACAATAAAAATAACTAATCCGAGCAGTCATCCATTTTTGTCTGATCAGATTTAGAGATACAAATGAGAATGCTATACTTTTGCGCAATGATGAAATCCTAATAAAACGAAATGGACATTTAAAAATGGCACATCAATTTACGGTTAATGAAACAATTCATGGTGTTTCAATTGAGGACTTTTCAAGACTGGTGGCGGATACCTCATTGCATGAAGCAGTGTGTAAACGTATTCCGGGTGAAAATTTGGAAATTATAGAATCGAATATTCAGGGTGATATTTATACGCTGCGCCGTGAATATAATCTGGATGTTAATATTCCAGAGGTGGCGAAAAAATTATTAAAAAATGCGTTCCGCTTAAAACGTGCTGATATTACCCATTTGAAAAACTTAACCTCGACAGTTGAATTGGGTGCAAACCTACCTTTGGAAGCGAAGGGCGAGCGTAGTGTCACGGGCGACAGCGAAAAAGTGAATATTTCTTTAACATGGACAGTTAAAGTTAAAGTGCCATTGATTGGTGGTATGTTAGAAAAGCATGCAGAAGGTGAAATTCGTAAATTCAGTACGCTTGAAATCGAGATCGTGGCTGATGAATTAAAGAAACACCTTTAATTTTTCGTAGAAAAAAAGCTCTCCATTTGGGGAGTTTTTTTATTTAGAAGCGCAGGAAATAGGGAACAATCGAAAGCACCACGCCAATGATACTGATCATGGCCGTGCTATCAATAAAATAGGTAAAGAGCATCAAGATAAGACCACATACCAAAGGCACGGTCATTTTTTGCTTTTTTCCATACATAAAATAGCCTAAGCCAATCGAGCTAAAGATGACGCCTAGAAACAGTTGGGTTGCATTCATGTGCTTTGCCATTCATTATTTTTTTCGCGAATATATTATGACAAGATTCTTAAATGAAAATTATGGAAACGCGATAAAATATCCAATACGATATTATTCACTATTTGGTCAAAACAATTATAAGGGCGTGGGATGAGTGTAATTCTACCTGTAGCACAACGCGGTGAAGAAGTTTTAAAAATTAAAGCGGCTGCTGTCGCGAACGGGGAATTTAATAGTGAATGGTTATTACAACTGGCTTCCGCTATGCATGCGACCATGTTGGAGCGCAATGGGGTTGGGATTGCAGCACCACAGGTCTATATTTCTAAACGCTTAATTATTGTGGCATCTCGCCCGAATCCGCGTTATCCCGATGCACCTGAAATGGATGCGGTGGTGATGGTCAATCCTGAGATTTTGGCATTTTCTCAAGAGTCTTGTTTAGGTGAGGAAGGCTGTTTAAGTGTGCCAGATGAGCGTGGGCAGGTCGAACGGGCACAAGCAATCAAAGTACGTTACTACACCTTACAAGGTGAAGTGATTGAAACCGCTTTTGAAGGTTTCCCCGCGCGCATTGTTCAGCATGAAGTGGATCATCTGGATGGGATATTATTTGTAGAACGTTTGAGTTAGTTGTGTATGTAAGCTCATAAAATCATTACAAAAGCTATAATTTTAATATGACTAGTCCTCTGTACTATAAGCGCTTATCTAAATTAAAACTTGAAACAATTAAAGGCTAGATGACCATGAAAACTCCACTTCCTGATTATTTGGCACATGTGATTGATGCCTGCGATATCGATAACAGTGGGCATCTCGCAGATTATATTCCTGAGTTAGCCAATGCCAATCCCGATCGTTTGGCGCTGGCACTCTCCACCGTCGATGGTGAAATCTATTCCGTTGGTGATGACGAGGTTGAATTTACCATTCAATCGATGTCTAAACCGTTTACTTATGCCTATGTGCTGCAACAGATTGGCATTGACGCAGTATTAGAGAAAGTTGGGGTTGAACCTTCGGGCGAAGCCTTTAATGAAATTTCATTGGGTAAAGATCGCCGTCCTAAAAATCCGATGATTAATTCGGGTGCCATCACCACGCATTCATTGATTCCTGCCAAAGATGACTTATCAGGCGCAGAAATCTTACGTCGATTTATGAGTGAGTTGGCTGGACGTGAACTGCAATTTGATGATGCTGTTTATGAATCTGAGGTGAAAACAGCCTATCGGAACCTCTCGATTGGTTATATGTTGCGAACTGTGGGGATTTTGGAGTCTGATCCTGTCGATATTGTGAATGGTTATATTCGCCAATGCGCGATTTTGGTGACGGTTAAAGATCTGGTGCGGATGGGCAGTGTTTTTGCCAATGGTGGGGTTGATCCTAAAACTGGAAAACGCTTATTGAATCGTGCTGTGGTACGTCAAGTCCTGAGTGTGATGATGAGCTGTGGTATGTATGATGCCGCGGGGGATTGGCTAACGACGGTTGGTATTCCTGCTAAAAGTGGTGTCGCAGGTGGAATTTTGGGTGTGTTACCCGGTCAGGTGAGTATTGCTGCTTTTTCTCCTCGGCTTGATGAGCATGGCAATAGTGTACGCGGCATAGATATCTTGGAGCGACTCTCTCGGGATATGGGTTTGCATTTGATGGAAGGCACACCTTCCGCACAAACCATCGTGCAAAGCCATTATCGAACGGGTAAAGATGCATCTTTGAGTGTGTATGTACTTCGCGGAGTATTGAAATTCACTGAAGCGGAAATGTTGTTGCGGACGTTGCAATGTGAGCCAGACGATAGCAGTAGCATCGTGATTGATTTATCCCAGATTTCCCTAATTCATGATGTCGGAAAACGGATGTTTCTGGAAGGCATCGATCGTTTAATCGATGATGGTCATACATTGTTGTTGGTTGACCCTGAGCAGCGTTTGGATAACGCGCGAACGCATAAAGATCGAGTCTTGCATGTTTATCAGAATCTTGAAGATTTAATTGAGAAGCATAAAGAGCTGTAGGAGTAGAGAGCCTATATTGAAATGATATAGGTTCTAAATAGCATTTATATATTGTGCTAGAGACGCTTAGATCCGGTTGAGCATATTTCTGTTTTAAAAGTAGGTGTTGATGAAGCCTTATAATAAAAATCTAAAGCAAGCATCTCGAAATTTAAGAAGTAATATGACAGATGCTGAGCAGTTGCTATGGCAAAGAATAAGACGTAAACAGGTTTTAGGATTACAGTTTTATCGACAAAAGCCTATTCTAAACTTTATTGTGGATTTCTATTGTCCAGCAGTGAATTTGGTCATTGAATGTGATGGTGGGCAACATTATTCAAAAGAAGGTTTAGAAATAGATAAAAATCGAGATCATACTTTAAGTGAATTAGGGCTGATCACTTTAAGATTTAGTAATCATCAGATTTTGACTGAAATTGATGCTGTGGTAGAGCAGGTTTATGGTGTGATTCGACGAAGGTTAGAATCCTCATAAATCCCTCTTTTTTAAAGAGGGACTTTACTGCAAATTGAATCTATGTCGTGGATTCGCGCTGCTCCCTCCTTTTAAAAGGAGGGCTGGGGAGGATTACAAGTTTCTGAATGCATTTTAGGTACAATAGCCGTATTTAGTTTTCTATGTATTTCCTTAAGTTATTTTTAATCATCAAAGTATCTGGATGGCTTCATTACATGTTGTATAAAATTAATAATATTAAGCTGAGAGTCATGAGTATCACACTCAGAAAATATTTATTTTTTATTTAAATATCCATTTAATCCCTCCCAACCTCCCTTTGAAAAAGGGAGGAGCGGTCACGTAATTTATTAGATACGTGAAAGTCCCCCTTTTATAAAGGGGGATTTAGGGGGATTCAATTAACCAATCGAATCATCTAAATTCGGCGCTAACCAGCGCTTCGCTTCATCCAGTGTCCAGCCTTTACGTTTTGCATAATCCTCAAGCTGATCTTGAGAAATCTTGCCTACGTTAAAGTATTCACTGTCAGGGTGCGAATAATAGAAACCACTGACAGACGAAGGCGGCATCATCGCAAAGTGTTCAGTCAACTTTGTACCGATTTTCGCTTCCGAACCTAACCAGTCAAATAACACTGCTTTTTCAGAATGCTCTGGGCAAGCAGGATAACCTGGTGCAGGACGAATACCGACATACTTCTCTTTGATCAATTCTTCATTGCCCAAAGTCTCATCAGCCTTATAGCCCCAGAACTCTTTACGGATACGCTCATGCAAGTGCTCGGCAAAAGCTTCAGCAAAACGATCGGCCAAAGACTGAACCAAGATCGCTGAATAATCATCACCTTTGGCTTTATATTCATTCGCTAATTCTTCAGCACCAAAGATCGATACAGTGAATCCACCAAGATAATCGGTATTCTCTTTAGAAGTGCTAATAAAGTCTGCTAAAGATAGGTTTGGTTTGCCTGTGACTTTGTCAGATTGCTGACGAATATGCTCAAAGGTATGTGTAACATTTTGACCAGATTCATCAAACACGCTGACGGTATCCGCAGCTGTACGTTGTGCAGGGTATAGACCAAATACAGCACGGGCATCGAAATGGTTATTCTCGATAATGTCTTTCAACATCGCTTGCGCTTGGTTATACAAATCAGTAGCCGCTTCACCGACCACTTCATCTGTCAGGATTTTCGGGAATTTACCTGCCAAGCTCCAAGAGATAAAGAAGGGCGTCCAGTCAAAGTACTCAACCAAGGTCGCCAATGGATAATTGCTAATGACTTGCGTACCTAAACTATTTGGAATCGGTGGGATATAGTTGTCATCCACCTTGAAACCATTTTCAATCGATTCAGCATAGCTGAGTTTGGCTGCTTTTGGTTGCTTGTTGGCTAAACGCTCACGGATCTTGGCATATTCAGCACGATGTTCTGCAATAAAGTTGCCACGCATTTCTTTCGAAAGCAGGGTAGTTGCCACACCCACTGCACGTGATGCATCGGCCACATAGATCACAGCATCATTTTGATACTGAGGATCAATCTTCACCGCAGTATGGGCTTTCGATGTGGTTGCGCCACCAATTAATAAAGGAATATTAAAGCCTTTACGTTGCATTTCTTTGGCAACAAACACCATTTCATCCAAAGATGGGGTAATCAAACCAGACAAACCGATGATGTCACATTTCTCATCAATCGCAGTTTGCAGGATTTTTTCCGCAGGTACCATCACGCCAAGGTCAACGATGTCATAACCATTGCAACCCAAGACCACGCCAACGATATTTTTACCAATATCGTGTACATCGCCCTTAACAGTTGCCATCAACACTTTACCTTTGGATTGGCTACCTGTTTTTTCAGCTTCGATGTACGGATTCAGCCAAGCGACAGCTTGTTTCATTACGCGTGCAGATTTCACTACTTGTGGCAGGAACATTTTACCTGAACCAAACAGGTCACCGACCACGTTCATGCCATCCATCAAAGCACCTTCAATCACATCAAGAGGGCGTTTGGCTTTTAAACGGGCTTCTTCGGTATCTTCATCAATATAGGTAGTGATACCTTTAACTAAGGCATATTCAAGACGTTTTTCTACCGACTCATTGCGCCATTCAAGGTTTTCAGCTTCACGCTGTGCGCCACTATGACCACGGAATTTTTCTGCGACTTCAAGCAGTTTTTCTGTAGCGTTTTGACCTGATTCACCTTGGTTTTGGTTCAGAACAACATCTTCAACCGCATCTTTTAGTTCTTTTGGAATATCATCGTAAATCGCCATTTGACCAGCGTTCACGATCCCCATGGTCATGCCTTGTTTAATGGCATGGTAAAGGAATACTGAGTGAATCGCTTCACGGACAGGCTCATTACCACGGAAGGAGAACGAAACGTTAGAGACACCGCCTGAAATCATGGCATGTGGCAAGTTCTGTTTGATCCAACCTGTGGCTTCAATAAAATCGACGCCATAGTTGTTGTGTTCTTCGATTCCTGTCGCCACGGCAAACACGTTGGGGTCAAAAATGATATCTTCAGCAGGAAAGCCCACTTCATTGACGAGAACATCATAAGAACGTTTACAAATTTCACGCTTACGTGCAGCGGTATCGGCCTGACCTGTTTCATCAAAGGCCATCACAATGATCGCAGCACCGTACTGACGGCATAGGCGAGCTTTTTCGACAAACTCGTCATAACCTTCTTTCAATGAAATTGAGTTAACAACAGGTTTACCTTGGACACATTTTAAACCTGCTTCAATGATTTCCCATTTTGATGAGTCAATCATGATGGGTACACGAGAGATATCTGGCTCAGATGCAACTAAATTGAGGAAATGTACCATCGCATTTTGCGAATCGAGCATGCCTTCATCCATGTTGATGTCGATGATCTGTGCACCGGCTTCAACTTGTTGCTGAGCTACTTCTAAAGCTTCAGCAAACTTTTCTTCACGAATAAGACGCAGGAATTTTTTTGAACCCGTGACGTTGGTACGTTCACCGACGTTAACGAACAGAGAATTTTCATCAATGTTAAATGGTTCTAAACCACTTAAACGGCAGGCTGGTTTGGTTTCTGGAATTTGACGTGGCTGAATGTCTTTGACTGCATTATAGATGGCGCGAATATGATCTGGTGTGGTACCACAGCAACCGCCTGTGATATTAATTAAACCACTTTCAGCAAATTCTTTGATGAATGCAGCTGTTTGTTCAGGTGTTTCATCATATTCACCAAAGGCATTCGGTAAACCTGCGTTTGGATGGGCAGAGACAAAAGTATCAGCAACATCAGCAATGGTTTTTACGTGTGGGCGCATCGCGTCTGCACCCAAGGCACAGTTAAAACCGATTGAGAGTAAATCACCGTGACGTACTGAGTTCCAAAACGCTTCTGCAGTTTGACCTGTTAAGGTACGACCTGATGCATCGGTAATGGTGCCTGAAATCATCAACGGTAGTTCATGACCAATTTGCTTGAATACTTCTTTGACTGCGAAGATCGCGGCTTTACAGTTCAAAGTATCAAACACAGTTTCGATCAAGAGAATGTCTGCACCACCTTCAATCAAGGCATGGGCAGCTTCAATATAATTTTCTTTGAGTTCATCAAAAGTAATATTACGGAATGCTGGATCGTTCACATTCGGTGAAATCGAACAGGTACGTGAGGTAGGGCCGAGTACACCTGCCACAAAACGTGGTTTTTCTGGGGTCGAGTACTTGTCACAGGCTGCACGTGCTAAACGTGCTGCTTCACGGTTGATCTCAGGAACAAGATCTTCCATGTGATAATCCGACATTGAAACACGAGTGCCGTTAAAGCTGTTGGTTTCAATAATGTCAGCACCTGCATCCAAATAAGCTTCATGGATGCCTTGAATAATCTGAGGTTGGGTTAGAACCAATAAATCGTTATTGCCTTTAAGGTCTGATGCCCAATCTGCAAAACGTTCACCACGATAATCTTCTTCTTCTAGTTTATGGCGTTGAATCATGGTTCCCATTGCACCATCAATAATCAGGATGCGTTGGGCAAGAAGTGATTGTAGGGTGGTAAGCGTGGACATTCAGAAACCCCAGTTGATGATCAAGATAAAAAGCAGGGGCATTGTAACAGAAGCTACGTCAAAGCGCGTATTTTCAGCAAGCTTGAACAGTGATTCATCGGGTCACTTAGAAAATGTCATAAAATGTTCATGAAGTTGTCACAATTGAATTGAATAATGCTTAAAAAGAAAACATCCAGTTCGAAATGTGACAGTTTAATGTCATATTTCGTAGCGTTTGTTGCAAAATCAGACAAACAGTTCTATCGCTGTTTTTGGTTTTATAATGCATTGTTTTTTATTAATTAAAATAAAAAATAAGGTGGATTTATTACTGGAAAATACAAAAAAATGTGATGAAAACATGAAATTTTGGCTTTATGTGACAGTCCTTTGTCATATAATTGTCATAATTTAATTAAACAATACAGGGGATTTTATTATCCTCTAACCGTCTACATGAATTCTAATCTTCCTCCTGCTTCGGATTCACCGCTTGCCAGCTCTCAGGCAAAATCGACGAATGTACATGTACCAACACCGAAATTTTTTATGCCGGTGTTCTTAACAGTTATTGTTGCAACACTGATTTATATCGGTTTTCAGCTTAGTGCTGACTTGGCACATGTACCGCCTTTAAGTTTATATTCAGTTATTCTTTTATCGACGGCACTTTTCATTGCTTTAGGCTTTGAATTTGTAAATGGTTTTCACGATACGGCGAACGCTGTAGCGACGGTTATTTATACCAATGCATTACCTGCTCCAGCAGCAGTGATGTGGGCTGGTTTCTGTAACTTCCTTGGGGTTATGGTGGCGAGTGGCGCAGTAGCGTACGGTATTATTGCATTGCTCCCAGTAGAAATGATCATGAATGTCGGCAGTGGTGCTGGCTTTGCGATGGTTTTTGCACTATTAATCGCTGCAATCCTATGGAATTTAGGAACGTGGTTTTTGGGGATTCCTGCATCAAGTTCACATACCTTAATCGGTTCGATTTTGGGTGTGGGCATTATGAACCATATCTTGAATGCTTCAGCTGGTGCGACCAGTAGTGGTATCGATATGGATCAGGTGATTAAAGTAGGTAAGGCTTTACTATTCTCTCCATTGATTGGTTTTGCATTTGCAGCGATTCTCTTCTTATTGGTGAAGAAAGTATTTAAACGCCAAATGGAACTGTTTCAGCCACCAGAAGGCAATAAGCCACCACCACCACTGATTCGTGCAATCTTGATTTTTACCTGTACGGGTGTAAGTTTTGCGCACGGTTCAAACGATGGTCAAAAAGGCATGGGCCTGATCATGTTGATCTTAATCGGCTTGGTTCCATTGGCTTATTCATTGAATAAAAACCTGGATGCACAGCATTTACAGTCTTTTGAACAGCTCTCTGCAAAAACGGCGACGGTTTTAAATGTCAATCAGAACGAGTTGACTGATGAAAAGGCGCGTGAAGTATTAACGAAATATATCCAAACTAAAGAACAAACGGCTGAAGTTGTACCTGCGCTAGCAAGTATGACAGAGCATTTGGGTACACGTGTTGCTGGCTATGGCGATCTTAAGGCGATTCCTGAAGCTGCTGTTAGCGAAATCCGCAACGACATGTATTTAAGTACCACGACGTTCAAACGTTTAGATAAAGCGGAAGCTTTACCAGAAATGGATAAAGACCAAGCTAAAGTTGTTAAAGAATATCGTAGTAGCCTAGATTCGTTCCTTCAATACATTCCAAACTGGGTGAAAGTTGCAGTTGCACTAGCACTTGGCTTAGGTACGATGGTGGGTTGGAAGCGTATTGTGGTGACTGTTGGTGAGCGTATTGGTAAGAACCACATGACTTATGGTCAGGGGATGTCTGCTGAGCTTGTAGCGATGAGTACGATTGCCGCAGCGGACGGTCTGGGTATGCCAGTATCAACCACACACGTGTTAAACAGTGCGGTTGCGGGTACGATGGTTGCCAATAAGTCTGGTTTGAACTTCGCTACAGTGAAGACGATTCTTTCTGCTTGGATCTTTACTTTACCAGCGACAATTACATTATCTGGTGGTTTGTACTGGTTATTCCTACAGTTCGTTTCATAATGCTGAGTTGTTAAATTCAGATATGATTTAAAGGCTTTGCTTCGGCAAAGCCTTTTTTATATAAGTTGATTTTTGCTTCTTAGTCATTCCATGAATGAATTAGTTTGCGAGTGTATAGCTTGGCTGGATGCAAGTACCAAACACATACAATGATGTTTAGGGATGTTTGCATATTGCGGGTAGGGAAATAAGCGGAAGTACAGTAGGGATGGGCTGAGGATTGTTTAAAACAAGCTAAATAAAATAGGTTTTATTCCCCAAAAGAGGAATAGTTTTCCGATGATGTTATCCGTTAGTATCAATAGACAGATCGTGCTAGGTTGTGTTTTTAATTCTAATAATAAGTATAAAGCGTTGTTCTTTTTACACTCCGCCATTCTCCGATATAGAGAGTGGCTTTTTTTATACCTAAAAAACAGAAGCAATAAAAAAGAGCTGTCGAAACAGCTCTTTTTGTCCAATCAAAGCAGTTAAGCTTGTTGGATACCCGCAACAAGCCAATCTTGTTGTGAGCCAGCAGGCTTCACAAAATGCCAGATTTCAGCGAATGGTTGAGGCAAGCTGTTTAAGTCTTCGCTGACAGTACCTGTAAAGCGTACGCTAACAAGGTATTGACCATTTTCAGTCGTGCTTTCAACAACCATTGCATTGAGGTTACTGAATTCCGCAACGTCTTGGTCTTGGTTCGCCATAATGTCACTGTACATTGAATTATAAAGTTCAGGTGTCAAATAACGACGAATTTCTTCAACGTTGCTTGCACTGTTTACCGACTGAATGTGATTAAAACGTTGACGTGCAATACGTAAGAATGCAGCAGGTTCTGTACCATCTGGTAATTGGTTACCACTACTCATTGATGCAGCACCAAAAGGCGCTTGTGCTGGTGCACCGCCACCTACAGATTGACCAAAGATATTGGTGTTATCAGTCGCTTGACGTGCAGCAGGCTGAGGTGGAGTTTGACGACCAAAGTTATTTTGACCGCCATTGTTTGGAGCGTATGGATTATTGGCTGCTAATTTTTTTTTTGCGCCTAATTTGCGGAAAACAAAGAAGGCGATCGCAGCAGCAAGAAGTACCCAAAGCCAGCCAGGAATGCCACCTTTTTCTTCTTGTTGTTGCGCTTGTTGAGTTGCTTGTTGCTCAGTTGCAGTTGGGTTCTGTTGTTTATCATCTGCCAATGCATTTGCTGCAACAGCACCTACTGCAGCACCTGCGACACCCGCAGCAACCATTGTACCAACACCTGGACCAGATCTTTGTGGTGCAGTTTGTTGTTGAGGTGCTGGAGCTGCTTGACGTGATGGTTGGTAAGATTGGCTAGATGAACTAGATCTGCTCATGCCATGGCTTTTACCGCCACCTGCACGTTTTGCTTCCGCAAGTGGTGCAGCAACCAAAGTTGCCATTAAAAGAGCTGCCATCAAGCCACGCTGGTGTACTTGCATCGAAAATTCCTATTTAAATCCAATTTGTAAATGTATTTATGAAGGTATTTCGATGTAATTTCAACTAGAAAAGTATGTTTTTTTATGTCAAACGATTAGCCTAATTCATCACTCAACTGCATAGCCTCTGTCAGAGCCTCATGCAAACGTGCTACCGCAATGATTTGCACGCCTTCAATGGATTTCTGTGGTGCATTGCCTCGCGGTAGAATCACATACTTAAAGCCATGTTTTGCAGCTTCTTTTAGGCGTTCTTGACCATTGGGTACTGGGCGAATTTCACCTGAGAGTCCAACTTCACCGAAAACCGCTAATTGTTGTGGTAAGGCTTTACCTCTCAAACTGGATGCACAAGCAAGTAAAACGGCTAAGTCAGAACCTGTCTCGGTAATTTTTAAGCCGCCCACCACATTGACATATACGTCTTGCCCTGAGGTTTGTACGCCACCATGACGATGCATAACAGCCAGTAGCATATTCAAACGGTTTTGTTCCAAACCGAGGGCTACACGACGGGGTTGACCATGAGCATCATCAACCAGTGCCTGTACTTCGACCAGTAGTGGGCGAGTTCCTTCGCGACTAATCATCACAATAGAACCCGGAATGGCTTCATCATAACGGCTCAGGAAAATTGCCGAAGGATTCGCGACTTCACGTAGACCTTTATCGGTCATGCCAAATACACCGAGTTCATTGACTGCACCAAAACGGTTCTTTACGGCACGAATCATACGATAGCGAGAATCTGATTGACCTTCAAAATACAGTACACAATCAACCATATGTTCCAAAACACGTGGACCTGCCAGTGAGCCTTCTTTGGTGACGTGACCGACAATGAATAAGGCTGTACCACTATTCTTGGCGAAACGAGTCAGTAAAGCTGCGGATTCACGGATCTGTGAAACACCACCAGGCGCAGATTGTAAGGTTTCGGTATATAAGGTTTGGATCGAGTCGAGAATGGCCACCACAGGACGTTCCTGTGCCAGCACTTCACAAATTCGCTCGACACAGGTTTCTGCCATCACTTTGAGCGAATCCGTTGGGAGGTCTAAACGTTGGGCACGTAAAGCCACTTGTGATAAAGATTCTTCACCTGTTACATACAGTGCAGTACTTTTCTTACTGGCCATATGTGTTGCGGTTTGCAGCAAAATAGTCGATTTACCAATACCCGGATCACCGCCAATCAGCACCACTGAACCAATGACTAAACCGCCACCGAGCACACGATCGAATTCGCTAATTCCTGTTGGAACACGGGTTTCATTGGATACTGTGACTTGATTGAGCGTGGTAATACTAGCTGCTTGCCCCGCATAGCCACCTATTTTTGGTTGGCCACGATGGGTTATTGCGGGCTCAATTCGAACCTCAAGCAGACTATTCCATTCGCCACATTCAGTACATTGACCTGTCCATTTGGGATGATCTGCACCACATTGTTCACATCGGTAAACGGTTTTAATTTTTGCCATAAGATAAAATTGAAAACTTTCTTAAAATTAGATAAAAAGAATCAGGACGAAAATTTCTCACAATGCTGATCGTTCTTTAAGGAATAACAAAACGAAGACGGCATGATTTCGTCGTAGATTGGTTAAAGGGAACTGCTCAGAAAAATAACATGATATACAACTTTTACAAGTTATAGACAGTGTGTTTTTAGCAATCACTTTTTTGTTCAATTCACTTTTTCCATGGATGGTGTTGGTGTGTTCGCTTATTTATTGTCATGAGAATTTGATCGAATGGCATAGATATTGCTCATGCTCAGACGAATGGAAATTTAGCAGCGGCTATTTTTTCTAAATTTAGAATAAAGGTTGATGTCTATGAGTGCAGCAGAAATTGTAAATTGGGTCAATGGAATTATCTGGAGTCCAGCGCTGATCTATTTATGTCTAGGTGCTGGTTTATTTTTTTCTATTTTAACTCGGTTTGTACAGGTTCGCCAAATTAAGGAAATGGCGAAACTATTGATTAATGGTTCATCCTCCGCACAAGGAATTTCATCATTCCAAGCTTTATCCGTGTCCTTATCTGGTCGTGTCGGTGTAGGTAATATCGCGGGTGTTGCCGCAGCGATTGGATTTGGTGGTCCTGGTGCTGTTTTTTGGATGTGGTTGGTGGCATTTCTGGGTGCGAGTACCGCTTACGTGGAGTCGACACTGGGTCAAATTTATAAGGTTGAGTATCAAGGGCAGTATCGTGGTGGTCCTGCATTCTATTTTGACCGAGGATTAGGGCAACGCTGGTTAGGAATTCTATTTGCAATTGCCGCAATTATTTCCTGTGGTTTATTTCTCCCAGGTATTCAAGCCAATGCTGTAGGGAATGCGTTTACACAGATCACAGGTCAGGGAGCCATCGTATTTGGTCATGTAGGTACTTATAAGTTATTAGCATTGATTGTGATTGTTTCTTTATTGGCGATCATTATTTTTGGCGGCATTAAACGTATTGCTAGATTTGCAGAGTTTGTTGTGCCATTTATGGCCTTGGGTTACATCTTGATGGCTGTCATCATTGTGTGCATGAATATTCAAGAGTTACCTGGCGTGATTAAACTCATCTTTGAAGATGCATTTTCTCCAATGGCAGGGATTGGTGCCGCCATTGGTTGGGGGGTAAAACGTGGTGTTTACTCTAATGAAGCAGGACAAGGTACAGGACCACATGCCGCAGCTGCCGCAGAAGTGCAACATCCTGCACAGCAAGGTTTTGTCCAAGCCTTTTCGATTTATGTCGATACGCTATTTGTATGTTCCGCTACGGCGTTTATGATTTTGATTACTGGCATGTATAACGTACAGGGTACCTTAGAAGCAGGGCAGTTTATCGTACAAAATGTTGCGCCTGGCACTGAAATAGGCTCACCTGCATTTACTCAAATGGCAGTTAGCACAGTGTTTGGTGGTTTTGGTCAGATCTTTGTTGCGCTAGCCGTATTCTTCTTTGCCTTTACCACGATTGTGGCCTATTACTATATTGCTGAAACCAATATTACCTATCTCAGCTATATCACTAAAACACCATCATTACTGTTCATCACCAAATGTTTCATTATGATTTCTGTGGCCTATGGCGTGCTTAGTGCAACAGGATATATTTGGGGGATCGGTGATATTGGGGTGGGTCTAATGGCATGGATTAATATTATCGGTATTATCGTGACCTATTTTATTTGGAAACCAACCATTAAAGCGCTGAGAGACTATGAAGAACAGCAAAAGGCGGGTGTAAAAGAGTTCATATTTGATCCAATTAAATTGGGTATCCGTAACGCTACTTTTTGGGAGGAGCGTTTGAAAAAGAAACAGCAACAGTCACCTAATGATTGAATTATAAATTAATATTTTTAGGCGGTAGAAAAGAAGTGGTTTGCGTTGATGCTTCTTTTCTACCATTCACTTTTGCTCTTACCTGAGTTGCCCTGATAAGTTCATTGTATTGTTTTGGCCTTGTGCGTATGATCGAATTCAATTGTATTTAACTTGAGAAATACAGGTAAAAATTGCTTAGCTAAGGTAAGCCAAAATAGAGATAGCGAGAAAAGATACCGAAAATGGTACGAAGCTTTATTGAGCGCTGACTTTGGTTAATGGACTAAAAACACTGGAGAGTTTTTGTAAAATGTCGAATCAAAATCTGAGTGAGGCTGCTGAACAAAGCGGACTTCACCGTAGTCTATCTAATCGACATCTACAGTTGATTGCGATTGGCGGTGCAATCGGAACAGGATTGTTCATGGGGTCTGGTAAAACCATTAGTTTAGCTGGACCATCTATTTTATTTATTTATATGACCATTGGTTTGATGGTGTTCTTCGTAATGCGTGCATTAGGAGAGCTCTTACTATCAAACTTAAACTATAAATCTTTTATCGATTTATCGACGGATTTAATAGGCCCTTGGGCTGGTTATTTTGTCGGATGGACCTACTGGCTGTGTTGGGTCACGATTGGTATCGCAGATTTATCCGCCATTATTTACTATCTGGAATTCTTTAATGGAGGCGAGTCATTTACACCATTAGGTGGTTTACTGATCAGTACAGTTGCAATCTTATTCGTACTTGGCTTGAACTTGGTCACTGTTAAATTATTCGGTGAAATGGAGTTCTGGTTTGCGATGGTTAAAATCACAGCGATTATTGTCTTAATCGCTGTTGGTCTATGGATGATCTTTACAGGATTTACCAGCACTACTGGTACAGTGGCAAGTGTATCTAACCTTTGGACACATGGTGGCATGTTCCCTAAAGGTTTAGATGGTTTCTTGGCGGGTTTCCAAATTGCAATTTTCGCCTTTGTGGGTGTGGAATTAGTTGGTACGACTGCGGCTGAAACACAAGATCCGAAACGTAACCTACCGAAAGCAATTAACTCGATTCCAATTCGTATTATTATTTTCTATGTATTGGCATTGTTCGTGGTGATGTGTGTGACACCTTGGGATCAGATTAATCCTAAAGTCAGTCCATTCGTAAATATCTTCTCACAAGCGGGTATTGCTTCTGCGGCAATCATTATGAACTTGGTGGTGTTGTCGTCAGTAATGTCATCAATGAACAGTGGTGTATTCTCAACCAGTCGTATGTTGTTTGGCTTATCAGGAGATCAACAAGCACCAAAACTATTTGCGAAGCTTTCTAAATCTGCTGTACCTGCAAAAGCATTAATCTTCTCTTCTATCTGTATCTTCATTGGTGCATTTGTTCAGTTTGTTTATAAATTACAAACAGGAACCAATGATGAAGTGACGGCATTTACTTTAGCAACAACGCTATCAACGATTTTATTCATCTGTGTATGGATGATTATTATGTGGAGTTATATCAACTACCGTAGAAATCGTCCTGAATTGCATGCGCAATCAACGTTTAAATTGCCTGGTGGTGTGTTTACTTGTTGGGTTGTGATTATCTTCTTCCTTGCAACGATTTACTTCCTTGCATTGGATGAAACCACCTTAGAATCATTGAAGGTGAGTCCAATTTGGTTTGTTATCTTGGCAATTGGCTATTTCTTCTATAAGAAAAAGTAACGATTGCACCAAGATGCTCAGAACGTCGACCTTAAAGTCGGCGTTTTTTTATGGTTATTGTTTGATTCATTCAAGTTTAGACTTTAGCCAATCTGATGATCACGCTATACTGCTCCGAATTGTAAAAGTTAGGTGCACAGATGCTTAAAGTCATTTGTTCTATCAGTGTATTGCTGAGCAGCGTTATTTTAACTGCATGTGGTCAGTCAGGCGCATTGCAATTACCGTCTGATCAAAACCATGACAAACGCGCAAAATATCTGCTTTATAAAAATGAAGCGACACCATCTACAGTCAAAGCTGAAGAAGCTAAAGTAGAAGATAAGGCAATATCATCCTCGACTCAATCACAGACCATCTCACCTTAAGTTTGTAAATAAGGACATCTTCATGAGTTTCACTCGCATTAATGGAGTATTGCACGCTGAGCAATGTTCACTAGATCAGCTCGCACAGCAATATGGCACGCCTTTATATGTTTATTCAAAAGCAACTTTTGAAAAGCATTATTTGGATATGCATCGTGCTTTTGATTTTATTGATCATCAAATCTGTTTTGCCGTGAAATCAAACTCAAACTTAGCTGTTCTTAGTGTATTGGCAAAAGTGGGTGCTGGTTTTGATATCGTGACCGGTGGAGAGCTGGCACGTGTACTTGCAGCAGGTGGTGAACCTTCGAAAATTGTGTTCTCTGGTTTGGGTAAATCTGAAGCAGATATTGAAAAAGCTTTAAATGTAGGGATTGCTTGTTTTAATGTCGAATCACATGCAGAGCTGGATCGCATTCAAAAAGTTGCAGCAAAACTTGGTAAAAAAGCACCAATTTCGTTACGTGTAAACCCAGATGTTGATGCGAAAACCCATCCTTATATCTCAACAGGTTTAAAGGAAAACAAGTTCGGTATTCCAAGTGATACAGTCGATGAAACTTATCAATATGCTGCTTCATTACCAAATCTTGAGATTGTTGGGATTGACTGTCATATTGGTTCGCAGTTGACAGAAACTAAGCCTTTTGTCGAT
Organism: Acinetobacter sp. Tr-809; assembly: GCF_011753255.1. Taxonomy (NCBI): domain Bacteria; kingdom Pseudomonadati; phylum Pseudomonadota; class Gammaproteobacteria; order Moraxellales; family Moraxellaceae; genus Acinetobacter; species Acinetobacter sp. Tr-809. Next base: position 501,074 of record NZ_VWVZ01000002.1, read on the forward strand.
GCACTTGATCGTGTGATTTTGATGATTGAGCAGTTGAAAAGCTTAGGCATCAACCTCAAACATATTGATATTGGCGGTGGTTTAGGTGTTCGTTATAAAGATGAAACACCACCAAGTGTTGAGGAATATGCCAATTCGATGCGTCCAGCTTTAGAAAAATTGGGTCTCAAAGTATATATGGAGCCGGGGCGTAGTATTTCTGCCAATGCAGGCGCATTATTGACCAAGGTGGATTTGTTGAAACCAACAAACCATCGTAACTTTGCCATTATTGATGCGGCAATGAATGACTTAATTCGCCCTGCTTTATATGAAGCTTGGATGGATATTCAGTCTGTTAATCTAAATACTGACGTTGAAGTTAAAACTTGGGATTTGGTCGGTGCCATTTGCGAAACTGGTGATTTCTTGGGTAAAGAACGTGATTTAGCGCTTCAAGAAAATGATGTATTGGCTGTGTTAGGTGCTGGTGCTTATGGTTTTGTAATGAGTTCTAACTACAATACCCGTGGTCGTGCTGCTGAAGTTATGGTCAGTGGTGATAAAGCCTATTTAATTCGTGAACGTGAAACCATAGAATCACTCTGGGAAAAAGAGCGTTTGTTGCCTGAGGAGTAAATTAAGATGTATTTAGAATTTACCAAAATGCATGGTTTGGGCAATGATTTTATGGTCGTTGACCTTGTGACCCAACGAGCTTATTTAGATACGGTCACGATTCAGCGTTTAGCGGATCGTCACTTTGGTGTCGGTTTTGATCAACTATTGATTGTTGAACCACCAGATTTACCAGATGTTGATTTCAAATATCGTATTTTTAATGCTGATGGTTCTGAAGTAGAGCAGTGCGGTAATGGTGTGCGTTGTTTTGCTCGTTTTGTACATGAGCGTCAATTAACCACCAAAACCAAAATCCGTGTGCAAACCAAAGCAGGGATTGTTGAGCCTGAATTGGGTGCCAATGGTTGGGTACGTGTCAATATGGGACCACCGAAATTTCTTCCAGAAGAAATTCCATTTGTGACCCAAGAGCATGAAGATATTGAAGGTTTATACGCATTGGAACTTGCAGATAATCAGAGCATCAATATTGATGTTGTGAATATGGGTAATCCGCATGCTGTGACCATCGTCCCTGATGTATTAACTGCTGATGTTGAGCGTATTGGTCCACAAGTGGAATCACATGCGCGTTTTCCTGCACGTGTGAATGCTGGATTTATGCAAATTCTGGATGAAAAGCATATCCGTTTACGTGTGTTTGAGCGTGGTGTCGGTGAGACTTTAGCATGTGGTACAGGGGCTTGTGCCGCAGCAGTCAGTGGTATGCGCCGTGGTTTACTTGCCAATGAAGTTGAAGTGCAGCTTGCTGGTGGGAAGTTACATATCGCTTGGCGTGAAGGTGATGTGGTCTGGATGACAGGTCCAACCACGCATGTTTATGATGCCCGTTTGGATTTAAGATATTTCCAAGGCTAAAGTTGAGATCAGTAAACACCCCTAAAATAGGGGTGTTTACCTTTAAAAAGAAAATTATAATTCGAAAGGATAAAAATGAATCATTTGGTCTTTCTTGCGGGCGCATCAGGCAATACACAATTTTGGAATCCTCTAATCGAACAGTTTCCTAATGGTTATACAAAGCAAGTGATTGCTTATCCTGGTTTTCATGGGGTGGAAACAAACCCAGACATTCACAGTTTTGCAGATCTAAGCAATTATGTGGTTGAACAAATTCAGCAACCTTCTATTCTTATTGCCCAATCCATGGGTGGGATCTTTGCCATAGCTGCGGCATTGCAAAAATCAGATTTGGTGAAGGGTTTGGTATTGATTGCTACTTCAGGTGGAATTAATTTAGACCAATTTCAAGTTCAAGACTGGCGGCAGTTTTATCAGCAAGAATATATTGCATACCCTGATTGGTTTGTGACAACGAAGGTCGACTATGAGAAATTTTTGGCAAATATTGAAGTAGAAACTTTACTGATTTGGGGCAATCAAGATCCGATTAGTCCGATTGAGGTGGGTCAATATTTAAATCAGATTCTGCAAAAATCCAAACTCTATATTGTTGACGGTGGTGATCATCAGCTGGCAGAACAATGCGCTGATGAGGTTGCTATCCAGATAAATGCTTATTTAAAAAATTTAGAGCATGATTGAAGCTGATATTGAGCGTGCTGTGATCAGCACGCTTTTTGATTCGCTACCTTTTACTCAATGCCAGTTTGAGTGCAAACAGAATAAAAATACTGCCTGTAATACGATCCATATATTTAATGAATTTTGGCTGCTTTAAATACCCTGAAATCGATTGCATCGCTGAGATCAGGAAGATTGACCAAATGAAGCCAATCACCACATGAATCATCACCAGTCCCATGGTCCACACAACTGGAGAAGAAGACTGTGGAATAAACTGGGGCAAGAAAGAAATATAAAAAATACCAACTTTTGGATTCAGTAAATTGCCCCAAAAGCCTTTAATAAACCAGTTTTGAGTCGTGGTAGAATCATTTAAAGCCGCGAGCTGGCTACGCGGTTTTAAAATAAGATTTAAGCCTAACCATGCTAAATAAATTGCACCTATCCATTTCAAGGCATTGAAGGCGAGATCGGAGGTCATTAACAATGCACCTAATCCACAGGCCACTATCACGCCCCATACAATACAGCCGAGATTAATCCCCAATGCTGCTTGGAATGCTTTGGTTTTACCTTCCAAGGTCGCAGTGCGAATAATCAGCGTAGTATCTAGACCGGGAGTAATGGTCAAGAGAGTGATTGCGATGAGATAGGGGATAAGCATTGTTGCCATGATGATAGCGCCACTCAAAACTTGAAATTTATTGTATTACACAAGCATCAATACTTCGATATTGGTTTAACGATAAATCGCAGTTAAAGTTTGTTAGACTGTAGCTGTTGGTATAGGCATAACACTGGAGAGCAACTTGGAAAGCCCTGAAAAACTGCTGTCCATGTGGTTAAAAGAACGAACGATTCAAAATCAATCTGAACATACGATTGCCGCTTATCAACGCGATTTAACCGATTTTTTTAAGTTTTGTGAATATAAACAATTACAACTCCAAGATATTGAAGCATCAGATTTGAGAGAGTATCTGGCTAGTCGAGTTGAACGAGATCAACTGAGCAGTAGTAGCTTGCAGCGTCATTTAACCTCGATTCGCCAATTTATGAAATGGGCGGAACAAGGTCAATATCTGGAGCAGAATCCATCCGAAGATTTTAGATTAAAGCGTCAGCCACGGCCATTACCGGGGATGATTGATATTGAAACAGTGCATCAGATCTTAGATCAAGTAGCGCCAGAAAAGCCGATCGAACAACAATTATGGTTACGTGATAAAGCCATGCTCGAATTGCTCTATTCGAGTGGTTTACGTTTGGCTGAATTACAAGGACTGAGTGTTAAAGATGTAGACTTTAACCGACAACTTTTACGTATTACGGGTAAGGGCAATAAAACGCGTATTGTTCCTTTTGGCTTGAAGGCCAAGGACAGTTTGGTTGAATGGTTGAAAATCTATCGAATTTGGCAAGGTGGCTTTAATGCGGATTCATCAGTTTTTATCTCACAACGTGGTAATGCCTTAACACCGCGTCAAATTGAAAATCGAGTCAAGCTGCAAGCACAGCGTGCAGGTGTAAATGTAGATTTACATCCACATTTATTAAGGCATTGTTTTGCCAGTCATATGTTATCTGCCAGTGGCGATTTGCGTTCCGTGCAGGAGATGTTGGGGCACAGTAATTTGTCGACCACTCAAATTTATACCCATGTTGACTTTGAACAACTGGCTAAAGTGTATGATCAAACTCACCCAAGAGCGCAAAAAAACTAAATTTTGATATATTATGTTGCAAAATTGAGCATTTAATCATCGATGACTTTTCCACTTTATTTATGAGATTTGTTGAATTGATGTTCTTACTTAATTGACGCATTTTTTTGAAAGTGAAAAGACATCTAAATTTATCAGAAACGATCCGTTACAGATCGTACTCATTTAAATCAAAAGGGCTGTTTTAGATCGTTGAATTTTATAAAATATTAAAAAAATCAAAGTTTAATATTCATCGCATTGATTAACTAAATTTGTTGCACCAATAACTATTTTCAATATGTGAACTGAGCGTTTCATCTTTTTTATGGCTGTAGCGGAAATTGTGACTTGACCGAAATGCCAAATACATTGCAAGATAGGGCACCTAAAAAGTTTCAATCGAAGAGTTAGAATGCTCTTCATTACATTTACTTGCTTAGAACAGCCGAGGATTACATGAAGGCTCTTGTCGCTGTAAAACGTGTGGTTGATGCCAACGTTAAAGTTCGTGTTAAGCCGGACAATAGTGGGGTTGACCTTACCAACGTTAAGATGTCAATCAACCCATTCTGTGAAATCGCAGTGGAAGAAGCGGTTCGCTTAAAAGAAAAAGGAACAGTTTCTGAAATCGTTGTTGTTTCAGTGGGTTCTAAAGACGCTCAAGAACAAATTCGTTCTGCAATGGCTTTAGGTGCTGACCGCGGTATTTTAGTTGAAACTGCTGATGAAGTTGGCGCTCTAGAAGTTGCTAAAATCTTGAAAGGCGTTGTTGATGCTGAGAAACCAGAACTTATTCTTCTTGGTAAACAAGCAATTGATGACGACTCTAACCAAGTAGGTCAAATGCTTGGTGCTTTACTTGGTGCTGGTCAAGGTACTTTCGCATCTGAAGTTAAAGTTGATGGTGGTAAAGTTCAAGTAACTCGTGAAGTTGACGGTGGTTTACAAACTGTTGAGCTTGCACTTCCTGCAATTATCACAACTGACTTACGTTTGAATGAGCCACGTTATGCTGCTCTTCCAAACATCATGAAAGCGCGTAAAAAACCGCTTGATACTAAGTCACCTGCTGATTATGGCGTTGCAACTGGTACTAAACTTAAAACAGTTAAAGTTGAAGCTCCTGCTGAACGTAAAGCTGGTGTACAAGTGAAGTCTGTAGACGAACTTGTTGAAAAATTGAAAAACGAAGCGAAAGTGATCTAATACAGAAGGATAAAATCATGAGTATTTTAGTTATCGCTGATCACAACAACCAGACACTTAACGGTGCAACTTTAAACGTTGTTGCGGCAGCTCAAAAAATCGGTAGTGATATTACTGTATTAGTTGCTGGTTCTGGTGCTCAAGCAGTTGCTGACGCTGCTGCTAAAGTTGCTGGTGTAAGCAAAGTATTACTTGCTGACAATGCTGCTTATGCAAACCAATTGGCTGAAAACGTTGCTGGCTTAGTTGCTGACATCGCGAAAGGCGGATACAAATACGTATTAGCTGCATCTACAACTACTGGTAAGAACGTTCTTCCACGTGTTGCTGCGCTTCTTGACGTAAGCATGATCTCAGACATCATCGCTGTTGAATCTGCAAATACTTTCAAACGCCCAATCTATGCGGGTAATGCGATTGCAACTGTACAATCTGACGAAGCAATCATCGTTGGTACAGTTCGTGGTACAGCGTTTGATGCGGTTGCTGCTGAAGGCGGTTCTGCTACAGTTGAAGCTGTTGCTGAAGCGAAAGATGCTGGTATTTCTAAGTTTGTAAGCGAAGAAATCGTGAAACTTGATCGTCCAGAGTTAACTGCTGCACGTATCGTTGTTTCTGGTGGTCGTGGTGTAGGTTCTGGTGAAAACTATCACAAAGTACTTGACCCATTAGCTGACAAGCTAGGCGCTGCTCAAGGTGCTTCACGTGCTGCGGTAGATGCTGGCTTCGTACCAAACGATTTCCAAGTTGGTCAAACAGGTAAAATCGTTGCGCCAGATCTCTATATGGCGATCGGTATCTCTGGTGCGATTCAGCACTTGGCAGGTATGAAAGATTCTAAAGTTATTGTTGCAATCAACAAAGACGAAGAAGCGCCAATCAACAGTGTTGCTGACTACTGGTTAGTTGGTGATTTGAATACTGTAGTACCTGAATTGGTAAGCAAGCTGTAATTTTATAGCCTGATACTTATTCAAACAAACGCCCTTGTGCTATACATAGCTCAAGGGCGTTTTTTTATTTTCATGATTATGAATATTAATTCTTCGGCTTCAATACAAGCTGATCATTTACATCATTCACTGGTTAAATTAGCACGCGCAGATATGGCGCGGGATTATTTGTGTATTCGGGCGAAAAATCAGCATGGCCTGTCAAATATTAAAGTGAATCGGCTGCACATGGGGATTGTTCTACATGGGCAACAGCGATTGAATATTTATAACAAACAGATAGCGCTCAACGCTGGCGATCTTTTTATTATTAAGCCTGATACCGTAGCGGATACGATGAATATCCCAGATCCAGAGACAGGTGAATATTTGACGATTCTGGTGCCGATGTGTGAAGAGGTGATTCATGCTGCACAGATGATTTGGGCCAAGCCGATTACGGATAAAACAGAATCTGTCTTAAGATTTTCAATCACGGATTTTGCGGAGTCTCTGGTTGAGTGGCAAACGGCTTTGTTTCAACAAGATCTGGTTAAAGCTCGCCTATGTATTGCTGCGATACTGGTACAGTTATGTCAACAGCATTGTGCTGATGTACTCATTCTCCCTCCACCAAAACTGGCAATGCAAATTTACCAATGGGTTATAGATGACCCGCAGCATCAATGGCAATCCAGTGAAATTGAAATGCGTTTAGGTTTAAGTAGTGCCACACTGCGTCGTAAACTGAGCCATGAGCAGACTTCCTTGAGAGAAATCATTACTCAGGCACGGCTTGCTTATGCATTGGAGTTGTTATACTCAAATAAGCTACCGATGAAAACGATTGCAGCAAAATCTGGTTATCAATCTACTGCAACGTTTCGTGAACGGTTTATGCAGCGTTATAAAGTCGATCCCACAGTTTTATCATTGCAATAATCTAAATTGAGCGATTCACGTAGATGATTGAGCGATTTCCATCTCTATAAATAGTTAGATTTAAATCAATCAAATATCTAGGTGATGAGTGTGAAATTATTAAAACCTATCCTAATAGCGTTACTCTCTAGTGCCAGCACAATATATGCTGAATCCAAACCACAGGTACAACAGGTTAATGGGTATTTTTTACAGCCTGTCGGTAATCTAAAAGTTACGGCTTTGTTTGATGGGGAGTTGGGATTACCACGCAGTGATTTGTTGGGTATTTCAACAGAGAAAGCCAATCAGCTATTCAAAGAGAATTTTGTACCAGTCGATGAACACAATCATATCGTGACCGACTTTTCTGCTTATCTCGTACAGACACCAACACAAAATATCTTAATTGATGCGGGCACGGCAAAATGTTTTGGCCCGAGCTTGGGCTATGTCCCTGAAAATTTGAAAAAGGCAGGGGTACAACCTGAGCAAATTGATACCATTCTAATTACCCATGCGCACCCTGATCATCTATGTGGAATTACACTGGATGGAACAATGGCTTATCCGAATGCCAAAGTTTATCTGGCCAAAGAGGATGTGAACTATTGGACATCGGCAGAGAATGAAGCAAAAGCCACTGATTTTTTTAAACCTTTGTTTAAAATGACACGTAATGCGTTAAAACCTTACCAGCAGGCTGGGCAGTTGATTGCTTTCACCAAAGACTCGTTTATGGTTCCGAATGTTGAATTAATTACCACACATGGTCATACCGAAGGCCACTCATCTTATTTAGTCGATGGTCAGAATGGGCAAAAGTTTTTGGGTTTGGGAGATGTAGTGCATTATGCTGCGGTACAATTTCCTTATACTGAAGTAAGTTATAAACCTGACACAGATTCTCAGCAGGCAATTGCGGTTCGTAAAAATATCTTTGAGCAAGCCTATCAAAATCAGTGGTGGGTCGGCGCTGCCCATGTTGCTTTCCCAGGGATTGGTCATATCGGAAAAAATAGCAAGGGTTACCAATGGATTCCTGCTCAATATCGACCAGAGCAGTGAATTTTAGATGTTAATGAAGGGAAGGAGCGATAAATTGGATATTTCTCAATATGGGAGTTGCTTTTAAGTTTTATCTTCTAATTGAAGGTTTAAAGTTTTGAAACAGAGCGTTTTGTTTGTAGGATGATCCTTTTTGTATTTAATACATTGATTTATATTATTTTAATTTATTTTTTTGTTTATGGTTAATTTCAATTAAGTCTAAAGTGTACTCATCAGTACACTTTTGCTAAACTTTTATTTTCAATCATATTTATTGAATAATGAAGTTTGATTTCCGTTTAAATAGAGTGGCATTACTCTTATTCTCCCTATTATTGAGTACTGCATTTTTGGCAATAGCGCAAGGACCATTGCTTCTGACTTGGGATGTACATCTCATTGAAGATATTCAAGCAGTTATGCTATTGGCTTGTGTCCCATTTACGTGGTTCTATATGAAACCTAAAACGCTAACAGAGCAAAAGAAATGGTTCTGGATGTGGGCTATTGCATGGTGGTTTATGTTTTTTGGCCGCAGTATTAGTTGGGGGCGTGATTTTTTCCCTGAAGTTCCCCATATTTATTATCGGGTTATTTCTGTTTTTGTCATTGCTCCCGTCGTTGTGATGCTATTTTCTTCTCATTTACGCGCAGAGATTGAGTATAAGTTTCATGAAGTGAAGTTTCCATTTTGGTATTTATTGATTGCAGTCCTATCTTTATTCTTTGCTGATAGTGTTGAGCATCATCGCTTTATTTATAAATGGCTATTCAGTGATGCTATGAATCAGGACATTGTAGAAGAGTTGTATGAAACACCTTTTATTTTTGCTTTATTCTTCATGGCATTTTATTTCATGAAACAAGACCAAGTTGAAGTAACTGAGTCAGAAGCGCTTCCAATTCAAGCCAAGTCAGGTACTTATTCTTAATCATTTGATGTGGCTCATCTCAGTTTTAGAGCTTGAGCCTAATTAAAATTAGTACATTAAATTTATTCCTTTTATCCCCTCATTTGATGATCTTTTGCCCAAAATGGGTAAGAATCTATTTTTATCTGTCTGTCTTGCATTTGATAATTTTAAGTTGTTAATTTATATGTAATTTTTATTGTAAAAAAATGCTATTTTTCAAAGTTTAAACTCACAGTTGGTTTGTCCTTTGTGCTATAATTTTTCGCTGTATTTTTTATTTTTAGTTCAAGCTCTTGAGCTAAAATTTTGCAAGATTGAAGACATAAAAACAGGTACAACTCTCTACCTGTAAACAAGGAGTATGCATGAGCGTATCGGAAATCAGACCGATTGCCATTGAGGACGAACTCAAGCATTCATATCTAGATTACGCGATGAGCGTAATTGTATCTCGTGCATTGCCAGATGTTAGAGACGGTCTAAAACCTGTTCATCGTCGCGTATTATATGCGATGCACGAATTGGGCAATGATTATAACAAAGCGTACAAAAAGTCTGCTCGTGTTGTCGGTGACGTGATCGGTAAATATCACCCTCATGGTGACAGTGCAGTATACGAAACTATTGTTCGTATGGCGCAGGACTTCAGCTTGCGTTACATGTTGGTTGATGGTCAGGGTAACTTCGGTTCGGTCGATGGGGATAGCGCGGCAGCAATGCGTTATACCGAAGTTCGTATGCAGAAACTAACCCATGAAATCTTGGCTGATCTAGAAAAAGATACGGTCGATTGGGAAGATAACTACGACGGTTCTGAACGTATTCCTCAGGTGATGCCAACGCGTATTCCAAATCTTTTGATTAATGGTACGACAGGTATTGCGGTGGGTATGGCGACCAATATGGCGCCACACAACATGACTGAGGTGGTCAATGCATGTTTGGCTTATGCCAATAACCCGAATATTTCTATTGAAGGTTTGATGGAGCATATTACCGGCCCAGATTTCCCTACAGGCGGTATTATTTACGGTAAATCAGGCATTGTTGATGCTTACCGTACAGGTAAAGGCCGTTTACATATTCGTGGTAAGTATCACTTTGAAGAAGACCAAAAAACTGGCCGTACTACGATTGTTTTTACTGAAATTCCTTATCAAGTCAACAAAGCAAAAACCATTGAGCGTATTGCTGAGTTAGTCAAAGAAAAGAAACTTGAAGGCATTTCTGAGCTTCGTGACGAATCTGATAAAGATGGTATGCGTATTGCCATCGATTTGAAGCGTGGTGAAAATGCTGAAGTTGCGGTGAATAATTTATTCTTGCATACGCAATTGCAAAATTCGTTCAGCATCAACATGGTCTGCCTAGACAATGGTCAGCCAAAGTTGATGAACCTAAAAGATATTATTGCGGCATTTATTCGTCACCGCCAAGAAGTAGTGACGCGCCGTACCATGTACGAATTGCGTAAAGCACGCGAGCGTGGTCATATCTTAGAAGGTTTGACGGTTGCATTAGCCAATATTGATGCAATTATTGAAACCATCAAAACTTCTGCTAACCCAGCTGAAGCGCGTGAGCGTTTACAAGCAGGTGAGTGGGCGGGTGGCGGTGTGGTTGCATTGCTTGAAAAAGCAGGTGCGATTTCTGTTCGTCCAGATGAGATCGAAGGCGAAGACCCAGCGCGTCCATTTGGTTTGTCTGGTGATATCTATCGTTTGTCACCAACTCAAGTTGGCGCGATCTTAGAATTACGTCTACACCGTTTAACGGGCTTAGAGCAAGACAAGTTACACGCTGAATATACTGAAATTTTGGGTCAAATTGCTGAATTAACTGCAATTCTAAATGACTTCAATTTGTTGATGAATGTGATTCGTGAAGAACTTGCGTTGATTTTGCAGCAATATGGTGATGGTCGCCGTACTGAAATTGTAGAGTCTGGTGTTGATTTCTGCCGTGAAGATTTGATTCCTGAAGAACAGGTTGTATTGACTGTTTCGCAAACAGGTTATGCAAAAACTCAACCACTTTCTGACTATCAAGCGCAACGTCGTGGTGGTCGTGGTAAGTCTGCAACAGCAATGAAAGATGATGACATCATCCAGCATTTAATTGTGGCATCAAACCATGCAACGGTACTGTGCTTTACCAATGTCGGTAAAGTCTATCGCTTGAGAGTGTTTGAAGTGCCACAAGCTTCACGTGGTGCAAAAGGTCGTCCAATTATCAATTTGCTTCCACTAGATGCGAATGAAACTGTAACTGCAATCTTGCCATTGACGGAATTCCCTGAGAATCACTATGTGTTTATGGCAACGGCATCGGGTACGGTAAAACGTGTTGAACTTGCACAATTTAGTAATGTGCGTTCAAACGGTTTACGTGCGATTGAGCTAAACGAAGAAGATACCTTGATTGGTGTTGCAATTACCGATGGTAATCAGCAGATCATGTTGTTCTCGAACGAAGGTAAGGCAATCCGTTTTGCTGAAACTGATGTTCGTGCGATGGGTCGTACTGCGAAAGGCGTACGCGGTATGCGCGTAAGCTTCGCAAGCAATACCATTGAAGCTGATGATGCTGACGTTGAAAATGATGATTCTGATGATAATGATGATTCGTCGGATTCAAATGTAATCAGCCGTATCGTTTCACTGGTGGTTGTACCTGAAACTGGCGAAGTGCTTTGTGCATGTGCGAATGGTTATGGTAAGCGTACACCGGTTGATGACTTCCCGACCAAGAAACGTGGTGGTAAGGGTGTGATTGCGATCAAGACCAGCGAACGTAATGGTGAGCTTGTGGGTGCCGTATCGATTGATGAAACCAAAGAACTCATGTTGATTTCTGATGGTGGTACATTGGTCCGTACCCGTGCTGCGGAAGTTGCAACTACAGGTCGTAATGCGCAAGGTGTCCGTTTGATTCGTTTAAGTGATGCTGAAACCTTAGTCGGTGTTGTTTCGATTGAAGCTGTAGAAGATGACGAAGAGTTGTTAGATTCGACAGAAGAAGTAGAAAATACTGAAGCCGAAGCAATCACTTCTGAAGAAGTGGCTGTTGAGCAAAAGGATGATAAGCCAGAAGCGTAAATACTCTGATCGTAAAAAAGGAAGCTAATTAGCTTCCTTTTTTATTGGTTTCATCATGACCAAGCGATAATAAGAAATTGCCAATAATATTGCAGCGACTGTCGCAAGATAAATTAGCTTCGGTACAACAATTGATGTTGGTACACCCATCTGATTGAGTTGAACAAACATTTGTACACCATGGGTGGAAGGTAATGTCCATGCAAAGTATTGCATCCAATGCGGCATGGCCTCATGAGGCCATGCGGTACCTGTCAGCAAGAACAAAGGCACAGAAGTCACTACAATCAAATGACCAACTCGCTCTGGCATATCAACCAGTGAACCCACCAACATACCCAAGCCAATCACGCAGCTGACATAGATCGGCACGGCAAGCAGCATGCCCCAAAAATTGCCACCATGGGGATATTCATATAGCCAGAAGGTAAAGCCAAATAGATACAGGCAGCCTAAACAACCTGTGGTAAAGATGGCTGCAAAAGTGGCCCAGAACTCTACGGGTTTTGCCACCCATCCTTGTTCACGGTAACTGGCAATGAGCATCGCCAAGCCGAGCAGAATAGTCTGATGAATAATCAAACTGGCCACAGCAGGGAAGATGTAGCTGCCATAACCAGACATCGTGTTAAACAATGGAATTTGATGGATCGAAAGTTCTGGCTCAAACGCAGAGGCACTGCCAAACTTTTCGAGATGCTCTTTCAGGGTGTATTCAATAGAGCCAGCTAAACCAACCCCCACCTCTTTGGTTCGGATGAAATAGGCGGTGCTCAAATACAGCCCAATGCCGCCCATTTCACCGCGTTTTAAGCTATTGGTCAGGTTTTCAGGAAGTAGCAAAATACCTTCAGCTTGCTGGTTTTTCACCATGCGTTGTGCTTCGAGAAAGTTATCTGTCACGGTGGTGATTTTGATGTGAGGACTATTGGATGCTTGGCTAATGATTTTTGAGGTCAAAATGCTCTGCTCTTCATCCACAATCACAATCGGAATATCTTCAGCGGTTTGTGCTTTATAGGCAGTTGGATAGAAAAAGCTATAGAGCAAGATCGCGGCAATGAGTGTGGTAAACACCGAGCTATTGGCAAAAATGTTTTTAAAGGTCTGTAGGTAATAGCCGAAAAATGCTTTCATGAGCATAGCTCCTGAGTATTTTTCTTTAACAGACGTACGCTCAAAGTAAAGAATAAACCTGCAAAGATCAACAATATCCCAAATGGAACCAGTGAAACATACAGATCACTGCCAATAATCCATTGCTCGGTTTGTAGTTTGGCATAAGGGGTGTAGGGAATAATCATTGACCAGAATTGAGTAAATGCGGGTGCATTATTCAAAGGCAGGGTAATCCCAGAAAAGCTTGGCGATGATCCACCGTAGAGTGCAATAAAACCAAAGGTCTTGGGTAAATTCTGTGTTGCCAAAACCACAGTGCTGCTAATCACGGCATAGGCAAAATACAGCAGAAACTGTGCAACAAGAATCAGTGTAAGTGAACCTGCGATAAAGTAACCACGAATATGTGCCAGCCAGAACATCCAGCACCAAGTCCAGGCGCAGAAAATAAAGACATAGAGCAGGATTTTACCCAACAGGCTGGAAATTATTTGTTTTGATTGGACCCATTCACCGACAGTTTTGCGTTTAAACTCTTGACCGATGGCAAAAGCCACACAGCAACATAGTAATAAATGTAAGACTGCTGGCACCATAAAAGGTTCTAGAAACAGTTCATAACTCATGCTTGGGTTATATAGGGGTGAGATCTTGATATGCGGTGTTGGCATATCTAAATAGGGAATAGTATTGGCTAAATAGCTTTGCCCCATATAATCGGCCATTCCATTTAAGGTGCTAATCAACATCGCAGAAGAAATGGTATTACCAATACTAAAAAAAGACTGGTTATAGGCAATACTGATCTGTGCATCTTGGGCTTTGACCAGGCGTTGCTCAGCCCCCTCAGGGATCATTACGAACCCCCAAGCATCGGTTTTATTGATGAGTCGTTCGGCTTCATCTTGGCTGGCAGTAATAGTTTTTACTTTTAAGGTATGATTGATGCTGAGCGCATGAATCACTTTACGGCTCATCTCACTTTGATCTTGGTCAATCACGACAATGGGTAAATGTTCCGCTTTACCAGCGGAAAACATACTGCCAAATAGCAAAATTACCAACAAAGGGGCAATGACCGCCATAAACAAATCCACTTTATGGCGTTTTAAATAGCGCAATTCCCGCAGCATCACTGCAAACATCGCTTATTTTGCCTCTTCAATTTTAAACAACACACTCATGCCAACTTTTAAATCTGGAATGCTTTGTTCTGGTACAAGGTGAAATTTGAAACTACGAATATCATAACCGCCTGTTTGACGCGTAGTTTTAATTGTCGCAAAGTCACCTTCAGCATCAATATTTTTGACTTTGAAAGTTTCTTTACGGTTCAGTGCAGGGATAAACCCTTCAATCGTTTTCATTTTATAAACAGAGCTATACATGTCTTCGCGGACATTTAAGCTGACCCACAAATCATGGTCTTCGATAATACTGACCACAGGAACAGCTGTTGCAACCAGTTCGGTCGGTTTGCCATAGGTCTTAGATACTGTTCCATCTGTTGGTGAATAGAGTTTAGTTTCTTCAGTTAAGGCATTGGCTTCTTTCACTGCAGCTTGCGCCATCGCAACTTGTGCATCGGCAGTTGATTTTTGCTGTTCAGTACTACCTCGTTTGGCACGCGCATATTGTTGGTACGATGCCTCTGCTGTTTCACGTGCAGAGGTTTGTGCTGCCAGCATTTCATCACGACGTTGGCGAGAAATCACGCCTTGTTGAAATAAGGTTTCACCACGCTTGTAGGTTGTTGCTGCTAATTCAGCTTGGGTTTTCATTGCTTGCCAATTGGCATAGAGCGTATCGATATTTTCTTGTTGTGCACCACGATACACGGTCGAATGAAAAGCGGTTGCACTTTGTAAAGCGGCTTGTGCCTGTTCTTTTTTAGCCTCTAACTCAGGACTGACAAAACGAACTAAGGCCTGACCTTTTTTAACAGGCTGACCTTCAGATACATAAAACTCTTCAATACGGCTCGGTACTTTGGTGCTGATATGTACGGTTTCTGACTCAACCCGACCTTGTAATTCAATGGCTTGCGGCTGATAGGCTTTCCATAAACCAAAGGCAATCAGACCTAAAAGCAAAATTAAAATAATTAAGCCGATGATTTTTGCCTTACCTTTTTTTGCGGGCTCTGTAGGAGGCAATTGTTGATTTGAGGTCTCAGGTCTCGGCTGTTCTACTTTTTCTGTAGGGGTGAATTGCACTTGAGATGATTCAGAAGCTTGGGTCTCAGTCTTATTGTCCACTTGATCTGTACCGCGTTCTGAATTGGATGATGATTGATCTTGGCTCATAAATTTCTCCAATTAACGGATATAGTCTGTACGTGGTTGATTAACATAAAGCTTGAACTCATCAATCGAACCATAGCTTTGTAATAAAGTGGCTAAAGATAAGATGTATTTATATGAATTTATCGCCATCTCACTTCTTAATGCACTGAATGCATTTTGTGCATCAATCACTTGAGTCGCTGTGCCCATACCTTCTTTAAATGAAAGCTGTTGGATGCGTAAGTTTTCTTGTGCGGCTTTGGTGTTTTGGGTCAGTAGTTGGTGGCTGGTCTGAGACGCGTTTAATTCGCTATATGATTTGTACAGCACATTTTCGACTTCTTGCTTGGTGCGTTCGGTCATGAGCTCAGCAGCGTATTTTTTCAGTTCGGCAGCACGGATATTTTTGTTGTTATCAATACCTGAGAATAAATTGTATTTCGCCATCACGCCCACAATCCAATTCTCTTTATTGTCCAACCCATATTCACCAAAGGCAAAAACACTTGGTTTCTTCGCAGATTGTTGAACTTTGACATTTTCATTGGCAAGTTGGGTATCCATTTGCAGCTTTTTAATCAAACTGGAGTTTTGATCATAATTTGCAAGTAGTTTATCCAAAGAATGATTTTGTGCATTATTCACAAATAGTGGGGTGGTGAGGTTTAAGCCTTCTTTAGTCTGTAATAGGTTTTTTAGACTAAACTGGCTCGCTTGCAGATTCGACTGAGCATTTTGATAGGTGCGTTCTGCATTATTGCGCGCCACTTCAAATTGCATCCGTTGGCCTTTATTAATAAAACCTTGCTTCTCTAATTTAAGTGCATTGTTATAGTGTTCTTGCATTGCATTTAAATTAAACAGGCTGGCATTGAGTAACTGTTGTTGTAATTGCACATTAAAATAGGATTGGATCATTTCAAAGCGTTGCGAATCTTGTTGTTGTTTTTCGCTGATATTTGAGCGTTGTGCTTGAATCGTTGCAATCTGTTTGGCACTGTTAATTTTACCGCCAGTATAGAGTGGCATTACCATTGAAATTGAAGTGCGCACATCATGGTCTTTCACCGTGACATCCAGATTATTGGGAACCTGATTTAAACCTTCTTGTACAGTTTGATCAAAACCTTGGCTGACTTGATCAATGACTTCTGGAGGAAGCACATTGCCCCATTGCGACAATTTATCATCAAAGCCCCGCGTGAGGGAGTTTTCGAGTCGACGTTTACTCGATTCCAAAGGTACGCTGGTTTCACTATGAAATGAGTAAGCACGAGCATTTAAGTCAATACGTGGTAAACCTAAATGCTTCACGGCTTCCATTTCAAGCTGTGAGGCTTGCTGTAAAGCTTGTTGTGCTTGTGTCCCGTAAGCATTTTCCACAACATATTGTTCAGCTTGGCTATAACTTAATGTCTGTGCAGATAGTACCGTTGAAAATAGAGCACAGCTAATTAAGCTTATGCTCAAGCTTAACTTTTTAGGAAACCGTTTGACCTGAAAAATCGGTCGATCATGTCGTCTCAACATTAGGGTAGGTCGCAATTTAATAATATCCTGAGTTAGTCTAAATTCTTTTTATAAAATTAAAATAATATGTTTTTAATTAAATAGTTATATCTCTAGGATTGGTGTAGTGAAATTGTAAAAAGTAGAGTTTTTAATCTAATTAAAACTGGTGAAATTCGGGTTGATTAAATCAGAAAATAGACCTTTGCATTGACGCTTAAAATAAATGTAATGACAAAGGCATGATGGAAAAATTAGTACTATTTTCTCAATCAAATTGAAATATTTACTGGATAAGCTGCTGCAAGCTTCGCCAATCTATGGTTAAATTCCCATTCCAATTTGTTCCACTTTAACAAGGGAAAACTCATGCGTGCTTATAATTTCTGCGCTGGTCCTGCTGCATTACCTACTGCCGTTTTAGAAAAAGCTCAACAAGAATTGTTGAATTGGCAAGGCAAAGGTCTGTCGATCATGGAAATGAGTCATCGTAGCAATGACTATGTGGCTGTGGCAGAGAAGGCTGAAGCTGATTTACGTAAGCTCATGAACATTCCTGAGAACTATAAAGTCTTATTTTTACAAGGTGGTGCATCGCTACAATTTTCAGCGATCCCCCTGAATTTATTGGGTAAAAATAACAAGGCCGATTATATCGATACAGGTATTTGGTCTGAGAAAGCGCTAAAAGAAGCAAAGCGCTATGGCGACATTAATGTGGTTAAAGCAGGTACTTTAATTGATGGTAAGCATGGCATCACAGCACAAAGTACTTGGAACCTTTCTAATGATGCTGCTTATGTGCATTATGCTGATAATGAAACTATTGGTGGGTTGCAATTTGCGAGCATTCCAGAAGTGGATGCACCTTTAGTCTGTGATTATTCATCTAGTATCCTGTCTGCACCTTTAGATGTCAGCAAGTTTGGTCTGATCTATGCGGGTGCGCAAAAGAATATTGGCCCAGCAGGTTTAACCATTGTCATTATTCGTGATGATTTGTTGGATCAAGCGAAACCTGAAATTCCAAGCATCTTAAAATATGCAGATCAGGCTAAAAATGGATCAATGGTGAATACTCCTGCGACTTATGCGTGGTATTTATCTGGTCTGGTATTTGAGTGGTTGCTTGAGCAGGGTGGGGTAGATGCGATCTATAAAGTGAATCAAGAGAAAGCAAAACTGCTTTATGGTTATATTGATTCAAGCGATTTTTATAACAACCCAATTGCCATTCCAAACCGTTCAATGATGAACGTTCCATTCACTTTGGCAGATGAAGCGCTTGAAAAAACCTTCTTAAAAGAAGCAGAGCAAAACCATTTGTTAAACTTAGCAGGTCATCGCTCAGTTGGTGGTATGCGTGCAAGTATTTACAATGCTGTACCATTGGAAGGGGTTCAAGCATTGGTGAGCTTTATGGATGAGTTTGCGAAACGTCATGGTTAAGCAATAGAGTGTTGCTAAAATAAAAGCCCTCAACATTGAGGGCTTTTATTTGTGAATAGGGTAGTGGTCAAAAAGTTTAAAAAAAGCCAATTCGATGAAACATGAGTGCTGCTAAAAACATACCAAGTAAAAAAAAGCAAAAAGCACCAACATCAAGTTTAAGACCTTGATCACTCGAATGAATCAGACTGGTGGTCGTTTGTTCTGGTATAATTTTCATTAGAACGCCTAAAAATGCCATTTATGTGATTTTTTGTCACTTAAGTGCAGTTTTAGCATAAATATTCGCCTGAATCCATAGGTTACCGCGAATATATTGGCCAATGTTAAAGTTTTTATACAATTCATTTTTAGTTGCAATACGAATCAGGATTGCAGGCAAATCATCTTCTAATACCAGCGTCACATCATAAAGGGTATATTCGTCCTGCATAAACTGCATTGACGTTTTACCTACGATATTACCTTGGAACCAAGCTTCATCTTCTTGGCCTAATGTCTCACCAAATAAGTAAGCCACCATTTTAGAAAAGTCGACTGTAACAGGTTCTTGATCTTCAGGAGTTTTTGGCTGCCAGTCATTAATCAATTCCTGTAAATTATCTGGGGCGACACCATTATGTTCTGTCAAAATTGCATTTAATGCACGGTGGTGTTTTATTGAAGCGGGATCATCAACAATGATTTTTTCATCGGCCGAAACAGTTTCTAATTCATATGCCCAAGCATTAAATTGAACTTGATAGGTGTGATTTTTGTCATATTGGCAACTATTTACGCTGAATAAATTATCGAAGGCATAAATAATGGTATTTTTATTTAAATTTAAACGTAATACTGCTTGAGTCGAAGAATCGCAGGTAATAATTCGCTCGATTTGCGCATCATATTTATAAGGGCTTTCAAAACTTGGAAATGCAGTTTTTAATGCGCGTGGTTTTTGATCTTCAACCGCAATAATTTGATTAATCGAAACAGCTTCGCCACTCGGACCTTGAATCAACCAGAATGATTGATCCATTTCATGTTCATCCTGACAAAGACCCATCGGCATTACTGGTGCATCAAGAGCCAATCCTAACCATTTGGGAACATCCGTTTCGGGAGTATCTGTCAATAAGTTCCAATGCTCGACATGATTACCGAAATTTTGATCTTGAATTTTAATGATTTCTGGACTGTTTTGATTTTTCATAAAGCGTAATGCTAAAAAGATTGAACTTACCCTATTAAATCGAGGGTAACTGGTATTTTTCAAGTCTGAATCTGTAATTCTCTACAAATTAATTTATTTTTTAGCGTGTAATATCAATATGCTGTTCGGACAAGATAAAAAGAAACAACTGCTCTGATTGCATGAAGGATCTTCATTCTACTTTTACCGTAATCTGTTACACTATATTTTTCTTTTCATGAGCTTTTGCTAACGTGCTGCCATTTAAATTGTGGGTGGATGCTGATGCTTTGCCTAAAATTTTACGTGATGTGATTCTGCGAGCATCTGATCGTTATCAACTCGAAGTTACTTTTGTTGCCAATCAGAATGTTGGTATTACACCGTCAATGAGGATTAACTCCATTCAAGTGATGAGTGGGGCCGATCAAGCTGATCAAGAAATTGTTGATCGTATGCAAGAGAATGATATTGTCATTACACAAGATATTCCTCTTGCAGCACAAGTGATTGAAAAAGGTGGTATTGCGATTCATCCACGTGGTGAGATCTATACTACTGCAAATGTGAAAGCGCGTCTGCATTTGCGAGATTTTATGGATACTTTACGTGGTGCAGGTGTGCAAACTGGCGGACCTCCTCCGATCTCAGAACGAGACAAGCGAGAGTTTTCAAGTTCACTCGATCAGACCATTTTAAAACAGAAACGTAAAACAGCTTCTTGAGTTTAGTATGCCATCTCGCATTAACTTAATGTTCACTTATGGATTATTGGTATTCATATGGGCAACCACGCCATTAGCCATTGTGTGGAGTGTTTCTGATTTACATCCCATGTGGGCACTGTTGATTCGTTTCTTTATTGCCTTACCTTTGGCTGCCACAGTTTTGTTGCTGTTAAAAGTAAAATTCCCAACCCATATAATTGCATTATTAAGTTACGCTGCAGGCTCATTAAGTCTAATCGGTTCACAAATCTTTACTTACGCGGCAACTGCTTATCTTAGTTCTGGATTGATTGCGTTAATGTTTGGTTTGGCGCCTATTATGGCTGGCCTAATTGGTAGATTTGGCTTCCAGCAAAAACTGGCTGGTTTACAGTGGTTGGGTATGGCGACATCGATTGTCGGATTAGCGATGATCTGCCTCAGTGGTAGTCAGAAACACGTACAACCGTTGGGTATTGTTTTAATGCTGATCAGTGTTTTTTCATACTCTCTATCAATTTTTCTGGTGAAAAAGATTAATGCTGATTTACCTGTTATGGCACAAGCGACAGGTTCAATTTTAGTTTCAACGATATTGGCAAGTATGTTGTTACCTTGGATTTGGCAATATGCACCCACTCATATCCCATCTGCTAAATCACTATTGGCTTTAACCTATACTATTGTTATGGCGTCGCTGATCGCCATGTTTTGCTACTTTAAATTGGTTCAAAATCTCAAGGCAACCACATTATCATTAACAACGGTTATGACACCGATGCTGGCGATCTTGATTGGGGCATACCTGAATCATGAACAATTGTCTGCTCAGGTATTTATTGGTGCGAGTATTATTTTATTTGGCTTACTACTTTATTTCTTTAGAGACTTAAGAGCATATCGCCGTTTAAAAGTATAATGAAAGTGTGTGAATTAAGTACTTTCTGTTTGCTGGCTTTGCTGAACGCTGGCTGCTAATTTGGCTCGATCTTGTGGGTTCAAGGTAATGAAATAGGCGCCAATACGGAACTTGCCTTGTTCATCTGCCGTACTATGTGCCACTTGCGCTGTGGCCGCGATATGGAAGAAATTCTCTGGGTGGCTCAGGGTAATATGGATATAAGTGCCTTCAATAATATCTTGTGAACTATAAAAGCTTAAACCATTTTCCGAAAAATTCACTTGTTCTGGAACGGGCAACAAAGATTGCACGATATTGTCGTAAAAAGAGCCCGTAATCAGATTCAATTTCTGGTTAAAAAGGGATAAGATGCGAGCAATTTGTTGATCTTTTTCATTTAATTGTTCTAATTCGTAGCGAAACGCGTGATCAAATTGATCTAATTCTGCAAGTAGTAGAAAATAGCGCGGTAATACGAAATGAGAGTCATAAGGATCATTCAGCGCAACATCATCTGGAATGATTTGATAGTTGATTCTCAACACGGCATCAATACGAGACATCACTCGACGTTCAGTGTTGTCGTCAACAAGATGATGTTGTGAATTTTCCATAATAAATCACCTCGGACTAGATGGTATGTTTAAGCCAATTTCGCTGTATATAGGGTTGAGATACACTCGTGCTAGGCGGAGTAATCATTTTATTTCTTTTATCGCCTTGGTTTCCATGATTGGTTTAACCCTTGGCGTTGCTGTCCTCATTACAGTGTTATCTGTCATGAATGGTTTTGATCGCGAATTAAAAACTCGTGTTCTAGGAATGGTTCCACAAGCCACTGTTTCTTCTACTCAAATTCTAACAGATTGGCCTGAGCTTGTAAAAAAAGTTGAACACCATCCACATGTCACTGGGGTTGCACCATTTACCCAATTGCAAGGGATGTTAACTGCACAGGGTCAAGTCGCTGGTATTATGGTGACAGGTATTGAACCTGAATATGAAAAGAAGGTCTCAATCATCCAAAATCACATGGTCTCAGGTGATCTAAATGCTTTGAAGAAAGGTGAATTTGGTATTGTTCTAGGTAAGGACATGACCGATGCACTAGGCTTGGGCTTAAATGATAATGTGACTTTAGTGTTACCTGAGGCAACACCTTCTCCAGCGGGTGTAGTACCGCGTTTTAAACGTTTTAAAATCGTCGGTATTTTCAGTGTCGGTGCAGAAGTGGATTCAATGGTGGGTTATATCGCCCTAAATGATGCTTCTACTTTGTTGCGC
Source organism: Acinetobacter sp. Tr-809 (assembly GCF_011753255.1). NCBI lineage: Bacteria > Pseudomonadati > Pseudomonadota > Gammaproteobacteria > Moraxellales > Moraxellaceae > Acinetobacter > Acinetobacter sp. Tr-809. The sequence goes on from NZ_VWVZ01000002.1 coordinate 523,477, forward strand.
TTACCTGATGGTGCGCAAGGTGTACGTTTGAAATTGGATGATATTTTTGCTGCGCCAAAAGTGGCTAATGATATTGTCAGCCAGTTGCCAAGTAATTTCTATGCATCGAACTGGACTTATACCCATGGTAATTTGTTTAACGCGATTCAAATGGAAAAAACCTTAGTTGGCTTATTACTGGTGCTGATTATTGTCGTAGCTGCATTTAATATCGTTTCCTCATTAGTCATGGTGGTGACCGATAAAAAGTCTGATATTGCAATCCTTCGTACCTTGGGTGCTTCGCCTTCGATGATTACCAAAATTTTCATGGTACAAGGAACTGTAATTGGCGTAATTGGGACCATTGCAGGTACGATTTTAGGTGTTACGCTGGCACTTACGATCAGCGATATCATTTCTTGGTTTAATACAGTCTTAGGTTTGAATCTGTTTGATGCTTACTTTGTTCATTACTTGCCTTCATATCTCAGATGGCAAGATGTAGTTGTGATTGTAACGGTATCTTTGTTATTGAGTTTCTTGGCAACAGTTTACCCTGCATTGCGTGCAGCGAAAGTTCAACCTGCTGAGGCGTTACGTTATGAGTAAGATTGTCTTAGAAGCAAAAGATATCTACAAACATTTTGATGATGGTAGAAGCAAAGTTGAAGTGATTAAAGGTTTATCACTTCAAGTAAAAGCAGGTGAGTTTGTCTCGATTGTCGGTTCAAGTGGTTCGGGTAAAAGTACACTACTGCATGCGTTGGGCGGTTTAGAGCAACCTTCACAAGGGCAAGTGTTTTTACAAGGACAGCGGTTTGATAATTTAGGTGAAGCTGAACGTGGCTATAAACGTAACCAGTATTTAGGTTTTGTTTACCAGTTCCATCATTTACTGCCTGAGTTTTCCGCACTTGAAAATGTGGCAATGCCGCTAATGATTCGTGGTGAAAGCAATTTCAAAGATGTGAAAAAACAGGTGGAATACTTACTGGATCGTGTTGGTTTATCGCATCGTATGGATCATAAGCCAGGTGAACTGTCTGGTGGTGAGCGTCAGCGTGTGGCATTGGCACGTGCGTTGGTGACTCGGCCTGCAGTTGTTTTAGCAGATGAGCCGACTGGTAATTTAGATCGTAAAACAGCGCTCAGTATTTTCGAATTACTGACAGATTTGAAAAAAGAGCTGAACATGGCGATGTTAATTGTGACGCATGATGAGCAATTGGCACAGTCGGCTGACTCTATTTTGCATATGCAAGATGGCTTATGGCTTGATCAATAATAAATATTTTAAATAAGCTCTTGTTAAAGCCCTGAAAACGGGCTTTAATTTTGTCTTTAGAATAATTAAAAAATTAATTTAGTAAAATGTTAAAAATTACTTTATTGGGTTGGATTGCTGGGATTGCCTTTATGGGGGTGGACCTTCCTTTTGTGGCTACCACATGGTGGATGTGGTTAGTTCTAGCAATTGCAGTCTTTGCTTATGGGTTTTATGACAAACGACTATATTCCAATAATCCTATTTATAAAGCGCTTATTTTAATCAGTGTTAGTTGGGCGTTATTTTGTACTGGCTTTCATTATGCTGATACAGCCTTAGAACAACGGTTGAAGCTTAGAGAGGTAGAAACGCAGCCATTTGAAGCAATTGTTTATATTAAAAAAATAGATGAATTAAGCGATGCAGGACAAAAACAAATTGCCGAGGTACTCAATCGACATACTCCGCCTGTCAATTGGGTGTTCTATGAAAGAAAAATTCAAGTGGAATTGGGGCAACCCGCTGAGCGACTACAATTAGGTCACTATTATCGAATTGATGGAGCTATCAAACCTGCACATAGTTATGCAGTCGCAGGTGTATTTGATCAAGAAAAATGGTTCTTACAGCAGAATGTGATGTCGGCATTTTCAGTAAGGCATATTCAGCCTCTAAGTCGTGATGAAATCTATCGCCTAGGTTATCAGCAGCATCTCAAGCAGCAACAAAGGCTTCAAGCAAGATTCTTATTAAAAATTGAGACTATGCGACTGTCATTTCGAAACATGTTTCAAGCTTCGGAATTTCAACATAAAGGGCTACTTCTCGCATTGCTGACAGGGGATGAAAGTCTTTTATCGAGTCGTTTAAAGCAGCAATTTCAGCAGTTGGGAATTTCACATCTATTGGCGATTTCAGGTCCCCATGTGCTGATTTTTGCGTTGCTGCTGACATGGTTATTGAAAAGTATGCTGCAACGTTACTGCCCAAAATTATATTTATGGCAACCGCGACAGATATTACTGTTATTTCCCTTTGTACTCAGTGTATTGCTTTATGTCGTCTTTGTTGGTTTCGAAATTCCAGCGATAAGGACGTTATTAACCGTCATTATTGCGAGTCTTTTTCTATTATTTCGTCAGTCGATTCAACCCTTATCACTCTTGGTTTATAGTGCCAGTTTGTTACTCATCTATGATCCATTTAGCATTCTATCCGCTGCATTTTGGCTATCTTATGGAGCGTGTTTTATTTTGCTGAGGATTTATCAAACTTTAGCGCAACTTCCAAAAGATCATATGTTGACCACTGCTCAACATATGATCTTTGGTGCAAAAATTTTAATTGAATCACAATGGAAGATTTTTGTTGCTCTATTACCTTTGATTTTAATTTTCTTCCAGCAAGTTTCATGGCTTGCACCATTGGGCAATCTTATTGCAATTCCATTATTGAGTGGGGTGATTGTACCTTTGAATATCATCGCAGCATGTGTTTGGTTAATTATTCCTGTGTGTGGACAAGTGCTTTTTCAATTCAATGACAGACTATTATCTGTATTGATGTGGATGCTAAATAGCTTAAAGCCGATTTCTCCAGACTTATATGGCGTCAGTTTTACCCCTGTGATGATACTGAGTTTAATATTAGGTCTGATCATTCTATTTATGCCTAGAGGAACAATCCCAAAGATGTGGGCTGGGATTTGTTTATTGCCAATCGTGTTAGGAGTAAAAACCCAGCCTACCATCTTGAATATCCTTGATGTAGGGCAAGGGCAATCGATCTTTTTACAGCATCCGCAGCAGATTTTAATGTTCGATACAGGCGGCTCTTATGATGAAGCCAAATTTAATTTAGGTGAGCGGGTGGTGATTCCCTTCTTAAGGCAGCAAGGCATCCGTACATTGGATCACGTCATTTTGTCCCATTTAGATCAAGACCATAGCGGTGCATTTCCTTCCATTCAAAATGCGTTTGATATTACTCAGGTTCAATCTAATGAACGTAGCGATACAATGCCTTTCAAAGATAATTTTTCATTATGTCAGCAAGGGCAAAATTGGTCTTATTCAAATCTAAAAATACAAATTCTATCACCCGATCTGGATGGTTTAGCGCTTACAAAACATCAGAAAAATGAGCAATCCTGCGTGGTATATCTACAATTCCTCAATGCTCAACCTTATCAAAACTTTCTGATTATGGGCGATGCGGGTTGGGAAACTGAATATAAGCTATTACAGCAATATCCTGATTTAAAAGTAGATGTTTTGGTACTTGGTCATCATGGAAGCAAAAATAGTTCTGCATATGATTTTTTAGCAGTATTAAAACCTAAACTAGCGATTGCCTCAGCTGGGTTTGAGAATCGTTATGGTCATCCAAGCCAAGAATTACAAAGTCGTCTTCGAGCTTTAAATATTCCTTTGCTGAACACCGCGCAGACAGGCAGTCTGAGTTTTGTGTTTGAGCATGACACCGTAGCGTTAAAACAACAGAGACAACAATTGAAGTGGTTGAGAAGAGAATAGCCTAAGTATTCTCTTTTTGTTGCGTTTGTAGACGAATTTCAGCAACTTTTGCGAGTGCTTCTTTTTCATCAATATCATAAATTTTCTTTAAAGCGGGATTTGCACGAAAACGTTTGTAGCTCCAGTGATAATGTTCTGGGTAGCGTCGAATTAGCTGTTCCAAAGTTTGGTGAACAATCAGGGTTCCATCTTCAGCATTACCTTCATAGATTTCAGGATTGATCGGTTCGATATACATATCAAAACCATCTTGATTATTTCTGATAGCATAAAATAATAAAGCTCGAGCTTTGGTTTTTTGGATGAGCTTGGCACTGAGACTACTCGATGCCAGCGGAATACCGAAATAATCGACCATATCTCCACCATGATCTGGGGTATGGTCTGGAAGAATAACAGTAGTACCACCTTGTTTTAATACTTTAAAAATCTGTCGTACCCCACTTTCATCGGTAGGGACTAAATTTGCCTGATTGCGGCTACGTGCATCACGAACAAAACGATCAGCATCAGGATTTTTGACAGGTTTGTATAAAATGGTCATTTGCGTATGTTGCGCTAACCATGCATTCATCACTTCCCAAGTCCCCAAATGAGGTATTATCAAGACTACGCCTTTTTTTTCTGCTAAAGCTTCATGGAAATAATGCTCACCGTGAATATTGTGGATTCTCTGAATGTTTTTCGCATCTGTTGAGCCCCAAATACTGAAAAACTCAAAATAAGAAATCAGTTCATTTCGAATAGCTTGTTTGGTGAGTTGTTGTCTATGTTGCTGATCCATTGCTGGAAACGCGATTTGTATATTTAAACTAATCGTTTTGGAAAGCTTGGAAAGCGGAAGGGTAGTGACCAAGGCCGCAACCATACGTGCAAAGAAGCGCCCTAATTGAATTGGTTGGCGACTAACAAACTGAATAAGACGGTAACTTGTGCTGCTTGATTTAGGCTGAGTCATGTATCAATAATTAGAAAAAATTACAAAGGGAAGTATAAAGCAAAAAATAATTATAAGTTAAGACAAGTTATTTAAACAGTTTTGCCCAAATCCACGTATATAATAAAGCCACTTTAAAATATATTGGATTGGAATCTTATGTCCGATTGGCCACCAAAACCACAAAATGAATCTACAAATAGTAATAATGTAACAGGCAAAGAATGGCAGATTTTAGAAAAAGCTGTTCTTGCTTCTGTTGAAGAACAACGCCGTAGCCGTCGTTGGGGTATTTTCTTCAAATGTTTGGGCTTTGCATATTTGCTGATTGTATTATTGGCAATGACCAAGAGCTGTACCACCTCATCAGATAAATCAACCACAAGTATTAGTAGTAATCACTTGGCTGTGGTTGATATTGTGGGCACTATCGATTCATCTGCAGGACAGTCTACAGTGAATAGTGAAGATACCAACAAAGCTTTAAAACGTGCATTTGAGGCGAGTGGAAGTAAGGCAATCGCTTTGAATATTAATTCACCAGGTGGTTCACCAGTACAGTCTGATGAAATCTGGCAAGAAATCCGTTATCTGAAAAAACAGCATCCAGATAAAAAAGTTTATGCGGTGATTGGTGATATGGGTGCATCAGGTGCGTACTATATTGCTTCTGCAGCGGATGAAATTATTGTGAACCCATCAAGCCTAGTGGGTTCAATTGGTGTGATCATGCCGAATTATGGCCTAAGTGGCTTAGCTCAAAAATTAGGTATTGAAGACCGTACGCTTACTGCGGGTAGCAATAAAGATATTTTAAGTATGACCAAACCGCTTGATCCAGCACAGAAACAACACGTGCAGTCAGTACTTGATAATGTGCATACTCACTTTATTAATGCAGTGAAAGAAGGTCGTGGTAAGCGTTTGAAGTCAAACGACCCTGCTATTTTCTCAGGTCTATTCTGGACAGGTGAGCAAGCGGTTGCTTTAGGTGTGGCTGATCGTAATGGCAGTCTGACGACGTTGATGCGTGATCTAAAAATTGAACAAAAAGTGGACTATACGGTGCAACGCAATCCGTTGGAGTCTATCTTGGGACGTATGGGGGCACAGCTTGGAGCAGGTATTAGTAGTTCGCTTGCAGCACAACTAGAAACTCAGCAGAACGCGAAAATACAATAATATTTCAAAAAGGGGTTGTGTTGATCACAACCCTTTTTTTTATTCTAAAAATAACTGGACAGTTATCCTTTTAATTTGCAATACCTATGTAGAGTAGGATAATTGACCAATCAGTGAAAATAAAAGACAAGCTTATGAAACCTTTGATTCATTTTGCCCATGCCAATGGCGTTCCATCTAAAGTTTATCAAAAGCTGTTTGATCAATTAAAAGATCAATACGACATTATTTATGTGGCAGAAATTGGAAACGATAAACGCTATCCAATTACCCACGGCTGGACGCATTTGGTCGATCAGATTATTGATAGCATTGTGCAGCAAGCACAAGGGCGTAAAGTGATTGGCTTGGGGCATTCATTGGGTTCAGTATTAACACTGATGGCTGCTTATCGTCGTCCAGACTTATTTTCACAAGTCATCATGTTGGACCCACCTTTGATCATTGGTAAGGCTTCTTTTGTTTTTCATCTTGCTAAAATCTTTAAGCCTAAACTCGTGGACAAGATTACCCCAGCTGGTTTGTCAGTACGTCGTCGTGATCATTGGGAGTCGCGTGAACAAGCTGCTGAGTTATTAGGTTCCAGAGGTTTTTATCAATACTTTGATAGAGATTGTTTCCAAGCCTATATTGATCATGCTTTGACTGATGATCCACAAAATGGTGGTGTAACACTCACCATACCTAAAGATGATGAAGTGGCAATGTTTAGAACCACGCCATCCATGTGGTGGCTGCCAATGCCAAAACCACCAGTACCGGTGCATTTGGTTGTAGGTCGTGACAGTATTTTCTTAAAGGAAAAGTTTCCGCAGGTGGCGAAAAAGAAATTAGGTATTCCTTTCTCTATTATGGATGGTGGACATATGTTTCCGTTAGAGCATCCGATGGAAACAGTAGAAAAAATTAAAAGTTTAGTTGTTTAAATTAATGAAAAACGCATCCTTAGATGCGTTTTATTTTTAGAATTGTGCAAACTGAATTGGCCGTTCTAAAGGTTTCTGATTGAAATAGGCTTGACCGTTTTGCCAAGTTAATTGACCTGTACAAAACCATTGTGCAACTTGAGGATAGATAAAATGCTCAAGTTCATGCACACGTTGCGCCAAGCTAGTTACAGAATCATGCAAACCAACTTGAATTGCCGATTGGGCAATGCTTTGTCCTGCATCGAGTTCGGCGGTGACAAAATGAACTGTACAGCCATGCAAACGATCTCCTGTATTTAATACTCGTTGATGTGTATTAATACCTTTATAGAAAGGCAGGAGAGATGGGTGAATGTTTAACATTTTGCCTTGCCATTTGCTAACAAAACTTGGTGTTAAAATTCGCATGAACCCAGCCAGAATAACTAGATCTACTTGCCATGCTAACAATTGTTGATGCATAGCGTCGTCAAAGCTTTCTCGACTAGGGTAATCTTTATGAGAAATAACAGCGGTCGCAATATTGGTATCCTCGGCACGTCGCAATGCGTAGGCATCAGCTTTATTTGAGAGTACACCAATGATTTGCCCCGACAGATTTGCATCTATCAGGGCTTGTAAGTTGCTACCGTTGCCAGAGACAAGGACAGCAATTCTCATTATGCAAAGATCACACGAATTTTTTCGTCTGCACCTTCAACTGATTCAGCATTTTCTTGGATATAACCAATTTTCCATGCTTTTTCGCCTTGGGCATTTAAGAGGTCAATGGCTTTGTCTGCTTCACTTGCATCAACTGCAATCACCATACCAACGCCACAGTTAAATGTACGATACATTTCAAAGCGTTCTACATTGCCTTCACGTTGTAGCAATTGGAATAACTCAGACCATTCCCAGCTAGATTCATCAATAACCGCTTGTGCGCCATTCGGAAGTACACGTGGTAAGTTACCAGGTAAACCACCGCCAGTGATGTGAGCCATGGCATGGACATCAACTTGTTTGCAAAGTTCTAATACTGGTTTTACATAAATACGTGTTGGTTCCATCGCGACGTCTGCAAGTGGGCGACCATCGACGATTTGAGTTAAGTCTACATTCTTAACATCTAAGATTTTACGCAGTAATGAGTAACCATTTGAGTGGGCACCACTTGACGCAACACCAAGAAGTACGTCACCAGACTTTACTTTAGTCCCATCAATAATTTTGCTGTGCTCAACCACACCAACTGCGAAACCAGCTAGATCGTAATCTTCACCTTCATACATGCCTGGCATTTCAGCAGTTTCACCGCCAACTAATGCACAACCAGCAAGTTCACAACCCTTACCAATACCTGTCACTACATCTGCAGCAACATCAACATTCAAATGACCCGTAGCATAATAGTCAAGGAAGAATAATGGTTCTGCACCACAAACGAGTAAGTCGTTCACGCACATTGCAACCAGATCTTGACCGATAGTGTCATGGCGATTGAGGTTTAACGCTAGACGTAATTTGGTACCTACGCCATCTGTTCCTGAAACTAATACAGGCTCTTCATAACCTTTTGGGATTTTGCATAGTGCACCAAAACCACCAAGACCGCCCATAACTTCAGGACGAGTGGTGCGTTTAGCGACAGATTTGATACGATCGACTAGTGCGTCGCCCGCTTCAATGTCGACGCCAGCATCTTTATAGCTTAAACCAGTATTTGGGGTAGAAGTTGAGTTGCTCATAGTGAAGTCTCCGCAGTGGCGGCAGATTATAACCTGAATATACGAAACTCTTATGTTATTTATGCTCGAAAATGCTATCTTTAATTAAAATTTTTTCCCATTTATAACGATTACACGAAAAAAGGCTAGATTTTATGCAAGATCAGGTACTACGTCGTATCTTTATCCTCGCTGGGCTCGCATTACTTCTTTGGGTGCTCTATTTATTGAAACCCATTGTAATTCCTTTTGTCGGTGCTTTTTTTATCGCCTACTTGTTCAGTCCACTTGTCGATGTTCTTGTTAAAATAAAACTACCGCGTTGGTTAGCAATTAGTATCGTGTTTATTGGCATTGGTGTGACTTTGACCATGGTTTTATGGTTTCTAGTGCCGCTGATTTGGAAACAATTGATGTATGCGCGGGATAGCATTCCTGCTGGTATTCATTGGGTTAATGCAACTTTCTTACCTTGGGTCTCTCATACCTTTAATGTTGTGCCAATGGAAATTGATACGGAGCAGATTACCAAAGCATTGATGGATTATATTCAGACTAACTACAGTGCGGATAGCATTCAAACGATGGCATTAAGAGTTGCCCAATCTGGGTTGAACTTTATTCAAATTGGCGGGGTAGTCATCCTTATTCCAATTATCTCTTTCTACTTCCTGCTTGACTGGGAAAGAATGCTGGAAAGTTTTAGACGTTTAATTCCACGCCCTTATGAAGCTTCAACTTTAAGAATTGTCCGTGAATGTCATAGCGTGTTGGGTGCCTTTGTCAAAGGTCAATTCTTGGTGATGCTTTTATTAGGTATTGTTTATGCTGTTGGATTACAACTGATTGGTTTAGAAGTTGGTTTAATCATTGGTATGATTGCGGGCTTGGCAAGTATTATTCCTTATTTAGGTTTTGGTGTCGGGATTATTGCTGCGGTGATCGCAACACTATTCCAGTTTGGGTTAGATTGGACGCAGCTGCTTCTGGTTGGTGTTGTATTTATGATCGGGCAAATGGTTGAGGGGTATATTCTTCAGCCATTCTTACTAGGAGATAAAATTGGTTTATCTCCAGTAGCGGTTGTTTTTGCTGTATTGGCAGGCGCGCAGTTGGGTGGTTTCCTCGGTATGTTGATTGCTTTACCTGTGGCAGCCGTCATTGTTGTATTGTTAAAACATGCACGTGATAACTATGAAAAAAGCCGCTTATATGGATTACCAACAGAAGTTGTATTGGCACAAGGTGAAACTCAACATATAAATGTTGAAACAGGTCATGTAGAGCTTGATATTCAAATTAAAAACTCTCAAGATACAGAGACTTCAAACTCGAATGACTTAAAGTAATTGAGGAACAAATTAAGTATATGCGTCAACTACAACTGGATATAGAACCTCAACTCGATGCTCGAATTAGTGATTTTTCGGGGCCGGGTTGGGGACCTGTGGTTGATGCAGTTAGACAGTTACATGCAGGCTTAGTCAGTCGTTTTTATGTCTATGGTGGTGCTGGTACGGGTAAGAGTCATCTACTTTCAGCGATCTGTGATTCATATTTAGAATTGGGTCGACCTGCAATCAAAGTTTCTTTATTAGAATTATTAGATGCCCCAATTGAAGCAATTACCTCTTTAGAATTTTATGATTTAGTGGCGCTAGATGATATTGATTCGATTAGTGGAGTTCCGCATTGGCAGAAAGCGGTTTTTCATTTGATGAATAATCATGAAGGGCAATTGGTATTTTCATCTCGTGTTGCACCAATTGAGCTCAAGCTTGAATTACCAGATTTACAGTCAAGATTGACCCAGGCAGTCAGTGTCAAAGTACCTAATGGAAGCTCGTATATTGATCGGCAAGCCTTATTACAATCGGTGATGACGCGGCGTGGTATTCATTTTGATCAACAGATTGTTGATTACCTTTTAAGTAACGGACCACATCAGGCATCAATTTTATTACAAACACTTGCTCAGCTCGAAAAAATGTTAAAGGGCGAGAAAACTAAGCTTTCAAATACAACACTTAAGCAAATTTATGCGCTGATTGATGAATATCGCCAATAGTATAAAATTTCTTGAGTAATTTTGAGAGCTATGACAAAGTACGCACAAAGGAATGTGGTTGCAAACACTGAGTTTGCAATACGAAGAAAAATGAAAAATAGAAGGAGATCGGTATGCTCAAACGGACGCTTGCCTGCGCTTTATTTGCGATTACTGGACATGCATATTCTGCGGATATTCAAGTCACAACATTGGTTGATGAAGACAAAGATGATGCCGTTTGTTCATTACGAGAAGCTGTTGAGTTTTTAAATAAAAGAAGCCAAAAAGAATTCGAAAATGGTTATCGAGGGTGTGGTAATAAAGATGCAAGTAGCACTATTATCTTACAGCGAGATCAGACTTACCAACTAAATTCAGCAGTAAATATTAAAGCTGCGATGACAATCCGTACCGCGAGTAGTGAAGCTTTTAATGATAATAAGCAAGGGCTGAATAACGCAACGATTAAAATGCAGGGTTCTGATCGCCTTTTTGTAATTGATGATGGTAATGTTGAAAGTACTCAACTTTTAGTGGGTTTCATTGAACTGAATTTACAAGGGGCTTCGAGTAAGGTTAATGATGGTGGTTTAATTCTCAATCGTGAAAATTTATCAATCCAATATTCTCGTTTAAGTGGTGGCTCAGCAAATAGAGGTGGTGCGATTTATAATGTTGGTGTTGCATCGGATGCAAAAAACACAGCAGGATATGTTTCTATTAATAACAGCATCTTACAGAATAATAAAGCAGATCAAGGTGCTGTTGTTTATAGTGAAATGCCAATGTATCTGATTACACAGTCAGTAGTGCGTGATAATGAAGGTATAGCTGGGACAAATGGTGCTTTGCTTTATGTGCAGACAGGTTTTAATAATGACACAATTGCAGGGGCCTTAGCCGCTAGATCTTCTGGTATCAGAAGTAGCACTATTTTTCATAATAAGGGCGGGTATGTTGCAAATATCCGTGAAGGAATGATTCTTAACAATAATACGATTATTAAAAATGCTGCTGGATTATATTTACAGTCTTTAAATCGAAAGGTGACCACAACTGAAAATGGTGAAACTAAAGTCCAAGAATTCCCGAGCTCTTATGTTTCAAATAGTATTTTAGTTGCCAATGGAAATGCGAACTGTGGGAACACTTCAGATGATACTACCGTTGTTCAAAGTAATTTAACCACATCAGACTGCGACCGTAATGCAGAAAAACGTCTACCCAACTTTATGTGGAATCAAAATGATCCAGAGCAGGCATTAATTGCGGGTGGTAGCAATGATGAAGGGATCTGTGCTGCTCCTCCAGCAAAAGGATTGCTATGTCCATATTCGATTCCAAAAGATCAAATGTTAGGTTTCTTTAAACCACGTTTATTGACTTCTTATAAACAGTTATCCGATTCTTTAATTGTGAATAAAGGGCGGATTTACAGTGATGGTACAAGCTTTAGTGTGTCAAGTTGTGAAGCCACAGATCAACGTGGAAAAAGCCGTACTGGTTTTAATGAACTATGTGATTTAGGCTCGATAGAGTTAACTGTGGATCGTAGCAATATTGCTGTTGCGGGAATGGATATTCGTTTTAAACAGGTGGCTAAGTTTAGTATTGCAGACAATTTGTTAGATGGAGAGTTGTTAGATCCGAATTCTTGTGAACAATTATTAGGAAAGCGTTCAGATGGGCAGGCCTGGCGATATGGGTGTTTAGATATTGTGCAAAACCAGACACCATCTAAAGGAAAGGTTACTTTAGATCAAGATGGTAATGTGACCTATACCCCTGATAGTGATTGGCATGGCGCAGATATATTTAAAATGCGCATAATGACGACTATCACGCGTTTTAATAATGTTACGAATTACTATATTGAAATTCCAACGAATATTGTCCAAGATCCACCCGATACTTTTCAAAGTAAAACAGTAAATGTTGGGAGCTTTAGTTGGGGTGCTATCTTGGCATTATTTGGTTTAATAGGATTGCGCCGTTTAAAATCATAATCAGGGATATGATGAGATGAAAAACTATAAAAAAGCATTGTTGGCAACGATGGTTATAGCAACAATGCCATTAATGGCAGCTGGGACCAGTAATACACCAATTAAGGTTACAACTTTTGAAGATGAAGATGGCGATAACCCAAATGCTTGCTCATTACGTGAGGCATTAAAAACAGCTGCAGATCGTGTTTCGTATGGTGGTTGTACTGTTACAGACAAGTTGTCAACGACACAAAAAGTTATTCAGCTTGAAAAAGGTGTCTATACTCTAAAAAAAGAACTCGCACCTACCGTGAGTGTTTCCATTTTAGGATCAAGCCCTTTAGATTGGGAAGAGAAAAATGTTTTATTGAATGATGTGGTTAATCTATATCCAGCAGAGATACCATTACAAACGACCATTAAGGCAGAAAACTCACGCATTTTTAACACAACACTTAAGGCAACAAACTTAAGCCTTACGAATGTAATTTTAACGGGTGGGCGCTCTACTGATTTTGGTGGAGCAATCTATGCTGGTGCGGATGTAGTATTGCAGAGTAGCCAAATTTTGGATTCTCATGCAAAAGAGGGTGGTGCAATATTCTTGGCTGGACCTTCATCGACCTTAACCATATCTAAAACTGTCATACAAGGAAATCAGGCTGAGAAGGGCAGTGTCCTTTCAATGGGTTGCATGACAGATGCAAAATATATTAAAAATACAATTAATTTAACTGCGAATAGTTTTATCAATAATGGCTCTGAAAATTCAAATAGTATGTTTGAATTTTGTGGTGAAGCAGCAGCTACTTTAACGACCAATACAATAGCAAAAAATATTGCAAATGTTGCTACAGGGAATTTGATCAAATTCACTGGTGATACTAAAGTTGGGAGTGAGGTAAATAATCGTCCAAGTATTTTGAGTGAATCGAGTAGTTTGTTGTTGACTAGTAATACGATTGTTGAAAATAAGGCTTATACTTCCCTTTTATACGATAAACTTGGTGCTAAAATATTGAATTTTAATGTTATTGCTTACAATGGTGATAGCAGTAGCTATGCTTGTCGATATTTATTTGGTAATGCAGCTGAGGAGACAAAAGTACGGTTTGCCATTCTCGATAATGCATTTGCTTTAAAAGAAGAGGGCTCAACATCTGCTATTAATAACGTATGTGATGTACCCAAAGAGTCGCTTAAAGATAATAAAACTAATTTGAATGTCAGTAAGATCAATATTGAAACTTTGTTAGATTACCAACCTGCTTCAGCACATACGTCTTTCATGCCAATGTATTATCCAAAACCCAATGTCACTAGTGTGCCTGTAGATGATAAAGGGAATACAAAATTAGTTGGCTTGTTGGATATTGATGACACAGGTTGTAGTGAAACTGATCAACGAGGTTTAGCTCGTATTACTGATGGGACGTTGCATTATGATCCTGATGCCCGTAACCGCTGTGATATTGGCTCGGTTGAGTTAATGCGATTTAAGGCTGGTGATATACAGGATGTAACTAATACATCAATTAGTAACTCAATGACAAGTTATCAAGATCAATATGATTTCTTTGATAATTTAGTGAAAAATCCAAATAATCCAGATTTTTTGACCTACTACAAATTTCGTTTTGATCAGTATCAAAGGTTATTAAAATATACGAAAGCAAATTTGCACTATCGTGCGATTTATCTTGACTTAAGAAACTATCAGTTGCCTTTGCCACAAGACGTAAAACAAGCAGATGGTAGTTATAAGTTACAATTTTTTAGCCCAGATATATATGATGTAACAACCGAGGCTTTAGGTAAGGGGCTAATTAGTAATATAGATGAAAGTGATAAAGAAAACTTAGTTTGTAGCTGGAACAAAGACTTACAGCAAATTATTTTTTATCGCAAGGATGATACTATTACTCAAGCTGGTGATAAGATCTTCTGTAAATATACAATTACATCTAAGTCTAATCCGAATATAAGTTCATCTGGTTTAATTCGAGCAGCTTTTGTAAATATTGCACCTGTTGCAACAGATACATCCTTAACGTTTAAATATAAAGAAAAACAAAAGCTAAGCCTGAATTTATTGAACTTTGCTAACGATAATGGCGATACTGGTGAAGGTGGTGCTGGACCAGAAAAAAATCCAAATAAACCCCAGTTTTGGAGAAATAAGGATGGTGTGGAATTACCGATCCGTATAACGAATGTGCCTAGAGATCTGAGCATCACTGCTGATCGTCAGGGAGCTTGTCCTGAACCAGATCAAAAAGAAACTTGTTATGGTGGTAATATCTACGTTCAGGAAGTAAATGCTTTTAACCCATTCAATTTCGATTTTAAATATCAGGTGTATGATGCTGAGGGGGTATCATCAAATGAGGCAACAGTCAGAACAATTAATACAGCTACAACGACTGATGATACTCGTTCTGCCAGTGGTGGTGGTAGCTTAGGTTTCTATTCAGTATTTGGTTTATTGGGGTTACTGGCTTATCGCCGTTTTAAAAAATAAGTAGACCAAAGAGAAAATAGCGCCTAGAAGGCGCTATTTTTTATTCTTATAAGATTAAAATTAATGTTCAGCATATTTGCTGAGATATTCTTCTCTAATGTTTACACGTTCTTCAGTGCTAGCATTGAGCATACGTTTACGCAAAGTATTACGTTCTTGAGTACTCATTTTTTGCCAAACATCACGCATTTTCTGCTTTTCGTCTTCAGGCAGTTGTGTAAACCATTCCATCCGTTGTTGTAGTTGTGAGCTCTGATTGGTCGGAATTTCCTTCAATGTCTGATAGCGTTTAATTAAAACGCGTTGCTCTTCTGGTGATAAGTCATCCCAAGCTTCTTCTGGTGCCGCTTTATTTGGTTTGGAGAATACCCAAAAGCGTTCTGAACCTGCAAAACTGGTTTGTAATAAGCCGAGTGTACACACAACAAGTGCTAATTTTTTAGCTGCCATGTGGAACTTTATCCTCACCTAAGACCAATAACATTTCCATATCTTCAACCATTTGTGGCGAAAGTTTTGGATTCACGACAACTTGGTTCTGTGGTTGATCAGCCAATTGCAGAGAGCTAGGCAGAACAACAATTCCCATAATTGCGGCAGCGAAGGCAAAACCTGTCATTTTCCAAATACTGTAATAAGAAGTTGGCTTCTTTTGGACAGTATCAAGAACATGATTCATCACTAACATTTTATTGTGATGTTGTTCTTTCGCAAGCTGGTCAAGTTTGGAAGTCACATGTTTAGTGAACTCATCTTTTTTCATCTGATGATCCTCCTGTATGTGGGTTTAAATGCTCTAGAGCAATTCTGAGCCCCTGGATTGCGCGGTGGTAATGTGTTTTAACACTGCCTTCACTGCAATCCATGATTTGTGCTGTAGTCATGGTGTCAAAACCCTCCCACGCTCTTAGCATAAATGCTTGTTGTTGGCGGACGGGTAATTGATTAATTGCAGCTTGAATTTCCTCCATAGTGACTTCTTGATTAAGAAACTCAAACGGATTTGGAGTTGATTCATCGACAACATCAATAATTTGTTCGTCATCATCTAAACTAATTTTTTTAAATAATGAAAATGGATTGGCACGACGGGCTTCTTTGCGTCGCCAGTCCTGAAGTTTATTATTTAAGATTGTATAGAACAGGGGATACCATTCTTCTGTGCTTTTATCAGCATATGACTTATGCAATGAAATAAATGCTTCTTGCACTAAATCCATGGCAATGCCTTGTTGTCCCTGAGTGGCGCTTTCCATCATAACCAAGGCACGACCTGTTACGTCTTGCATAAAAAAACGCAGACGTTGTTCAACAGTACTACGATCGGTACTGTTTTCAGTTCGAGCCTGTTTCGGTGCTAAATCCATAGAGATGGAAAATCCTGTCATGGATACCCACCATTAATTCCAATTCATTAATCATATAACGTTGAAAATGGTGGGCGCGTTGACAACTTAAGCAATTATTTTTAGTAGTGTAATTGATTTTCTCAGTAAAAAAATCGTATTTAAAATAATTTAACGTTTTTACTGACGTTGGCGAACCATTTCAAAGAAGCAAACTGATCCAGCAATCGCGACATTGAGTGACTCTTGCCCACCAGGTTGAGGGATCGCCACTGCCTGAGCATGTTCAAGAGCATAGTCACTTGCACCTTGACCTTCGTTGCCTAAAATCCAGACGCAGGCTTGAGTTAAATCTTTGCTATATAAACTGGTTGAACGATGTGAACTGGTCACAAAAACTGGGATTTCAAATTTTGGAAGAATATCTGTGAGCTGGAAATTTTCAAAACATTGCAGACTAAAATGGGCACCCATACCAGCCCTGAGTACGCGTGGAGACCAAAGTGCAGCTGAACCTTGTGTACAAATAATCTGTTTGATGTTTGCAGCAGCAGCAGAGCGAAGCAATGTACCTACATTTCCAGGATCTTGAACATTTTCTAGAATTAAAGTATCGGCCTTAAAATCAATGGTGGCAGCGGTTTTGGGTAGATCAACAATCGCTAGACAAGGCAGGGTTGTGCCTAAGGTGCTTAAATCCTTATATAGGACTTCACTAATCACGAAGATATGACCTTGATGAAGTTCAATCACTTCTTGTAAATCTGGATGTTCTAATGCTTGTTCAGTGGTAAATAAAGAAAAGATTTTTTTCTGCTGTTGCAACCAAGCCAAGCACAGATGTGTACCTTCTAGAACGGTTTGCTGATGTTTTTTTCGAGCACTGTTGAGTTCGATCAGACCACGCAAATGTTTGATTTTTGCATTGTCTTTTGATTCTAGGAAAATAACCGCCATAAGATAAACATCCAAAAGGGCATCATAGATTTATAATGCCCTGATTATAAAAGTAATTAGTGATAGCTTGTTACGCGTTCGACTTCATTTTTCGAACCAATAATCACTGGAACACGTTGGTGTAATTCAGTTGGTTGAATGTCTAGAATACGAACGCGACCTGTAGTAGACGCACCTCCAGCCTGTTCGATCAACATACTCATTGGGTTTGCTTCATACATCAGACGTAAACGACCTGCCTTTTTAGGGTCTTTTAGATCGTAAGGATAAAGGAAAATACCCCCACGACATAAGATACGGTGGATGTCACCTACCATACATGCAACCCAACGCATATTGAAATCTTTTTCACGTACTGATGTTTTACCCGCTAAAAGCTCATCAATATAACGTTTTACAGGGTTTTCCCAATGACGTTGGTTTGAAGAGTTAATCGCAAACTCTTGTGTATCTGCTGTAACTTGTACTTGCTCGGTAGTTAGCAAGAAGCTTTGTGTGGTTGGATCAAAAGTAAAGAAGGCAACACCTGCGCCCACGGTAAGCGCTAACATGGTTGATGGGCCGTAAAGGACATAGCCTGCAGCAACTTGTTCTGTCCCTGCTTGCATGAAGTCCGCAGATTGAGTGACTGTATTTTTCGCAGGTAGGATAGAGAAAATCGTACCGACACACATGTTAATATCGATATTGCTTGAACCATCCAAAGGATCGAACAAAACTAAGTATTTACCATTTTCTTGGGCAGGGGTGAAGTCATCTAATTCTTCTGAAGCTAAACCACCCACTTGAGGGTGTACTTTTAAAGCATCAATCAGGTAATCATTAGATATAACATCTAATTTTTTTTGTGTTTCGCCTTGAACGTTTTCATTGCCTGCACTGCCCAAAATACCGGCTAAAGCGCCTTTTTGAAGTGCCTGATCAATGGTTTGGCATGTAGCAGCAATTGTTTCGATAACTTGTGCCAACTCTGGAGTCAAATTCCCATTTTGTTGTTCTAGGTATTGGGTCAAAGTAAGGTTTGACATATTGAATAGCTCCGATTTGGCCGTGTCAAAAATTGATAAAAAAGAATGTGGGTATTCTAGATGAGATCGTGCAAAAATAAAAATTATCTTACTTTATTTATGTTGCTTTTATGATTACAAGTGCAGCATTACATGCTATGTTGCATAGATACTAAACAGGATGTTTGGAGGCTAACGATGTCAACCAAGAATTTTGAGGCAACTCCCACGCCGAGTGAGCCAATTAGCTTAGATACGATTTCTAAAGAAAATGTGAAGGATGCATGGAAAGAGTATGAAGCGAAACCAGAATACAAAGAGTTTAATAAGCATGATTTGATTGAGTCGATGCAAAACAAGTCTGACTCTCCATCTTCTTCTTAATCGATAAATAAAAATGCTCACCTGAAGTGAGCATTTTTATTTATCGTGAAACCACTATTATTTTAATAGTGGTGGAACCGCTTCGTAGTTGATTTCTACACGACGGTTTTCTTTCCACGCAGCTTCATCATGTCCAGCATTCACTGGTGACTCTTTACCGTAACTAACAGCTTCGAGTTGTTGTGGATTAACGCCATTGGTAATCAAGAAGCTTTCAACCGCTTTTGCACGACGTTCGCCAAGTGCCATATTGTATTCACGTGTACCACGTTCATCTGTGTGGCCTGTAAGGGCAACACGAGAGTTAGCATTGGCAACTAAGAATTGAGCATGTGCTTGTAGGGTCTGATAATCTTCGTTAGATAAATCGCTGCTATCAAAGTTGAAGTGTACAACGCGCTTTGCTAAGAATGCTTTGTTTGCAGCAGTTACGCCCTTAGAAGATGCACCTGCCAAGTTTTGTGCATTTAAAGCTGCATCTTCGCTTAAACCATCTGTACTTACAGTGGTTGAGCCATTTGGTGTATTACCCGCAGTGATATCAGTTGCTGGTTTGCGACTTGCACAACCAGTGAAAACTAAAGTTGCAGCAATCAGTGGAAGCGTTAGATATTTAATGTTCATATGATTCTCCAATCGATTAAACTTATTTTGGTGCCCAAGCTGGTTCACGAACTTCACCTTGCTCGCTTGGTAAATTCATGCGGAAACGACCATCAGTCGACATGACTGATAACAAACCACGATTACCTTCACGCGTTGCATACACCACCATTTGTCCATTTGGTGAGAAGCTTGGTGATTCATCTAAACTGGTCGGGGTCAGAATATTGGTGATACCAGTATTGATATCTTGGATTGCAACTTTGTAGTTACTGCCGCTTGGACGATGTACTAACGCAATCTTTTTACCATCAGCACTCAAAGTCCCGCGTGCATTAAACGCGCCTTTGAAGGTCAAACGTTTTACCGAACTATCATCAAAGCTGTAGCGGTAAATCTGTGGTGAACCACCACGATCAGAAGTAAAGATAAATGACTTACCATCTGGTGAGTAGCGTGCTTCAGTATCAATCGCAGAGTCATTGGTCATGCGCTGTACTTGACGGGTGCTTAAATCCATTTGATAAACTTCTGGGTTGCCATGCATTGATGCAGTAAACAACATCGATTTACCATCTGGTGAGAAACTTGGTGCACCATTTAAACCACGGAAGCTTGCTAAAACTTCACGTTGGCCAGTGGCTAAGTCTTGAAGATAAATCGCAGGGCGTTTGGTTTCAAATGATACATAAGCAATTTTCTTAGCATCAGGTGTCCAAGCAGGAGAGAGGATTGGATCACGTGACGACAGTACAGTTTTAGGTTGCTCACCATCAGTATCTGCAATTTGCAAGGTATAGCGTTGAGCAGGTGTCGCCTGATTACGCAGTACATAAGCAATACGACCACTAAAGTCACCTGCAATACCAGTCAAAGCCTGATAAATCGTATCACTGATTAGGTGGCCCGCTTGG
This sequence comes from Acinetobacter sp. Tr-809, assembly GCF_011753255.1. Classification (NCBI taxonomy): domain Bacteria; kingdom Pseudomonadati; phylum Pseudomonadota; class Gammaproteobacteria; order Moraxellales; family Moraxellaceae; genus Acinetobacter; species Acinetobacter sp. Tr-809. Next base: position 543,787 of record NZ_VWVZ01000002.1, read on the forward strand.
CGTACTCGTGAACTTGGTACAGTCAGAACTTCATTGAGCAAATATTGTTGTTTCTGTACATCATATAACTGGTAATGAATCTCAAAAGTATTGGCATCAACCGCTTTTAATTGTCCAACGACAACATACGGCACACCTGCATTTTGCCAGTCACCCGCTTGAATCTGATTCAAGCTTGCTGTAGCTGGTAAATTTTGAGATGCACTGGTAAATCGACCTGAACGGTTCAAGTCGCTTTCCACAATTGGATAGATCGCATTGTCATTTGCAAATGGGATAATCGCAATTTTAGGTGCTTGTTCAGGTGCTTTAGCAATTTCGAGATGTAATTGTGCAAAAGTTGCTGTTGGAACAACTGTGCTAATTGCAGCGAAAACTGCCAACGAGAGGAGGTGTTTACGAGTCTTGTCCATAGTTACAATTACTTGCGTTCGTATTTTTGTGGCTGTTGATTGTTTAACATAGTTACAGGCTTTGTGCTATTAAAAGCCTGTAACGTTAACTATTCATTACTATTTTGCAGTAAAACTTGAAGTAAAGCTTCTTGCTTCACGACGGGCGGTTGGATCATCTGGCATTGGGTAGGGGGCAGCAGCTCGCACTGCAGCTTCTACACTCGCCTTAACGTCAGGGTCACTCGCTGTTACAACGACAGAAAGTACAGCACCACTATCACTTAAAGTCACACGAGCACTTGCACGCTGACCTGATGAGCCTGATGGCATGTTCCAAGCACGATAGATTTTTTGTTCGAAATCACGTTTCGCAGTTGAAGCAACTCGTTTTGCATCCGCCTTTTTCTGTGCGGCTTCCTGCTCAGCTTTTTTAGCAGCTGCAGCTTTGGCATCTGCTTCAGCCTCAGCTTTACGTTTCGCGTCTGCATCGGCTTTTGCTTTCGCATCGGCCTCAGCTTTACGTTTCGCGTCTGCATCAGCTTTTGCCTTGGCATCAGCATTTGCTTTACGTTTTGCATCTGCGTCAGCTTTTGCTTTCGCATCGGCCTCAGCTTTACGTTTCGCGTCAGCATCAGCTTTTGCCTTGGCATCAGCATTTGCTTTACGTTTTGCATCTGCGTCAGCTTTTGCCTTTGCATCGGCTTTGCGTTTTGCATCAGCATTTGCTTTACGTTTTGCATCTGCGTCAGCTTTTGCCTTCGCATCGGCCTCGGCTTTGCGTTTCGCATCAGCATCAGCTTTTGCCTTCGCATCTGCTTCGGCTTTACGCTTCGAATCCGCGTTGGCTTTTGCTCTCGCATCTGCCTCAGCTTTGCGTTTCGCATCCTGTTGCGCTTGAAGTTTTGCATTTTCGGCAGCTTTTTGCTGTCTTAATTTCGCATCTTGTTCAGCTTTTTGACGTGCTTTGGCTTCAGCCTCGGCTTTAGCATTTTGTTCAGCTCTACGCTTCGCATCAGCCTCAGTCCTCGCTTTTGCCTCAGCTTGGCGTTTAGCTTCAGCGTCTGTACGTTGTTTTTGTGCTTGAGCCTCTGCAAGTTTGCGTTGTTCTTCAACTTGTTGAGCTCGAGCAGCTTCATCCGCTTTGCGTTTTTGCTCAGCAAGCTTGGCTTGTTGTGCTTGTTCAATTTTTTGCTTTTCGGCAGCAAGCTGTTGTGCAGTTGGTGGTGGAGGCGCTACTGGAATATTCTCAGGGAGCGTTTTATCCACAACTGGGCTTTGCACTTCCTCCGCCTGATGCTCTGCAGAGACTTGTTGTTCGGGATTTTGTAAAGATTGTGGTAAATCTTCTGGCTTCACCAAAATGGTGGTCAGTTTTTTAGGTTCTTCAGGTGGTTTACTCAAGCCTAAAAACAGTAAGCCAACAATTGCGATCGCATGGACACCGAGTGTGAAACCCAGCGCAATCGCATTTTGTTTAAAAGGCGGCTCTTGAAATTTTTTCATAGCTTATTTTAACGGCTCTGTCAGTAAGCCAACTTGAGTCAGGCCAGCTTCTTGTAGACTCGCCATGAGTGAAACGACTTCACCGTAAGGACGAGATTTATCACCATTTACTAGAACAGTCAGTTGTTTATTTTCTTGCTCAGCTTGCGTTTGAGCTTCGCTTAAAAGAGTTTCAAGCTGTGCAAGTGATAGCGGTTCACTACCTTTGTGTTCTTGATATTGCAAAAAGATATTACCATCTTTACCAATGGTGACCATCGCTGGCATATCTTTTGATTCAATAGGATGATTATTGGCCTGAGGTAAATCAACTTTGATACCACTGGTAATCATAGGTGCAGTGACCATAAAAATGACCAAAAGTACCAACATCACATCGATATAAGGAACGACGTTCATATCGCTTTTCAGTGGTTTTTTAATCCGCTCAAAACGTCCAGATCGTTGAATCGCCATTATGCATCATCCTGTGTCGTTCCAATCGCTTGACGCTGTAAAAGGGCAACCATTTCTTCTGCAAATAAAGCACGGTCTGAATAGGTTGATTCACCTTTAGCCGTAAAGTGGTTAAATGCAAGTACAGCAGGAATTGCGGCAAATAAACCAATTGCGGTTGCAATCAGAGCTTCTGCAATACCAGGTGCAACGGTAGCTAAGGTGACTTGATCAACTGCTGCAAGGCCAATAAAAGCATTCATGATGCCCCAAACTGTACCAAATAAACCGATATAAGGCGCAACTGAACCAATGCTGGCAAGAGCTCCCAAGCCGACTTCTAAACCACCTTGATCACGACTTAAACCTACACGAAGGATACGCTCTGTCCCTTCGATGGTTTGATTGGCGTCTGCTTTGCGCTTTTGCAGTTTGAAGAACTCACCTAAGCCTTGGTAGAAAACATCTTCTAGACCGCGGCGTTTAGAGTTAAGTTGGGCATTATTGTAAAGCGTATTTAATTCGGCACCTGACCAGAACATTTTTTGAAAATGCTCATCCTCTTGTCCTGCTTTTTTAAAGCCCATATATAATTTGGCAATCAAATACCAACTATAAATTGAAGAGAGCAGCAGGATCAGCATGACCAGTTGTACAACAGGACTTGCTTGTAAAATTAGGTCGGAAATATGCAGGGAAGATTCTAAGTTAGTTGCCATAAGTTGCTGTGCCGAAAGTTTATTTTAGTCCTGTGCCAATTCTTTTTGAATCAGATCACGAATTTCATCAGGAAGTCTACGTGGCATTAGATCTTTGTTTAAACATGCCAACACAACCTCACCTGAAGCCAGCAAGATTTCACCACGATAAATATTTTGTTGCAACACAAAAGATGCGGCTTTACACGAAATAACACGTGCTGTAACGGTAATTAAATCATCCATTAATATTGGGCGTACATATTTAACCTGAATCTGATGTACGACGAAGCTGTAGTCTTTTTGGTGCCAGTAATGATCTACCCCTGCCGCACGCAACCATTCGGTACGAGCACGCTCCATAAAACGGATATGATTGGCATGGTAAACAATACCACCGGCATCTGTATCTTCGATATAAACGCGAATTTTGAACTCAAAATGATTTGCCATGTCTATTACCTATTTTTGCGTACTGTGAGCAATCACGAATGATATTGCGTCAAACGGGCTAAGGAAATAGTAATAAATAACATATTGTTGAGCCAGTTAAAAAAATAAGCCCTAAGAAGAGGGCTTATTTTTGTTTAAACAGAAATTAGTAGAATTTAATCCAGTCAATTGTTTGAGGGAATCCCGTAACGGTATGATTGTTGGCATATGCATTAATTAAAGCTTGACCATTGATGGTTTGAGTAATAACAATCGAATTTTGTTTATTACTGATATCTTCTATATTTAGCTTAGCTTGACTAGGTTTCATATTTTCAAGATCTTTAGTATTGTTAAAGGCAAAATTAGAATTAAAGTTTACAGAGAAAGATTTTGCTTTAACTTCACCAGTTAACTCACCTTTAGCATTACTATCTATATTTCCTTTGGAGATCGAGTTGTTTGAGGTTAAAGAGTAATTGTTTAAAATATACTGAAGGTTGTTAGTTTTATCGATTTTATCTGAATGCTTGTAACTAAATTGATTCGCTTCAAATAAGTCCTGATAGTTATCGGTATTGATAGAAGTAGAACTACTAGTTAGTTTGCCATTAACGAGAGCGGTTTCATCTGCTAAATCAATACTAAAATTAACTAAAGTTAAATCGGTTTTTTTTAAGGTTGTTGTTCGGGTAAGTTTAGCTTGAATTGTACCAGACACGATAACAACTTCATCTTGATCAAAGATAGGGCGAGAATCAGTTTTTGAGTAAATAGTCAGGTTTTTACAGTTATTTAGGGTTACACTGCCATCATTGTTTAAGGTGGTGCTGCCTGATTGGCACGACGCTGTGTAGCTGCTAGGATCTTGGTTGCTAATTAGATAGTGAAGTTCTTGTGCTAGGGTGATAATGTCAATTACTGGATTGTCATACTCATTTGAAATAGCAACTACAGGCTCATTAATAAGTTCAATATTCTCTTTCTTTGTATAGTCTAACTTTTCTTTGCTATCGAATGATATTTGATTGTTATCTCCACCACCTCCACAGGCGGTTAATAATAGTGCCCCAGAGCATATAGTAGAAATTAATAATTTTTTTGACATTTCTTTCACCCTTGATATTGAATTTTGGTTAGCTTGAATCTGTGGTTTAATTTTAAGATGGGAAATTATAACAGGAAATTTTATTTTTAATATCTAGATATTTTATTTTTGAAATATTGAAATAGTTTTTAGAATAAATATCGTATTAATACGATATTTATTCTATTAATTATTTATTCAGGCGGTGTCATACCAAACTGTAAATACGCCATATTGGTTGCAATGCGTCCACGAGCTGTACGCATGACATAACCTTGCTGGATTAAATATGGTTCAATCACATCTTCAAGCGTTCCACTATCTTCAGCCATTGCAGCGGCTAATGCTTCAACACCTGTTGGTCTACCTTCAAAGCGTTCCAATAACATACTGAGATAACGACGATCGAGCGTATCTAGACCTGCTTTATCCACGTTTAACATGTCTAAGGCACGTTGAGCCATGTCTTGAGTCACTTCACCCGTACCTTTGACTTGAGCATAATCACGTACACGACGTAATAAGCGGTTGGCAATACGTGGTGTGCCACGAGCACGACGGGCGATTTCAGTTGAACCTTCTTTGGTAATTGGAACATCCATTAAATTGGCAGAACGTGTCACGATATGAGTCAAATCTTCAACCGAATAAAACTCTAAGCGCTGAACAATCCCGAAGCGATCACGTAAAGGAGAGGTGAGTAAGCCAGCTCTTGTTGTTGCAGCAACTAAAGTAAAGGGTGGTAAATCGAGCTTGATTGAACGAGCCGCAGGGCCTTCACCAATCATAATATCTAATTGGTAATCTTCCATTGCAGGATAAAGAATTTCTTCAATCACAGGCGAAAGACGGTGAATTTCGTCAATAAACAGAACATCACCCTCTTCCAGATTGGTCAGCATGGCTGCTAGATCGCCAGCACGTTCTAGTACAGGACCAGAGGTAGACTTTAAATTACCACCCATTTCTCTTGCGATAATATTGGCAAGGGTCGTTTTACCTAAACCTGGTGGACCAAAGATCAAGGTGTGATCAAGCGCTTCACCACGACCACGCGCTGCACCAATGAAGATTTCCATTTGTTCGCGTACCACAGGTTGACCAATATAGTCCGCCAATGAGGTTGGGCGAATCGCGCGATCAAATTGATCTTCAGGTTTTTCTGTTCCGCTTATAAGACGATCTTGCATATATCTATTACTTCATCATTGATTTAAGCGCAGCACGAATAATATCGGCAGATTCAGTATAGTCTGCTTTAACTGCTGCCACGGCTTTTTGTGCTTCTGCTGGTTTATAACCGAGAGATTGTAATGCGGCTTCTGCTTCAGCAACAGGTGAATTTGCCATAAATTGAATTTGAGCAGCTGCTGTATTTGTCGTACTACCAGTTGAATGTGCTAACGCTTTAAAACGATCACGTAATTCAATCATTAAACGTTCAGCAGTTTTCTTTCCTACACCCGGAACTTTAATCAAAGTATTGATATCATCATGTTCAATCGTATGGATGAGCAGTTCAACACTTAATGTCGATAGAATGCCCAAAGCCATTTTAGGGCCGACACCATTCACTTTGAGCAGGGTACGGAAAATGGTTTTTTCTTGTGCATCACTAAAACCATAAAGTTGCTGAGCATCTTCACGAACCACTAAATGCGTCCATAAAGTGACTTTCTGTCCTTTTTGTAATTGGCAAAATGTCGAAAGTGGTGTGTCAATCTCATAGCCAACGCCATTTACGTTGAGTAATACGGTTGGGGCTTCTAGGGCAAACACTTCGCCAATTAAACATCCGATCATTGAGTCTTTCACTTATTTGTTAATGGTTGAATAGTAGATGCCATTTGTTCTAAACGCAAAATGGCTTTTAGAATTTCTTTACGATTTCGTGTGGATTTTATCCAAGCAGGTAAACGGGAAAAATAACTACCATTTCCTGTTTGAGAGGTTCGTTCTCGCAACTCAGCTTGAATATATGTTTTTAACTCTTTTAAGTGCTCAATATTATAAACGGAAATCTCCCCATGCCGAGTTGGGGTTTTTAAATATAGTTCTAAGCCATAGATTGTACGGCCTATATTTTGATCCAAAATAAAATTAAGCCCAAATTGGTCAAATTTTGAGATATGTTGGCAAAGGTGGCATCTTGCCTGAATAAATGGTGGTAATGAACCTGCATTAAGCAGCTTTTGCTTTGCGCTTAACCATGCTCCACCACATTTTTGACAACGTTTGTACGTTGTAGCGTAATAATGACCATTATGAAGCTGAGCAGTATCACTTTGGCTTGGATTAATTTGGTAAGCACAATGTAAACAACTCAATAAAAATATACCTTGATACCTATTTTTTTTAGGTGTTTGTGGTTCTTTGTATTTTAAAATACATGGCTGATTGCACTTAGGGCATTTAACCCATTGATCAAGATAAATAAAATTTGATAGATAAACTCCATTATCTACATGCCGCTCCAGCATTAAAAGAATCCTATCTTATTGCCTTGTAACTCTTGCGCCAAGCTATAAGCCTGATGATCAGAGAACTTACTAATAATATCGAGAACTTGCATAATATTATTATAGTGGTTGTTTTGCAGATTCACCCCTGAATGTTGCAAAATTGACATCAACCGCTGTTCTTTAAAGCTTAAGGTCTTATGCGGCATGGTTAAAGGAATAAAAGCATCTAAAATCGTTTGCAAACTTTGATGGGCAATAATTTCTAAACCTGATTTTTGAGGGTGCTCAAAAATACGGTCTCTGGCCAGATTCTTAGCCGTTTGAATGCCTGCTTCAATATCGGGAGAGCAATATTGTAATAGGCTGCCTTTGAGCTGACCGGTTAAAATTTCATACTGATGTTTGGCAAATGCAGTGGTCACTTCATCGACTAAACGCTTCATTACACGCCCACGTAGGGCAGCTATTTTTTGTTGCCATGTGGTATGCGATAAATGTAATTCTTCTGGATAGCCGTAATCCGCGATTAGATTCAGAAAGATCGGCTCAACTTCGGTATAGTTCAGCATATTAAGAATAATGCCATCTTCTAAATCAATTAGCGCATAGCAAATATCATCTGCTGCTTCCAATAAATAGGTCAGTGGGTGGCGACAATAGTGATAGTCACCGAGCTGAATAAGACCGAGTTGTTCTGCTAACTGTTTTAAAATTTCTTTTTCAGATTGATAACAACCAAACTTTGCCCGTTGATGGGATGGCATATCGCCTTGTTCTTCGATGGTTTTGGATAACCATGGATATTTTAAATAAGCACCGAGTGTTGCGCAGGTAAGACGCATGCCACCATCATCGGGATGGTAATCAATACGGCTGAGTAGGCGAAGTCCTTGGGCATTGCCCTCAAACTGGCGTACATCGGCAGCTTCTTCTGGTGTGAGTTTAGTCAAGAAATCACGATGCGATGCATCATCAAACCATTCTCGAATCGCATATTCGCCAGCATGACCAAATGGGGGATTCCCAATATCATGCGCCAGACAGGCGGCTTGGATAATCGCACCGACATCTGCTGGGGAAATCCACATCGGTAATTCATCTTTGATTTTTTCTGCGGCCAACATGCCGAGTGAACGCCCAATACAAGACACTTCTAGCGAGTGTGTGAGGCGGGTATGGATACCATCATGTTGCGTAAGCGGGTGAACCTGTGTTTTTCTATTCAGCTGACGAAAACTTTGAGAAAATATAATTCTGTCATAATCTTTGTGGAATGGGCTTCGAGCCAATTCAGTACTGCTTTTTTTACTACCTAAACGAATTGCAGATAGCAATTCTACCCAACGCATTTGTTCCATTTATCATTATTCAAACTAAGTTCGCTTCATCATGCCAAAAAAAAGATTAAAGCACTAGAGTAGGGCGACATAAGTTGTCTTGGATCAGTATGCAGTCGTTTATAGTTTTGTATTCAATGATAATTTAAGATCATTAATTTGAATATTAGGGGGAAGAATGCAGAATAAGATGGCTCTTATGCTGGGTTTATTGCTTTCGGCTTGTCATCAAGCCGAGCCGCCTGAATCACTGGATGTGAAACACCAGCAGGTCGCATCTGAAACAATTAAGCAAAAAGTGGTAGATCTGCCAAATAAGACAAATGTTGTTTTATCAGTATTCGCTTATCAAGAAACCGCAGATCAGCACTTAGATCAACAATGTATATGGACCAATGATGCCAATGCAATGGCAAAGCGCTACTGGAGTATTCAACCCAATATCGAATTGAATGGGCATTCTCGTTTTACCAAAGCTGATATTGCTTTATCTGCTGTGCTATTGGGAAAACCTATTCAACATTGTGCAGCGTTTTATAAGACGGCACAAACCAAGTTTGCTTATGCAATTAATAATGAAAGAGATTGGGTCAATAGCATCCCGATTACATCAGATCAACTGATTCAAAATGAAGATGGAACAGTTTCTATTGATTTAGATCGTAATGGTCAAGCTGAGCAAACTTATGTCTGCTTAAACAGTGAAAGTATGGATGTGTTCTTTAAAGAAGCGATTCTGGATAAAAGTTTTATTCATGCACATGTGCAGCTTTCATATAGTGTTGATGGTGGTGTAGATGACGCTATGGCTTGTACGGATCAATTCTTTTCTAAGCTCGGTATTTCAGCAAAAGAAGATCCGCAAACAGGGAATATGGTTTATACCGCACGCTAAATGAATTGTTACGAATAAAGTAAAATGGATAAAGCTACAAGAAATTAAGCCATTTGCAGTAGAAAACTCTGATTTTTAAGATGGATATAGCTAGCTGAAATGAGCCTTTCACAGTAGAATATGCGCTCTTTCATAAGTCACATTGTGGTAGGTTCGTTAGACCCACCCGTGGAGCCAAAGTCAACATGTTTATCGTGGCCGGTGCATCAGCACATTCTTCTTTCAAGAAAGCTCAACTCTTAAACCGATTAACGTCAATGAGTTCTGTTCAATCTTTTGACAGCCAGTGGGTTTATTTGTTTGATCAAGCGCTCAACGAGCAGCAACATCAATCGGCATTACAACTTTTAAACGATGGTCAATCTTTCGAACTTCGCCAAGCTGCAAGTGATGAAATCCAGATTTTAGTGACACCGCGTGTGGGGACAATTTCTCCGTGGTCATCTAAAGCAACGGATATTTTCCAAAACTGTAATACGCCCATTCACCGTTTAGAACGTGGTCTGTTATTTACACTGAAAGGTGTGAAAGAGATTTCGAACGAAGTGAAATTGGCCTTGCATGACCGTATGACAGAGAGTGTTTTTGCTCAAATTGATGATGCAAAAGCTCTATTCTCAGAAACAGCACCGAAGCCATTAAACTCAATTGATATCTTGGGTCAAGGAAAAGAAGCGTTAGTTAAAGCCAACAATGAGTTTGGCTTTGCTTTATCTGAGCAAGAAATTGATTACTTAACCGAAGCATTTACCAAGCTGGGTCGTAATCCAAATGACATCGAATTGATGATGTTTGCACAAGCAAACTCTGAACATTGTCGTCATAAAATCTTTGGTTCTGAATGGACAATTGATGGTGAAAAACAACCATTGTCTTTGTTCCAAATGATTAAAAATACCTATAAAGAATCTCCAACAGATGTGTTATCAGCATATAAAGATAACGCCTCTGTCATTGTGGGTTATGACACGATGCGTTTTTATCCGAAAGCGGATGAAAATGGTCACTTCGTTTATAAATATAAGAGCCAAGCTGCTCATATTTTAATGAAGGTTGAAACACACAACCATCCAACTGCAATTGCTCCATTTGCAGGTGCTGCAACAGGTTCGGGCGGTGAAATCCGTGATGAAGGTGCAACAGGCCGTGGAGGTAAACCAAAAGCAGGTTTAACAGGCTTTACTGTTTCAAACCTAAATATTCCTGGTTTTGAACAACCTTGGGAAGATAACTACGGTAAACCTTCACGTATGGCATCGCCATTACAAATCATGATTGAAGGTCCATTGGGTGGTGCTGCGTTTAACAACGAGTTTGGTCGCCCAGCTTTAAATGGTTATTTCCGTACTTTTGAACAGAATGTAAATGGTGATGTGAAAGGCTTCCATAAGCCAATCATGATCGCTGGTGGTTACGGTAACATTCGTCCTGACCACGTTGAAAAAGATGCGATTCAACCAGGTGACTTGCTCATTGTATTGGGTGGTCCTGCAATGTTGATCGGTCTTGGCGGTGGTGCAGCATCTTCTGTAGACAGCGGTACTATGGGCGAGAGCTTGGATTTTGCTTCGGTGCAACGTGAAAACCCAGAAATGGAACGCCGTTGCCAAGAAGTCATCGATACCTGCTGGCGTTTAGAAGACTTTAACCCAATCGTGTCTGTACATGATGTGGGTGCAGGTGGTGTATCTAATGCTATGCCTGAACTTGTGAATGATCATGAGTTGGGTGCAGTGCTTAACCTACGTAAAATTCCATCATTAGAGCCAGGTATGAGCCCGATGGAAATCTGGTCAAATGAAGCGCAAGAACGTTATGTGCTTGCGATTCGTCCAGAGTCTTTAGAACAGTTTGAAGAAATTTGTGCACGTGAGCGTTGTCCGTTTGCAGTACTTGGTGAGGCGACTGAAGCGCGTCACTTAACTGTTGAAGATCCTTTGTTTGAGAACAAACCTGTCGATATCCCAATGCAGGTGATCTTAGGCGGTACACCGCGTATGCAACGTTCGTATGAAACGATTGAGCGTACAGGTAATGATTTTGATACTGCAAAAGTTGATTTAAAAGATGCGATTTTCCGCGTATTGAAAAATCCAACAGTTGCGTCTAAATCATTCTTGATCACTATTGGTGACCGTTCGATTACTGGTATGGTTGCACGTGATCAAATGGTGGGTCGCTGGCAGGTTCCTGTTGCAGATGCTGCTGTAACCACCACGAGTTTGCAAGGCTTCACAGGTGAAGCAATGGCAATGGGTGAACGTCCACCAGTTGCATTATTGAATCCTGCTGCATCTGCACGTTTAGCTGTTGCTGAAGCGATCACCAATATTGCTTGTGCCAACATTGAACAAATCAGTGATATCAAACTTTCTGCAAACTGGATGGCAGCGGCAGGTCAAAAAGGTGAAGACCAAGCTCTGTTCGAAGGTGTGAAAGCGATTGGTATGGAAATGTGTCCTGCATTAGGTATCGCAATTCCAGTTGGTAAAGATTCACTTTCAATGCGTACCACTTGGAATGATGGTGAAGACAAAGCAGTGACTTCGCCAATGACAGGTGTGATCACTGCATTTGCACCAGTTTTAGATGTACGTAAAACCTTAACGCCTGAATTGAAAAACTTAGCAGACTCAGTACTGGTCCGTATTGACCTATCTAAAGGGCAGTTCCGTTTAGGTGGTTCGATCCTTGCACAAGTATATAAAGCGATTGGTTCAGTGACGCCTGATGTCGATAGTTTTGATGATTTCAAAGCATTCTTTGCCTTGATTCAAGACTGGAACAATCGTGGTGTGATTAAAGCTTACCATGACATCGGTGATGGTGGTTTATTGGCGACTGTTGCTGAAATGATGTTTGCTTCACGTTTAGGTGTTGCATTAGAAAATCAAACGACTGAAAGCTTATTTGCAGAAGAAATTGGTGCTGTATTACAAATCACAGCAGCTGATTGGGCGCAATTGCAAGTTGAAGTTGCAGCATCAAGCCTGAAAGATGCAATCGCAGTTGTGGGCCGTGTCAATACAACTGATCAATTGGCTGTGAATGGTTTGACTTTAGATCGTGCTGAATTACAACAAGCATGGGCTGAAGTATCACACCAAATCCAGCGTTTACGTGACAACGTTGAAACGGCTGATCAAGAGTTTGCATTGATTGCGGATAAAAACCACAAAGGTTTAATTGCTCAAGCAACTTATGATTTGAATGAGCCAGTTGAAGCGCCGTTTATCAATACACGTCGTCCAAACATGGCCATCTTGCGTGAGCAGGGTGTTAACGGTCATGTTGAAATGGCAGCTGCTTTTGACAAAGTTGGCTTCAATACCATCGACGTACACATGAGTGACTTACTTACAGGTCGTGTCAGCTTAAGCGACTTCGAAGGTTTAGTGGCGTGTGGTGGTTTCTCATACGGTGACGTGATGGGTGCTGGTGGTGGCTGGGCGAAATCAGTATTGTTCAATGCGAAATTACGTGACCAGTTTGAGCAGTTCTTCCATCGTCAAAATACATTCAGCTTAGGCGTATGTAATGGCTGTCAAATGATGTCTCAACTTGCACCACTGATTCCAGGTGCAGAGCATTGGGGCCGTTTCCACCGTAATACCTCAGAAGTATTTGAAGCGCGTGCTGTGAACGTTCGTGTAGAAAAATCAGTTTCTGTATTGCTTGAAGATATGCAAGGTTCGATTTTACCAATCGCTGTTGCGCATGGCGAAGGTCGTCTGGTTGCAACTGAACAGCAAATTGCTGCTTTAAATGCTGAGAACCAAGTGATCTTGCGTTATGTGGATAGTTTGGGTAATCCAACTCAACACTATCCGTTGAACCCGAACGGTTCACCTGAAGCGATTACAGGTTTAACCTCTAAAGATGGCCGTGCAACAGTGATGATGCCGCACCCAGAGCGTAACTTCCGTGCTTTACAGCATTCTTGGAAGCCAGAAGACTGGGCTGAAGATGGTGCTTGGTTGCGTATGTTCCGTAACGCACGTAAATTTATTGGTTAATTAAACCTATGCAATAAGCCACCGTCAGGTGGCTTATTTAATTCAGTATAAAATAATGATCAATGGACAAGAAAAATGAAATCAAAAATCCATTTCCGCGAATTTGCACTGCTGATGGCATTACTCATGTCCATCGTCTCATTTTCAATTGATGCTGTTTTACCTGCACTGGGTGAAATTGGTCGTGTTTTTACGTTGCAAAATAATAATCAGGCGCAATGGGTCATCATTAGTATTTTTTCAGGAATGACCATCGGTCAATTGATTGCAGGACCATTGTCCGATGCGATCGGACGGAAACGGATTTTATTCACAGGAATTGTGATCTACTTTTTAGGCAGTTTATTATGCTATTCCACCCAAAGTTTTGAATGGTTCTTGGTCGGGCGTTTTATTCAGGGTGTGGGTGTTTCTGGGCCTTATGTGGCTTCGATTTCCATTGTTCGGGATAAATACAGTGGTGCCCAAATGGCACGGATCATGTCTCTGATCATGATGGTGTTTATGGTTGCACCTGCAGTTGCACCGAGCTTGGGGCAGTTGATCATCCATTTCTTTGGCTGGCGCGATATTTTTGTATTGTATATGGTCTATGCCATCGCTGTTGGAGCTTGGGTCGCTTTACGATTGGAGGAAACGCTGATTCCTGAAAATCGGTTGCCGATGCGAGTACAAGCATTTAAGGATGGCTTTAAGGAAGTGGTGAGCAATAAAACCACCATGAGCTATTTACTATGTGCAGGTTTCTGTTTTGGCGGCTTTATTGGATATCTCGGGACTTCGCAGCAAATTTTTATGCAGCAATTCGGTAAAACAGGGCAGGAATTCAGTGCCTATTTTGCTTTATTAGCAGGTGTTATGGGGATTGCATCTTTTACCAATTCTCGAATTGTCATGAAGTTTGGCATGCGTCCAATCTGTATTTATGGCTTTCTTGGCCTGTGTTTAATTTCATTGGTATTTCTGATTATTCAGCTAGTGGGTATACCAGTTTCGTTCTGGATGTTTATGCTATATGCCTGCATCTTGTTTTTATTGTTTGGAACACTGTTTGGAAATCTGAATGCGATTGCCATGGAACCGATGGGACATGTAGCAGGTATGGCTTCAGCGATTATTGGTGCATCGTCTTCAGTATTGTCTTTGATTTTAGCTTCAATTATTGGGCAGTTATATAACGGTACTTTGATTCCGATGACCAGTGGTTTTGTGATTTTATGTGGTTTGGCTTTTGCGATGACACAGTATGAGAAAAGACATTTAAAGACTTCTAAAGATATAAGTCATTAAATAAATTAATAATGGTGTGAGTCTATACTCTGCTCTAGGCTAGTGGTGTTAGGAAAATGAAAAGAAGACTTCTCGATACAGCCACAATCTTGTTGGATAAATTTGTTAATCGTTATCATGATTATGAGGATTTTTGGGGAATAGGTGTTTTATACACTTATTGCCAGTCTGTAGATAAATTCTTCTTAACATTTAATCTTATAGATCAGGACTGTTTTGGAAGTGATGAGTTCTTGAAGCAAGTAAATATAAAATTTTCGGACTATCTCGATAAGTATTTAGCTATTCATAAGAAAAAGAGAGGTGATTTAGCTGAGGCAACAATAAAAATTGCATTTGATAAAGATCATAAAATATTGCCAGAAACTTTATTTGGTGATTATTTTCAAGTTAGAGTGAAGCTTATTGATTCATATGGTAGGAGTTTCATGCGATATAGTGATGGATATTGCGTGTCACACACCTTGTGGATAGAACAACGCAATTATATAGATTCACTATCAATAGAAAGCCATCATATGATGGGGAACATTCATTTTCCATTATCACGACCTATAAAATCACTAGCAGATACTGATATTTTATTTAGTCATAGTAAGACACAATAGCTTATCAGAGGTTGTGAAAACCTGTCTTTCTATTGATGACTAATTTGTTTAATTGGCTCAATTCTTGCTGCTTATATTTCAACAATGAATAAGATATGCGAGAGCAGCATGATGAAAAATGAAAACTATTTGAGAACAAGCTATTCAAAAGACAAAGGTTGGTTTTGGTTTGCCTTAACTGTGCTTATTCAACTGCTATTTATCGTCGTGAGTTATTTCATTATCAACATTTCTCTTTGATTGTTAGACTTTTATAACGTTATGATTGAAGTCTCATTGATTTCGATTTGGGCCATTTTACGATGTTAAAACTGATTTATTACGTGCCTGAATCTCATCTGGAAGCTACCAAACAGGCGGTTTTTGGAGCAGGCGCAGGTGGTATTGGTAATTACGAACAATGTGCTTGGCAAGTAAAAGGCATTGGGCAATTTAAGCCCGTAAAAAGTGCAAATCCGTTCTTAGGGCAATTGGATGAGTTAGAGCAGCTTGAAGAATGGCGTGTTGAAACCATTGTCTTTGAAGAAAAGGCTAGTGCTGTGGCGAAAGCTTTAAAGGCAAGCCATCCTTATGAAGAACCTGCTTTTGAGTTTATTCAGATTTTAGATATTCAATAAACTTTATTCTTTTCTAAGCATGCTGCTTTGAATCAACCGTGCGATATCTGTTGTCCGTGCACGAATCAGCTCTGCTGCATTTTGACAGGCTGCTTCTAGGCTGGTCGGGCCTGAAGTTAAAGAAAAGGCAGCACTAATACCATGCTGATATAAGGCTTGATAATTCTCTCCAAGCGTTCCTGCTATCACGATGACGGGTACATTGGCAGCTTGTGCGATTTTAGCAACGCCAAAAGGTGTTTTTCCATTTAAAGTCTGCTCATCAAACTTTCCTTCACCTGTAATTACCCAATCCGCCCCTTGGATTCTGGCGGCGAGCTGATTTAGTTCCGCAATGACTTCGACTCCAGATTGAAACTCAGCCTTTAAAAATGTTTTAGCAGCAAAACCAAGTCCACCTGCAGCTCCTGCACCCGCCTCATTACGTTGATCAACGCCAAGCATTTGTGTGGTGACATCGGCAAAATGGGAGAGGGCTTGATCTAACTCCAACACGTGTTGAGGTGAAGCACCTTTTTGTGGCCCAAAAATATGAGAAGCACCATTTGGCCCACATAAAGGATTGGTCACATCGGCAGCCAATAAAAATTTAGTCTGTTGAATCCGTGAATCAAAATTTTCCAGATCGATCAGTGTCAAGTTTTGCAGGGCAATACCACCAGCAGGCAAGACTTGATGATCTGCATCTAGAAATTTAGCACCTAATGCATTGAGTAAGCCTGTACCTGCATCATTGGTTGCGCTACCACCGACAGTCAGTACAATTTCCTTTGCACCTGCATCTAATGCAGCGAGAATCAGTTGTCCAGTGCCATAAGTACTGCTATGACATGCATCGCGTTGTGATGGTTGAAGCAGTTGAATACCACTGGCTTGAGCCATTTCAATGATGGCAATCTTTTTAGAATCTAACCAGCCCCATTTTGCCAGTACGGGTTGCCCAAGCGGGCCTTGTACCATTTGCTCACGCCATTGCCCTGAACAAACTTCTAATACCGCTTCGATAGAACCTTCACCACCATCCGCCATTGGACACTGAATAATTTCTGCATCAGGAAAGACTTGTTGCAAACCTAAAGCAATTGCCTGAGCAATACCGTGTGCAGATAGGCTGTCCTTAAAAGAATCGGGGGCAATCACAACTTTCATAAATTCTTTGTAATCTAATTTTAATCTAGCTTGAGCTTAGTCTGTCCGATGTTGAATATCTAGATGAATGACAAAAATAAAAAAGCCACTAAGTTGAGCAACTTAGTGGCTTGGTTTAATCAACGACTAGCGCATTAATTAAACTGAGAAAAATCAGGTTTACGCTTTTGCATAAAGGCTTGAACAGCTTCCATCATTTCAGGAGAACGCACACGTTGCATAAAGATTTCAGCTTCATCATCTACACAAGCGATGATTTCAGCCAAGTCTTGTTTCATCAAAGCCTTACTTTGTTTGATTGAAGCCAATGGCAATGCAGCTAAATGTTGAGCTGTTTGTTGTGCAGTTGCATAGACATCTTCAACCACATCATTTACCAGATTTGCTTTAACAGCAGTTGCTGCATCAAATTTCTTCGCAGTAAATAGCAACTCAGCTGCTTTTTGATAACCTGCTTGTTTAACCAATAAACGACTTGCAGCACCTTCTGGAGACAGACCAAGGCTGACAAATGGAATTTGGAACAGGGCAGTATTATCTGCGAAAACGAGGTCAGCATGTAATAGCAGCGTTACACCAATACCAATTGCGACACCTTTGACCGCAATGATCAATGGCTTAGAAAAACGTGCAGCAGCTTTTAACAATACAAATGGAGGTTGATCGCCAGCTTTACCTTCATGTGGCTTTTGGATAAAGCCCATAAAGTCTTTCATGTCATTACCCGCAGTAAAGTCTTGTTCTGCACCACGGAAGATCACCACACGAACGTTTTTATCGGCATCGGCTTCATCCAAAGCTTTTGCAATCCAAAGATAAAGTTCGCCATAGAGTGCATTTTTTGCTTCTGAACGGTTAATGGCTAAGGTGAGTACGCCATCTTCTAAATTTGCTTGCAAATGTTGATGAGGTTGTTGAATACAGCTAAGTGTCATCGTACTATCCTTGCTTTAATCCAGATTGATTTTTAAGTGCCCTCATTATGTCGCATATTTACTAGAATGGTGCAACTGATGAGTTCACAAAAAAGTGAAATTACGCCTATGTACACATTTGACTATCTTGTTTTTATTGGACGCTTCCAGCCATTTCATCTGGCGCATATGCAAACCATTGAAATTGCATTACAGCAAAGTCAGAACGTGATCTTGGCTTTGGGCTCGGCTCAATCTGAACGGAATATCAAAAATCCCTTTTTAGCCACTGAACGTGAACAGATGATTTTGTCGAATTTTTCTGCACAAGATCAAAAACGGATTCATTTTGTGCATGTCGTCGATGTGTATAACGATGAAAAATGGGTTAAACAAGTTAAAGATTTGGTCAATGCGGTCATTCAACCCAATGCGAAAGTGGGGTTAATCGGTCATTTCAAGGATGAGTCTTCGTATTATTTACGTTTATTCCCAGAATGGCAGATGGTGGAGTTAGACAGTTTGAAAGATTCAATTTCAGCAACGCCAATGCGTGAGGCCTATTATAGGGGAGAGATTCAAACCGAGTTTTTTCCTGAAGGGACAATCCAGTTTCTGAGAGAATTTCAAAAATCAGCGATATATCAACAATTGCAGCAAAAGTTTAAGCACAATGACCGTTCGAATGTTAATGAATCTTGATACCGAGGAGAAATTAGGCATCTTCCCAAAAGATAATTCGATTTGAAAATGGATCGGTGATACTCAGTTCCAATGTTTCCCAGTCGGTTTTCTCAATTTGAGGTTTGGCAAATTTATAATCTTTTGCATCCAATTCTGCATGAAGCAAACTGAGATTCTCCCAATAAATACGAATCGCACTATGCGGGCTAGCATCACCGAAATGCTCTGATAAATGAATGATGCAGTCATCTTTGGAAATCTGTAGATAAATAGGGAAGTTATCCCCAAAAGTATGTTGCCAATCGAGCTGGAAGCCCAAGTAGTCAAGGTAAAATGATTGGGCGAGTTTTATATCGAAAATACGTAGAATCGGTGTAATTGAGCCAGATTGCATGCTTATTCCTTGTTATCGGACACCAAATTGTTGAGTCCAATAACTCTTTTGCTTGGTTGATGTATCGACTGTACAGGCTAGCGCATAATCTGTAAATTTTGGATGCATTAAATTGCGACAATGCACTGGACTGGCTAGCCATGTAGCCATCACATCATTTAAGTTTTTTTGCCCACGTGCAACGTTTTCACCACCGCCTCGACCTTTAAATTGTGTTTGTTTTAAACGGGTTCTAAAATCCTGACCTGTGCTACTCACATGTCCAAGCACACTGTACTGTGCCATGTCTTCAGCATGAGCATAGGCACTTTGATATAAGTGATTGTTCCATCTAAGTGGTGCAACTGCGGGAAAATGCTGTCCACCACATTGACGTGGATGTTGTCGAATTTCATTAATTGCATTCAGAATGACCTGTTGATAGGCAGGGTTTTGTAGGTCTTGGCAGCGTATTTCGGTCGCTGATTTTTGAATTTGTGTGACTAAGGGGAGAGAGTCTTGAAAAGTGGTCGGTGCATTGGAGTTACATGCCGCTAGAAAAAATAACAAGGATAGGGGCAAAAAAGCATTGAGATGAGTCATTTTAAATGTCTTTCATTTAATTATTTTAATCTATTCATCATACGTCAAGCGCGAAGCTGACAGCAATTTGCTTGAATAAAAAAAGCGAGTCTTTAACTCGCTTTTTTGTTACTCAACATGATTATGCCGATTGTAATGCTTTTAAGTCTTCAAGCACTTGCTCAGCATGTCCTGCAGCTTTGACTTTACGATAGCTTTTCACCAACTGTTTATTATGGAAAATAAAAGTTGAGCGCTCAATGCCCATCACCTGTTTGCCATACATATTTTTTTCTTTAATCACATCGAAATGCTTGCACAGCACTTCTTCTTTGTCACTGATTAGATCAATTGTCAGCGATTGTTTTTCAGTAAAGTTCTGATGTGCTTTAACCGAATCGCGTGATACACCAATAATCTGACAGTTTAATGCATCAAATTGATCTTTTAAGCAAGAAAAACCTACCGCCTGAGTCGTACAACCAGGGGTTGAATCTTTTGGATAGAAATAAAGCACCAACCATTCACTGCTAGTCTCAGCCAGATTGATTTCACCTTGTGTGGTTGGGAAAGTGTGATTCGGTAATTGAATATTCTCAGACATTGTTTATCCTTCGATAAAATTAATTTTGTTCAAGCTCAAGCGGTAAAAAAGCATATTCCTCATGATAAACAATATCGCCACGACGTACAGGAATAGCTTTGTTAAAAATTGGTCCATCAATCACAGTGGTGTGGAATTCTCCACCTTCACCACATGGGTCAATGCCACGATTTTCTAATTCTTGGATATAGTCTAGGGTTAAAATTTTACCCAGATCCTCAGCTTGCATACCAAGCTTTAGGTTGACTGTCACAATGACACTTTTGAATCCCAGATTAATAAATTCTTCGACCACTTCACGGTGGGGGCGTAACCAAAGTGGCATGCCCAATTTTAGTCCCACTTGCTGAGTCACTTGATCATGCCAACAGCCATGTTCAGGCATATCTAGATCACCTGTTACCAGTACTTCAGCACCTTGTAGTTTGGCTTGATTGAGTAGCGCAATAAACTTTGTTTCATAATCAGCCCAACTCGATGACGTCATATACACAGGTAAACCAATTGAATCTGCTTGTGCACGGATAATATCCAGCGGCATCGCGTGTGATCGAGAACGTTGTCCCTGTTCTTCCAGCATCACAATCAGCCCGATCACAGTACCTGTCTGCATAGCATGGTATAAGGCGAGGGAACTGTCTTTGCCACCACTAAAAGAGACGATTGATCGCCTTTGATCCGCATTGGTTTTCCATTGGTCTTGCATGGTGTTATTCAACTTATTCATGATAAAAAGATTTTAACAAACCCTATAAAAAAGCCTGCATAAATGCAGGCTTTGTTCTGAGCAAGACAAGCTTATTTTTTTGGCGCTTGTTGCTGCTGTTGAGCAGCTTTCATTGCTTCTTCAGTTAGCTTTTCAAGCTTAGTTACAAGCGGTGCACCTAGGCAAGCTTGTAAGTCTTTATTTTGCTGTTGTACAAAACCTAAAGAACTTGGGCTTTTCTTCGCGTTGATTGCGCTCTGGATTTCCCATTTTTGCGCTTCAGTTACTTTACCTTGTGCATCAATTTGGCATCCACAGAACTTGCTTACTTCTGCCGCTGTTAATTTGCCGCCTTTCGCAGTTTGGTCTTTACATACATTGACCAACGCTGCTTTTACATTGGTACTTTTATACGCAGTTTGTAATGGATTATCAGCTGCGTGAGTTGCTGTTGCAAATAATGCAGCAGCTGACATCATTGTAGAAAGAATAAGATTTGATTTAGAAAACTTCATATAATGTACCTAATTTTTTACCCTATATCGGTTATTCAGCGTAACGCGTTGGATCCGCAATACCTGCTTCGATAAAACCTTGTTGACGTAAACGACAGCTGTCGCATTTGCCACATGCACGTCCTTGAGCATCTGCCTGATAGCAGGATACCGTTTGACTATAGTCTACGCCATGTTCAATACCTAAGCGTATAATATTCGCTTTGGATAAATGTAACAGAGGTGTTTCAATTTTAAGGGGTTTTCCTTCAACGCCAGCTTTTGTTGCAAGACGAGCCAAATTGGCAAAAGCGTCAATAAATTCAGGACGACAGTCTGGATACCCTGAATAATCAACAGCATTGACTCCAATGACAATGGCTTCAGCGTCAAAAACTTCTGCTGCTGCAAGGGCATAAGACAAGAAAATTGTGTTACGAGCTGGAACATAAGTTACAGGAATG
This sequence comes from Acinetobacter sp. Tr-809, assembly GCF_011753255.1. Taxonomy (NCBI): domain Bacteria; kingdom Pseudomonadati; phylum Pseudomonadota; class Gammaproteobacteria; order Moraxellales; family Moraxellaceae; genus Acinetobacter; species Acinetobacter sp. Tr-809. Next base: position 565,532 of record NZ_VWVZ01000002.1, read on the forward strand.
CCTTCTTGTAATTGTTCTGGGACTTCAATGTTATGATCTGTAAGCGCTGAACCGCCTAAATTGCCCAAATCAATATTAATGACACGATGTTCAACACCTGCACGTTGTGCAAGCGCCTTTGCTGCATCAAGCTCAGTCGTCGAACGTTGACCGTACATAAAACTTAAAGCAATACATTCATAGTTTGCTTGTGCCCAGGCAAGACACGTTGTTGAGTCTAAGCCACCAGACAATAATACGATGGCACGAGAACGCATATTATTTTCCATGATTCAACCTAAAAATAAATTTGAAAAAGCCGATCGATGTTGCAGAACGGTCTTTGTGAGCTTTTTAACGACCAGATTCATCATTCCATAACAGCTTATGTAACTGTAGTTGGAAACGGACAGGGAGATGGTCTTCTAAAATCCATTGGGCTAAGTCACGCGCCAAAGCAGGCAGTGCGACAGCACCTTTTTCAATTGCAAAAGCAGGTGAGAACCATACAGTACTCACTTTATCTTGCAACTGGAATTGTTCAAGTAGTTGTTTAGACCACTCATAATCCGCACGATTACAAATCACAAATTTAATCTGATCATGGGGTGTTAAATAGTCAAGATTACTGTATAGATTTCGATGATCTTCTTTAGAGGTCGGTGTTTTTAAATCAAGCACTTTAGAAACACGTGGGTCGACTTTAGACACATCTAAGGCGCCACTGGTTTCTAGGGAAACTTCAAACCCGAGGTCACACAGACGCTGTAATAAAATTAGGCAATTTGGCTGAGCAAGCGGCTCGCCGCCAGTGACACAAATATAGGGGGTTTTATGCTGACTTGCAGTTTCGATAATGTGTTCAAGCGATAAACGCTCACCGCCTTCAAAAGAGTAGGTGGTATCGCAATAACTACAGCGTAAAGGGCAACCTGTTAAACGAATAAAAACAGTCGGTAGACCAAACGTATTCGCTTCGCCTTGCAAAGAGTAAAAGATCTCCGTGATGCGTAAACCAGCCGCAGGATCAGAGACAGGAATTGCAGAAGAACGTAAGGAAGCCATAAACAGTTACCACAAACAGGTGCTACACAAGCAGCATGCTACATAAAAAACAAAATCTCTACGACCATGACTGATCGTAGAGACAGGGAACGATCAAGTTCCGCAATAAATATTAGAAATTAGTCAGCGCGTAATAAATCGTTTAGGCTAGTTTTTGCACGTGTTTTTGCATCAACTTTTTTCACGATGATAGCAGCGTAAAGGCTATAAGTACCGCATTTAGATGGAAGGCTACCCGCAACAACCACAGAACCTGCTGGAACGCGACCGTAGTGAACTTCACCAGTTTCACGATCAAAGATCTTAGTTGATTGACCAATGAAAACACCCATTGAGATTACAGAACCTTCTTCAACAATCACGCCTTCAACGATTTCAGAACGTGCACCGATGAAGCAGTTATCTTCAATAATCGTCGGGTTTGCTTGTAAAGGCTCTAAAACACCACCGATCCCAACACCACCAGATAAGTGAACATTTTTGCCGATTTGTGCACATGAACCTACAGTTGCCCATGTATCAACCATTGTACCTTCATCTACATAGGCACCAATGTTGACATATGAAGGCATTAAAATCACATTCTTCGCTTGGAAACTACCACGACGAGCTACAGCTGGCGGTACAACACGTACACCCGCAGCTTTGAATTGTTCTTCAGTCCAACCTGCGTATTTAGTATCTACTTTGTCATAGAAACGAAGATCACAAGCTTCGATTGGCTTGTTGTCATTGAGTTTGAATGAAAGTAAAACTGCCTTTTTTAACCATTGGTGAACAACCCATTCACCATCGATTTTTTCCGCAACACGAAGTGTGCCGTTGTCTAAAGCAGTCAATGCTTCTTCTACAGCTAGGCGAATTTCTGTTGGGCAGTCCGTTGCGCTATAGTTGGCACGGTCTTCAAATGCTTGCTCAATGATTGTAGAAAGCTGAGACATGATCTTCGTTCTTCCAAAAAAATTTTCAAGATTTTACACTAATTTTCGGTAAGAATCTTTGAAAAAAGTAGTTACAATATATTGTTTTAAATTTGCGCAACAAAACTGTAATAAAAATGGAGTTCATTGTTTTTTATCTATAATTTGCAAATACATAATTCATTCGAATTTGTATCAAAAAATAACAAAAAGTAATCAGTTTCTGTATAAAAAGTTAGCGATCATTCTTTTATGCTTATTCCACAAGCAACAATTATATATTTATTTAAATAAAAGCGTTTTGTGAGGAGACTTCAATGAAAGCTTTGCGTGTTATGTTAGCAGCAGGTGCTTTAACAGCGATTGCAGGTACTGCATTTGCAGCAGATGAGCAAGTTGTGAAGGAATCAGTTTATGCATTCCCTTCGTACTTAGATCCAGTTTCAGTTCGTGCTGAAGTAGGTACAACAGGCTACGGTGGTGCTATTTCATATAAAGTCAATCCATATGTAGGCTTGTCATTGGGTTACAATGGTGGCGATATCTCTTGGTCAGATGACATCAAAGTAAATGGCTCAACTTATGATGTAGACATGGACAATAAAACTGCATATTTAAATGCTGAAGTGCGTCCATGGGGAACAAGTGAAAGCGTATTTGCTAAATCTCTATATGTAGCAGCTGGTGTGGCTTATTTAGATAATGATTATGATTTAACTCGTAATGTAAGTGCAACTCGTGCTTTCCGCGTGAATAATCAAGACTTCTTGGCGAATGCTGGTGGCGTTAAAATCGATGGTAAGATGGAGTATAAAAATGACATCGCACCATATGTAGGCTTTGGTTTTGCACCAAAAATTTACAAAAATATCGGTCTTTTTGGTGAAGTAGGTGCATATTACACTGGTAATCCAAAGGTTACTTTGACATCTACAGGTACAGCAACGACTACGGGTAGTCAGTCTTTAACTGAAGCTGTTAATGCTGAAGCTCATAAAATTGCGAATGACGACAAATATCAATGGTTGCCAGTTGGTAAAGTGGGTGTAAGCTTTAATTTCTAAGCTGCGCATTTGACATAAAAAACGAGCTCAATGCTCGTTTTTTTATGCTCTTTAATAAGTAAAACAAAAGGCTCATATGAGCCTTTTGTTTTTAGATGATTTATTCTTCAGGGTAAGCCACTTTTTTCAGTGCTTTAATGTCGGTCTCTGGTGAGCAGAGAGAAATAAACTCATAACCATAGCCACGGAGAAGGTGTCCTTTACGTACCGCAATCCATGTGGTATTCACACCAAAAACATCCGTTTTAATTTGTTGCAAGCGGTAGTCACGTTCAGCATCATAAGCGACATCATTGACAATCCCAACGCCCATATTCAGTTCAACATAGGTTTTGATGACATCGGCATCGAGTGCCGACATTACAATATCGGCATGCAATTGTGCATCTTCAAATGCCTTGTCAATTTTCGAACGTCCAGTAAAACCACCATGATAAGTAATCAACGGATATTCAGCTAAGACGTCCAAGCTGATTTTATCTAGTTTCGCTAGAGGGTGATCTTTCGGTGTAATGATGCTGTGGTGCCATTCATAATAAGGTACGCTTGCCAAATTATCTTCTGTTGTTAATGACTCGGTTGCAATACCAATATCTGCTTCACCTTGAAGTAGCATTTCTGCAATCTCAACAGGGCTCGCTTGTTGTAATACCAAATGTACTTTTGGAAATAACTTTTTAAACTGATTCACAATTGGTGGCAGTACATAACGAGCCTGAGTATGCGTAGTCGCGATAGTCAGTGTACCTTCATCCACTTTATTAAAATCATCGGCTAGACGTTTAATATTGTCAGCATCGACTAACATGCGTTCTACAATGCTTAATAAGGATTGTCCTGGTTCGGTGAGGCCTAATAAGCGTTTACCTTTACGTACGAATAGTTGTACGCCTAATTCATCTTCTAAATCTTTAATGTGTTTACTGACACCAGATTGGGAGGTATAAAGTGCCGCAGATGCTTCGGTTAAATTAAAGTTTTGGCGAACAGTTTCTCGAATAATTCTGAGTTGTTGGAAGTTCATAAAAGTTTTTCCTCATAAGAGGATGGGGTGTGTTTTTACCCCATCAATATTATTTTAAGCAACTTGCGTTGTTTGATCTGCGAATAAATGAAGTTGAGCTGCACTGATCCAAACGGTTTGATTTGGTTTGAATTGATGTAAGTTCGCTTCTTCTACACTTAATAAAATTTCGATAGTACGTCCACTACGATCTTGTAATTCCGCCACAACTCTCCCTGCAATCCACACCTCACGTAAGAACGTTGCCTCAATGGTATTGGCTTGAGGTTGGGTATGAATATGTAATTCATTTGGTCGTGCAAATGCAATGACTTTCCCTTGTGGCGCATCTAGTAGAGTCGGTAGCTGAATACGGTCATCGCCGATACGGATAATACCGTCAGTATGCTCACCTTCAAAACGATTTGCTTGACCAAGGAAATCAAAAACAAACGGGGTTGCTGGTTTTTCATACACTTCACGTGGTGAACCAATCTGTTCAACGTCACCTTTGTTCATGACGATGATCTGGTCAGCCACTTCTAATGCTTCTTCTTGATCATGGGTTACAAAAATTGAAGTGATATGTAGCTCATCATGTAAGGTACGTAACCAGCGGCGTAATTCTTTACGAACTTTGGCATCAAGTGCACCAAAAGGCTCATCTAAGAGTAAAACACGTGGCTCAACGGCTAAGGCACGTGCCAATGCAATACGTTGACGCTGACCACCAGAAAGTTGGGCTGGGTAACGATCTGCCAAGAAGCCGAGTTGTACCAAATCCAGTAAGCGAGTCACACGTTTTTTGATTTCAGCTTCTGAAGGGCGTGTTGCACGAGGGCGAACACGTAAACCAAAGGCAATATTGTCAAAAACAGTCATGTGGCGGAACAGGGCATAGTGTTGAAACACGAAACCAACCTGACGCTCACGTACATGGATGTCCGTTGCATCTTCACCTTCAAGTAAAACCTGACCACCATCTGCAGATTCTAAGCCTGCAATGATGCGTAATAAGGTAGTTTTTCCGCAGCCTGAAGGACCAAGTAGGGCAACCAATTCACCTTCAGGAAAGTCTAAAGAGATATTTTTGAGCGCATGGAATGCACCAAAGTGTTTTTCAATATTTTTAACTTGAATACTCATGTGTTCATTCCTTAGTGATTTGGTTGATGTTCATTTGCTTGGTCTTGGCGTACTTCAAGCCAAGTTTTCAAAATCAATGTAATGATCGCTAAAAATGCCAGTAATGAAGACACAGCAAATGCAGCACTAAAGGTATATTCGTTATAAAGAATCTCGACGTGTAACGGTAAGGTGTTGGTTTGACCGCGAATATGTCCTGAAACGACAGAAACAGCACCAAACTCACCCATTGCACGGGCATTACATAGAATCACGCCGTAAATCAAACCCCATTTGATATTTGGTAGGGTTACTTTCCAGAAGGTTTGCCAACCTGAAGCACCAAGTACAATCGCTGCTTCTTCTTCCTCAGTCCCTTGCGCTTCCATCAATGGAATTAGTTCACGAGCAACAAAAGGAACAGTAATAAAAATCGTGGCTAATACAATCGCAGGCACGGCATACAAGATTTTGATGTCATGATCCATTAGCCAACTGCCCATCCAACCCTGTGTACCAAAAATCAGAACCAACATTAAACCTGCAATGACTGGTGATACCGAGAAAGGCATATCAATAATGGTGGTTAAGATCGCTTTCCCTCGGAACTGGAATTTTGCAACCGCCCATGCTGCTGCAACACCAAACACCACATTAATGGGTACTGCAATCGCGGCAGTGAGTAAGGTCAGTTTGACCGCCGATAAAGTATCAGAATCGGTTAAAGCATTGATATAAACGGTCAGACCTTGTTTAAATGCTTCAACAAAAACCAAAATCAGCGGTAGGATTAAGCAGCTCAGGAAAAAGATCAGAGCAACACCAATCAAGGTATAACGGACCCAAGTGGGTTCTCGGGTTGCATCTCTGGCTTGTAATTTAAGCGCTAAAGCATTGCCATTGGTATTTAGACTCATTGTGCAACTCTCCCTGTACGACGGCTAGCCCATGCTTGCACCAAGTTAATTAAAAATAAGATGCCGAAAGAGAGGACGAGCATAACCACAGCGATGGTGGTTGCACCTGCATAATCATATTCTTCTAAACGCGAGATAATCATTAACGGTGCAATTTCTGTTTTATAAGGTTGATTACCTGCAATGAAAATAACAGAGCCATACTCGCCAACACCGCGTGCAAAAGCTAAGGCAAAACCTGTCAGCAAGGCAGGGAATAAAATTGGTAAAATGATTTTGGTAATGGTTTGCCAGCGATTGGCACCTAGTGCAGACGCAGCTTCTTCCAACTCGGTTTCAATATCACTGAGTACTGGTTGCACGGTACGAACCACGAAGGGTAGACCAATGAAGATTAAAGCAAGTGTGATACCAATCGGGGTATAGGCTACTTCAATTCCAAGTGGAGAAAGATATTGCCCGATCCAACCTGTTGGAGCATATAAAGAAGTTAATGCAATACCTGCAACAGCAGTGGGTAATGCAAAAGGCAAGTCTACTAAAGCATCTACAATACGTTTGCCAGGGAAGGTATAACGAACCAGGCACCAAGCCAATAACAGACCAAAAATAACATTAACTAAAGCTGCAATCAGTGCGGCACTAAAGCTAAGCTGTAAGGATTTTAAGATTCGTTCTGAAGTTAAGATTTCCCATAAGCCATCCCATCCAATCCCAAAAGATTTGATAAATACAGCAGATAAAGGAATAAGCACAATCAAAGACACGTAAGCGAGGGTGAAGCCTAATGAGAGACCAAACCCAGGCAGCACTCGGGAACGCTGCGACATGATATTTCCTCAAAGAGAAATGTTTGCTAAAACAAGCAAATAAATAATGCGAATACTAGAATTACGGAAAGCTGGGGCTAGGCAAATTTCAAATTAAAATTTGCCTGACTCATTCGGGCAACCAATTGCGTCTTTTTTTCAGGCAGCAGGTAGTTCAGGATCTGTGGGAAAGGACCAAATCCAGAAGCAACATTGATATGACCAACTGGGCCTAAATTGATTGGTGTTAATTTCCATGCTTGTGCGAGTTGTAATGCATCGACATAACCTAACCAAGGGTCATTTTCACTAATCAATAATGTGGTTGGCACTTCAATTTTGAGCTGTTGAAAATACTGCTTATAGTCAGTCAGGCTATGGCGTGCAAAGCCTGCTTCGCCAAACCGTGCTGGGTTCGCAGGTGCAACCAAAATCAGATTTTTAACTTTTGCTCTAAGTTCTGGATGTTCAGCAAGTGCCGCAACACTGGTTAAGCAGCCAAAGCTATGTGCAACGATTTGAACAGGCGCTGGAGCTGCAACAACAGTTTTAACAAATTGAGCAACCCATTCACTTAACACAGGGCGATCCCAATGTTGTTGTTGAACGCGAGAGCTAGACACGAGTTGCTGTTGTAACCAAGATTGCCAATGCTGCGCTTCGCTACCACCTACACCTGGAACAATTACGGTATGAATCATGTCTATTCTCCTTATCCCCTTAGAATCCCTCCTAATCTCCCTTTAAGAAAGGGAGGAGTAACACGAATTTAGTAACTAAACTAAAATCTGTGTAATTCCCCTCTTTCAAAAGAGGGGTTAGGGGAGATTTTTATTTGCCTGTGTTGTTGAGCTTGACGATTTGATCAAACACACCACCATTATCAAAGTGAGTTTTTTGCACTTTGGTCCAACCACCAAACTCTTGATCAATCGTCACTAATTTAAGTGGTTTAAATACATTGCTGTATTTCTTTAACACCGCTGCATTACGAGGACGGTAGAAGTTACGTGCAGCAATTTCTTGTCCTGCTGGTGAATACAGATAGTTCAAGTAACCACGAGCAATTTGTAGATTGCCTTTTTTCTCAGCATTCTTTTCAACGACAGCAACTGGTGGTTCTGCAAGAATCGAAAGAGAAGGTGTGACGATTTCGAATTTGCCTGGTTGCTCACGTACCGCTAGGTAGGCTTCATTTTCCCAAGCCAGTAAGACGTCACCAATACCGCGTTCAGCAAAGGTTGTGGTTGCGCCACGTGCACCTGAATCAAGTACTTTGGTTTGTTTATAAATTTGACGAACAAATTCTTGAGCTTTAGCGTCGTTACCACCTTTTTGATGTTTCGCCCATGCCCAAGCACCTAAGTAGTTCCAACGTGCACCACCAGATGTTTTTGGATTTGGTGTAATGATTTCTACACCTGGCTTAACGAGATCACCCCAATCTTTGATTTGTTTTGGGTTGCCTTTACGAACAAGGAACACAATTGTTGAGGTATATGGCGTAGAGTTGTTCGGTAATTTCTTTTGCCAGTCAGCCGGAAGTAATTTTGCATTTTCCGCAATCTCATCGATGTCAGCTGCAAGTGCAAGAGTGACTACATCTGCATTTAAGCCATCAATCACGGCACGGGCTTGTTTACCTGAACCACCGTGTGATTGTTTAAAGTCGATGTCTTGGCCAGTACGCTGTTTCCAGAACGTGCCGAACTGTTTATTGAAATCTGTATACAGTTCACGCGTTGGGTCATAAGAAACGTTTAAGAATTCTTGTGCCGCGAACGAAGAAACTGAGAGTAATGCGGCAATGACACCGACTTTAACTTGAGAAAAACGCATGGAAAACCCCTTAAAAACTAAATCACTGTTTGGAATATGTACGCAGCATAACGCCAGTTTTTTTGCAAAAAAAATAATTAAAATCGAATTTGTTATGAAAAAAATAGAAATAGATAAAACAGATAAGCTTTGCTGAATTATTGATATATAAGCGATTTTTAATTTTAGGTTTTAATTGTTATACTTATTTAAAATCAATGGTTTATTGGTTTTGGTAGTGCTGGCTTATAAAGTGGAAAGGTATCTAGATTATGCATTGTTATAAAAATGGGCAATTTGTTGACTCCATCCCTTTACTAGACCGAGCTTTTCATTATGGTGATGGCTGCTTTACCACAGCACGTATTTTTCACGGAATTTTTGAACTAAAAGAACTTCACTTTGCACGTTTAAAATTAGCATGCCAGTCCTTGCAGCTAGATGCAGATTTATCCTGTGTAGAAAAGTCACTTGTACAATTACAGCAGCAATATTCAAATCTCAATGGCACATTAAAAGTTGTGATTAGCCGTGGTGAAGGCGATCGCGGTTATAGTCTGCCTTTACATGCCGCTGATGTGTATGTCTGGTATTACCCAAGAGTGACACAGGCTTTTCAGCCTGAGTGGATTGAAAGTGGCATGCTCAATCATGCTTTGGGTTTGAATATGCCGCATTTAGTGGGTTTAAAAACGCTGAACAGATTAGAACAGGTCTTGCTGAAGCAAGAAGCTGATCAGCGTGGCTGGCTAGAAGCCCTCGTTAGTGATGTACAAGGCTATATTGTTGAAGGGGTGAGCAGTAATTGTTTTATTCGTATAAATGATCGGTGGATTACGCCTGAACTTCGTTATAATGGCGTCCACGGTGTGATGAGAGCCAAAATCTTATCGAGAATGCAGCAATATCAGATTGAATGTGAGCAGCGGTGTATTGATATGAATGAGATTGGTCATATCCAAAGTTTATTTTTTTGCAATGCGTTACATCCAATGAAAGCGGTTGTTCGATTTAATGATCGAGCCTTAGCGCAGCAACCCTATCTTGATTTATTTGAAACTTTAAAACTTAGCCAGATTGATTAATATGCCAAAGCCGCCTAGTTCCAGCAAAAGTAAGAAAAAGCCCAAAGTGAAACCGAAATCTAGATTTTCTTTTTTTAAAGCCTTATTGATTGCCATCGTTATTTTTGTATTGGCGATCTTAGGAATTGTATGGTCTAGTTTATTTAAAAATTATCCTGTAGACAGTAAAAAACAGCTTTTGGTGATTTCTTCTGGTGATACCTATTCACGCTTTATTGATCGTTTAGCCAAAGAAAATAAAGTGAATTTTCCAATAGTTTTAAAGCTGTATCAGAAGTTTATGATTCATGACACCATGAAGGCGGGTGTCTATGAAATTACTCAAGGTATGAGTATTCGTCAGGTGATGGATATGTTGTCTGATGCGGATAATGCGCAGATGAACCGTATTCTAGTCATTGAAGGAACAACTTTTTCACAATTGATTCAAAGTCTAAGAAAAGACCCGAATGTCACCAATACCTTACTTGATCTTCCGCACAGTGAATTATTAAAGCGATTAAATATCTCATATACGCATCCAGAAGGTCTATTTGCGCCTGATACTTATTTTTTCGCCAAAGGTGAAACGGATAAAAAAATCTTAACGGATTTGTATCGCCGTCAAATGAAATCCTTGGATGACGCTTGGGCCAAGAAAGCACCGAACTTACCGTATAAAGATAAGTATGAAGCCTTGATCATGGCTTCAATTATTGAGAAAGAAACTAGCCTTGATAGAGAGTTAGAACAAGTTTCGGGTGTATTTGTTCGTCGTTTGAAAATAGGGATGCGCTTACAAACAGATCCAACGGTGATTTATGGCATGGGTGACAACTACAAAGGCAATATCACCCGTAATGACTTGCGTACGCCAACGGCCTATAACACCTATACCATCAATGGTTTACCGCCAACACCAATTGCTTTACCAAGTAAAAAAGCGATTGAAGCAGCGATGCATCCAGATGATGCCAAAAATATTTACTTCGTTGCCACGGGCAATGGTGGGCATAAATTTACCGCGTCTTTAGAAGACCATAATCGTGCAGTGCAAGAATATTTAACTGTGCTACGTTCAAAGAAAAAGCAGGGCGAATAATGTTTATTAGTTTTGAAGGGACGGAGGGTGTAGGAAAAACTACGCTGATTCGTAAAATTCATCAGTACTTTGAACAGCAAGGTAAAGAGGTGGTGTTGACTCGTGAACCGGGTGGAACACCACTGGCGGAACAGATTCGCGCCTTATTATTAGCAGTGAATCATGAAGAGCAAATGAGTCATGATACCGAGCTGTTATTGATTTATGCAGCACGCGCACAGCATTTACAACAAGTGATTTTACCTGCATTAGCAGCAGGTAAAATTGTGCTGAGTGATCGTTTTACCGATGCCAGCTTTGCTTATCAGTGTTCTGGACGTGGTTTAAGTCAGGAAAAGTTGCAACTGTTAAATCAAACTTTTGTGGCGAAAATGCCGAATATTACCTTTTGGTTAGATGCACCGATTGAATTGGGTATGACCCGTGCGCGAGAGCGTGGTGCATTGGATCGTTTTGAGCAAGAGAAATTAAGTTTCTTTACTAAGGTGCGTGCAGGTTATGAGACCTTGTGGCAAGCAGAGCCTGAACGGATCAAGCGCTTAGATGCTACACAGAATGCGGATGTGGTGTTTGAAGATGCTTTGCAATATTTGAGATAGGCCAGTTCTAATGAATAAAGATCATGATAGCGATCATCTAGATAAGGCAATTGATGCGATATCTAGTCATACTGAACTCGCGATTTTTATTAAGAAATTACGTCAGAACTTTATAGATGATCCAAACAATTGGGAGAATATTAATCTGTCTGATTTTCTTGATGCTTTAGCTTCATGGACTGAAGATATGGACGGATATTATAAAAATACAGATCAGGTTGACCGTTTAGCTCAACCTGATTGGAAAACCTTTGCAGAAATGCTTATGGCTGCTCGAATTTATGAATAATTTTGGAGGCTAAAGATGTATAAGTAAGCATCTTTAGCCTTAATTTCATTACTCATTCACCAACGGTTGTTCTACCTTGAAATTTGGTGGTGTTAACACTGTCTTACGAATCTCATGTGAGAGTTCTGGATAATCCAGTGTGTAATGCAAACCACGTGATTCCTTACGCTCCATCGCACAACGTACAATCATTTCCGAAACTAAAACCAGGTTACGCAATTCAATCAGATTCTTGCTGACGCGGTAATCCTGATAATATTCAGTAATTTCACGCTTCAACATTTCAATACGGTGCAAAGCACGTTGTAAACGTTTGGTGGTGCGAACAATACCCACATAGTTCCACATGGTGGAACGAAGCTCATCCCAGTTTTGTAGGATCACTACATCTTCATCGGCATCGGTGACTTGCGTTTCATCCCATGTTGGAACATCTGGGAATTTAAACTCAGCATCAAATTTCTGTTCGATATCTTCTGCTGCGCTCATGCCATAAACGAAACATTCAAGTAGTGAGTTACTCGCCATACGGTTAGCACCATGCAAACCTGTATATGAGGTCTCACCAATGGCATATAAGCCATTTAAATCAGTTTGGCTATGTTCATCCACCACCACACCGCCACAGGTGTAATGCGCTGCTGGCACCACAGGGATCATATCTTTGGTGATATCAATACCGAGTTCAAGCAAACGCGCATACAGTGTAGGGAAGTGTTCGGTAATAAACTCTGGCGATTTATGGGTGATGTCTAACCAAACATGACGAATCCCTAAACGTTTGATTTCATGGTCAATGGTACGTGCCACAATATCACGTGGTGCAAGTTCAGCACGTTCATCAAAACGCAGCATGAAACGCTCGCCATCTGGTAGGCGCAAATAAGCACCTTCACCGCGCATCGCTTCGGTAATTAAGAAAGAACGCGCTTTCGGATGATATAAACAGGTCGGATGGAATTGGTTAAATTCCATATTTGCTACGCGACAACCTGCACGATAGGCCATGGCAATACCATCACCGGTTGCAATATCAGGGTTTGATGTGTAGAGATAAGCTTTCATTGCACCGCCACAGGCAAGGGCGGTAAATGGCGCTAGGAAAGTATGAACCTGTTCATTAGCTTCATCTAAAGCATATAGACCGATTGAACGATTGGCTTGGTTTTGATGCCCAAGCTTGTGCAGGGTAATCAGATCAATCGCAATATAATTTTCAAAAATCGTAATATTTTTTCGTTCTTTCGCACGTTCAACCAATGTAGTTGAAATAGCTTTGCCTGTTGCATCGGCAGAGTGAATGATACGACGTTGTGAATGACCACCTTCACGGGTAAGGTGTAATTGTTCATCATCATCTAGCGTAAATTGCACGCCTTGTTTGAGTAGGAAATCAACGGAAGGTTTACCACCTTCGACGGTATGTTTTACGGCATCCAACTCACAAAGATAACCACCTGCAATCATAGTGTCATTAATATGTTGTTGAATAGAATCTGTCTCGTCTAATACTGCAGCAACACCGCCTTGAGCATAGAAGGTACTGGCTTCTGTCAGCGCAGCCTTAGCTAAAATTGCAATGTTGTAATGACTTGGTAAAGAGAGTGCAAGACTTAAACCTGCACCGCCACTGCCCACAATAATCACATCAAAATGGTGAATTGTTTTTAAATCAGGCATGTCAATCTGCTTCAGTTTTAAACGTTCGCTAATGACACCGCTTTTTTGTCAAAAAGGCAAGGGCTAATCTGCCTGAAATTGAGTGAATTTTTAGCGAATGCTATTTATTCGCTTATTATTTTTGTCTGATCTGTACGAATGAGAAAATGATTACGTTTCAGTACATTGTTTTAATCTATCGTTAAGCTGTTCAGGATAAAACCATTTCTATCAAGTAAGTTATGGCGTATTTCTCCACAGTTTATTCACATTTCATCAGTCTAGATCGTTGTATGCATTGAAAATATAAACATATTTTTACGAAAAGAATGATAGGGGTGTGCTAGAAATATAGACCTAAATTTCATTTTAATTATCAGTGTGTAGGTTCTTGCTTCATGAAAAGTCGCTATTTACAACAAGGAATGTATGCTGCGGTATTTACGATAGCAGCGTCTCAAGTCAATGCTGCTGCGCCAGTAGATTTTTCAAACCTCGTTGAGCAGGTCAGTCCTGCTGTTGTGAGTGTCAATGTTGTAAAGAAAATGACTCAGGAAGAGTTGTTGCAACAACAAGTCCCTGAAATTTTAAGACGTTTTTTTGGTAATCAAGTGATTATCCCGCAACAGCAGGGCCCGCAAGAAAAAACTGCATTCGGAAGTGCATTCTTTATTGGCAAAGATGGTTATTTGCTTACCAACCGACATGTGATTGCCGATGCGTCACGTATTAGTATCACGCTGAATGATCGTCGTGAGCTTGATGCGACGCTTGTGGGAAGTGATGAACGTACCGATATCGCCTTGCTAAAAGTGACTGGCAGTAATTTCCCAGAGTTAAAAGTAGGTGATGTGAATCAACTTCGCGTTGGTGAGCCTGTACTCGCAATTGGTTCACCATTTGGTTTTGATTACTCGGCTTCTGCAGGGATCGTTAGTGCGAAATCACGGAATATGAGTGGGGAAACTTCGGTTCCATTTATTCAAACTGATGCAGCTTTAAACCCTGGGAACTCTGGCGGTCCATTGTTTAACCAGCGTGGTGAAGTGGTCGGTGTTAACTCGCGTATCTTTAGTGGTACGGGAGGTTATATGGGCTTATCATTCTCGATCCCAATTGATGTGGCGATGGATGTCGTACAACAATTGAAGACGACTGGTAAAGTAACCCGTTCTTATCTTGGTATTAAGATGCAAGATATTGATCGTAACTTGGCAGAAGCCTATAAATTGCCGAAACCAGAAGGTTCGTTGATTACTCAAGTAGAGCCAAAGTCTCCAGCTGACAAAGCAGGTCTCAAATCAGGTGATGTGATTTTAAAAGCCAATGGTACTCCAATTCTGCGTACCAGCGATTTACTTTATTCACTCAACCGTATCGCGCCAAACCAAACAGTTCAACTGGAAATCCTTCGTGATGATAAAACACGTACGATTTCTGCAACTCTGGGTACTGCACCAGATGATACGGCCGCTGATGCAGAGAAGAATAACCCAACCAGTGGTTTGGGTATGAGCATTCGTGACTTAACCGCAGCTGAACAAGCACGTTTGGAAGTTCGTGGTGGTATTTTGATTCAAGATGTGAAGCGTGGTGGTACAGCATCTTTATCTAATTTGGTTGCAGGTGATGTGATTGTACAAGTGAATGGTACAGCAATTACCAACAGTCAAATGTTTGCAAAAACTGTTTCTGCTTTGCCAAAAAATAGCGTTGCGCGTGTAACAATTATCCGTCAAGGTCAACGTGCAATTCTTGGATTACGTTTACCTTAATGATGGAATGAAGGTTATGTTGCTAAAACCACTCTAGAATTAGGGTGGTTTTTGTTTTGAAATCCTGTTCTGTTTAGACTAGTGTAGCTAGCGAAACGTTGGCCGTGATGAAATACGCAAAATTATGAGTACGATTTTTGATTTAAAAATACAAGTCCAGCCTAAGCATATCGATGTATTGGGGCATGTGAACAATGTAATGTATATCCAATGGATGCAAGATGTTGCTTCAGCACATATCGAGACATTGGGTTTAGGTTTGGCTCAATATTTAGAACTCAAACATGCAATGGTCGCAGTAGAACATCATGTTCAATATCGCAAGGCTGCTCTGGAAGGTGAAGAAGTCATCTTAAGGACATGGTTAGATGATATTAATGCACTTTACTCGTTTCGTCAGTACGCCTTCTATAGACCTAAAGATCAGAGCATTTTATTTGTTGGCAATACCAAATGGGCATGTATTGAAATTGATTCAGGACGTCCAAAACGTATGTCACCAAGTTTTACTCAAGCGTATCAGCCAATTGCAGCTGATTTAGATCCGATGGATTTCTCTATTTCATATGACGCAGTTTGATTGGTTTAAATATAGATAAATTGTTCGGTTGTTCATATCAAAGAGTTTATTATTTTGAATACTTTGAAAGCCTGTTCTGTTATAATCGCGGGCAATTTTATTAAACCATTTGGCTCACTACTTTTTAAAAGTATAGAGCGTTCTATTTTGTTAAGGTAACCCATGGCGCAAGCTAAAAAATCCGTAGATATCAAAAATATACGCAATTTCTCGATTATTGCTCATATTGACCATGGTAAGTCGACTTTGGCTGACCGTTTCATTCAAATGTGTGGCGGTTTACAAGATCGTGAGATGCAAGCTCAAGTATTAGACTCTATGGAGCTTGAGCGTGAGCGTGGGATTACCATTAAAGCTGCCTCGGTAACGTTGTATTACACGCACCCAAATGGTCAAGAATATCAATTAAACTTCATTGATACCCCAGGACACGTCGACTTCTCTTATGAAGTTTCTCGTTCTTTGGCGGCATGTGAAGGTGCGTTGTTGGTGGTTGATGCTGCTCAAGGTGTTGAAGCACAGTCAGTTGCAAACTGTTATACCGCGATTGAGCAGGGCTTAGAAGTTTTACCAATCTTGAATAAAATTGATTTACCTCAAGCTGAGCCTGAGCGTGTAATCCACGAAATTGAAGAAATTATCGGGATTGAAGCGACAGATGCACCAACCTGTTCAGCAAAAACAGGCCTAGGTGTTGAAGGTGTTCTAGAGCGCTTGGTTGATGTGATTCCTGCGCCAGAAGGTGATCGTGATGCACCGTTACAAGCCTTAATTATCGACTCATGGTTCGATAACTACCTTGGTGTTGTATCGCTTGTTCGTATAAAACAAGGTCGCATCCGCAAGGGCGACAAGATGTTGGTGAAATCAACGGGACAAACACATCCTGTGACTTCTGTCGGCGTGTTCAATCCAAAGCATACCGAAACTGACATCCTTGAAGCAGGTGAAGTTGGCTTTGTAATTGCAGGGATTAAAGACATTTTTGGTGCACCAGTTGGTGATACCATTACGCTTTCAAACACACCTGATGTTGCGACTTTACCGGGTTTTAAAAAGGTTAAACCACAAGTCTATGCAGGTCTGTTCCCGATTGATTCAAGTGACTTTGAACCATTCCGTGAAGCACTGCAAAAATTACAGATCAATGACTCTGCTTTATTCTTCGAACCTGAGAGTTCAGATGCTTTAGGCTTTGGTTTCCGTTGTGGCTTCTTGGGAATGCTGCACATGGAGATCGTACAAGAGCGTTTAGAGCGTGAATACGATCTTGATCTGATCAGCTCTGCACCGACTGTTATTTACGAAGCGTTAACCAAGAAAGGCGATATCATTTATATCGACAGCCCGTCAAAAATGCCAGATGGCTCGACGGTTGAAGATCTACGAGAACCGATTGCTGAATGTCATATCCTCGTGCCACAAGAATATTTGGGTAATGTGATGACTTTGTGTATCGAGCGTCGTGGTATTCAAAAAGATATGAAATTCTTGGGTAAT
The DNA here is from genome assembly GCF_011753255.1 of Acinetobacter sp. Tr-809. Classification (NCBI taxonomy): domain Bacteria; kingdom Pseudomonadati; phylum Pseudomonadota; class Gammaproteobacteria; order Moraxellales; family Moraxellaceae; genus Acinetobacter; species Acinetobacter sp. Tr-809. Next base: position 582,800 of record NZ_VWVZ01000002.1, read on the forward strand.
CAAGTTTCAATCACTTTTGAAATTCCAATGGCGGAAGTGGTCATGGATTTCTTTGATAAATTAAAATCATGCTCGCGTGGCTTTGCTTCACTTGATTATAACTTCGTTCGTTTCGAGAGTTCAGCTCTGGTTAAGGTTGATGTTTTAATTAATAGCGAAAAGGTTGATGCCTTAGCAATGATCTGCCACCGTCAAGATGCTCGCCATCGCGGTATTGCATTGGTTGAGAAAATGAAAGATCTCATTCCTCGTCAAATGTATGATGTTGCGATTCAAGCCGCGATTGGTGCGCAAATTATTGCGCGTTCTACTGTAAAAGCAATGCGCAAAAACGTATTGGCAAAATGTTATGGTGGTGACGTTTCGCGTAAGAAGAAACTTCTTGCGAAGCAGAAAGAAGGTAAGAAGCGCATGAAGCAAGTGGGAAGTGTTGAGATCCCGCAAGAAGCATTCTTAGCTGTATTGAAAGTTGATAGATAAAGAATGATGAGGCTGGGGAAACGTTTGTTTTACCCAGTCAAAATACGAGCAGTTACACTGCAAGAGAGGGTTTGTGGATTTTGATTTTAACTTGATTCTGGTACCAGCAACACTGATTTTCTTTTTGGTGTGGTTACTGGATAAGTTGGTATTGAAACAGCGTGCAACACGTGGGCGTAATCAGGAAAATTTTGCTATCACATGGGCATATGATTTCTGGCCAGTGTTAGCTGTTGTACTTGTACTACGTTCTTTCTTGTATGAGCCATTTAATATTCCGTCGGACTCTATGGTACCTACCTTAGAAACGGGTGATTTTATTCTGGTGAATAAATTTGATTATGGCGTGCGTTTACCGATTGTAAATTCAAAAGTAATTAATGTTGGCGAACCGAAACGTGGCGAAGTAATTGTATTCCGCTATCCACCACAACCAACGATTAGCTATATTAAGCGTGTAGTGGGTTTACCAGGTGATCATATTCAATTTAAAAATGGTGAGTTGATTATAAATGGTAAACAGATTGCAAAAGTTGCAACACAATTTGCACGTGCTAAAGACCAGCAGGATACGCCTACAGCACTTTATTTCAAAGAAACTTTGGGTGAACACCAACATTTAATCCGCTACTTAGAGGGACGTAACCCACTTGCTGAGCAATTCCAGTTCGCACAGCTAAGAGGTGCTGAGGCCTTGGTTCCTTTTGTTGCTAAAGAAAATGATGTGTTTATCCAAAGCAATGGAAAAGATTGGGAAGTAACTGTACCTCAGGGACAATACTTCGCAATGGGTGATAACCGTGATCAAAGTGCAGATAGTCGTTTTTGGGGCTTTGTACCTGAAGCGAATCTAACAGGTCGTGCTTTTTATGTATGGATGCATAAAGAACCTGGTTTTAATCTTCCAAGTTTCAACCGAAATGGTAAGATTGACTAATAAAAATATATAGGAAATAGACAGATGCGTAAATCTCAACAAGGGACTTCGTATATTGCAATTTTATTTGGGGTGGTTTTATTTGCAGTTGCTGTGAAAGCAGCAATTGCGATTTGGCCAGCGTACTGGGATGACAAACTGATTAATACTCAGATTGAGGGGCTATTAAAAGATAGTCCTGCAAATATTACACCGAGTAAGTTTAATTCTCAGATGGATCAACGTTTTGATATGAACGGGATTCGTGATCTACATTTTAAAGATATTGCGCAAGTGACTTATAAAGACGATCTTGTGGTGATGAAGAAGTATGAAATCCGTAAGCCTTTCATGCTGAATATCAGTTTAGTGATGACCTTTGAGAAGACTTTTGACCAAAAATCTGCAAAACAAGCTCAATGATACACGGCTGCAAGGGCGAATAGGTCACCAGTTTAAACAGTTTGAATTGTTAAAACTGGCTTTGACCCATCGCTCGGTCAGCCATAAACATAATTATGAACGCCTAGAATTTCTAGGCGATGCATTATTAGGGATGATCGTTGCAAATTATTTATACAATGCCTATCCCCTGGAAAATGAAGGTCGCTTAACACGTATGCGTGCGACGTTGGTTCGACAGGAAGCATTGGGGAAAATTGCAAATGACTTGCAATTGAGTCGGTCATTAATTTTAAGCACAGGCGAGTTAAAATCTGGTGGACATCACCGTGAATCGATTTTGGCTGATACCGTTGAAGCAATCATTGGTGCTATTTATTTAGACAGTAATGATCTCAACTTGCTAGAGCGCATTGTGTTAAAATGGTATGAACCATATCTTGATCATATCGAACCGACAGATCAACTGAAAGACCCGAAATCACGTTTGCAAGAGTATTTACAAGCACGTAAAAAACCTCTCCCAGTTTACGAGGTTGTAGATATTCAGGGTGATGCCCCGAATCAACATTTCAAAGTGGAATGTGATGTAGCGGGATTGCCAAAAATTATAGGCGAGGGCTCAAGTCGTCGTTTTGCCGAACAAACGGCAGCGGCAGAGATTTTAAAATTATTGGAGCAATAACCTGATGTCTCATTCAGAAGAAAATAAGCCAGAAGCAACTGAACAGCAAGATGGCAATAATGTAGTTGATCAATTTTTTAGTTCTCAAGGAACCACAATTCCTTCAGATTTCAAAAGCGGTTTTGTTGCAATCGTTGGCCGTCCAAACGTGGGCAAGTCAACTTTGATGAACCATATCTTGGGTCAAAAACTATCGATTACTTCACGTAAGCCACAAACCACACGTCATAAGATCGTGGGGATTGATTCGCGTGAGAAATCGCAGGCTGTATTCGTAGATACCCCTGGGATGCATAAAAAAGAAGTACGCGCCATCAATAAGATGATGAACCGTGCTGCACATTCAGCATTGCGTGATGTGAATCTAGTTTTATTTGTGGTTGATGCACAAAAGTGGACTCAAAACGATGAATTGGTTTTGGAAAAACTTAAAAATGCAGATATGCCTGTGATCCTAGTGATCAATAAACTAGATACTTTTGAAAATAAAAATGAAGCTTTACCGCTGATTCGAGAGCGTGCCAAGTTAATGAATTTTGCTGAAATTGTTCCAGTTTCAGCATTGCGCGGTGCAAACCTAGATCATTTGCGTGACACGATTGAAAAATATTTGCCGTATCAACCACCTTTATATTCATTAGATCAGATAACCGATCGTTCTGAGCGTTTCCTTGCGAGTGAAATCATTCGTGAGAAAATCATGCGTCAGTTGGGTGAAGAGCTTCCGTATGATTTAACTGTTCAGATTGAATCATTTAAAACAGAAGAAGCAACTGTAAATGAAAAAACAGGTCGCTTAAAGCCACCTTGTACTTATATTGATGCAACGATTTTTGTGGAGCGCCAAGGTCAAAAGGCCATTGTGATTGGTGACAAAGGTGCGAAGCTGAAAAGTATTGGTATGGATGCACGTGCAGACATGGAAAAAATGTTTGAGCAAAAAATCATGCTAACACTTTGGGTGAAAGTCAAAGGTGGTTGGTCTGATGATGAGCGTGCATTGAAAAGCTTGGGCTATAGCGATATTTAACTGTCTTGCAATATGGATAGAGGTATGAAAACAACAATCCGTGTACTCGCAATTGTGACGTGTGTTTTTATGTTGCAGGGCTGTATTCATAAGCTCGTGACTGTACCTGTGAAAGTTGCTTATAAGACCACCAAAGGTGTTGTTAAAGGAACGGCTGCGGTTGTTGGTGCAGTCATTCCTGATGGCGATGATGATGAAAAGGATGAGAAAAAGAAGGACTAGTATCGTTCTATGATGCGTAATGAAGTCCTACATGGCTATTTGATTCATCATCGTAAATATCGCGAGAAAAGCCATATTGTGCATTTATATACACAAGAATATGGTCGAGTGGATGGGATTTTAAGACAAATCCCACCACCTCAATATCAGCCAATTCGTCTACAAGCGACAGGCAAATCAGAACTGAAAAATTTCACTAAACTCGAAATTCTGAATCAACCTGTGTTTTTTCATGGGGATGCTTTTTTTGCTGGTTTTTATTTGAATGAAATTCTATTGCGCTTATGTCCATTAGAAGAAGCCATGCCGCAAACCTTTGAAAAATATCAATTGATATTATTACAATTGCAACAACTCGCCTCACATGAGCAAGCGGCATTATTTCTGAGACAAATTTTACGTCAATTTGAACATGCTTTATTGCAAGAGCTGGGTTATGCAATTGACTTTTCAATTGACGCTAATCAACAAGAAGTTCAAGCACTTCAGCATTATTTGTTTCAGCTGAATGATGGTTTTTTACCAGTCACGCAAGCCTCACGTTCAACTCTTTCAGGCACGCTAATTGGCTCAATGAACGGTTATGAAGATGGACAGGATTTTTCTCCCGAACAGTTGCAATTATTAGGTAAACTATACCGTCAAATGATTAGCTCTTTGCTGGGTGATCGACCGCTGAAAAGCCGTCAACTCTGGATTCAAAATACGAAAACTTGATCTTCTCGATGCATTAATGGTGCAAATAGAAAAGATAAACAATAGGATATTTTTATGGCTGCAATCTTAGGTGTAAACATTGATCATGTTGCAACGTTAAGACAAGCACGTGGTACAACTTACCCTGATCCAGTTCAGGCTGCTTTGGTCTGTGAACAAGCGGGTGCAGAGGGGATTACTTTACATTTGCGTGAAGATCGCCGCCATATACAAGATGATGATGTGCGTCGTATGCGTCCATTGTTGAAAACACGAATGAATTTGGAATTGGCGGTAACTGATGAAATGGTTGCGTTTGCTAAAGAGATTCAACCTCAGCATGTTTGTTTTGTACCTGAGCGTCGTCAAGAAGTGACCACGGAAGGTGGATTGGATGTGGTTGGGCATTTTGAAAAAGTCAAAGCTGCTACTGAAGCGCTGAAAGCAATTGGCAGTGATGTATCTCTGTTTATTGATGCAGATTTAGCCCAAATTGATGCAGCGGTGGCGTGTGGTGCACCAACGATTGAGATTCATACAGGTGCATATGCTGATGCTGAAACTGATGCGCAACAGCAAGCTGAATTAGCCCGTATTATCAAAGGTGCTGAATATGCCGCGGCAAAAGGTTTGGTTGTGAACGCTGGGCATGGTTTGAATCTAGATAATGTTGCAGCGATTGCAGCAATTCCACAAATTCATGAATTAAACATCGGGCATTCAATTATTGCCGATAGCGTATTCGTGGGTTTGGCTCAAGCAGTAACAGATATGAAAGCAGCAATTCAGGCTGCTGCGAGATAAGTTGATGAGTAGCGTAAATTATGATGAGTTAATGCAACCTGTAATCGAGTTTTTAGGTTGTACGACTCCTCAGGCATGGTTGGATGAAGCCATTAATAATCTGGACATCTTAATGCAAGATCATGCCAACTGTGAGAAAAAAGCGGCGAGTACCGCCATGAACTTAATGTTTCGCTATAGTTTCTTTACGGACCTGCAAGTGAAATTGGCGCAATTGGTACGTGAAGAAATGCTGCATTATGAGCAGGTTTTGGAGTTCATGAACAAACGCGGCCAAGAGTGGAAGGGTTTGAGTGCAGGGCGCTACGCGGGTGGGTTACGTAAAGAAATCCGTACCTATGAGCCTGAGGCTCTGATTGATGTGATGATTATTGGTGCATTTGTCGAAGCACGCTCGTGTGAACGTTTTTATGCGCTGGCACCGATTGTGGACGATGAGCTGGGGCGCTACTACCGCTACTTGCTTAAGTCTGAATCTCGTCATTTTGAGGACTATCTGGCTTTAGCGTTGGATGTTGCAAAAACAGCGAAACTCAAAGATCCAGAAGAAACTATCCAGCAACGCATTGAGCATATTCGTGAAGTGGAAAAAAATCTGATCTTAAGTCCAGATGATACGTTTCGCTTTCATAGTGGTGTGCCAGCACAGGTCACTATCTCATCGTAATGAGATAGTGAATTGGGGATATAAAAATAACAACATTGAGAATTATAAATGAGATTTTTATCAAAAATAGTAGTTGTATTATTGTGCTTTTGGGCAGAGGGTATTCATGCTAAGAGCATTGAATTTATTAATATTGATCGTCATGTCTTAAAATGGAAAACAATACCGAAAATATTAGTTAATCCTTCTTTGTTACAAGGTAAAGATAGGGATCTGAATATTTTGATATATGTAAATGAGAAAGGGGAAGTCGTTGCATCAAAAATTAAGAAAAGTAGTGGTATTGTTGAGTTAGATGCTTTGGTGGTGGCTGAAATTAAGAAATCTAGTCTTTATCCGTATCAATTAAATGGTAAATATTATCCTGTTAGAGTCGAGCAACCCTTCGAATTTTATATTAATGATAATCAGGTGGATGATTCAGCTTTAACAGAAAGTGATAGAAGTAAATCAATAGAAGAGAAAGTTCATAAAGAAATAATGGGTTTATGGGAAGTTCCTACTGGTAGTGCAAATTTAAGTAATATAGTGAGATTTAATATATCAAGAAATAACGCAATTGATTCTATTCAGGTTCTTCAGAGTAGTGGGAATAGAATCTTTGATCTATCTACGAGACAAGCGGTTCGTCATTCAACAATTGTAAGTAGTTTAACGAATGCTGAGAAGAATGATTTCTTTCGTGGGTTGGAGTCAAGGGTGGTAACAATAGTATTTCGATCAAACTAAATATTAATTTGTACGTATAAAAAAAGCCCCGATCAATGATCAGGGCTTTTTAGAATCTTGGCTCTCCCACCTGGGCTCGAACCAGGGACCTGCGGATTAACAGTCCGTCGCTCTACCGACTGAGCTATGGGAGATTAGTAGATTGGCTCTCCAACCTGGGCTCGAACCAGGGACCTGCGGATTAACAGTCCGTCGCTCTACCGACTGAGCTATTGGAGAATCTGATGCGCATTTTAGGCATGAAAAGCAGATGCGTCAACAATAATAGTAAATAAAATTAATCGTTTGCTTGATTAATAATCTTTTTGGTGCATAGATAAGAAAATCTGTACAAAAAATACTTAATTTACTTAAAAATTAATCAGTTATTGTGCAGATCCTTAAATTTAGCAAGTGCCTCAATTCGATACTGAATCAGCATTTCACCAATTTCAGGACCAGTCACATGTTCAGGTAAATCCTGTGCACGAATATTTCTGACAATTTGCATTGCATCTAACATGAATTGTGCTTGTGGATATGGGCGTTGCTCTAAGCCTAAACGACCTTTAGCATCACACTCACAAGCTTGTACAAAGGCTTGTACCTTTTCTGGACGGCGAAGTACATCTAAGCGTTGCAAAAGGCGCCATAGAGTGCCAGGTTTTAGATTTTTCACTTGATGGCATTTTAAATGCTCTTTGCAAACGATCAATGCCAGACTTTTTAAATGTGTAGGTACTTTTAAACGATCACAGAGATCTGTCACAGGCTTTATACCACGTTCTTCATGCATGATATGGCGTGGCAGTTCATCTACAGGGGTGAGTGCCTTGCCAAGATCATGCACAAGCACAGCAAAACGCACATCAAGCGCATATTTAGCTAAACAGGCTTGTTTGAGTGCCATGAGGGTGTGAATACCACAATCAATCTCAGGATGATATTCAGGGCGTTGTGGTACACCAAATAGTGCATCAATCTCAGGAAATAAGATTTTTAAGGCATCACATTCTTTAAGTGTTTCAAAGTAAACATCTGCATGATCTTCTAGCAATGCACGAGAGGTCTCTTTCCAGACGCGTTCAGGAGTTAATGCATCAAGCTCACCTGATTGGGCAATTTTTTGCATTAATTGTAGTGTTTCATCTGCTATTTTAAAGCCGTAGCTTGCATAACGAGCTGCAAAACGAGCTACACGGAGTACGCGTAGAGGGTCTTCGGTAAATGCATCAGATACATGGCGTAGAATTTTTTGATCTAAATCTTGTTGCCCACCATAGGGGTCATAAACGGTACCTGCATCATCCATCGCCATTGCATTAATGGTCAAATCACGACGAATCAGATCTTCTTCTAATTTCACTGTGGTATCGGTAAAAAACTGAAAACCGTGATAACCAACACCAGATTTACGTTCTGTACGAGCAAGTGCGTACTCTTCTTTTGTTTTTGGATGTAAAAATACAGGAAAATCTTTACCAACAGGTTGATAACCTTCAGCCAATAGTTGCTCGGGCGTTGCTCCAACCACCACATAATCTTTTTCGTGATAGGGATGGCCGAGTAAATGATCTCGAACTGCACCGCCTACTAAATAAACTTGCATGAAAAAACCTCTATTCTTCACACAATCATGCTACAGAATAGAGGTTTTCTCAAGCGTTAAGCGAAGCTTTTCAATAAAAGCAGGGCTTGAGTGAACTTAGTTTTGACCTTGCTGAATTTCTGCAACCGTTAATGCTGTCATATTCACCAAACGACGAGTTGTCGCTGTAGGTGTAAGAATATGAACAGGTTTTGCAGCACCCAATAAAATAGGACCGATGGTCACATTATTACCAGAAGTTGCTTTTAACAAATTGAATGAAATATTGGCTGAATCTAGGTTCGGCATAATCAACAAGTTAGCTGAACCTTTGAAGCGTGAGTTCGGGAATGCAAAATGACGAATATTTTCATCTAATGCTGCATCACCATGCATTTCACCCTCTACTTCTAACTCAGGTGCCTGTTCTGAAAGTAGACGATAAACTTCGCGCATTTTTTGAGCGCTTGCATCCGTTTGGTCGCTACCGAAGCTTGAGTGAGAAAGCAGAGCCACGCGTGGTGTAATACCGAAACGGCGCACTTCTTCAGCCGCTAAAATGGTCATTTCAGCCAGTTGAGCCGCTGTTGGATTGGTATTTACATAAGTATCAGCAATAAATAAATTGCGATCTTCAAGCATCAACGCATTTAGCGTAAAGAACGTGCTGCGACCTTCTTTTAAGCCAATGACGTTTTTGACGAAATCTAAGTGAATGTCATAGCTTGAGTAAGTACCACACAACATACCATCAGCTTTGCCAAATTTAACCAACATTGCCGCGATAAGTGTAGAACGGCGACGTGCTTCACGTTGCGCATATTCAACCGTCACACCTTTGCGTTGCATGATTTGATGGTATTCTTTCCAAAAATCATCGTACGAAGGATTCTTCTCCTGATCGACGATTTCAATGTTCACACCATGTTGCAAGCGTAAACCTAACTTTCTGATATTGTCTTCAATTACGGCAGTACGACCAATCAGAATTGGTTTCGCTAAGCCTTCATCTACCACAATCTGAACCGCACGTAATACACGTTGATCTTCACCTTCAGCATATGCGATACGTTTTGGATCTGTTTTCGCTTGTGAGAAGATCGGTTTCATCAAGAATGCTGAGTTATAAACAAACTCAGAAAGACGTTGACGATATGCAGAGAAGTCTTCGATTGGGCGAGTCGCAACGCCAGAGTCCATTGCAGCTTTCGCTACGGCAGGCGCGATTTCTAAAATCAAACGTTGATCAAGTGGACGAGGGATCAGGTAATCGCGACCAAATGAAGCTGATTTTTCTCCATAGGTTGCAGCATCTGCTTCAACATGTGCCATGCGTGCAATTGCATGTACACAAGCAATCTTCATTTCTTCATTAATGGTGGTTGCACCAACATCCAATGCACCACGGAAGATGTAAGGGAAGCAAAGAGCGTTGTTCACTTGGTTTGGATAGTCTGAACGTCCTGTTGCCATGATTGCATCTGGACGAACTTCGTGTGCATGTTCAGGTAAAATCTCAGGATCTGGGTTTGCAAGTGCAAAAATAATTGGATTTTCAGCCATTTCTTTAACCATTTCTTTGGTTAAGATACCTGCTGCTGAAAGACCCAAGAACATGTCTGCGCCAGCCATCACTTCATGCAATTGTGTTGCTTGAATGTCTTGCACATAACGTTTTTTCGATTCATCCAATCCTTCACGTGAAGTAGTGAGTAGACCACGAGAATCAGCAACAACGATATTGGCTTTATTGACACCTAAAGCACAAAGTAAGTCTAAGCATGAAAGTGCTGCTGCACCTGCACCAGACGCTACAATTTTAATTTCATCAATTTTTTTATTCACCAGTTGCAAGGCATTGAGCAATGCTGAACCGACGATAATACTGGTTCCATGTTGGTCATCATGGAACACAGGAATTTTCATACGTTCGCGAAGTTTCTTCTCAATGTAGAAACATTCTGGTGCTTTGATATCTTCTAAGTTAATGCCACCAAAAGTCGGCTCTAGTGCAGCAACGATATCAACGATCTTGTCTGGATCATTTTCATCAATCTCGATATCAAATACATCAACACCAGCGAACTTTTTGAACAGAACGCCTTTACCTTCCATCACGGGTTTAGACGCGAGTGGACCAATATTTCCCAAACCAAGCACGGCTGTACCATTACTCACGACGGCAACCAGATTACCGCGCGCTGTGTATTTTGCAGCGGCAGAAGGGTCACGTTCGATTTCCAAACATGGCGCAGCAACACCAGGTGAGTAGGCAAGCGCTAAATCTCGTTGGTTAACGAGCTGCTTGCTAGGTGTCACACTGATTTTTCCTGGGGTTGGAAATTCATGGTAATACAAAGCGGCTTGTTTTAAAGATTGATCGTCCATCTGAGTCTCATTTGTTCCGATAATAATCAGACATCTAGCTGTCTAATTACGATATTAAGATAAGTGCACAAGAATATAGCACTAGTTCATGCTTTCGCACAGTCAAAAAAGCTTATTTTCACTGAACTACATGCATATTGACAGTTGCTATTCAGTGAAAAATAAACAGTAAAAAAGGTTAAAATTCACGTTTAAATGGAATATCTTGCGGTTGACTGCTGCTTCTGTTTTTGCAGGTATTCTGTTGCATGAGTTGATGTCAGCGGTTGTGAAAATAAGTAACCCTGTAATATGTCGCAATTTTGTCGTTTTAAATACTCATATTGCTGTTCTGTCTCAACACCTTCAGCCACAACTTTTAAGCCAATGGTTTTGCCCATGGCAATCATGGCATTAACGATCGCATCTTGTTTTGCATTACCAATTTTCGAGATAAAAGCACGATCAATTTTTAAAATGTCAATTGGATATTCGGTGAGGTATGCAAGAGAAGAGTAGCCTGTACCGAAGTCATCCAGTGCGATCGAAATCTGACGTTCTTTAATGGCATTCAACACCGTTTTGACACTGTCGGTATTTTCGATAAAGGCAGATTCAGTAATTTCCAATTCCAGATTTTTGCCTGAGATCTCGTAAGTATTTAATACAGCATCAATATCATGCAACAGTTGGCCGCGTAAAATTTGCTGTGCCACGATGTTGACTGCGATATTGATATTGTGAAAACCAAGTTTTTGCCATGTTTGCAGTTGCTTTGCAGCTTCATGCAAAACTAGTTGTCCAATATCAGAAATCAGGCTGGTACTTTCCGCTAAAGGAATGAAAATGCTTGGCATGATCAGCCCCTTGGTTGGATGCTTCCAACGGATTAGGGCTTCAAAACCATTAATTTGATGATTATGCGCATTAATCTTGGGCTGATAGTATACAACCAGCTCGTTATTCTGAATGGCTTTTCTCAGATCGAGCTCTAAATCTGTATATTTGGCAACAAAATTTGCTCTTTCATTGGAATAGTAGCGAATGGTATTCCCACCTAAGCGTTTGGCCTCGGTCAGTGCCTGTTCAGCATGAGTATTTAAGTTGTCGACTTGGCGTCCATGTTCTGGATATATAGCGACACCAATCGAAATACTGACGAAGTATTCTTGATCTGCAAGGTAAAATGGCTTGCTAAAGGCTTCAACGATGTTATTGCACAGTTGATGAATCGGTGGATGTAGTGGCGAAATTTCATAGATAATCGCAAAATCATCAGCGCTTAAGTGTGCGACCAATAAGGCATCAATATTACTAATGCGCAGACGTTGTGCGACCTGTTTCAGCAGCTCATTACCCGCTTGATTGCTAATAATTTCATTCAGGGCACGGAAACGGTCTATATTTAAACGAATGACAGCTAAATGTTGGATCGATGCTTCATTGACTAAATACTGGTGCAATTGCTGCTGATAATAAAACCGGTTGGGTAGATCGGTAAGCGTATCGTAATTGGTCAGATAAGAGAGGCGTTGCTCTTGATGTTTACGTTCGGTTTGATCTGAAACAATCCCAATATAATTGATGACACGATCTTGCTCATCTTTCACAGCATTGATATGAATCCACAAAAAACAAGATTTTTCAGAACTATAGGTTTCTTGAAATTCACCTTCATATTCCTGTTCTTCACGTAGTGTATCGAGAATCGATAAATGAAAATTATGATGATGTTGCTTATTTTGCTTGGTAATTTCAAATAACTGTTTATCGATGATGGCCTGTTTACCCATTCCTGTCAGCTGTTCATATTTAGGATTGACTTCAACATAGTTAAAGTTTTCATCTAAAATAAAAATACCTTCAGAGGCTTGCTCAAATACGCTGGCAGCAAGTTTTAAGCGCTCTTGATCTTTCTTTTCCTGATTAATATCGCGATGGATACCTACCATGCGTAAAGGGGTGTCATCTTTTGGATCTCTTAAAATTACCTGTCCAACATCGTGAATCCAAGTCCATTCACCATTATGGCGTTTAATTCTAAATGTTTCTTCGTAACGTTTGGTTTGACCACATAAATGATTATATAAGGTATTTTTTACTCGTTCGATATCATCAGGATGAATGATTTTATGCAACAGAGTGTAATGGTTTTCAGAATGGCGGGTAACGGCCTGACTATGTGCATTGGTCACACCAACGGTATGATTTTCAAGATTCCAGTCCCAAGGGCGGATACCAGCAGTTTCGTGAGCAAAGCTTAAGTTTTGACGATGCTCTTCTAAGCTTTCATTCATTTGTGTGAGATCAAACGTACGTTCACGAACTTTTTGTTCCAACAGGTGGTTGTTGAATTGTAGTTGCGCTTCAATATCTTTGGACTTATTTACTTCGCGTTGTAGTTGCTGACACAGTTCTTCAGTCCATTGGTTATGCTGCTCAGCCACGTCAATCAGTTGTTTATTTTTATCTAAAACCAAGGCCAAGCGTTTATGAATTTTATAGGTCACTTGCGCGCAGAGTACGGTGGCAAAAAATGAGGAATAATAAGCCAGATAGAACAGGGTATGGTCGTGGTCTCGATGCAAAAGCTGTGAGATGATTAAGGGGGCAATACTTGGGATAAAAAATAAGAAAAAGTAGCGAATATGTTGGGTTAAAAACGTCAGTGCAATGATATGGGAAGCAGTGAGCAATAAAGCCGTGAGGGTTAGCACATGCGACCCAATCAAATGCGGGATATCGACTGACAAATAATGATTGATGACAATGGTATTCACCCCAATCAGCAAGCCAGTAAAGAAACAGATCAGTTGGAAAATGATATTGGTCTGGTTGCTATAACGAACTGAGGAATAACGTTTTAATAAGAAATGACAAATACAGGTAAAACTGAACAAAAGGATGAGGGTGATACTCATCCATGTTGTAAAAATGTTGGATTCAAAAGAGTAAAAAATACCAAATAGCGCATAATCTAACAGACAAATACAAAATACGCTTAAGACGAATAAACGTACGTGATTTGGATAATCAATTTGGTCTGTATAGATAAACTGTGGCAAATTTTTGTCCTGAACCCCTAACATACAAAGAATAATCCTTTTAATTTTTTATCTATATTCACAGTCTTTGTTTTTTTGTAAACAGACGGAGCTTAATTTAAATTAGCGCTAAACATCACAGAAAGCAATGCCAAGTACTTAGCTCAATGAGAAGTGATAATTTAAAATCGACAAGGCAACGACAGGAGCGGTTTCAGTTCTTAAAACACGATCACCAATGCACCAGTTTTTAAATTGATGTTGATTAGCCAAGTGAATCTCAGCTTCACTCAAGCCACCTTCTGGACCAATCAATAGTGCAATGTCTGGTGAACTGTCGAGTAAGACATTGTCTTGGTCTTTGTTTGGAGCCAGTACAAAACGCGAAGGTGGTAACTCGGAATTCAGCCATTCAGTTAAGCTGATTGGTGGCAAAACTTGAGGAACACGGTTCATGCCACATTGCTCACAAGCGGCTATGGCGACTGATTGCCAATGATCTATTTTCTTCTGATCACGATCGTACTTTAAACGCATTTCACAACGTTCACTGGTGAGCAGTTGAATGCTCGTCACCCCCAATTCAGTAGCTTTCTGAATCGCATAATCCATGCGATCACCTTTACTCATCACCTGACCCAACACAACACGGAATGGTGCGGTACGATCGGCTGGATCAAACTGGTCTACAGAAACAAAGGCATTTTTCTTGTTGATTTCTGTCAGGGTAACGACATATTCACCACCTTTTCCATTGAAAAAGATGGCTTGTTCTTGCTCTTTTGCACGCAGTACACGGACCCAATGGTGAAATACCGATTCAGTTAATTCAATGGTATTGCCAGTGTTTAATTCAGTTTCGATATAAAAACGATTCATGCTTGGGTCGTGCTCGTACAAATTAGTTTAAACCAAGATCGACAACCAGTTGTCGAGTCGGTTCGGTTTGGTTCATTGAATAAAAGTGTAGGGTAGGTGCACCACCAGCAATCAAGCGTTCGCAAAGTTTTACAATCACTTCGTGACCAAATGCTTTGATACTTGCACTGTCATCGCCATACGCTGCGAGTTGCTTACGGATCCAACGTGGAATTTCTGCACCTGTACCATCTGCAAAGCGGATCAAGTTGCTTGCATTGGTGATCGGCATAATACCTGGTGCAACTGGAATATTCACGCCAGCTTTGGCAATGCGCTCAATAAAGTAGAAATAAGCATCTGGATTGAAGAAAAATTGAGTAATGCCTGCATTCGCGCCTGCATTTACTTTTTCAACAAAACGCTGAATGTCGCCATCAAAAGTCTCAGCTTGAGGATGCATTTCAGGATATGCGGCAACTTCAATGTGGAAGTGATCGCCTGAATGCTCACGAATAAAGCGGACTAAGTCCTGTGCATAAGGCAGCTCACCTAGGCCGACCTGACCTGAAGGCAAATCGCCACGTAAAGCGACAATACGATCAATCCCTTGAGATTTATATAAATCTAAGAGTTCAGCAATACGTGCTTTGTCGTCACCAATACATGAGAGGTGAGGCGCAACTGGTGTACCTTTGCCGTTAAAGTCACTAATCGCAGCTAAAGTACGTTCACGTGTCGAACCACCCGCACCATAGGTAATCGAGAAAAATTCTGGATTTAATAATTGTAATTCTTGATGAACAAGTTTTAATTTTTCCGCGCCCGCATCTGTTTTAGGTGGGAAAAATTCAAAAGAAATAGGAACACGCTTTGTCATTTCAAATCCTTTTTAAAATCGCTTGGAAATTTTAGAAAAAAGGGCAGTCCGTAAAACGTCTGCCCTGATTTTCTTAATATTTATAAGCGTCAGATTTGAACGGACCTTCAACAGGAACGCCAAGGTAATCTGCTTGTACTTGCGTTAACTGGGTTAACACACCGCCAAAACCAAGAACCATTGCAGCAGCCACTTCCTCATCTAATTTCTTCGGAAGGACTTCTACACGAATTGCAGCTTGTTTTTGCTCAGCAGGTAAGTCAGCAAATTTTTCAGCAAATAAATGCATTTGACCTAAGACTTGGTTTGCAAATGAACCATCCATCACACGTGAAGGGTGACCTGTTGCATTACCTAAGTTCACTAAGCGACCTTCAGAAAGAAGAATTAAGTAGTTGTTTTCATCTTCTGAACGATACACTTGGTGGACTTGAGGCTTCACTTCAACCCACTTATAACCACGGAGGTATGCAGTGTCGATTTCTGTATCGAAGTGACCGATGTTACACACTACAGCACCCGCTTTTAAGCTATCTAACATTGCAGAGTCACACACATGGTAGTTACCAGTTGTGGTCACAACAAGATCAGTATTGCCCAATAAGTCTTGGTTAATGTCTTCTTTTTTGCCAGTTTGTAGGCCATTTTTATATGGAGATACAACTTCATATCCATCCATACATGCTTGCATTGCACAAATTGGATCAACTTCAGTTACACGAACGATCATGCCTTCTTGACGTAAAGACTGCGCAGAACCTTTACCTACGTCACCATAACCGATTACAAGTGCACGACGACCAGAAAGTAACATGTCAGTTGCACGTTTGATGGCATCGTTTAATGAGTGACGGCAACCGTATTTGTTGTCATTTTTTGATTTCGTGATGGAATCGTTGACATTGATCGCTGGTACTTTAAGCGAACCGTCTTTCCACATTTCCAACAGACGTTGTACACCTGTAGTAGTTTCTTCGGTAATGCCGTGGATACGCTCTAAAAGTGCAGGGTATTTGTCATGAACAAGTGCAGTTAAGTCACCGCCATCGTCCAAGATCATGTTGGCATCCCAAGGCTGACCATTGACATTGATCTGTTGCTCTAAGCACCATACATATTCTTCTTCAGTTTCGCCTTTCCAAGCGAATACAGGAACACCACTTGCAGCAATGGCAGCAGCAGCATGGTCTTGAGTTGAGAAGATGTTGCAAGAGGTCCAACGTACTTCTGCGCCAAGCTCAACCAATGTTTCAATAAGAACAGCTGTTTGGATTGTCATGTGAATACAACCCAAAATTTTAGCACCAGCAAGTGGTTTAGCAGCTGAATAACGCTTACGTAAGCCGATCAAAGCTGGCATTTCTGCTTCAGCAAGTTTGATCTCTTTACGACCGTAGTCAGCAAGGGAAATATCAGCAACTTTATAATCTGTAAATGAAGCATTCACCGCGTTCATCAGGATCTCCTAGAAAAAATAGTATGGATCATTCTGTTCGCGGATGCCGTTGTTGGTCAAAACGAATGTCTAACCGATCGTCGAGCCTGGCAAATTGATCTTTAGTGCCGATCAATTGTCGCAGCATCCCTCGACTGGGCATAATGATACTTGGAAATTGAGTTGGTTCCAATGAAAATTTGTACGAAATGGTTAGAAAATGAGGGATTAAATAGAAGGGGAGAAATGTTTAAATATTGATTCTTAGCAATCAGGATTCCAAATCCCTTTGAAACCCTGAACGATCAGAAAATTTGTCATTATGCTTTTAAATGATCTTCGAATTCTTCGCCAAGCTGCATTGCTAAAGCATTACCAGATAAGTCACATGTGACTAGACCATATTCTTTTTTAAAGCTGAATGTAAAACCACGGTTATCTGTCAGATTTTTAACTGAATAGCCTAATTTTTCTAACCAAATACGGAAAGCCAATACGTTTTTTGCTTTAACAACTCTGTTTTTCATGACAGATCTCCTTGTGAACATGTAAATATTAATAAGGGTCGGTTAAATTTTTTTAAAGGGGGATTGCATAGATTTATTTTTCCACATGTAAGTAATGTAAATTTAGCGTAATTTTTATAGAGAGAAACTTATCTGCTGTTTGTTTATATTTTTGATTTTGTTTGATTATTTAATTCTGATATTTTAAAAAATAAACTCCTTTTTTTTATAAATGGCGCAGGATAAATGTAAAAAATAATTTCATTTTCCACTTTTAACAAAAATGGAAAATGAATCGTTTAAATTTAATGCGTTTATTTAGAACTGGTCTTTCAAACTGCGGATACGTGCAAAATCTTCAGCACTTTCTGTACGTAAAAAGGGATTGGTTTCAAGTTCTAATTCAATGGTACTTGGCAGGGTGATTTGATCTGCTGCTCTTAGAGCTTTGACCTGCTCTAACCGCTGCTGTAATGCCATATTGTCTGGTTCAACGGTGAGGGCAAATTCTGCATTGGCAAGGGTATATTCATGCGTGCAATATACTTTAGTTTGAATAGGTAAGGCAGCCAGTCGATTTAAAGAGTGATACATTTGTTCGGCAGTGCCTTCAAACAATCGACCACAGCCCATTGCAAATAAGGTGTCACCACTAAACAGCGTCTCTAGTTTTTCAATGAAATAAGTAATATGCCCTAGGGTGTGACCTGGCGTCGCAATAATTTCAACGTTTAGATCATTGAAATGAAAGTGATCATCATTTTGTAATGGGTTGGAGATCAGGGAAATTTTACTCAATTCATCGCGTGGACCGTAGACCATTATATTCTGATCGGCGAGTAAACCTTCAACTCCACCTGTATGATCTTTATGCCAATGCGTTAACCAAATTTGCTTCAGTTGCAATTGGTGTTGCTGGCAAAACTCAATGACTAAGCTGGCTTCTGTTGGATCGATCGCAACAACTTCTTGTGTATCTGTATCTTCCAATAACCAAATATAGTTTTTTAAGGCATTTTTTACGTCAATTGCATGAATCTTATAATGCATAGCCGAATCCTAAATCTTTGTTTCATGTGGTTATTGCGGATTGGGTACTCATAGCGAGTGCCTGTTTCTAGTGTAAGTGTAAATGCAATCTAGTGCAAAAGTCGTGTTGATTAGGAGCGCGGCTTAATGACTTTTTAGGGCATATTTTGACAGCAAAGTTCAGTCGATATCTTTATCGTTGACAAGTACCATATTTTCAATGAAGATGAAGTGAATATTAGATAAGTTAATGATTTATATTCATCTTTATTCATATAGAAACACTTAATTAAAGCTAAACAATATCAATAATTAGATTTAATAAGAGAAATACGGATTCTTTGCAATGGGTGATAAGTGATAAATCAGAAGAATAAGAGAGGGAATTATGTCTGAAATGATCGATCATGAAGTGGTCATTATTTTTAAAAAATATTTATATCCGCTCTCTGCCAAGCTTACTGAAATGTTGAATGAGCATTTTAGCCATCAAACTGAACGACGGGGCTGCGGTTACACGCAGGCGACACGTGTTATTGCGGAGTTTGTTTCTCAAGTTCGAGATCCAGTTGGGTTTCAGGACTTACGTATTTTTGAAGAATATGAGACCAAAGCTTTACGTAATATTCTGAATCAAAGTTCGTCTTATGGCTTAGAGTTAGAGACGTGGCGAAATTTAGATATCAATTTAGACGTTCAAAAGTGCTTACAGCGTTTAAATCCAGAAGAGAGCTTTGCGCAGAGCTTACAGCAGCAAGTCGATTTTCAAGCCACACTCAGAAACATTCATCAATATACCCAACTCGAAGAAAGCAAACTGATTTGCCAGTTACTGACTGACATTATCCTGCCTCAAGATGCAAGAAGTCTTGAAATGATTGAGTGTCAGGCCTTAGAGGAAAAACCTAAAGTCGGTTCTTGTCCGATGGCTGAGAAATTCTTTTTACGTATTGCACATCATCGTTTATTACGGCAGGGCGAAATCAATATTTTTGTCGATACACAGCAGCAACCAATCATGATGGAAAAACTGAACATGGGGGATAATCATTCCTGTATCAGTCTGGTGCCTTTGATGATGAATGGGGTGCGTTTACCTGCGGGTAGTTTATTTTCAGCCAGTTATGACATTGAGCAACTCGCTAAGCATAAAAATAAGCAATATAAGGGCTATGTAATTCCAATTACAGCAATGAATGGCTTTTGGTTTTTACGCTTGACCACTTTGGCCGTGTCTCCTGAAAATCGTGCACGTGCTTTTGGTTATCATTTTAAACAACAGATCGATAATGGATTATTTAGACCTGATACAACCGAATTGAGCCAACTCATGGATATTGCCCAAGATCAAATTTATGTAGGACATCCATGCTAAAAGCTTGTTACTCTCCACGCTATTATGCGCAAACGCATACCAATAGTATGGAAAAACTGACCGCTGTCGCGGATGTGTTACGTGCTCAGCAGATGGTTGAACTGATCGATCCAGGCAGTATTGATGTTGAACTGTTAAAGAAATTGCACAATCCACAGTATGTTGAAGCATTTTTGTCAGGACAGTCTGCATTTGCAACGATACAAGGGTTTAAGCCGTGGAATGAGCAGCTTCGGGATGCAATTTTGGCAGTACAGGCTGGACAATTGATTGGGGCTGAAATTGCATTCAAAGAAGGTATTGCTGCCAATATTGCCCAAGGCTTTCATCATGCCAGTTATGAATCCGGTGCTGCCTATTGTACATTCAATGGTTTGGCATTGGTCGCAAAGCAATATCCTGAGAAGCGGATTTTTGTGCTGGATTGTGATCAGCATGGGGGCGATGGGACTGCGATTTTCACCAACCGCATGAGCAATTTGGTGAACTTTGGGATTTTTGGGATTCGTTTTGGTTGTAAGGCTGGTGACCGTAGTCTGACCCGTTATATCCATCCCAAACAAGGCAATTTTGATTTATATCGTGAGGCGATTTTTGAGGCTTTTCAATATGCCTCCCGTTGGGAGACGGATCTGATGATTTATCAGGCAGGGATGGATTGTCATCAGCATGATAAATATGGTTCAAAGTGGTTTAGTACTGAATTGTTATTCGAGCGTGATCGCATTGTCTTTGAAATGGCGAAGAAAATGAAAATCCCTATGTTGTTTGTGTTAGCGGGGGGGTATCAGGCACTGGATGATTTGGTGCCTTTGCATGTAAATACCTTTAAGGCGGCGAATGAAGTTTACTTTGCATAAGCTGATTTAGTGTTGGCCCAAAACCAGAAATAGGCCCAAAGAAATAAAGATTAAACCACCCAATATAGACATAGTTTTTTGGATACTTTGGGATTTATTCATTTTTCTCATGACGAATTCAGCCAGAAAAACGCATACAAGATCTGCAGAAATAAAAATTGTATTCACGATTAAACCTAAAAGGATAAATTGTAGCCAGACTGGTGATTCAGAAGCACTATTGATAAATTGAGGTAAAAATGCGAGATAAAAAATCGCAGTTTTAGGATTTAATACTTCGACCAAGATACTTTCTTTGAGTGTTTTTCCTGCAATTTCCTCTTGAGCAGTGTTTAGCGTGTTGGATGTTGGAGTATCTTTGATGAGTTTAATACCTAACCAGATTAACCAACATGCACCAAGTACTTTAATGATGGTATATAGAACTGGAAATAAGTGAAATAGCGTCGTGAGCCCAACTGCGGCGGCTATGATATGAGCACATCCTCCTATAAAAAGTCCTAAAGTTGCCATGAAACCAGATTTTTGCCCTTTTGCTAAAGTTTGTGCGGCGGTATATAGCATTGCTGGGCCAGGAATATAAGCAAAAATAAACGTTGTAATTAAAAAGGTGGTTAGTATTTCAAGCGATACCATATTGTGCTCTTGCTGGGTTTTTTACTATTATTTTAATAGAGCATTATTTTATAGCATTTGGTCAATTTTTGAGAAAAATAAAAGGAATATATTGAGTTTTCAATATATTCCTTAATCAGGTATAGAATGAAAATTAACGTAATTTAGCCAACCAATCGCCTAGCATTTGCACGAACTGCACCAGTAGCAATAACACGATCACGGTTAAAATCACCACACTGGTGTCAAAACGTTGGTAACCATAAGAAATCGCCAAGTCACCAATACCACCTGCACCAACAGCACCCGCCATCGCCGTCGCACCGATGAGCGAGATCGTACCTGTGGTTAAATTTAGAATCAGAGAGCTACGAGCTTCAGGGATAATAAACTTAAAGATAATTTGCCAAGGCGAAGCACCCATTGCTTGAGCGGATTCGACAATGCCTTCATTCACTTCAAGTAATGAAGTTTCAATTAAGCGACCTAAATATGGGCCGACATAAATGGTTAAAGGCACAATCGCTGCCCATGTTCCAATTGATGTACCTACCAATATTTTGGTTAATGGGATCACAGCAATTAAAAGGATAATGAAGGGAAGGGAGCGTAAGGCATTTACAATCGGATTGAGAAAATAATAAATCGCACGATTTTGTAAGATACCACCTGTACGGGTAACCACTAAGGTAATGCCTTGGATTAAGCCCCAAATGCAGCCAAACAATAAAGAGAAGAACACCATTTGAAAGGTTTCTTGCAGTGCGGTAACAAACTGGTCAATTGAAAGCGAGCTATGCCAAAATGGTGCTGTGACTTGAGTCAGCCATTGTACAATTAAATCTCTCATTGGCTAACCACTCCAGACTGTTCAACTTTCACACCTTGAAGCTCAAGGAACTTTACCGTTTCTTGGATCATAAGCGGGTCGCCCAGCAGTTGGATAAACATTTGTCCAATCACTGTGCCATTAATTTCGGTCATGTTGGCAAATAGGATATTCAAACTGATATCAAACTGCTTAATCGCTGCCTGAATCACAGTTTCTTGTGCCGATGTACCCAAAAACTGCAGGCTATAAATACTATTATGGTGTTTGTGCTCAAGATTATTCAGAATATTGATCGGCAACTGTTGTTGCAAAACGGTTTGAATAAAGGTTTTAGTGGTTGGGTGTTGAGGCTGACTAAAAATATCTAATGTCGGGCCTGTTTCAATCACATGACCGGCTTCCATCACCGCAACATAATCACAAACGGATTCAATCACATCCATTTCATGGGTCACCATCACAATGGTGATATTTTGTTCTTGGTTAATCTTTTTTAATAAAGCCAAAACTGATTTGGTGGTTTGTGGATCAAGTGCTGAGGTGGCTTCATCGCAGAGTAAGATCTTTGGATGATTTGCCAATGCACGAGCAATCCCGACACGTTGTTTTTGCCCGCCTGAAAGTTCGTCAGGGTAGGCATCTTTTTTATGTTTTAAATCAATAAAATCTAAGAGTTCAACTAGTCGTTTTTCACGCTCAGCTTTGCTATGACCTAATAGCTTAAGTGGCATTTCAATATTTTCAGACACAGTTTTGGTTTGAAGTAAATTGAAGTGCTGAAAGATCATGCCGATATTTGCACGTTCTTGACGAAGTGTGCGTGCATCCATTGCAGTAAAGTCTTTTTGATTAATGATGACTTGTCCCTGAGTTGGGCGCTCAAGTAAATTAATCAAACGGATAAGTGTACTTTTACCTGCACCACTATAGCCGATAATGCCAAAGATACTACCGTCAGGGATCTCTAAATTGATCTGATCCAACGCATTGATCGTTTGACCTTTCAACTGATAGTGTTTCGAAATGTTTTTAAATTGGATCATGTTCGTCAATACTATGGCAGAAAAGAAAAAACAGGCAAAATCACTTTGCCTGTTTTATTTGAGGGTATTATATTACGAATTCGCTTCAGTGAGGTAGCTCGTTGGTTTGTTTACGTCAACTTTAGTACCTGCAAAATGTTCTTGAACATATTGCTTGACTGCTTCAGTGTGGTAAAGCGCGCCAACCTTTTGTAACACAGGATCATCTTTACGAGATTCAGCCGTTGCCAAAACGTTTACATTTAACTTGGTACTTTGGTCGATTGGCTCATAGAAAACCGCATCTTTAAGTACGTTTAAACCGCCTTCCATCGCAAGTGTATTACCCAATAAAATCGCATCAACTTCATCTTTAACACGAACTGCTGTTGCCATTTGAATTGGTTTAATCACGATTTTCTTGCTGTTTTCGATAATGTCAGCAGGGGTGCCTTTTACAGGATCAAAGTCAGCTTTTAACTTGATCAAGCCAGCACTTTGTAAAAGTAATAAAGCGCGTGATTCGTTTGCACCATCATTTGGAATGGCAATAGTTGCACCTTCAGCAAACTCTTCAACCTTTTTCACTTTACTTGAGTAGATCCCCATTGGCTCTAAATAAGTGGTTGAAACAGGTGCAATCTTGTCTTTATTTGCAGCATTGAATGCAACAAGGTAAGCATAAGATTGGAATGCATTCAAATCGACTTCTTTATTTGCTGCAGCGGTATTCATTGCAACATAATCAGTGAAGTTTTTAATTTCAAGTTTAACGCCAGCAGCTTTGGTTTCAGGCAAAGTTGCAATATAACGCCAGATATCAGCATCTGAACCAGTAGAAGCAATTACAACAGTTTGTAATGCAGCTGCATCACCTTTTTGTTCGGTCGATGCGGTATCAGGTTGTTTACTGCATGCCGCAAGTAATACAACAGATACACTTAAAAAAAGACTAATCAGCTTTTTCATGTATAAATCCTAATCGGAATAATGTCGAGAAAATCAGCATTTCTCTAGCATTAATGATTGCAATAGGTTTGTATGTTGTAAATTGGCATCGGCCTCAAACAATCATGTCAATTATTCTTGAAGTTTGAACTAGAGTCCTTTCCACAACACTAGAAAAATGAATGAATATTCATGTGCCCACTCTGTATGCCAGAAATGAAAAAAAATGAATAACACACCCTATTTTCTAATCAAATTTGGATTTAGCTGCAATTTGTTTTGTTAGATTAAATATTCTAATCATTTGAAAATAATGAAAAAGAATATGAAGTTAACATAAAAACAACATCTAAAATTGGGGCAATCATATCAACAATTGAGTATGGGTTATAGGGGGAAGGATTGTACTGTTGCGTATAAGAGACTGATTATTTGAAGAAAATTATGTTCAAAGTAAATATAAATGGATGATAGTTTTATGAATTTTTCAAAATATATAAAAATATGCATCAATTAAATAATAAATATATATTTTTCTGAATTTTATATTTAAATAATGAATATAGAAATTGAATTTATGCTATTTAAGGAATAAAAAGCCTTCCGAAGAAGGCTTTTTGATGTGAAGTCGCTTATTCAGCTTTTTCACGTGCAATAGCACGGTAACCGATATCACTACGGTATTGCATCCCCGTAAATGTGACTTGGCCACAAACTTCTAAGGCATTGATTTGCGCTTCAAGCACAGTATCACCCAGTGCCGTCACACAAAGTACGCGACCACCAGCAGTAATAACATGACCATCTGCGCTCATTGCCGTGCCTGCATGGAAAATCTTGGTGTCTTCTGGAGATTGACCAAGACCTGAAATCACGTCACCTTTACGAACTGTTTCAGGATACCCGCCAGCGGCAAGCACGATGCCGATAGATTTGCGCTCATCCCATTCAGCTTCGCTTGGTAAGTTACCTGCAATACCTGCTTCCACTAAATCCACCAAAGATGATTTTAAGCGCATCATGATTGGTTGAGTTTCAGGATCGCCAAAGCGGCAGTTGAACTCGATCACACGTGGTTGACCTTGCTCATCAATCATCAAGCCAGCATATAAGAAGCCAGTATAAACATGACCATCTGCTGCCATACCATCAACAGTCGGGCGCATCACTTCATTCATGACACGTTCAAATACTTCGGCAGTTACCACAGGAGCAGGAGAGTAAGCACCCATACCACCCGTGTTTGGACCTTGATCACCTTCGAAGATACGTTTATGGTCTTGTGAAGTTGCCATTGGCAAGATGTTATTACCATCAATCATACAGATAAAGCTGGCTTCTTCACCCGCTAGGAACTGTTCGATGACAACACGTGAACCAGCATCGCCAAACTTATTACCTGCAAGCATATCGTCAATTGCAGCAAAAGCTTCTTCGTTGCTCATTGCAACGATTACACCTTTACCAGCAGCTAGACCATCTGCTTTGATCACGATGGGCGCACCGTGGTATTCAATATAGGCTTTAGCAGCATCAACTTCTGTAAATACATCATAAAAAGCTGTTGGGATGTTATGACGTTTTAAGAAGTGCTTGGCAAATGCTTTAGAGCCTTCAAGCTGCGCAGCGTACTGGGTTGGTCCCCAGATTTTTAGACCTGCTTCACGTGCAGCATCCACCACACCATTCACTAATGGCGCTTCTGGACCCACAATGACCAGAGCAACATCATTTGCCTTAGCAAATTCAATAATAGCTGGATTGTCTAAAATATCGAGCTCAATATTTTTACACTTGTCTTCTGTTGCTGTCCCTGCATTACCCGGTGCAACGAATACTTGAGTGACTTTTGCATCTTGTGCGATTTTCCATGCAAGTGCATGTTCACGGCCACCGCTACCCAAAACTAAAATATTCATTATTAAGTTATTTCCTTTTTCCGTATTTAAGAATATACCTGTTCAGAATAAAAAAGTCCCCCAGAATCTCCCTCAAACCCCGCTTTGAGAAAGAGGGATGCATGCTTTTTAGTTTGAGTGAAAAAGTAAGTCCCCCTTTTTTATAAAGGGGGATTTAGGGGGATTTGCGTTAGAGACTCAAATCATTTAATGACGGAAGTGACGCATACCTGTGAATACCATAGCGATACCAGCTTCATCAGCCGCAGCAATGGTTTCTTCATCGCGCATAGAACCACCCGGTTGGATAATGCACTTGATACCAGCTTTGGCCGCATTATCAATACCGTCACGGAATGGGAAGAATGCATCAGAGGCCATGACTGCGCCTTCAACGACTAAGCCAGCATGTTCAGCTTTAATTGCTGCAATACGTGCTGAGTTGACGCGGCTCATTTGACCTGCACCTACACCAATGGTTTGACGGTTTTTGGCATAGACAATTGCATTTGATTTCACATATTTTGCAACTTTCCATGCAAAAATAAGGTCATCAATTTCTTGCTCAGTTGGTGCGCGTTTGGTCACAACTTTAAGATCATCTTTGGTGATCATGCCTAAATCTTGGTCTTGAACCAATAAGCCGCCATTCACGCGCTTATAGTCAAGTTGTGCTGCACGAGCATCGATTGCTGGAAGCTCACCGCACACGAGCACACGGACATTCTTTTTCGCGCCGGTGATTTCAAGTACACCATCCGCGATGCTTGGTGCAATAATCACTTCAACGAATTGACGATCTACAATCGCTTGCGCAGTTGCTGTATCTAATTCGCGGTTGAATGCAATGATGCCACCGAAGGCAGATTCAGGATCGGTTGCATACGCAAGATCATAAGCAGCTTTAATGCCATCAAGTGAAACCGCAACACCACATGGGTTGGCATGTTTAACGATGACACAGGCAGGTTTCGCAAATGATTTCACGCATTCAAGTGCTGCATCGGTATCCGCAATATTGTTATAAGATAATTCTTTACCTTGTAATTGCTTCGCAGTTGAAACCGACGCTTCTTTTGCGTTTGCTTCAACATAGAAAGCTGCATTTTGATGCGGGTTTTCACCATAACGTAAATCTTGTGCTTTATTCAGTTGGGTATTGAAGGTACGCGGGAACAGATCTGCTTCGCCTTCAGTTTTGCCAACGCGCGCGCCTAAATAAGATGCGATCATGCCATCGTATTGTGCAGTGTGCTCAAATGCTTTTACCGCAAGGTCGAAACGAGTTTCGTAAGAAAGTGCACCATTGGCTTTTAATTCAGCAACGACTGTGTCGTAATCAGCTGCATTCACGATAATGCCTACTGAAGCATGGTTCTTTGCAGCGGCACGAACCATCGTCGGACCACCGATGTCGATATTTTCAATCGCATCTGCAAGAGAGCAGTTTGGTTTTGCTACAGTTGCTGCAAATGGATACAGGTTTACAATCACCAGATCAATCGGATCGATGTTGTGTTCTTGCATCACTGCTTCGTCCAGACCACGACGAGCTAAGATGCCTCCATGAATTTTTGGGTGTAGTGTTTTTACACGACCATCCATCATTTCAGGAAAACCTGTATGTTCAGAAACTTCTACTACGGCGATATTGTTGTCTTTAAGCAACTTATATGTACCGCCCGTAGATAAAATTTCTACCCCTAGAGCTGCAAGATTTTGAGCAAATTCAACGATTCCAGTTTTGTCTGAAACAGAGATTAAAGCACGTTTGATAGTCATGATTTTAGTCAACAGTTTGAAGTCTACAGATTAAAAATAAAAGGCAAAAAAAATGCCCACGAGAACGTGAGCATTTTATCAATTATTCACTCATTAAACCGTGAGCTTTTAACTTTTTGCGTAAAGTTCCGCGGTTAAGGCCTAAAATCTCAGCAGCACGTGTTTGATTACCGCGAGTATATTCTAAGACCACAGATAAAAGAGGTTTCTCCATTTCTGCTAAAACCATGTCATAAACTTGAGATGGTTGCTCACCTTGCAATTGTGCAAAATAATGACGAACTGCGCGATCTACATGGATGCGAAGAGCGACATCAGATTGAGCCGTAAAAATAGGAGATTTGCTATTCATGCGTGTTAATCCGAAAAATCAAAATATCACTTGGGTAAAGTGATATAAATGTGGTCTAAAATTAGTGAGTCCTGTTTTAGATCCTAAAACAGTGACTCTAAAACAAAAGGACTATTAGCTTGCCACAAATCCTCGAGTTGTGTAAAAAATAAGCGTAACAATAGTTAAATATTTGTTACCGCCTACTTTTAAAAACAAAAAAACCAACAATGCGCTTATTGGATAGAAGCACAGTTCGTTTAACGATTTTATTGTCTATAAATTACGAGGAGTAAGTGGGTCAAGCATTCGTGGCGCGTATCATACCACTGTCAGCGAAAAAGTGAGCAAATTAACTGCACTTTTTTTTGTTTTTTTGTCACTTTTTTGAGCTTTTAGGGCTGTACAAATTCTAAACTATAGTCATTGAAGCTATTTTTGCTTCTTGGAAGGGTAAATTCGAAGCGAAATGGGCTGTTCGATGGAATGCGTTGAATAGTTTTTAAGCTGTCCACTAAATAGTCTTGTGGTTTTAACATAACGTTAAACACCGCATCATCATTTTGTTTGAGTACCACCTTAATAGAAGGAAGCATGACACTATTCTCGTGATGATTCAGAAGCACACCTGAAAAGACAGTCGCGTCTTTTTCTCCACGTTTAATTTTTACTTTCTCAAAACTGAGATATTTGTATTGATCATTGCTGGTTTTGCACGAAAAAATGCCACAAGCATAATTAAAGATCTGATTTAGAGCTGGGCTTTCATGCATCAGTTTCGGGTTGAACCACAAAATTTGAAAAGCAAACACTAGAATCAAAGCAATATTGCCAAGTCCCCAAAGTGTGTAATACAACCAACCATGTTGTTTATCATTATTCTCATGGTCAATTTGTAAGCTATCTTCGGAAAGATTTAAATTGGGTAGGGCAGTAACTGGTTCGGTATTGAAATAATTAAGGTTATTGAGATAGGTCAATAAATCAATATTTGAATTTTCAATTTTTTGATCGAAGATACTCAAAATTTGCATTTGTTTTTCTGCAAATGAGCTATCTGGTTGAATCGAAGAAAAAAGTGAGCGATTGATCGGTGTCGGAAGCGACTCACTTTCAGATTCTAATAAATTGGTTAATGCGTTAAAGTTAATGACGCATTTGGGGCAACAAACCATACCCTGTGCAACACTGAGTTGTGAAAGGGTCACTTTGTACACAGTTGAACATTTAGGGCAGCGGGTTTGTTTTTCACTCATAAGGAACAATATTCTCAAATTGTTGTTTTACGTTTTCCTGAAATGCGACACCAGTTTTCTTCACGCTTTTCGATCTCTAATATATCAAAAAACTGTGAGTAAACACTAGAAACATCAGCAACTTGCTCTTCGATTACACCAGCAAGTGCGAACTCACCCTCATTTTTTAATAAAGTTGAGAATTCAGGCGCAAGCGCCATTAAAGGTGCCGCTAAAATATTTGCGACAAGGACGTCTGCTTGTTGTGATTTAAATTCTTGATCAAACTCTTCTGGTAATCCTACATAAAGACGATCCAGTACACCATTTAATTCTGCGTTTTGTTTTGTAGCGAGAACGGCTTGTGGATCAATATCTGTCGCATATACCTTTTTAGCACCAAGTAATAGGGCTGCAACACCTAAAATACCTGAACCACAACCATAGTCGATCACGATCTTATCTTTTACATCTGTTTTACCTAACCATTGTAAGCATAAGAAGGTACTTGCATGGTTGCCTGTACCAAAAGCAAGACCTGGATCAAGCTTAATATTGGTTGCATCGGCTTCAGGTGGTTCTAACCATTCTGGTACGATCCAGTATTTTTCACCAATTTGAATCGGTTCGTAATAATCCATCCAAGCGCGTTCCCAAACTTGGTTTTCCAAGTATTCATGGCGCATAGGAACGTCTGGAAGTTGTACTTTTAAGAATGCTTCTAGTGTATCTACATCAATTGGGTCATCTTCTTCTTGTTGGTAAATACCGGTTACGATGACTTTATTCCAAAGTGGTGTTTCCCCTGGTAATGGCTCAAGTAAGGCTTGATCTTCTGCATCATCTAAAGTGACACTTACCGCACCTAAGGATAGGAGTAATGTTTCGGTCAGTTCAACTTGATTTTGATCAACAGTAATATGAATTTGTAGCCAGTTCACAGGAAAACCTAAATAAATGTATTTGTGCTTATTGTAATAGATTAGTGCTTGTTAAAGGGATTATAAAATAGACAGATTACAATTTTAAGATGAAATATCCTACGCTAATCGTATCTATTCTATTGTTTTTATATAAAGAAGGTCGTGTTAGACCTTCTTTATCGTATTAATATTTAAGGTGCTGTTTGTTCAACATCAGGTACAGCAGGTGGTGCTGGAGCTACAGGAGGCGCCTCAATCGGTGCACTACTCACTGGTCTAGGCGCTGATTGGGTTTCAGATATGCGACTTTGCGTATCTGCCGCAGTATTTGACGCTGGTGTAGGTGGCTGAAAGGCTAATTTGCCAGCTTCATCTGCTTGACAAGCCCCATTGAAAACAACGCCTTTATATGCAAATGAAACTGGATCACCTTGCTTTTTGCCTTTACAAACCTGCTGATATTTTTTGGTTTGTTGATCCTGCGTTGTTTTGGTATTTGCATGTGCAGCTACACTAAAACATAGGCCACAAATAAGAGATGAAAATAAAAGCTTTGTGTTCATATCATTTTCCTAAAGTATTTGTTATGCACTTTTTAGGATAAGAAACTGAACAGATAAAACAGTGGTGTTCCAGTTAATAGTGA
This sequence comes from Acinetobacter sp. Tr-809, assembly GCF_011753255.1. NCBI lineage: Bacteria > Pseudomonadati > Pseudomonadota > Gammaproteobacteria > Moraxellales > Moraxellaceae > Acinetobacter > Acinetobacter sp. Tr-809. Next base: position 613,584 of record NZ_VWVZ01000002.1, read on the forward strand.
TGAATCGCTGTGTGAGCTATAAGAGAAAAATGCAACACAAGGTTTCTTTTTGTATATTCTGTAGTCAGAACAGAGGCTTGGAATCGCCAAGAATATTGATGGTTTTTGCCAATTTAATGGAAAACTCCTGTATAATGCTCTGTCATTTTTTGAATACACATTTACCACTATGCACTATCCTAAAGTTTACGACGTTATCGTAATTGGCGGCGGTCACGCTGGTACGGAAGCAGCACTTGCTGCGGCACGTATGGGAAGACAAACATTATTGTTAACGCATAATATTGAGACTTTGGGGCAGATGAGCTGTAACCCAGCGATTGGTGGTATTGGTAAATCACATCTTGTCCGCGAGATCGACGCACTCGGTGGTGCAATGGCACTTGCTGCGGATAAAGGTGGTATTCAATTCCGTATTCTGAATTCTCGTAAAGGTGCGGCTGTGCGTGCAACACGTGCGCAAGCGGACCGTGTACGTTATAAAGCCGCAATTCGCGATACTTTAGAAAATCAAGCGAATCTGGATATTTTCCAGCAAGCAGCAGACGACTTGATTGTTGAAGGCGATACAGTTAAAGGCGTTGTGACCCAAATGGGTATTCGTTTTGATACCAAAACAGTGGTATTGACGACAGGTACTTTCTTGGGTGGTGTGATTCACGTTGGTCTACAAAATTCAAGTGGTGGTCGGGCAGGTGATCCACCATCGATTGCATTGGCTCATCGTTTGCGTGAGCTTAAATTGCCTGTCGGTCGTTTAAAAACAGGTACACCGCCACGTATTGATGCACGTAGTGTTGATTTCTCTGTCATGACACCACAACCGGGTGATTTCCCATCACCAGTGATGTCATTTATGGGTGACGCGTCGATGCACCCTGAACAAGTGAACTGCTATATCACGCATACCAGTGAAAAAACCCATGAAATTATTCGTGGTGGCTTAGATCGTTCACCAATGTATACCGGTGTGATCGAAGGTGTCGGTCCGCGTTATTGCCCATCGATTGAAGACAAAATTCATCGTTTTGCTGATAAAGATTCACATCAAGTTTTCTTGGAGCCAGAAGGTTTAGATACACATGAGTTGTATCCAAATGGTATCTCGACTTCTTTACCTTTCGATGTGCAGTTCAATTTAGTGCGTTCAATTCGTGGTATGGAAAATGCGCATATCTTGCGTCCAGGTTATGCCATTGAATATGACTATTTCAATCCACAAGCATTGAAATTCACGCTTGAAACTAAAGCAATCCAAAACTTGTACTTTGCTGGTCAGATCAATGGTACAACAGGGTATGAAGAAGCTGGTGCGCAAGGCTTACTTGCAGGCTTAAATGCTGCTCGCCGTGCGTGGGAACAAGAAGAATGGACACCAAAACGTGATCAAGCCTATATGGGCGTATTGGTCGATGACCTGATCACTTTGGGTACCAAAGAACCGTATCGTATGTTTACTTCACGTGCGGAATACCGTTTGATGTTACGTGAAGACAATGCGGATCAGCGTTTAACTTCAATTGGTCGTGAACTTGGTCTTGTTGATGATGAGCGTTGGGCTGCATATAGCGAAAAAATGGAAGCAGTTGAGCGTGAAACCTCTCGCTTACAACATTTATGGGCTGCGCCAAACAACCCAATGGGTAAAAAATTCGTTGAAATGACGGGTGCTGATCTCAGTAAAGAATGTAGTGCGATTGATTTGTTGAAACGCCCAAATATCAACTTTGCTCAAATTGCTGAATTAACGGGTTCAGAAGTATCTGAACATGTGGGTGAGCAAATTGAAATTGCGGTGAAATATGAAGGCTATATTAATCGTCAGCATGAAGATGTTGCACAATTAAAGCGTCTTGAAGAAACCAGAATTCCAACTGATTTTGAATATGATGGTATTTCAGGTTTGTCGCGTGAAATTACCTTGAAGTTGAAAACAGTTCGTCCTGAAACCTTAGCACAGGCAAGCCGTATCCCTGGAGTAACACCAGCAGCAGTACAATTGTTGATGATTACGATCCGTAAAAACAATATGGCGAAGAAGTCAGCGTAATTATTGCTGTTTCAATCAAAATTGATGTGAAAAACACCCTTTTTAACAAGGGTGTTTTTTCTTGTGTATCGTCCGATAGACGATATTTGATCGTAGGAGATAGGTGAATGAACAATTGGATAATTTTATTCATTGCTATTACTGCGGAAGTGATCGCAACCTCTGCCTTAAAAAGTAGTGAAGGTTTTACCAAACCTGTTGCTTCTATCGTGGTTGTAGTTGGCTACGTAGTTGCATTTTATTGTTTGTCTTTAACCTTAAAAACAATTCCTGTAGGCGTTGCTTATGCGATTTGGTCTGGTGTCGGGATTGTGTTGATTACCACCGTGGCTTGGTTTGTATTTGACCAAAAGCTGGATGTTTGGGGGATCATTGGGATTGTCTTGATCATGAGTGGTGTACTGATCCTTAATTTACTGTCTAAAACCAGCTCACATTAACTTTCCAATAATAAAAAACCGAGCTGTTTTTAGCTCGGTCTTAAACTAAGTTTTCAGAGTTAAATTATCGACCTGCGAAATCAAATATGCCATTTAAGGTAATACTATTGTTGACTTCATTTGCAGGATTGTTTTTAGAGGTCAGAGCTGTATTTTTAAAACTGATTTTGTTTTTCTCGATGTCGTAGCTAAGCCCTGTACATGCTTGAGTATAACCGCAACTATATTCGTATTTGGAATGATCTGATAATAGGCCAGTTGAGGGATCCTTACTTATTCGAGTATCTCTGAAATCGATTTTCTCAATTCTATTATTGCGGATTTTGACTTGAAGAGCATTATTTCCAAACTGCTGTCTATCATGGTTAATGACATCAAAATATAGTGCAGGCTGAACAAAGTTGAAGCTATTTTCATTTTTAAGAATAGCTGAAATTTGAAGTTTTGTACTTGGTATATTGACAGTTACTGAACCATCGAGTTGCACATGAGCAGTAGGGCAATCTTGCTGAATTGGGAAATTAGGCAAATTTGGTGGGGCGTCCTTTTTATCATTATAGATTGCCTGCTTAAATGCTAACGTAATATTGTCTGCATTTATAGTTGGTTGAATCGTTGTTATATCTTTAATAGGGAGTGTAGATGTAATTGTATTACAGAGTCCAGAAACACCAAATAATGTTTCAGTTGACAGTTGAGAGTGTTGAGCGCTGTTGTTTTCAATACCAGTGCTAAACTGAGCTAATTTTAAACTGCTGTCTATGCCATTATTTACATGGGTACTGAATAAGATAATTTTAGTTTTTGGGTCATAAACTGCGCCCATTAAAGAATTGGGTTGATGATTTGCAGATATATTAAATTGACTAGTTTTTCTGATATTGTTAAAAGTCTGTGGTGCTGTAGATAAAGAACCAGTAAGTTGCCCATTCAACGTTATATAGCTTCTTTCGGTAAAAAATTGATTGATTTGATTATTTTCTGGTGATAGTTGGACGATTGATGAGTTTGGTAGTTTCGTATTATGAAAATTAATTTTGCTATAGCCTGTATGATCATCAAAAGTAAGCTCAATACCTTTGCAAAGCTCAAAGAAGAAAGAGTTTGCGCAAGCAAAAAAGTTTTTATTTAATAGGTTGTAAATGTCTGTTTTTAAATAGTTCTCCCCAATCGAAACATCCAATACTTTCTTTAAGATTGGGTCATAATTAATATGTAATGTTTTATTTATATCATTTTTATCAAAATTGTAGCTTAAAATAATTGAATTACTTCCACTGTCAAAATGATGTGTAACTGAATATGCGTTTACTTCATCATTCTGATTACTACTTCTATTTGAAATTTGAATGATCGGATCTGCATCTTTTTGCAAACTTAAAGTACTTTGAAACTCAGTTGTAAAGGGTGTTAAGACTGGGGTAGTGTCTTCAGTTATTTTGCTATCATTTCTATCCCCACCACCACAAGCTGAAAGTATAACTGCTGTGGTTAAAATGGTAATACAAGATTTAATCTTTAACATTTTTAGTTTTCTACATGGATTATTTTAGAGAGGAATAATATCTATTAATGATGTTCTTTCAAAGTGTTTTAAATAGTTTTTGTGATTAAAGCCCAATCAAAATGATTGGGCTCAGTTGGAGGCACAAGAGGATATTTATAACGCTACCTCAATCCCTTGTTTTAAATTCTGTTGATCAAATTGCGTATTGGCATCAATTTGAGCATAGGCTTTCGGTAATAACCGACGTGCTATGCGATTCACTCTTTTTTCCAACCACTTCGGCATGTTGATCGCCAATGGATTGGTTTCCGTGACCGATACATTGGTCATGACTCGCGTTCCCATAATGTAATCAAACCATGGCTTGGTCACACACCAGTTCGCATTTTGGTTACTGGTCATGTGATGGTCATAATGCCAAGGAATTCTTTTTTTAGCATATTCTGGGTCTAGATGTGATTTGGCATGCACCTTCCAATAATTCCAAAGACCATAGTACAGACCCGCGGTAAAGAACGGTGCAACCGGCAGAAAAATCGTGGATGCAGCAGCTAAGCCGATGAGTGCTGATTTCTCATTGTACATTTCAGCGTTTTTAAACATCGACTCAGCATAGCCTTCATCATGAAAGCCATTTAAGCGAGCACGTTTGTGATGAGCAATATGGGTAAAGAAGGGGCTGTTTCTATTTTTGCTTGGAAATTCATGTAACCATACTTTGTGGAAGTACCATTCCATACCATTTGCAACAAAAACACCTACTGGAAAACCGATCATGCTGGATTACCTCGTCTAACATAGATCGGATTTTAAAAAGAGAAGGGCAAAAAGTTTTGACTGATCTGACAGTTTTAAGCTGCCTATCCAATCAATTTAAGCCTGTTTACGTTGTCGATATGCTGTAGGTGTCTCTCCAGTCCAGCGTTTAAATGCTCTTGAAAATGCTGAAGGTTCGGAGAAACCTGTGAGATAAACGATTTGATCAATACTTTCCTGTGTCTGGGATAGTAAGCGACGGGCAAGGCGTTCACGATAATGTGCAATAACTTTTTCGTAGCTGGTATTTAACAGTTGTAGATCTGCTCTTAAGCTACGAGTGCTACGTCCCAAATACCCAGCAATGATGTTTTGATCAAACTCTCCAGACTCTAATAAACCACTGGCCAAGATTTTTTCGATTTCGTTTATAAGCTGGTGCTTGTTTAATAGCTCAAGCTGTGAGGCAGCATGATGTTCATGTACTTTTAACAATTCAGGTTCATGTGCAGCAGAGGGTGTTGTTAATTGTGCTGAATCAAAGCAAATGTAGCCATTATCTTGACCGAGTTTGACAGGACATCCCCATATTTTCTGATATTCCTCTTGATCTGCTCCGTTTAGAAACGGCAAACCGATTTCAAGTGGTGTAAATGTTTCGTCACTAATATATTTAAAGAAGTTAAGCAGAATGCCGATTGCACATTCCAGATAATGCCGAACAGGATGATTTAGACCTGAAATATAAGCAGTATTATCTTCTTTGATTTTTAATTCAAAAGACATGGCGTCAGTGAGTAAGGCCTGATATCGAATGGTTCGTTTGAGGCCTTCCCCAAATGTTGCACTACTCAGAAAAAGATATTCAATCACTTGTCCGCGAAAGGGTGGGACATTGTGACCGACGTGCAAACCAATATCAGGATCATCACTAATTTGTTCTGCTGCTTGCCAAAAGCGTTGCTGTGTGGCGTTGTCACGACGTACGAATTTATCAGGTGGCTGATCAGGTAAATGAACACGGGCAAATATGGCAGCGGCATCTAAATTCATTTTTTGCATGGTTTGATAAACCATCCATAAAAAGATGCCTGCATCACTGGTTTTTTTTGAAGTCATAAAACAAGGTAAGTACGAGTTTTAAAACAATATACGCTGTTATTTTTAAGATAGAAATGGATTGCAACTAAATCAGAAAGGGGAAAGGTACTTATACGCTGATAAGTACCTTGATCAAAAGGCTTATTCAGTCACTTCAACGGTCACGCTGTATGTATAAGATTGAGCGATCGGTTGTTTGGTGTTGTCGGTATTCGTTTCAGGATAAGCGGTGGTAATGAGATAAATACCTGCTTCATTGAATTTCACTTCAACTTCACCTTTGGCGTCAGTTTTGACATGCGGTTGATCACGTTTTGCATTGGGTTGGTAACTGCTGGCACCTTTAAACACATCAACTTCTAAATTTGGAACAGGTTTACCATCCATGAGCACCTGTGCTTTAAAGGATTCACCCGCATAGAGCTCGTTTGGATGGGTAATAAATTTAAATTCAAAGCCTTTATTGGTCACTGTAGGTACAGCACTTGGTTTACCCTTAGTGATAAAACTTTCAGCAATATAAGTGTTGATGGTTTGAGCCGTTTTTGCATTTGCAGGAATTTGGTCTTCAGCAATAAAACGAGGTGGTTGATTTGCTGGTGCTTGCGGCGCTTTTTGCTCTGCATTATTACCTTGTGGCGGCATCGGGTTTGCATTCGCAGGGCGTTGAGGGCGAACACGTAACCAACGACCATCAATCAATGCATATTTCGTTGGGTTGCCAGTCGCATTTTGCGTGCGAAGGCGATAGGTGCCATCCGTGGTTAAATTGACTTCAGCGATATTGAATTTTTTTAATTCTGCTGCTGCTTTAATGATCTCAGTTTTTCCTTCTGGCGTCGTAACCTGATAATCTGTTTTAAAGTTACGGCTTGGAACAAAGAATTTTTCTACAGTGATTCCACTTTGAAAGCTGACGTTATCTGCTTTGCTGTCGAATACTTCTGGCAATAAAAAAGGGCTTGCTGTGTGAGCAAAACTGAATGTTGGTAGTGCAGAAAATAAGGCAACAGTAAGCAGGTGGCGCATGAAGAATTCCTTAAAAGAGAAATAAACAAAAATGCAAAAGAATTGCTACAATCTACTTGATAACGAGTATCAGTTGCAATATTATTTCGATAAATTTTTAATCGTTTTTAAGCCATTAGACATCTAAAGATGAACACGTTATTTTTCTCCCTAATGTGTATCTCAAGTGAATGTAATGTTTTTGATTTTATTGAAAATAAAATGATTTCACTTTCATGTTCTTTTGGCTGTAATTCAAGCGTGAGACCAAGCCATTTGCTTTTATAAAGTGCATGTATTGGCTTAGGTAAATCTGAGAAAAGGAACCTTAACGATGTCATCAACGCAACAAGTTTTTCGTCCAATTCAAATCATATTTCGTTTATCACCGTTGATGGCAGCCATTGCTGTATTTATGTCGCCAATTACCGTAGCACAGGCCAATGAAAGCAGTGTTAAAGATTCTCAGATATTACAGGCTCCAATTCAGACGCCAAGCTATAGTTTTCATCAAGATCATATTTTAGGAACCTCTTTAGATGTTGTTGTAACCACTGCACATCAAAAAGATGCAGAAAAGGCATTACAGGCAATTCAGAACGAAGTAGCACGTTTGGACAAGATTTTATCGGTGTGGCGTGATGACAGTGAAATCAGTCAACTCAATCGTGAACAACAGATTGTGGCTTCCCCTGAGCTGTATGAAGTGATTGCTGCTTGTGAGCAGTGGCGCAGTGCAACCTGTGGAGGTTTTGATGCACGTTTAGGTCAGCTGATTCAGCTTTGGGAAAACAGCAATCACGTGCAAAGTCTGGATGATCAAACCCAAGAAGCTTTATTACGCCAGTTAAAGACACAGAGTATTGAGTTAAATCCAAAAACCAAACAGATTAAGCTTGATTCAGCTGTCAAAATTGCACCAGATGCATACGCAAAAGGCTATGTAATTGATCGTGCCCTGATTGCCGCTAAACAAGCCGTGCCGCATTTACAGGGGATTTTGATCGATATTGGTGGTGATATGCGAGTGTGGGGGCAATCACCACAACAAGCGGGCTGGAAAATTGGTATTCAAGATCCGAATGAACGCTTTGATAATACCGCCCCAACACAGGTTTTAAATATTAAAGATCAAGCTGTTGCTTTTAGTGGGCAAGGTTATCGTTCGTTGGCAGGCCAATCGCATTTGCTTAATCCGCAAACAGGTATGCCAATTCAAACCGTAGAGCAATGTGTCGTCGTAGGGCAGTGCGCTGCAGATGCGGATGCTTTGGCAACGGCTTTAACCGCAATGTCGCCTCAGGAAGGCATGCAGCTGATTGAACAATTGGTTGGTTTTGAAGCGCAATTGGTGGCGACTGATGGCAGTCGTTATCAAAGCTCAGGTTGGTCTACACTTTTAGATGCCAATCAACCTGCGATCATGCGACATGTAGCAGCTAATGGTGCCGCAACGGCCTGGCCTAAAGGTTATCAGGCTCAAATTGAAGTGAATATTCCAAAACTTGCCGTCGATAATTATCGCGCACCTTATGTTTCCGTTTGGGTGACTGACAGCGATAAAAAATTAGTTCGCACGCTTGCAGTTTGGGGCAAAGATGAGAAGTGGCTGAACTCAAATTATGTATGGTGGCGTCGTTATGGCCGCCAAATGCCAAATTTAGATGCAGTGGCTAAGCCATCACGTCAACCAGGACAGTATCGTTTGGCTTGGGATGGTAAAGATGAAGCAGGCAAAGCTGTGGATGCAGGTAAATATTTAATTCATATTGAAACCTCTCGCGAGCATGGCGATCATTCTTATCAAAGCTTTGAGTTAGAGGTTGGCCCTAAGCCTGTAACAAAAACACTTCCTGCACAGGCCGAGATTGGTACGCTGAAATTAAACTTCCAACGTGGTGCTTAATAAAAGGCCCTACTTATTTACGAGGCTTATCTCTTGTATCAACGTCGTGATTTTTACCGCCATGCACGCTATGTGCATGGCTGGCTCTCTGCATTTGCTTTCATCGCACTGATTTTTTTTGCTGCAACTGGGCTATTTCTGAATAATCCTGATTGGTTTAAATCATCTAATGATGAGCAAATAACGAAAATTACGTTGCCACCAGCCTTTGTGAGTGCAATTCAGAAACAAGAAAATCCAAGTCAGGTGATTCTGGATTTTGTTCGTGACAAGCATTCATTGATTGGGCGCTATAAAAGTAGTGAAGTGATGGATGGGGAGGTGATGATTCGTTTGGAGAGTCCAGCAGGTTCAACAGATCTTTGGGTACTGATGGATCAAGGTGAAGTTGAAATTACCCAAAAACCAGCAACCACTGTGTCTTTATTGAATGATTTGCATCGTGGTAAGAATGTCGGTGCAACATGGCATTGGTTCATTGATATCAGTGCGATCATCATCATTTTATTGTCCCTCGCTGGCTATATTTTATTTCTCACTATTAAAACCCGCTTAATTACGCATTTGCTGCTCACAGCAGGCAGTCTAGCGGCAATTATTTTACTCATTTGGTTTGCCATTTAAGGTGACATCATGACTCAGGCTGTGCTGATGGTTATTGCTATATTGGCAATATTATTGAGTCTGCATCTTTTTGTCATTGCGTGGCTATATTTGCAGCAAAGAAATTCAAAATCATCGCTACAATCGCATCCCTCTTATTTGGTGGTCTATGCCAGTCAGTCTGGACATGCTGAAATCTGGGCGAGGCATACCGCTGAACAATTACGTTTAGTTGATGATCAGATTGTGGTTAGGAATATTCAAGATCTGAGTATTAATGATTTAACTGAACAACAGCGAATTTTATGGGTGGTCAGTACCTATGGTGAAGGGGATGCACCTGATAGTGCACAATCCTTTGTGAATAAAGCTTTTACTCAAGGCTTGGATTTATCCCATTTATCTTTTGCAATATTGGCATTGGGAGACCGACGCTATGCTAACTTTTGTCAGTTTGGGCAGCGATTAGAACAGTGGTTAGTTCAACAACAGGCACATGCTCTATTTGATACAGTTTTGGTAGACCAGCTGAATAGCCGTGATTTGGAACAATGGTTGAGTAGTTTAGAGCAACTGACCTCGATGCAATTCAGTGATTTAACCCATTCTGAGCAGATGCTGCAATTAAAGTTTGCACATCGGCAGTGTTTAAATAAAGGCAGTATTGGCGAACCTATTTATAAAGTTCAATTGATTGGTGATGAAGATTTGGTCTGGTCATCAGGTGATATTTTAGAGATCCAATGCGAAAACAATCTGGATGATATTGAGGCGTTTTTGCAATCTCAACAACAACAGATTACTTCTGAGTTGACCATCCAATTAAGCACCCTGAATTTAAGGAAATTACCAACCAAAACAGAGCAATCTTTTGAGCAGTGGATGGCACAATTTGAGTACTTACCCAAACGTGAATATTCCATTGCAAGCTTGGCTGAAAATGGTTTTATCGAGTTAGTTGTCAGGCAGCAACATACGGAAACAGGTCTGGGTTTAGGTTCTGGCTGGCTGACACAAAGCTTGCAGCAAGACCAAATTTTACAGGCTCATATTCGTCATAATCCAAGTTTTCATTTGCCGCATGATGCAAGGCCTTTGATCTTGATTGGAAATGGTACGGGGATTGCGGGTTTGCTGGCACATCTACGTCAGAGAGAGCATTGGGGTTATAAGCAAAACTGGCTGATTTTTGGTGAAAGACAGCAGCAATTTGATCATCTTTATCAGACGGAAATTCACTATTGGCAGCAACATGGTTTTCTCGATCAAGTCGATTATGCATTTTCGCGTGACCAAGCTGAGAAAATCTATGTACAAGACTGTTTAAAAGCTCAATCCGCTCGATTACAGACTTGGGTTGCACAGGGTGCAGCAATTTATGTCTGTGGTAGCCTCAAGGGAATGGCGGGTGGCGTTGATCAGGCATTAAAAGAGGTTTTAGGGCTTGATTTGGTGGAGCAACTCAAACAGGAACAACGCTACCAGCGAGATGTTTATTAATCAGATTCAGCTAAAACCAGTGCTTTAATCTTGCTGGCTTTTTCAAAGTGATCCAGTTGATGTTGCATGATCCACCATTCAGCCGCCTCCATGAGAAGTTCAGGATTATCATTTTTATTGGCAAAGAAAGCATAAAATGAAAGTCCTACATTGCTACCTTTCTTGGCGATTTTTTCATCGCAGACCTGTATGATTTTGGCTTGTAATTCGGCTTTCATCTAGTTGTCTCAGGGGCTAATCAGAGTTGGGGGATCATAGCATCCTAAATATAAGTGCTTGTCATCATTTGGGTTTAATATTTGTTTTGAAATTAAAAAGTCAGCTCAGGATAAGCTGACTTTTGATGCTTCAATCATTTAAAAGCGTTAGAAAATTAGAATTTTTTCTCGAGGCTAAACTGTAATGACGGAATACTTTGATTGGTTCTCGCCTGATATAAGCTGCCATCTGTTTGGTTGGTGAGGCGCTCTTTATAGTTGGTACTTAAAACGTTATTTAGATTAAGACTCGCTGCCCAACCATGTGTAAAGCGTTTGGTTGCACTTAAATCCAAACTAAAACGCTCATTGGTGGTGCGATCATAAGGTTGGCCGTCTAAAGCACGGGTAAATTCAGGTGTGTAACTGATGTTTACGCTGGTCGATAGTTGCCAAGGCTTGTAACTATAAGACATACCAGCACTGGCATTATAAGGTGCAACATCACTGACCAAACGTTCACTATGTTGTCCATCTTCAATCTTGGCACGAATCGTTGACACTTGCCCGTTGAGCATAAATGCATGTCCAGCTTCTGTTTGTTTGAGTGCGTAGCGTCCTGAGAATTCAACACCATAAGTGGTCGCTTGATCTTGGTTTTGTGGACGTTCTACATAACGTGAGCCTTCAAGTGCAATGACTTTTTCAATGTAGTCTTTAATTTCGCGATGATACGCTGTAACACTCACTCCACCACTCGCAGAGTCATAGGCGAGGGTCGATTCAGCAGCACGGATTTTTTCAGGCTTTAGGTTTGGATTACCACCACGATCGGGATTATTCAAGCTACCTGCATCACTATCTGTAGAGACAGTCACATTCGGAATCAGCCGATCGGTATTCGGGCTCTTAAAAGCTTGGCTCAAGTTGGTTTGAATTGACCATTGCTCAGTCAGGTCAAAGCGATAGGCCAAAACAGGACTTAAATGTTGATCTTGATAATCAACCAAGCCTGAACGATTCAGCCATTCCTGACGCGCACCTAAAGTCACCGTTTGACGATCTGTAAAACGCCAGCTACCTTCACCATAAACAGCATAGCGTTGTTCATCGAGGCTTTTGCTAACATTGCTATCGAGTTCGTTGCTGCGGGTATCAAAACCAAATTTAATTTGACGGTCTTTATCTAATTTACGAATGCCATCATAGGCAAGACCGTACTCATTTACTGTTTCATCGGTATAAATTGTATTTTGTGGCGAGCGCGTGAGCTGGGTTTCCGTTTGACGTTCGATAGATAGGCGGATTTTATCACTCAGGTCTTTGTCTTTACGCTCATAACGCGTATTTAAGCGAATACTATCGTTCTTATCATCTTGAGTTTGATTGGTTGAATAACCATCCATTTTGATATTGCGATAGAACAATTCTGCAATCAACTTTTGTTGATCATCGAGATCGTATTGCAAACGAGGGGAGAACATCTGCATGGTGCGGTTTACGGTACGAAGTTGTTCGCGTGTTCCTGTTGCGGTTTCAGTTTTGGTAATCGAAGTATTATCCATCCACATTTGATTGGCTGAAACGCTATATGACCACTGGTTTTCACGACCATCTGCTTGAATGTTGATTTGCTTGCGTTCAGATTGTTGTTCACCACTATCACGTAAGCCATAGCCAAGTTTCACTGAGCCATTTAAACGGGTATCCAGAGGTTCTTTTAAAATAATATTGATCACCGCTGATGATGCAACAGAAGCTTGAGCAACACTCGGTTGTTTGACCACTTCAATACGTTCAATCATTTCAGGGCTAATGGTGTCAATGACTGACATACCACCACGAGGACCACCTTGAACAGGTTCACCATTAACTAAAAAGGTTGGTGCACCGCCACCACGAAAACGCATGCCCGAAGCACCACCGCCACCACGTGGACCTTGACCAAAACTTGGAATCTGAAAGCCAGCAGCGCGTCGTAAAGCATCCATCACAGACTGATCGCCATATTGCAGCATTTCTTCTTGGGTAATGATGGTTTTAGGGACAGCACTAATATCATCATCTTTTGCTTTTTGGGGTTCGGCTGAAGCCTTGAATGAAAGGGTAGGTAAAACTTGAGGACTTGATTCGGATGCTGCGGGTGCAGAAGTCTCGGTAGTTGGCTCAGCTGCAAACATTGAAGCACTTATACTGAGTAATGCTGAGCTAAGCACACTGAGTTTTCCACAATAAACAGCATATTTCATTCTAGAGCCCCAAAAAACGATCAAATTATTTTCTGTGTAGCCTAATGTACAATTGTGTAGAAAAATGGAATTTAGTGCCGATAACTCAAAGATTTAAAAATATTTTTATCATCAATAAGCTTGATAGGGAAAATAGCCAAAATTCTATATGAGCAATAAGTAAACTTAAAATTCAAAAAATAGTGCAAAAGTAGGTGAAAATGAGAATGATTTTTATTAAAATTGTAGCGTTTTTTTATTTTTAATATTTTTTTAATTTTTGTCTGAGTTTTTTGAGAAATTTTATGAGTTCTTTACCTTCAAATATGCATCACAAGCCTATTTTTAAAGTTAGCTTGTTAACCATGATGCTATTGCAAGCACAGTATGCATTTGCCAATGAGACAGCTGCACCAACGGCAGTGATGCCAACCATTAAAATTGAAGCGATGAGCGAGCTTGATCCGATCAAAAGTTATATTGATTATGATCAGGCAAGTGTTACGCGTAATGGTCTTAAGAAAAAAGATATTCCACAGACTGTCGATACCATTGATGTGCAAAAATATAAAATCTATGGGGCAAATGATCTGAGTGTCATGTTACAAGGCACGCCAGGTGTATCCACAAATTACGATACACGTGGTGATGGAATTTCACTTCGTGGTTTTAAAGCGGATGAAGGGGATATCTATCGTGATGGTGTTCGTGAAAGTGGGCAATTACGTCGTAGTACTGCAAATGTAGAACGTATTGAGATTTTAAAAGGACCTGCTTCTGTACTCTACGGGCGAGGTGCTGGCGGTGGTGTGATCAATATGGTTACCAAATTCGCCAATTTTGACTCTAAAAGTTCAGTTGGAGTCTATGCTGGTTCATATGAAAACATCGGGGGGACCTTAGATTTTAATCAGGTTCTAACAGATAATTGGGCTATTCGTCTAACTGGTGAAAAAGCTGATACCAATAGCTTTCGCTCAGGTATTGGTTCACAAATTGAAATGATTTCTCCAAGTGTGACCTATCGTAGTGATGATGAGAAGTTACTTTGGACGACGCAATATACCTATGACAGATTAGATCGTACACCTGATCGTGGTCCGTCATATGAAAATTTACCAAAGGGTGTTTCTATTAAAAATGCTTTTGCGCGTAGCTCTGATTTTATTGAAGATGAATTACAAACAATTCGTACTGATGTGAAATACGAGTTTGCACCAGATTGGAAATTCCATTGGGCTGCGAGTTATCGCCAAGCATATCAAAACTTTGATAATTTCTTTGGTGGAACCTATTGCGATAATAATTTGACTTTAGAAAGTAAGCCTGCGAAATGTGATTGGAATGGCTACCTCCGTCAAAGCTATGCTTGGCAAGAGACCATGAATAAAACTGTAATGAATACTTTTGATATTACTGGTAAATTCAAAACGGGGTCATTTGAACATAACATCATGGTAGGCAGTGATTGGACGCATGAAGATAGAGATCCAAAATTGGGGAACTATTCGAGCGGTCAATATGCAGGTAAATATTACGGATATATTAACCCGTACAACCCTAATGATAATTATGCTTCTCCGTTATTCAGTCAGACGGTTGGTCGGACACCAATGACGTCTTATAGTCAACATAATGCAGAAAATAAAGCTATTTTTATTCAAGACTTAGTAAGTTTAACTCCAACCATTAAAATGATGCTTGGAGCACGTTACGATCAATTTGAGTTTAAAACACATAATATGATGACCGATAAGAAGCAGTCATATGATGGTGAAACGTTTAGCCCGAATATGGGATTTGTGTGGCAGCCTATTGAGAGCCAAAGTTTTTATGCCTCTTATAGCAAGAGCTTTGCGCCATATGGTGGCCGAGGAATGATTAGTATTGATCCAACTCAAAGCCCTGGTGTTTACGATGCTGAACCACAATACAATGAACAGTATGAAATTGGGGTTAAAAGTGATTGGTTGAATGATAGATTAAATACTCAATTCTCAATTTATGATATTACAAAAAACAATATTCGTTATCGTCCTGATGAAGTTAAGCATCCTGAACAATGGGCCGTTGGTCAACAACAGCGTTCAAAAGGGTTAGAGTTTAGCTTTATTGGCCGAGTGATGGATAATTTATTTGTTCGTGGTGGCTATGGTTATACGGATGCTAAATGGAATAAGGACGTTCGTAGCAATGTTCCTGAAGCATCTCGTTTGAAAGACAATCAGTTGGCAAAGGTATCTGAGAATACGGGTAATCTATTTGTTCGTTATTTACCAACTGAAAAAGTTTATGGAGAGCTTGGTGCAACATATGTTGGATCTTTCTATACAAATGATGCGAACACAGCGAAAATTGAAGGTTGGACACGTTTAGATGCCGCTATTGGTTATAAAGATGAACGTTGGGGAGCAACAGTTGCTGTAAACAACATCACCGATAAAGAATACTGGAGAGATCCGTCTATGCCAGGTACACCACGCAACTTCTTGGTGCGTTTGAACTATCAGTTCTAATCCCAAAAAAACATCAATGTAAAGATGAGCACTTTTGCTAAGGCAAAAGTGCTTTTTGTTTTTTACATTATGAAAATGAACAAATTTTTAATTTTAAAGATATAGTTTTAATCTATCTTATTGAATTATATAAAATGGCATTGCTAAAAAAACTGGAATATTCTAATATTTGATTGAGTGAAAATTAAGCAAAAACTTATTAGAATAACTGTATAATTGTGATGTGGTTATCATTTGTGATTTTAATATGCGTTTTTGTTCTCCTTTTCAGTCTTTTTTGTTAGCATTAAAGAAAACTTTATAATAGAGATAATAATAATGAAGATTAAAATTGCGATCGCTTTGGTTTTCTCTGTATTTATTTTGGGTTATGTCGCCTATGTAGATGCCCAAACTAAGAAACGCCAAGAGCTCATGAAAATTGTTCAAGATGCCGAAAACAGCTTGAATACGATACAGCATAACCAACATACGCATTTATCCTCTTATCAGCGTAATCAGTAGTTTTGTGTGGTGCTAAAAGGTCATTGCTGATTCAATCGTCTGAGATTGATCGTGAAATACGCTTTTTTTGTATTGTGATACTCAAGTTTTGAGTAGAATCTGTTAAAATATTTACCATTAAATAAAAAGCTGCATCTTGATATGCGGCTTTTTACGTTTTGATATCGGAATCGAATTTATACATATCTTCTGTGTAACAGGTGCAAAGCTGGCATATAGATTGCTTTTAGCCTTGTATACATTTTTGTGTACATTCAAAAAAGATTGCAAACACAAACGTATAGATTTCACATTCTACGATCTTAGATTTCAACAGGTGCTATGTTATGACAACGCCTAATGCTTCGGCTGGTTTGTTGGAACGCTTATTTAAGTTGAGCGAAAACAAAACCAACTTTAGAACGGAAGTTCTAGCAGGTGTAACTACATTCTTGACGATGTGTTACATCATCATTGTAAACCCACTCATTCTTTCTGAAACTGGCATGGATCATGGTGCCGTGTTTGTTGCGACCTGTTTGGCTGCGGCAATTGGGTGTTTGGTCATGGGGATTATTGCGAACTACCCAATCGCACTGGCACCTGGTATGGGCTTAAATGCTTATTTTACCTATTCCGTTTGTTTAGGCATGGGCGTGCCTTGGCAAACTGCTCTAGCCGCAGTTTTTGTGTCAGGTTTGGTATTCCTTGCGATTAGCTTCTTTAAAATTCGTGAAGCGATTGTCAATGCGATTCCAATGTCACTGAAATTCGCAATTGGTGGCGGTATTGGTTTATTCCTAGCCCTAATTGCACTGAAAAATGCAGGCATTATTGTTGATAATCCAGCGACTTTGGTGGGTCTAGGCGATATCAAGCAACCAACGGTATTGTTGGCACTGTTCGGCTTTTTAATGATTGTGGTTTTGCATCAGTTTAAAGTACGTGGTGCGATCATTCTCAGTATTTTAGTTGTAACTGCAATTGCAACCGCAATGGGCTTAAATGAGTTTAAGGGCGTTGTTGGTCAAGTTCCTTCTCTAGCACCTACCTTTATGCAAATGGACTTTGAAGGTCTATTTACCGCTAGTATGGTTGGGGTCATTTTTGTCTTCTTTATTGTCGATTTATTTGACAGTACAGGTACGCTGGTGGGGGTGTCGCATCGTGCAGGTTTACTTCAAGATGGTAAATTGCCACGTTTGAAAAAAGCATTATTTGCAGATTCAACAGCAATTGTCGCGGGCGCTGCTTTAGGTACATCGTCTACAACGCCTTATATTGAGTCAGCTTCTGGTGTTGCGGCTGGTGGGCGTACGGGTTTAACTGCGGTTGTTGTTGCATTCCTATTCATTGGTTGCTTGTTTTTGGCACCATTGGCTCAATCTGTTCCAGGTTTCGCGACAGCACCTGCATTGTTATTCATTGGTGTGTTGATGATCCAAGGGATCACACATATCGATTGGGATGACATTACAGAAGCCGTTCCTGCATTTTTAACC
This sequence comes from Acinetobacter sp. Tr-809, assembly GCF_011753255.1. Lineage (NCBI taxonomy): Bacteria > Pseudomonadati > Pseudomonadota > Gammaproteobacteria > Moraxellales > Moraxellaceae > Acinetobacter > Acinetobacter sp. Tr-809. Next base: position 631,381 of record NZ_VWVZ01000002.1, read on the forward strand.
ATCGTGTTTATGCCATTTACCTATTCAATTGCAGATGGTATCGCGATGGGCTTTATCAGCTATGCATTGGTTAAATTACTGACAGGAAAAGCAAAGACAGTTCCTTATATGGTCTGGATTATTGCGGCACTGTGGGTATTCAAGTTTGTTGCATTTGGCGGCTAAGCTAATTCTTTTATCATTTTCTTCTTGAGCTGTATGTGTTTGCAGCTCATTGTGAAGAGAGCCTAAAAGGGCGTTATTTCGATAACACCCTTTTTTCTTTAGACGTGGAGTTAATATGAATCAAATCGAGCTGATTCGTGCTTTACCCAAAGCCGAATTGCATGTGCATATTGAAGGGACTTTTGAACCAGAACTGATGTTTGCTATTGCACAGCGTAATCAGATTCAGATTCCTTATCAATCGGTTGAAGAAGTGAAGCAAGCCTATAACTTTCATAATCTTCAATCTTTTTTAGATATTTATTATGCAGGCGCAAATGTGCTTGTGCTTGAACAAGATTTCTATGATCTTGCTTGGGCATATTTTGAAAAGTGTGCTGAAGATCGTGTGGTACATACCGAAATGTTCTTCGATCCACAAACGCATACTGAACGTGGGGTTGAATTTGCAACCGTGCTTGCTGGTTTAAAACGTGCTTGTAAAGATGCACAAGAAAAGTTGGGAATTAGTTCTCAGTTGATTATGTGTTTCTTGCGCCATTTAAGCGAAGAGAAAGCATTTGAAACGCTTGAACAAGCATTGCCATTCAAAGATGACATTATTGCGATTGGTTTAGACTCAAGTGAAGTTGGGCATCCTCCAGCGAAATTTGAGCGTGTATTTACTAAAGCCCGTGAAGCTGGTTTCTTGATCGTGGCACATGCGGGTGAAGAAGGTCCACCAGAGTATATCTGGGAAGCTTTAGACTTGTTAAAAGTAAACCGTATTGATCATGGTGTGCGTTCTGAAGAAGATGAAAGCTTAATGGCGCGCTTAATCGCTGAGAAAATGCCTTTAACAGTTTGTCCTTTAAGTAACTTAAAGCTTTGTGTTGTAAAAGACATGGCTGAGCACAACATTCGCCGTTTGTTGCAACAGGGCGTACATGTCACTGTGAACTCAGATGATCCTTCATATTTCGGTGGTTATATGAATGATAACTTCGTTGCAATTCAGCAAGCGTTGGATTTAAGCAATGATGAATTAAAGCAACTGGCAATTAATTCTTTTGAAGCTTCATTCATTTCGGATGAAGAAAAGCAAAAGTGGATTGCAGAAGTGAAAAAGATCTAAATTAAAAAAACCGCGTAAAGCGGTTTTTTTATGTCTTAAGGTTTATTTAGGCTGGCGTAACATACTGAGTAAGACATTATCTTTGTCAATCAGGTGATGTTTGATGGCAGCCAAAGCATGCCCTGCAACGAGGAGGCCTGCAAACCATGACAAGTAAATATGTAAAGGTTTAACGATAGCCAATAACTCAGGATTATCTTGTACTAAACGTGGAATTTCAAATAAGTATAAAACAGGAGCAGGATGTCCAGCACTCCAGCTAAATAGACAGCCTGTGATCGGTAGTGCTAGCAGCATGAGGTAGAGGAATAAATGCCCGACATGTGCCAACATTTTCATTGTTGGTGACATGGTATTTGGTAATTCAGGTGCAGGGTGGGTGTAGCGCCAAAAAATACGGATAACGACTAAGAAGATAATGGTGGTTGCTATATTTTTATGTAGGGTAATGACTGTTCCTTTGAAACTCCCATCGGCATCGTAGCTGAGAAAATTGCCACTATAAAAACCGATAAGCCAAGCAATGATAAAAATAGCAGCCATGAGCCAATGTAAAACTTGCGCAGTGCGTGTGTAATATTGTGCTGAGGTTGACATCGCAACATCCTAGCTGTGATATGAGTTCTTTGATTTTAGATAGCACTTTTTCCTGCTCATACAGTGTAAATGTAACGGAGCGTTTTACGAGTGGAACGTTGTAGTGCTTATAAATCATTTATCATTGTTATATTATGTAAAGATAGCACAGGGTCATATCATAAAACGTGTCATTTAGGCACAATACGCCTGCAAAATTTAGATACGGAATAGAAATCATGAAAAAGTTGGTACTTATTGTTGCTCCTGTTGTTTTAGCTTTAACAGGCTGTGTTACTCCAGATGGAAATAACTCAGTGGGTACAACTTCACAGCAGTTAGGTATGGCTGCGTTAAAAGTTGCTGTAAATGCCAAATGTATTAATGAGATTAATACACTACCAGCATGGAAAACTGCGACACGCGTAATGACCGCAGAACAGCGTGAAAATATTCAAACTGAAGTGTGTGGCTGTGTCAGTGAAAAAGCGCCAAACAGCGTAACCGCAGTTGAATTAGCGACTGCAGCGATCGATCCGACAGCGCGTGCGACGATTGTAACTCAAGTGGTTTCTCAAACTGTAAATGCTTGTGTGGCTGAAACTTTCAAGAAAGTAGGTTAATAAGATAAGGCAGAGTCATCGGCCTTTAGAGATTTTTTTATGAGAGTTGCAGGTGTAGATGAGGCAGGGCGAGGACCATTGGTGGGTTCCGTTGTTGCTGCCGCAGTCATTTTAGATCCGAATAACCCGATTGAGGGTTTAAATGATTCTAAAAAGTTAACCGAAAAAAAACGGGAAAAGCTGTTCTTGGAGATTCAAGAAAAAGCTTTAGCTTGGTCAATTGCTGAAGCAACCCATGCTGAAATTGATGAATTTAATATTTTACAAGCAACATTTCTTGCAATGCGTCGTGCAGTAGAAGGGTTGGCAACTTCTCCAGCAAAAGTAATCGTGGATGGTAATCAGATTCCTAAAGGGATTACGATTCCATGTGAAGCGATTGTGGGTGGGGATGCTAGCCATGCAGAAATTAGTGCGGCCAGTATTTTGGCTAAGGTGACGCGTGACCGTCAAATGCATGAGTTAGATCAGCAATATCCTGATTATGGCTTTGCCAAACACAAAGGTTATCCAACTAAAGCACATTTTGAAGCGATTGCGGCTCATGGTGTCATTGACCAACACCGCCGTAGTTATGCACCTGTCAAGAAGGCATTAGGGCTGTAAAAACAATTAAAGCGACTAATTTTAGTCGCTTTAATCATTCGAGAAGAATGCGGCATATTAACGATTGAAGTTATTATGTTGAGAAAAATCATTATTCTCTTCTTCATAAGAATGTTGGTAATCTTGATCAAGATGTTGCAGATGCTCATGCATGGCACGTTCATGTTGGATACGTTGGTAAATTTCCTCACGATGCACAGAAACTTCTTTTGGGGCATTTACACCAATACGCACCTGATTGCCTTTTACGCCAAGCACAGTAACACTGACTTGATCCCCAATCATTAATGTTTCTCCGACACGACGGGTCAGAATCAGCATGTTTATCTCCTTGCTAGACGCTTAAACTTGCGACAGGGAATTCATTGTTTGAAAGCACAGCCTAATATACAGAAAACTCTAACAGAAATATGTAAAAAACATTTTTTTTCGTAAGTTCTGTGAGAGTCTTTTTAAAAACCTCAAGGCTAATATAACAGAGCCACTATAAGAAAAACTATAGTGGCTCTGTTTTTTTTCTTATTTACTTGCGAGTAAATATGTTTAAGCAGCTATTAATTAAGCGCGTGCACTGCTTTCGCCGTGTTCACGATCTAGGCCAAAAGCTGTATGTAAACAACGAACTGCTAACTCTAAATAGTTTTCTTCGATGATCACAGAAACTTTGATTTCTGATGTAGAAATCATGAGAATATTAATGCTTTCTTCAGCTAATGCAGTGAACATTTTGCTCGCTACACCTGCATGAGAGCGCATACCAACACCAACGATAGACACTTTTACGATGTCATCACGTGTCACAACTTCACAACCATCAATGCTGTTTGCAGTTTGTTCTAAAATCGCTTTTGCTTTTGCCAAGTCATTACGATTTACAGTAAAAGTAAAATCGGTGGTGCCGTCTTCTTCAACATTTTGGATAATCATATCCACTTCGATGTTGGCATTACTGATCGGAGACAAGATTTTAGAGGCGATACCTGGCTCGTCAGGAACACCTAAAATAGTGAGTTTTGCTTCGTCACGGTTAAATGCAATACCTGCGATGATTGGTTGTTCCATATCGTCTTCCGCCTCAGTCGTAATTAGTGTGCCTACGTTTTGTTTGAAATCTTCATCAAATGCGCCATCATTATCGTTATCAAAGCTTGATAATACACGTAATGGCACTTGATATTTGCCTGCGAATTCAACAGAGCGAATTTGTAAAACTTTCGAACCTAAAGATGCCATTTCTAGCATTTCTTCAAAAGAAATACGGTCAACTTTCTTCGCTTTAGGCGCTACACGAGGGTCAGTGGTATAAACACCGTCTACATCGGTATAAATTTGGCATTCATCGGCTTTTAGTGCTGCTGCAAGTGCAACGCCTGAAGTGTCAGAACCACCACGACCTAGAGTGGTGATATTGCCATTGGCATCATAACCTTGGAAACCAGCGACAACGATGACACGGCCAGCATCTAAATCAGCGGTCATTACATCAGTATCAATTGATTCAATACGTGCTTTGGTAAACGCACTGTCAGTTTTAATACCAACTTGACGACCTGTATATGATTTAGCTTCTACACCAATTGAATTTAGTGCCATAGCTAACATGGAAATCGTTACTTGTTCACCCGTTGACACCATTTGATCTAATTCACGTGGGTCAGGGGTGCTGGTAATGGCTTTGGCAAGCGCAAGTAAGCGGTTAGTTTCACCACTCATTGCTGATACAACCACGACCACCTTGTGACCATGATCATGCCAACGCTTGACACGATGAGCAACATTTAAAATGCGCTCAGGAGTACCCATAGAGGTACCGCCATATTTTTGAACGATTAATGCCATAGTTGTTCCATATAAGCCATGACCCTGAGAGGCATCAGGGTCAGTTACACAAAAGTGAAGTCTTTATTACTGCTCAAGCCAAGCAGGTAATGCTGCAATGACTTGATCAAACTTCTCGTTAAGTGGCGCGCCACCTTGTGCTAAGTCAGGTTTACCACCACCTTTACCACCAAGCTCTTGAGCTAAGTGTTTGATGATGTCACCTGCTTTTAGAGTTGCAGCGTATTGTTTAGCGACGGAAGCGATTAAACTCACTTTATCACCTTCAACACCAGCTAAAATAATGACTGCATCTTCTAATTTTGATTTTACGCTGTCATGAAGATTGCGTAATGATTTGGCATCTAAACCTTTTACCGATGTGATAAGCGTTTGACGACCTGCAATTTCTTTCACTTGATCTAAAAGTTCAGCCGCTTGGAAGCTGGCTAATTTTTGATTCAATTGTTCGATTTGCTTTTGTAGGCTAGAAGCAGTTTCAACAATTGCTTCAACTTTCTCTACAGTTTGGTCTTTTTGCGCTTTCAACAAACCGTTAATGATTTGGATATCTGTTTCTGCTTTTTGAACTACTTCAAGCGCCTTGCTGCCAGTCACGGCTTCAATACGACGAACGCCCGCAGCAACACCACCTTCAGAAGTGATTTTAAATAGACCAATATCACCTGTACGCTTAACGTGAATACCGCCACAAAGTTCGATAGAGAAGTTTTTCTCTTCAATAATAGAACCCATAGACAGTACGCGAACTTCTTCGCCATACTTCTCACCGAACAGCATCATTGCGCCTTTGGCTTTCGCTGATTCAATATCAAGTAATTCAGTTGTTACAGGGCTATTGGCAATGACTTCAGCATTGACTAAACGTTCAATCTGTTGCAATTGTTCAAATGACACAGGTTGGTCATTGGCAAAGTCAAAACGTAAAATATCGCTCGCAACCAAAGAACCTTTTTGCTGTACATGCTCACCAAGAATTTGACGTAAAGCAGCATGTAGAAGGTGAGTAGCAGAGTGGTTACGTGCTGTTGCTGCACGAATGTCTGCTTTAACTGTTGCTTCAACATTCTGAGCTGCTTTTAGGCTACCCATGGTCACGATACCTTGGTGGACAAAAGCACCGCCAGATTTTTTAGTATCTTGTACCTCGAAGATACCTGTATCGTTTTTGAAGATACCTGTATCACCGATTTGACCACCGCTTTCTGCATAGAAAGGGGTTTGGTTCAATACGATAAGCGCTTCGTCACCTTCATTGATTTCATCAACTTGCACGCCATCTTTATAGATTGCAACAATTTGACCTTGACCTTGAGTTGCATCATAACCGTCAAATTGGGTTTCGCCTTCAACTTTCACAATGCTGTTGTAGTCAACTGCGAATTTACCTGCATCACGTGCGCGTTGGCGTTGTGCTGCCATTTCAACTTCGAAGCCAGCTTCGTCAATCGTGAGATCACGTTCACGTGCGATATCAGCAGTTAAATCTGTTGGGAAGCCGTAAGTATCGTAAAGTTTAAATACGGTTTCACCAGCAATCACATTGCCTTTCAGTTGTGCTAATTCACCTTCTAACAACTTCAAGCCTTGCTCAAGTGTTTTAGCGAATTGCTCTTCTTCTTTAAGCAGTTGTGCTTCGATGCGTGCTTGTTGAGCTGCAAGTTCAGGATATGCTTCACCCATGACTTCAATCAGTGGTTGTAACATCTTATAGAAGAATGAACCTGTTGCACCTAACTTGTTACCATGACGTACGGCACGACGAATGATACGACGTAACACATAACCACGACCTTCATTTGAAGGATTTACACCGTCAGCAATCAAGAATGAACATGAACGTGCATGGTCAGCAATGACTTTTAATGATGCTGGATATTCAACTGGTTTATTTTGTGCTTTCGCTTCAGCTTCAATTGCAGTGGTATCTAAACCAATGATTTCAGCGGCTGCTTTTAATAAGTGCTGGAACAAGTCAATTTCATAGTTTGAATTAACGTGTTGTAAAACAGCAGAGATACGTTCCAAGCCCATACCTGTATCAACAGAAGGCGCTGGAAGAGGGTGCATAACACCATCCGCAGTACGGTTGAACTGCATGAAAACGTTGTTCCAGATTTCGATGAAACGGTCGCCATCTTCTTCTGGTGTACCTGGCAAACCGCCCCAAATGTGGTCACCGTGGTCAAAGAAAATTTCAGAACATGGACCACATGGACCTGTATCACCCATTGCCCAGAAGTTATCTGATGCGTATTTTCCGCCTTTGTTATCACCGATACGGATAATACGATCCGCGTCTAAGCCGATCTCTTTATTCCAGATCTCAAACGCTTCATCATCAGTATGATAAACCGTCGCATATAAACGATCTTTCGGAAGGGCTAACCATTGTTCGCTAGTTAAGAAATCCCAAGCAAATTTCAAAGCATCACGTTTGAAATAATCACCAAAAGAGAAGTTGCCTAACATTTCAAAGAAAGTGTGGTGGCGCGCGGTATAACCGACGTTATCGAGATCGTTGTGTTTACCACCAGCACGAACACATTTTTGTGATGAAACAGCACGGACGTAGTCGCGCTTTTCTAAACCTAAGAAACAATCTTTAAACTGGTTCATACCAGCATTGGTAAACAGCAAAGTTGGGTCGTTGGCAGGAACGAGAGAACTCGAAGCAACACGTGTATGGCCTTGCGATTCGAAATAACGCAAAAAGGCTTCACGGATTTCAGCTGATGTCATAAAGCGAGTACTCACAACCAAGACACTCCATAATTTTGAATTTGGCTATATGCAACAAAGTCCGTTGTTTTTGATGTTCTACAATCGAACCCATTGCGTGGCATAGATTTTAAAGGTGCTAAATTATAACGGAAAATACGCCCCTCACCAACGATTTTACAAGCAATATCATATAAAACTGTGTTTAAGCTAAAAATCTATATTCAACGATGCGCCTGATGTTTTACCATATAGCATAGAAAAGATGATGTTTTTATGAATAAGGACCCTACATGCAACGTATCGCTATCAATGGATTTGGTCGAATTGGTCGAAATGTATTACGTGCATGGTTTGAAAGTCCAAAACAGTTTCAGTTTGAAATCGTTGCCATCAATGACATCGCAGATGTGCAAACTTTGGTGCATTTGTTTAAGTACGATACGACACATGGTCGATTTGCTGGAAAAGTTGAAATTCAGATTGAAAGTGAACATATTTTTCTCAATATACAGTCTAATCAGCGTCAGTTAAAACTGCAGGTCTTTAAACAGGCTCAGCCTGAATTGCTACCTTGGGCAGATTTAAAAATAGATGTGGTATTGGAATGTACAGGTCTATTCCGTTCACGAGCCGATGCAACTCGACATGTTGAGGCAGGTGCGAAGCGTGTGATTATTGGTGCTGCACCTTTTGATTCCGTGGATGCTGCCATTGTCTATGGTGTTAATCACAATGACGTAAAAGCCGCAGATCAAATCATTTCTAGTGTGTCATGTACCACGCAGGCTCTCGTACCGTTGGTTAAAATTATTGATGATGCTTTTGGTATTGATACTGCATTAATGACGGAAATCCATGCGGTTACAGCAGATCAATCGGTTTTGGATCATGCGCATCGGGATTTACGTCGTGCACGTGCATCAGGTCAAAATATTATTCCAACCACATCGAGTGCCTTGGGTGCGTTAAAACAAGTCATGCCAAAAATGGAAGATCGTATTGATGGTTATTCGATTCGCGTACCAACCATAAATGTTGCAGCAATTGATCTTACTTTTGTCTCGCATTCACCAATTACTGTACATAAAGTCAATGAAGTATTAACGAAGGCAGCTCAGTACGATTATGCGCAAATCATGCAAGTGACAGATGAAGACCTTGTTTCAAGTGACTTTAATCATTCACCTTATTCGCTCATTGTAGATTTAACTCAAACCATGGTAGTGGGGCATCAAGCAAAAGTTTTTGCGTGGTATGATAATGAATGGGGATATGCAAATCGTTTACTGGATTTGTGCGAATCTTTTTGTGATTAATTTTTTAATAAAATATAAAAAATAATTTGGAGCAGCGAATGACATTGATAGTGATTTGGGGTTTTCTCATCGTTTTATTGGTGGCGGTTGTTTTTTTATTCTGGTTTCAGTTTAAAAATGTAGACGTACAAAACCAAGATGTTCAAGTTTTGCAACTTGAAGAAAAAGTTGTGCATCTAGAATTACATCTGAAAAAGAGTTTAGAAATCATGCAAGATCTTGCCAAGAAGATGCATGTACAACAAGAAGTTTTGGATCGGACTGTGGCAAATATCGCTGCTTTAGAAAAGCAAAATGTTGAAATGGTAAATTTGCTAGAAGTTGTAGTAAAGGGCGGAAAAGGAACTTAATAAATATTAAGTTAATTTCTGAGAATCTTTTATAAAAAATCAGATTCACGATAAGTTCGAGGTATTGAATGAGCCCAGAATTTGATGAATTGGTGGTTCGTCTCATCACCGAGGAGGATTGGAAAATCCTTAAAACCGTTCGTTTAGAGTCGCTGCTTGATAGTCCAGACGTTTTCGCTGTTAATTATGCCACTGCGGAGAAATATAGTGAGTCTGAATGGCGTGACCGCGCCTCACAAAATTTTCAAAATCAATATATTTTAGCAATTAAAGGGAATCGGGCAATTGGGATTATTGGCGCAACTCAAAACGCTGTACATGAATTTAATGTGATCGCGATGTGGGTTAACCCTATGTTTCGTGGTCGTGGTATAGCCGATCTTCTGATTTCTGCAATTAAGAATTTAGCAATTTCTAAAGGTCATTCTAGGATTGTATTAAGCGTATCTCCAAGAAATGAGCGAGCAGTCTGTTTATATGCTAGGCACGATTTTGTGTTTATACCTGAATGGGAGTCTTTAGCCCTGAGTTCAGGTGAAAGAAATCAAAAAATGGAATGTGTGTTTTTTTAATAAAGGCTAAGCACAAGACCTTCAGGCGTTTCATTTATTTCGGATAATCGCTGCTTAAAAGGCTCGTAATTTCGGAACCGGAGTCTTACATGTAACGCCCAGGCAATCAATGCTATAAAAAATCAAACTTGATCAATTGCAAGCAGGGCGATAGTTCAGATGTTGCGCAGTTCTTTGAAGTAAGAACATGGGTATATACGAGTAATGAGTAGTTTCAATCTATTGAATATACTCGTTAATTTTTCCTATTTGATTGAGTCAGTTGGTTCTTAAATCCGAAAGAATTATTCAAATTCGAAGGTGCATCACAGAAATCTTCGTGCTACACTACGCTGAATCGGGCATTCACCCGATTTTTTTATGTGGTTGCTTTTTGTGTGGATGCTTCCACATTGAACAGATTTTAGGTTTGGAACATGGCCATTTCAGAGACATGGTTGCTCCCTGACGGGGTAGCAGATGTATTGCCAGAACAAGCGCAAGTTGTTGAAACCTTGCGTCGAGAAGCTTTAGATTTCCTCGCAGTTCGAGGTTATCAATTGGTGTATACGCCATTTATTGAATACATCGAATCGCTCTCTCTACTTTCAGAATCTAATCAAGATTTAGATTTAGTTACTTTCAAAGTTATTGATCAACTTTCTGGCCGTTTACTCGGTGTGCGTGCGGATATGACGCCGCAAGTTGCGCGTATAGATGCTCATGTTCGACCAATTGAAGGTGTCGCACGCTATTGCTATGCAGGTTCAGTCTTGCATACCAAACCACAGAATTTTAATGCAACTCGTGCGCCTTTACAGTTAGGTGCAGAGTTGTATGGTCATGACAGCATCGAAGCAGATGTTGAAATGATCAACGTTATGTTGGCGTTAATTGAGCATACTCATACTTTAGAGGGCGCTCATTTAGATTTAGGTCATGTTGGTTTATTCCGTAGTCTGGTTAAACGCGCTGGCTTAAATAAAAATACCGAAAGTGAACTTTCTGACTTATATCAGCGTAAAGCTTTCCCAGAGTTAGAAGAATTCACGCAAGATTTAGCGATGGGTGCGGACTTTTATGCTTTAGGGCGTTATGCAAGCGACCTTGATGCACTAGAAACGCATTTAAGCCAAGATATTTTAAATGATGCGGATTTTAAAAATGCTTTAGATGCATTGAAATCTACATTGGCGAAAATCCAATCACGTTGGTCTGGCCTGAATATTGGCATCGACGTGGTCGAGTTGCGTAGTTATCACTATCATACAGGTTTGATGTATGCCATTTACGCACCGAATCGTGCCGCACCACTGGCTCAAGGTGGTCGTTATGATGGTATTGGTGAGCATTTTGGACGTGCGCGTCCAGCAACTGGATTTAGTTGTGACTTATATGCTTTAGGCGCGACACAGTTTGTAGAAATTGAAACAGTGGTTGCACCGAAAGGCAACGATCAAGATTTATTAAATGCAATCGCAGATGTACGTGGCAAAGGTTCACGTGTGGTGCAGTTGTTGGGTAATGATGATTTAAGCTCAGTGCCTTATGCGACCCATCAGTTGGTGTCTCAAAACGGGCAGTGGGTGATTGAAAAAATTTAATTGCCAAGTTTTTAAGACTTGGTTTCCAATTTTAACAGCATGATGTAATGAGGCTATTATGGGCAAAAATGTTGTGGTACTTGGTACCCAATGGGGCGACGAAGGCAAAGGTAAAATCGTCGACCTGCTCACAGATCAAGCGGCTGCGGTAGTTCGCTACCAAGGCGGACACAACGCAGGTCATACGCTTGTGGTAGGTGGTAAGAAGACTGTATTACACCTCATTCCATCAGGTATTTTACGTGAAAACGTATTGTGCTTAATCGGGAATGGTGTTGTTCTTTCTCCTGAAGCCTTGATTAAAGAAATGGCGATTTTGGAACAAGAAGGCGTACCTGTTAAAGAGCGTTTACGTATTTCTCCAAACTGCCCACTTATTTTGCCAAACCACATTGCGCTTGACCAAGCACGTGAGAAAAAACGTGGTAACGCGAAAATTGGTACAACTGGTCGCGGTATTGGCCCAGCTTACGAAGACAAAGTTGCACGTCGTGCTGTACGCGTAGCAGATTTGATTCGTGGTGGTGCTTTGCTTGAGGAAAAACTCAAGGAAATGCTTGAGCTGCATAACTTCCAGCTTACTCAATTCTATGGCGTTGAAGAAGTTAAGTTTGAAGATGTGCTTGCACTTTGTGATGCATGGCGCGAAGTTCTTGCTCCATTAGTGATTGATGTAACGACTGTATTACATAATTACCGCAAAGAAGGTAAGGCAATCATGTTCGAAGGTGCGCAAGGTTCATTACTTGACATCGACCATGGTACCTATCCATTTGTAACAAGCTCAAATACAACTGCTGGTGGCGTAAGCTCTGGTTCAGGTATGGGTCCATTGCATTTAGACTATGTATTGGGTATTACCAAAGCATATACAACACGTGTAGGTGCAGGTCCATTCCCAACTGAGTTGCATTATGATGCAGCAACAGATACTGGTGATGCAATTGGTCGTCACTTAGGTACAGTGGGCCATGAGTTTGGTGCGTCGACTGGCCGTCAACGTCGTTGTGGTTGGTTCGATGCTGAGATTTTACGTCGTTCGGTTGACGTGAACTCATTATCTGGTATTTGCTTAACTAAACTTGATGTATTAGATGGTTTAGAAGAAGTAAAAATCTGTGTAGGTTATGAAGATGTAGATTCTGGCTGTGCGGGCTCATCTGATGCGATTTCATTCGAAAGCTTGAAACCAATCTATGAAACGATGCCGGGTTGGAGTGAGTCTACTGTTGGTTTGACTCAAATTGACCAACTTCCTGCAAATGCATTGGCATATGTACGTCGTATTGAAACTTTAATTGGTTGCCCAATTGATATCGTTTCAACAGGTCCTGACCGTGCAGAAACAATCGTATTACGTCATCCATTTTCAGCATAAGCTGAATCGATGACAAAAAAGCTCTCATGAATTTGAGAGCTTTTTTTATGGGAAATATTTAGGGAGAAGCAGGTTAAATGACTTTAAAACTGATTGCTGAAGACTATATCCAGCCAGAGAAAATTGATGAGGTGTTAGCGCTTTATCAAGAGCTGGTAGAGAAAACCAAAGCTGAAGTCGGATGTATTGCCTATGATCTTTATCATGACCATAAACAGAAAGGGCATTTTGTTTTTATTGAAGAATGGGTTGATCGTGAAGCACTGGATTTACATGTACAGTCAGAGCATTTCCAACGATTAGTGCCTCAGATTGATCAATATCAAATACAGGCTGGGCGTTTTACGCATCTACATCGCTTCGAAGTTTTATTATCTGATAAAGAAGATGGATAAGTTGATCTTGACTCAAAGATCAGCGATAGCAAAAAATTAGATTTTGATTCCAATCTTTGTTATTTCACAGTCTAAAAAATCCTCGTTATAGTGATTCTACGTTCAGACAAAGAGGGTTTAACCATGACTAAAAAGAGAATCCGCTACAATGGCTATGAATTAGCGTGCCGATGTTAATTTAAATCAAAGCGCTTAAAAGGGTACAAACCAATTTTGATCAAGGCGGGGAGAGAGGTTGGTTTGAACATTTAAACAATAAAAATAATACTGAGTGTTGGATAATAAGATTTATAAAAAATCGAAGAGAACCGAAAGGTTCTCTTTTTTATTCGGTTTGCTCTTCAATCTCTTTCACAGCGTTATAAACGGCAGCGGGTTTAATATTCAGCATTTTTTTACCAAAACTTCTGAGCCACCACACCAGTTGAGAGGTGAATGGGACTGTTGCAGAGACTTCGACAATATTCTCTTCTAGATGTTGAATGATTTGATCTTTACTTAGCTGGCTTTCGTAGAAACTCTTGGCTGTACTCTCGGTCATGGTGAGTTTTAAATGAACTTGTTCGGTTGGCTTGCTGTAGTCAACACGGAAGCCCAAAGCACCAGACTCGATATAATTATCAATTTCAAAGTTCACAGGGTGCAAAGCACGACTTTCTAATACGGTTGCTGCTTTAAAGCGGTGCAATGCGAAGGTTTGTACTTCAGTTTTATCGTTTCGGGTACAGATTAAATAAATCACTGCACCTTTTTGAACCAAAGCCAGTGGATTGAGGATGTAGGTCTTATCTTCACCCTGATGGGTGCGGGCGCGATAAATACATTCGATCTGTTTGTCTTGTAATAAACCTTCATAAATCGCTTGTTGCGCATGTTTGTCGACGATAGGTGGAATCAATGGTTGTGTCGCTGGCACGATACGGACGCGATTAATCCACTGTCGAACGTTATTCTGTGTCGATAGGCTCCGTTTGGCCAGATCAAACCAAGGTGTCATTTCTTCTAATAAACTTGGTGGAAGCAAGTGACGTAAATGCTCTTCGACCATCATAAACGTAACTGCTTGCGAGCTGGTCATGTGGGGCAAACTTTGAATAGGTGCATCTGAACGCCAACGCCAGCCTTGCGGTACGGTCTTATTGCTCTCGATTGGGAAGCGCTGAGCAATTTGGTTTAAATCACGCTGAATGGTACGCAGACTGATATCAATACCTTCACGTTCTAATATTTCTTGTAATTCGCGGGTGCCCATCCATTTCCCAGTCGAAAGGTGGGATAAGATTTGCCATTGGCGATAAAGGCTATTGGATGTTTCTTTTTCTTGTATGGATGACATAAGCGAAATACGTAATTCAATGGTCTAAAGCAGACACAATAAAAAAACTATACTTAATTATCAAGTCCATCCTATCTAGATTACGTATTTACGACTGAAATGCCCCTAGTTTTGCTTAAATATTCTAAGTCTGGTTGAAAATTGATCATTTTGTATAAGTGGCATTGAAATTGCTTCCTTTAGATATAAATAAATGATGAGACGAGGTTTCTATGTCAGAACAAGAACACAACCTACATATCAGCACAGATTATTATGCACCAGAACCCAATCCAGTGGCGTCCGTTGATACCTCTACATTTATTTCACAGCTCAATGTGACCACCAATTTATTTGAGCAACTTAAATCACAATTTTTCAATGAAATGTTAGATGACAAAAGCTTTAACGGTGAAGCGTCCAAAAAAATTGAACAATGGTTGAGTATTCGTAGTCTTGATGATTTAAAAACACTAGAAGTACAAGCAAAACAGCATTTCCTTTATCAAGGCATTACTTTTAATGTTTACGGTGATCAGGAGGGTGCTGAGCGTACCATTCCTTACGATTTGATACCGCGTGTGATTGAAAAGAAGCAATGGGAAAAGATCGCAGCGGGCTGCGCACAACGAGTCAAAGCATTAAATTTATTTCTAGATGATATTTATCATGGACAGCATATTTTAAAAGAAGGTTTGATTCCTGCAGAACAAGTGATTGCACACGAAGCGTTCCAACCGCATATGTTAAAGCACCAGTTGAAAGGCAAGGTTTATTCGCAAATTAGTGGTATTGATATCATCCGTGACGGGCAAGGCGATTTCTTTGTGTTGGAAGATAACCTGCGAACCCCTTCAGGCGTATCTTATATGCTGGAAAGCCGAAAAATCAGCCAGAAATTGATGCCAGATCTGTGTAGCAGTAATAATTTACAGGGGATTGAGCAATATCCAAGTCTGTTAAGAGCAATTCTCGAAGAAAATGCTTATGTTGATCAGCCATTAATTGTGGTGCTTACACCTGGGCGCTTTAACAGTGCTTATTATGAACATTCATTTTTAGCGCGTGAAATGGATGTGCCACTGGTGACCAGCCGAGATTTGTATGTAGAAGATGATAAGGTTTTCGTCAAAACTATTCGTGGCCGCCAGCAGGTAGACGTCATCTATCGCCGTGTTGATGATGAATTCTTAGATCCACTCAGTTTTAGACCTGACAGCACGCTGGGTGTACCTGGACTGATGTCTGCATATTTACAGCACAATGTTGTGATTGCCAATGCACCTGGCACAGGTGTAGCAGATGACAAGTCGATTTATCCTTATGTCGATCAGATGATTCAGTTTTATTTAGGTGAAGCACCTATTTTGAATAATGTGCCAACTTATCAGTGTCGAGAAGCGGAACAGCTGGATTATGTGCTTAGTAATTTAGAAAAATTAGTGGTGAAAGAAGCACAAGGCTCAGGTGGTTATGGCATGTTGATTGGTCCTCAAGCAGATCAACAACAGATTGATTGTTTCAGACAGAAACTGATTGAGACGCCACATTTATATATTGCACAACCGACTTTGGCACTTTCCGTCGCTCCGACCATGACTGCGGAAGGGGTTGCTGAGCGACATATTGATTTAAGACCTTTTGTACTCAGCTCACCTTATCGCACTGAAATTGTGCCGGGTGGCTTAACACGTGTTGCCATGCAAGCAGGTTCTTTAGTGGTGAACTCTTCTCAAGGTGGTGGAATTAAAGATACATGGGTGGTTGAGACTTTACGTTCCTAAACGATAATCCACAGCCTGAATGATGATAACAACGAGGGCTGTGAGATTTATACTAAAAAAAGGGAGGAGATTTATGCTTTTACTTAGCTCGAGCGCTCAACATATTTATTGGTTAGGACGTTATCTATTTCGGATTGGTTATGTGGCTGGACATTTACCTTTTGTAGATGATCAGCAAGCATCAAAATTTGCACAGGCACTTTGTTTACACATTGATGATGCAGAGAACTTGAATCAATTTATGTTAGATCGGCAGCAGCCTTATTCTTTATTGAGTCAGCTTGAGATTGCGCGGGACAATATTCAGGAGCTTAGGGGGGTATTAACAGCGCAGGCCTATGCTGAGCTCAATTTTTTGATCAAAAATGTGGTAGTAGACGGGCTCGCGATTCAAGAAGTGGTACAAAGCTGTTGCAATATTTTAAAAACAGAGCAAGAAGATATTTTTCTATTTTTTCATATTGGGCAATGCGTTGAGAAAATAGATACCTATTTTAGGTTTCAACACAATACACATGCGGTGTTCGATGCGATTGATCCAACCATTGAGCGGTTATTTCAAATGGGATGGCAGGATTTGCAACCATGTTGGGAAGACTTGAAAGATCAGCCTTATTTAAATCAGTTTTATGCATTTACCTATAAATTGGAAAATCAATTTGAGGCATCCTCATGAAACTCATGGTGAATCACCAAACGCATTATCGCTATACCGAACTTGCACGGAACAGTGTTCAATCCATCAAAATGATGCCGCAAAGTTCACGGCATCAGAGTGTTGAGAATTGGCATATCAGTGTACCAGGGCAGTATTCGTGTCAGCGTGATGCATTTAACAATTTATGGATTACCGCAACACAACGCCATGATTATCGTTATCTGACTATCATGGCGCAAGGTGTGGTGGATTTGCATGCGACGGAGTTAGGCTATGTTGAAACCGATGTTTCATCATTGCTGTTTTTACAACGTACAGCAATGACCTGTTGTGACCTGACCATGACAGATTTTGCACATTCAATTGTTACGGTAAAAGATCGTCAACATTTAATTGTTTTATCTGAAAAAATCTTACAGCAAGTCCCATATCAGCCCGAAAGTACCTCGGTTACGACCTCAGCTATTGATGCTTTTTATGCGGGTCAGGGGGTTTGCCAAGACCACGCACATATATTAATTGCCATGTGCCGTGCGTTACAATTACCAGCACGTTACGTTTCGGGCTATATCTACGATGAAAATCAGCCACACCTCGCCAGTCATGCATGGGCAGAGGTTTTTGTGGATAATGAGTGGTATTGTTTCGATGTAAGTAACCAGATATTTACACCCCAAAATCATATATACGTTGCAGTTGGACGTGATTATTTAGATGTAGCACCTGTTCGAGGTATTCGTGAGCAAGGTGGGGTGGAAAGTATGATGTCTGTGGTGCAGGTTTTGGCATGTTGAATGTAAAGAGAGAAAGATGACCTATTGTTGCGCATTAAGATTAGAGCAGGGTTTGGTATTGATTAGTGATACCCGAACCAATGCAGGGGTCGATCATATTTCTGTATTTCGTAAGTTGCATACCTTTGGTGTTGACGGTGAACGTTTTATTGCTTTGCAAACAGCGGGTAATTTGGCGACGACTCAAGCCGTAATTGGGCATTTGCAGAATGCTTTGGCTTTGCACCAAGAGCCGAATTTGTATAGTGCCAATACCATGTTTGAAGTGGCTGAGTTGGTTGGAAAAACTTTACGTAAAGTGCTTGAAGACATTACCAGTGATACTCAAGAACAGATGAATTATTCATGTAGTATTTTGGTTGGCGGTCAGATTAAAGGCGAAGAAATGCAGCTTTATAATGTTTACCCACAAGGGAACTTTATTTGTGCAACCACCGATACGCCGTATTTTCAAATTGGTGAAAGTAAGTACGGTAAACCTATTTTAGATCGTGCTTTACACTACGACACGCCGCTAGATGATGCATTACGTTGCTCATTGATTTCTTTTGATTCGACTTTACGTTCTAATGTTTCAGTGGGTTTACCTTTAGATGCGTTGGTTTACCATAAAGACAGTTTTACAATTCCTGAAGGTAAACGTATTGGTGAGGATGACCCGTATTTTACGCAGATTAGTCGGCAGTGGTCCGAGACGCTGCGCCGTGGTTTACAAGAATTACCAAAGCCAACAACAGATTATGGTTTATAGCCTGTCTTAGCCCCCCCCATAAGCGAATATATGGATGCTTTAGGGGGACGTAACTAAGCTGTTGCTATATTTTTGCTGAGAATGCGATCTAACGACAACATACTTGGTCGAGATGTGATAAGGATGGCTAGAATAAACATGTACAGCAGATCATGCACATAAAAGAACCAACTGAGCCAGCTAATCGGATCTAAGCCATTTGGAATCGTATGAATTCCGACTGTGTATAGTGCTGTCAGGCAAATCATAAACAAGAAAATACTGCTGATCTGAGTAAATAACCCCAAAATCAGAAATAAACCTGCCAACATTTCAGTCGCTGAAACAAAAGTACTCATGATTGCTGGAAATGGAATGCCTGCATCGATGATTGTTTCCAGCATAATCAGTTTATTTTTTTCAACGAAAAGTTTATTGAAGCCTGTAGTAAAGAAAAAAATACCGATCGAAATTCGGATCACAAAGAGCACGAATTGCTGGATCGGCATTTTATACAGCGGATTATCATAAATCAGTTTTAACATGTGAGGCTTAAATTGTTAAAACTGTATTAGAGATAAAACCTAAAAGTTGATCAAGTATTGTTTAGTTACCTAGTTGTCGCACAGGGCGTTGGGTCAGGCGGCAAAGTAGTTCATAGCCAATCGTTCCATTGGCAGCCGCGACCTCATCCACTAAACGATGTTGACCCCAAAGTTCGACTTTTGTGCCGATTTCAGCTTTAACATGACTGATATCAATGGCAATCATGTCCATGCTGACACGACCGACTACAGGAACGAGTTGTTGATCAATGGCAACAAAATTTTGCTTCACAAAAGCACGTGGATAACCATCGCCATAGCCAATTGAAACAATAGCAATTTGTGATGCACATGACGCTGAGTAGGTCGAACCGTAACCGACAAATTCACCTTGTTGAATCTGATTGAGTGCGATGATTTCGGCACTAAAGGTCATGACAGGCTTTAGATCGAGCTCATGTACATTTTTATCAGCAAATGGGGATGCACCGTAAAGCATGATACCTGGACGAACAAAATCAAAATGCAATTCAGGGTATTTATAAATTGCAGCAGAATTACAGCAAGACACCAAGATTGGTTCACAGGCTTGTTTGACTTGTAAGAATTGCTGCTTTTGTTGCTCATTTAAAGGGTGGTCAACATCAGCATTGGCAAAATGCATGGCAAGTACACAGGTAAAACCTTCTGCTTTTAAGCGTTGAATGATATCGATGATTTCATTGACTTTAAAACCTAAACGATTCATGCCGCTATTTAGTTTGACCCAAACCTTTAAGCCCAACGCATTATAAGCAGCTTTATGTTGAATCAACCATTCGACTTGTTGGCTGTGATGAACGATACATTCAAGTTTCTGTTCGATAACCTGTTGCATCTCCTCTTCAGAAAACACGCCTTCAATGAGCGTAATCGGCTGCGTGTATCCCAGTTGCCTGATCTCCAAAGCTTCTTCCAAGCAGGCGACACCAAAAGCGTCCGTGGCCTCAAGGGCGGCTAAACAGTTTTTAACTCCATGTCCATAGGCATTGGCTTTGACCATACTGACGATTTTTGAATGTGGAGCAAGTTGTTTAACACGGTTTAAATTATATTGCAGTGCTGCACTGTCAATATAAACTGTTGCTTGGCGCACCCTGATTTCTCCTTTGGGTCGACTAGGAAACGAGATAATGCAATTTGGATCGCGAAGGGTTTATTCCTCATCCTCATATTGAGCATAGAACTCAGGCGAGAGGTTGCTAAAACGGGTGTATTGGCCTTCGAAGGCAAGACGAACGCTACCAATTGGACCGTTACGCTGTTTACCGATGATAATCTCAGCAGTACCTGCTTCTTTAGATTCTTTGTTATAGACTTCATCACGGTAAATGAACATGATCAAGTCGGCATCCTGCTCGATCGCACCCGATTCACGCAAGTCTGACATTACAGGCCGTTTGTTTGGTCGGTTCTCCAAACTACGGTTCAACTGAGACAGTGCAATTACAGGACATTGCATTTCTTTGGCCAAAGCTTTCAAGCTTCGCGAAATTTCCGAGATCTCGCCAACACGGTTATCACCCATGCCCGGGACTTTCATCAGCTGTAAGTAGTCGACCATGATACAGCCGATTTTACCATCATGCATTTTAGCCACACGACGTGCACGTGCACGAAGTTCGGTTGGTGGCAGGGCAGATGAATCATCGATATAAAGATGCATTTCTTGTAGCTGAAGAATGGTCCCAGTGACTTTGGTCCATTCATCGGCATCCAGATTACCTGAACGTAAATGCCCCTGATGGACTTTACCCATTGCTGAGATCAAACGCATCGCAATCGAGTCTGCTGGCATCTCCATCGAGAATACGAGAGCAGGTAAGCGGTTATATTGCAGTACACTTTCAACCAAGTTCATAGCGAACGTAGTTTTACCCATCGATGGACGTGCTGCAACAATAATCAAATCTCCGGCTTGCATCCCTGATGTTTTATTATCAAGCTCTAAGAAGCCTGTGGTTAAACCAGTAATGTTGCCATCTAATTTAGACAGCTCATCTAGCTTGGTAATCACATCTGCAGTCACTGAGCTGATTGATTTAGGACCTGAATCTTTTTTATTGTTATTGTGCTGTTCTGCCAAAGAGAAAATACTGGTTTCTGCTAAATCAAGAATTTCGCTGACTGGACGCCCTTTGGTGTCATAAGCATTTTGTAAAATATCACTGCTGATTTTGATCATGTTACGCAGAGTTGAGAACTCCTTGATTTTATTTGCATAAATTTCAAGGTTGTAGAAGCTTGATGGAGAGTCTGCCATCAATTGCATCAGATATTCTTCACCACCAATTGCATCTAACAGGTTTTGTTTGAGCAACCAGTCATTGACCAAAACAGCATCATACGGTGAGTTTTCCTGTGCCAGTTTTTCGATGGCACGATAAATATATTTGTGACGTGTCGCATAAAAATCATTTTCTTTGAGTAAGTCACTGACTTGTTCAAATGATTCTGCAACCGTCATTAACGCTGCCAATACCGCTTGCTCAATTGCAAGGTTATGCGGTGGAGTGCGAAATTCTTTTAGTTGACCTGAGTCACTCACTTTACTCTCTGTATTTGGAGAATTTTTTGTAAAATTGGCATTCGCCTGTGACATAACAAGACCTAATAAAAAGATGAAACCAAACCGAATGACTATCTTAATCCAAATGGAGGTCATCGGGACAATTTAATTCAGTGAAAATTGTGTAAGTGGCGAAAAAGTGTGGTTTGAATGCTAGAGCCGATTGGATGCACCCCATTGGCACATCATGTCTAAAAGTGGAATTAATGATAGCCCTCGTTCAGATAAACTGTATTCGACTTTGGGTGGGATTTGTGGATATTCCTTGCGAATAATTAGCTGATCTTTTTCCATTTCTTTCAAGGTTAAGCTTAAGGTTTTGAATGAGATGTTACCGATTGAACGTTTTAATTCATTGAATCGCATGATGGATTTATGTTGATAAAGCCAATACATGATAATCATTTTATATTTTCCATTGATCAGGGAAAGTGTATATCCAAAATCTGTTTGTTCTAAGTCAATATGGGGTGGTGCACAAATTTCCATAGTATTCTTCTAACGCTAACTTTTAGTCTAGTATATAACCATAATGACCGTACTTATATTCTTGAAAGCATACTTTTATAATCAATTCCATGCCGATTACTGAACGACTTAAATGTCTGATGGGATGATTTGAAATGAAAAAAACGCTCGTGATTATTGCTCATCCTGATATTCATAATTCTGTTATTAACAAACGCTGGATCGAGGAATTAGCTCAATATCCAGATGAATTCACCATCCATGAACTTTATCAAAATTATCCCGACGGTCATATTGATGTGGCAAGAGAACAAGCATTGGTTGAAGCACATCAAAATTTGGTCTTTCAATTTCCGATTTATTGGTTTAATTGCCCACCATTATTAAAACAATGGTTGGATGATGTACTGACCTATGGTTGGGCTTATGGCTCCGCAGGTCATCAATTAAAAGACAAGAAAATAACGCTTGCGGTCTCAGCGGGGATCAAAGAGAAAGACTATTCAACTGATGGACGATATCAATTTAGTTTAAAAGAATTGTGTTTACCATTTGAATTGACAGCCCGTTATGTAAAGGCGGATTACCAACCAATGTATGCTTTTTATGGAATGGATACCAATCCGGAAGAAGGGGAGATTCAACCTACTGGGAATGAAATCAATCAGAGTGCAGTGAATTATGTGAAATATTTATTAGAGATGCATTAACTGCATTTTCAATAAATAGAGTGATTTAAGAAAACAAAATAATAGACATAAAAAAAGAGCATGTAAAACATGCTCTTTTTTTTGCAGAAATTACTCAGATACGATAGTAACGAGAACTTCAGCAACAACATCATGGTGCAATTGGATTGCGATGTTGAATTCACCAGTGTGACGAAGCGCACCGTTTGGTAAACGAACTTCTGCACGGTCTACAACAAGACCAGCATTAGTTAAAGCATCAGCGATGTCACGAGTACCGATTGAACCGAAGAGTTTACCTTCGTCACCAGCTTTAGCAGTGATCACGATGTTAACTTCGTTCAATTGTTCAGCACGTGCGTTTGCAGCAGCTAATACTTCAGCTTCTTGCTTCTCAAGTTCAGCACGACGAGCTTCAAAAGCAGCAGTGTTTGCTTCTGTTGCAGCTACAGCTTTACCTTGAGGGATCAAGAAGTTACGACCGTAACCAGCTTTAACTGATACTTTGTCGCCTAATTTACCAAGGTTTTTAATGCGTTGTAATAAGATAACGTCCACAGCTCACCTCACTTACTTATGGTTGTCAGTGTACGGAATCAAAGACAAATAGCGAGCTTGTTTAATAGCTAACGCTAATTGACGTTGATAACGAGCTTTAGTACCTGTAATACGGCTAGGAACAATCTTGCCGTTTTCAGTGATGTACTGTTTTAATGTGTCGATATCTTTGTAGTCGATGTACGCAACATTCTCAGCTGTAAAGCGGCAGAACTTGCGACGACGGTAAAAACGTGCCATTGATGTTCTCCTTATTCAGCTTCTTGAATTGCTTGTTGTGCTTCTTCACGTTGAGCTTTACGCGCACGTTTTTCTTCAGCACTCTTAGCAAGTAAAGATTCTTCAGTGATTGCGTTTTCACGACGGATGATGATGTTACGAATAATTGCATCGTTATAACGGAACAATTCTTCTAATTCATCAAGAGTCGTTTGACCACATTCAACATTCATAAGAATGTAGTGTGCTTTGTGAATTTTGTTAATCGGGTAAGCCAATTGGCGGCGGCCCCAATCTTCTAAACGGTGAATTTGACCTTCAGCTTCTTTGATCTGAGAGATATAGCGTTCAACCATACCTACAACTTGATCGCTTTGGTCTGGATGTACCAATAGTACGATTTCGTAGTGACGCATTGTCAGCTCCTTACGGTTTAAGCAGCCCCTAATTAAAAAAATTAGAAGCAAGGAGTCATAGCTTTAAAAGCTATGTCGCAAATTGCGAAGCGGGGATTATATGCAAATTGACGCTATAAAGCAAATTTGCCATAGTCTTTGGATTGTATTTTTAAAATAAAAAAGGGAAATAACAATGGAACCACAATTTATAAAGACTGTTACTTTAATTGAATCGATTTTGCAGTCGAATACAGAGGAGGCATATTCGGAAGTTTTTGAGCAATATGATGGTGATATTTACCAAATCTTAATGATCGTCGATTGGCGTGAGGAGGATGAAGCGATTGTTGAATATTGTGAAAATATTTTGCAAACGGGAAGTTTAGGTACAGAGACACAAAATGCAGATAATCCACAAGGGTTTATGATTACCCTTTATTATCGAGATCAGGCTTTGATCATTCCTTATCAAGGTGAGGGTGCAGATCGAGATACCACCTTAAAAGCACTCAATCAGATTTTGCAGCCAGATTATGAAATCCGTTTTTGTGTGATTTCTGATGGTTCGGATACATTAGAGTTTTTACCCTTGCCTCAGTCTTTATGGCAGAAATTAGATCAGAAATACTCACATAATATCGATCAATTCTTTAGACGTTTTGAGCAAGATAGTGCATTTTTTGGTTAGATGGGAGTGGTAAAAGTTAATCTTATTTTTATAGAAGCAAAACTGGTTTGAAGATCTATCTATGATGTTTCATTTAGGCAATAAAGAACTAAATGTTTTTATTGCACGAAATGATAAAAATTGGGAGAGCATAAAAAGATAGAGAATGCTCTATCTTTTTAAAAAATAGGGAAGAATGGTGCAGGGCTTTTAAAGGTGAAGCTAAAGCTTAAACTGATAACAGTAATGAGGATTACTGAGAAAAGGAAAAAGCGTTTGGCCCAAAGTTGATCATCTTTGGCCTTGAATCCTAAAATAGCAATGTAGAACCAGTAAATGCAAAGTATGTTGCAGATGACCAAGAACACGATATTGGTGTATCCATATACATATAAAGCATTCATCGCTAGAGTAAATAAAACCACATAAATCAGTGATTCAATTTTTGTTCTAAGGATTGAACGGGCTACAGGTAAAATAGGAACGCCTGCATTTTTGTAGTCGTCAAAACGATAAATTGCGATCGCCCATGAATGTGGCATTTGCCATAAAGCATATGCAACAAAGATCAATAGCGCCGCCATATCGAACTGATGACTTACAGCCACATAACCAATAACAGGTGGACTCGCTCCAGAAATACTACCAATCACGGTTTGATGGATTGTGGTGCGTTTGCTCCACAAACTATAAAAACCGACATAGACCACGAAACCAATCACAGCAAACAAGAATGCATAAGCATTGACATAGAACCAGAGCATGCTAAAGCCAATCACACCTAAAACCAATGCATAACACATGGCAACAGTAGGGGAAATGGTCTTTGTCACAAGCGCGCGGTTCATGGTGCGTTGCATTTTTTGATCGATGTCTTGATCAATTACGTTATTGACTACACAGCCAGAAGCAACCACTAAAGTTGTTCCGAGAAGGGTAAGTAATAATAAGAGGCAGTCTATAGAGCCTTGGGCGGCTAAGAAGAAGCCGCCCAAGGTGGTAATGAAATTACCGAAGAGAATTCCTGGTTTAGTCAGGAATAAGTACTTTTTCCACATGACAATCAGTTTAGATCATCATGTTGTAGTGTAGGTAATTCATAATCCACACAGAGCCGACTAAGAGTACAGCGATACATAAAATTGTGTAGATAAATGCAATAAGGTTCCAACGTTGGTCAGATGATGTGTTCATGTGCAAGAAATACACAAGTTGTACAAGTACCTGAGCAACAGCAGTAATTGCAATTACTGTAACTAAAATGCCACGACTAAAACCGCCAGCCATCACCATCCCGAAAGGGATGATGGTGAGGATGACAGAAAGGATAAATCCAATCGTGTATTGTTTAAAGTTACCGTGTGACGCGCCTGCAGCATTATGGTCATGACTACTCATTAGAGAACTCCCAGTAAGTAAACGACGCTGAATACACAGATCCAAACGATGTCAAGGAAGTGCCAGAACAAGCTTAAGCAAGCAAGACGACGTGTATTCGGTAAGGTCAAACCATTCTTTTTGATTTGGTAGATTAATACCAACATCCACACTAAACCTGAAGTTACGTGGATACCGTGTGTACCAACCAAAGTAAAGAATGCAGATAAGAATGCACTGTGAGTTGGACCATGGCCTTCGTGTACAAGGTGATGGAACTCATAGATTTCCATACCAATGAACGATGCACCAAAAAGGAATGTAACAAATAACCAAGTGATCACTTGATTTACATTCTTTTTATAAGATGCAAGTACAGCAAAACCAAATGTTACCGATGAAATCAATAAGGCAAATGTTTCAGTTAACACGAAGCCTAATGAGTCATGGAACAGGTCATATGCACTTGGAGTTCCTGGTGGAATATGACTGCTTAATACAGCGAACGCAATGAAGAGTGATCCGAAAAGAATCAAGTCACTCATCAAGTATGTCCAGAAACCAAAGACCGTTAAGTCTGTATCATCATGTTCATGATGACCATCGTGGCCGTGGTTGTCGTGATGAAGTACTTCAGCCATTTCCTTAGTCCTTCTTCAAGTGTTTTTCAAGTAAAGCATAGCGTTCGTTTTCAATACGCTCAACTTCAGCAGCAGGAAC
Source organism: Acinetobacter sp. Tr-809 (assembly GCF_011753255.1). Classification (NCBI taxonomy): domain Bacteria; kingdom Pseudomonadati; phylum Pseudomonadota; class Gammaproteobacteria; order Moraxellales; family Moraxellaceae; genus Acinetobacter; species Acinetobacter sp. Tr-809. The sequence goes on from NZ_VWVZ01000002.1 coordinate 658,152, forward strand.
GTAGTAATCAACATTCTTAGTGAATGAGCTTACGATCAAGCTAACAACAGCTGAAACGAATGAAACAACAACGAGCCACCAAATATGCCAGATGAGTGCAAAGCCAAGAATTGTAATGAACATTGCAATGACAAAACCAGCAGCACGATCAGTCGGCATGTGGATGTCTTCATATTTAGTATTACGTGCGTATGCTACACCATTTTCTTTGTCAGTCCAGAAACGGTCTACACCGCTAGCATCTGGTTCATGCGCAAAGTTATAGAACGGAGCAGGAGATGACGTTGCCCATTCAAGGGTACGGCTATCCCATGGATCGCCTGTATGGTCCATGTTGTCCTTACGTTGTAAGAAACCAACGATGATTTGCATTAAGAAACATGCAATACCGATCGCGATAAGAACAGCACCAAACAATGCAATTGCCAAGTATGGATCCCACTCAGGGTTGTCATATGTATTCAAACGACGCGTCATACCCATGAAACCAAGGATATAAAGTGGCATGAATGCAAAATAGAAACCGATGAACCAGAACCAGAACGCAGCTTTACCCCATGCTTCATTGAGCTTCCAACCAAACATTTTCGGCCAGTAGAAGATGATGCCGGCAAACATACCAAACACCACACCACCGATAATTACGTTATGGAAGTGAGCGATCAAGAATAATGAGTTGTGTACAAGGAAGTCCGCAGGTGGAACAGCCATAAGTACACCAGTTAAACCACCGATACCGAATGTTACAAGGAAGCCAAGCGTCCATAACATAGGTGTTGTATAGGTGATGCGACCTTTATACATTGTGAATAACCAAGAGAAGATTTTCACACCTGTAGGAATCGCAATAACCATGGTCATGATACCGAAGAACGCGTTAACGTTCGCACCAGCACCCATGGTGAAGAAGTGGTGAAGCCATACAACGAATGCAAGTACAGTAATCGCAATCGTCGCATACACCATAGACTTATAACCGAACAACGCTTTACGAGAGAAGGTTGCAACGATTTCTGAGTATAAACCAAATGCTGGTAATACCAAGATATATACTTCAGGGTGACCCCATGTCCAGATCAAGTTCACATAAAGCATTGGGCTACCGCCAAGCTCATTTGTGAAGAAATGGAAGCCGAAGTAACGGTCTAAAGTAAGCATTGCAAGCGTACCTGTTAATACAGGGAATGATGCAATGATTAATACAGCCGTACAAAGTGAAGTCCACGTGAAAATTGGCATATCCATTAATTTCATGCCAGGTGCACGCATTTTGATGATGGTAACAAAGAAGTTAACACCAGATAAAAGCGTACCTAGACCAGAAACCTGAAGTGCCCAGATATAGTAGTCAACACCCACACCAGGAGAATATTGAATGCCAGATAGAGGAGGGTAAGCCATCCAACCAGTCGCAGCAAATTCACCTAATACAAGTGAAAGCATCATCAAACCAGCAGCACCAGCGAATAACCAGAAGCTTAAAGAGTTTAATAATGGGAAGGCAACGTCGCGAGCACCAATCTGTAAAGGTACAGAGATGTTCATCATACCTACAACGAGACCCATTGCTACGAAGAAGATCATGATTACACCGTGTGCGGTGAAGATCTGGTCATAGTGGTCAGGGTGTAAGTAACCTTCGCCGCCGCCTTTCGCGAGGAAAAGTTGTAGACGCATCATGATCGCATCGGCGAAACCACGCAACAGCATGACTACAGATACGATGATATACATGATACCAATCTTTTTATGGTCTACAGTGATAAACCATTCATTCCACAAATATCCCCATTTCTTGAAATAGGTGATACCGCCCAATACAGCAATTGCACCAAGTGCCATAAAGACCATGGTGACAAGTACAAGGGGTTCAGTCGGGATAGAATCCCACCCTAATTTACCAAAAATCATATCCATGTCTTATTCCCCTTGAGCAGCGTGTTCTGCTGCAGCATGAGTTTCTGCTGTTGCATCATGTCCAGCAGAATGGTCAGCACCGTGATAGTTACTCATGTAGTGGTTGATGATTGTTTCAAACAATTTTGGCTCAACTGATGAGTAATAAGTCACTGGGTGTGGCTTAGTCGGGAACGGTTTCATCGCTTCAGCTTTAGCAAGTGCTTCTTCATCACCAGCAGCTTTAGCACGATTCACTAAATGCTCGATCTGGTGTTTAGAACGATCACCATCTTTAAGTGTTGCTAACTCAGCTTGGTCAAGTGTGCCTTTTTGAATTGCTTCAGGGTTGATACTTGTACCATTGCCAGCTTTCACTGCTTCTACCCATTGTGCAAATTCTGGCTCAGTCACGCTATGTGCTTTAAAGCGCATTTGTGAGAAACCGTAACCTGAATAGTTTGCTGAGAAACCACGGAAGATACCTGGTTCGTCTGCTAATAGGTGAAGGTGAGTCTGCATACCAGCCATTGCATAGATCTGGCCGCCTAACTGTGGAATGAAGAATGAGTTCATTGTGAAGTTAGAAGTGATCTTAAAGCTTATTGGTGTTTGTTCTGGGAAGCGTACTTCGTTTACCGTTGCAATGTTTTGCTCAGGATAGATAAAAATCCATTTGAACTGTTCAGCGACAGCTTGAATAGTCAATGGTGCTTTATCTGATTCTAACGGACGGTAAGGGTCGTACTTGTGGGAACCCCACCAAGTTAACCAAGCTAAAATACCAATAATAATGACAGGTACACCCCATACAACGATCTCAATTGTCGTTGAGTGTGCCCAAGTAGGTTTATAGTCTGCATCTTTATTCGATGCGCGATATTTCCAACCAAACCATAATGCCATAACGATTGATGGAATCACCACCAATAGCATTAAATAGATCGCAGTCATCATCAGGTTACTTTGACCTTGACCAACTGGACCTTTATTGTTTAGAAGTACCATATCACCACCGCACCCAGTCAAGAGCGCAGCCATCGTTGATAAAGACAATACAGCTAAAATCGTTTGTCTCATTTTACAACCTCGGTGAAGAGTCCCATTCCCTAATTAAAATTATGGGATAGCGATTAAAGTGTCGCGTGATTGATAAGGATTGGTTAAAAAATGCTTAGCAATCACGCGACACCGCAACGTTGTTGGGCATTATGCCTTATATTGAAAAACTAAGCTACTCATAAAGTCGTGTGAAATACTTGTTTTAAAACCCGATTTATTTTGTAGGGATTGTTATTTGCATCTGTGCTTTTTATATAGATATCAGCTTAATACATAAAAAAAGAGGAATAAATCCTCTTTTGTTTATCGATTTGTGATTACTGCTTAATGACCTTGGTTTTTGCCAATTTATCGTGCAAAGTTTGTCTTTTTTTCCCAAAAGCAAACAAAGATTCCAAAACAGAAATCAATGGAACCGTAATTATATTTAAAATAATAAAAACAATGCTTCTCAACCAAAAGCCCCGAACTGTACTGACTGGTTCAGACGTTTCAGCATCGACAATTTTGATTTTGGTTAATTTCTTACCAATACTCTGACCTGATTTTCCAATCAAAAAAGCTTGTATCATAAGCATGATAATAATATAGGCACACATTGCCATCCACGCATGGGAGGGAACAACCGTCAATATTTCTTCCTGAACTTTTTGAGCTAAAGCAATGTCTGATGAACGATCTGCCATGAGCTGGAACAGCTGTTCATTGAGTTGGGTGAACTTTTGTGCTTGTTCAGGCGTAAAAAAGCTTGTAAGAATAAATGTGGCAGGGAGCCATAAAAATATATCAATCACTTTTGCAAAAAAACGCGAAGGAATAGAAGCCAAGTCCGATGCCTTTCGCTCAACTTTGATTGTGTAAGTTGGTTCGTTCGTTTCAGTTTTAATTTGAGAACTAAAAGGAGAGTAACCTACAGGTTCGTAGACAAGTTTACCTTGTGTCAATTCGCCAAGTGTTTTCCATTCGGCCATGCCTTCGTGCCAAGCCAAATCTGTCAATAAAACTTGTTGACTGGCAAGCATTTGGTTCACTTGTTCTAAATTATAAGGTCCTGCTTGTTGATTGTTACGAGCCAAGTAAATTTGCATAATTTTAAAATCTCAATTACAGAAGATGAAAAAAGACCCTACGAAAGAGGGTCTTTTTCTAAAAAAGACTAGGCTTTCTTGATTTGTTCTTCAGCAAGGAAGAACCAAGTATCAAGTACTGAGTCAGGGTTAAGTGACACAGATTCAATACCTTGTTCCATGAGCCATTTAGCAAGGTCAGGGTGATCCGAAGGACCTTGACCACAAATACCAACGTATTTTCCTGCTTTACGGCAAGCATGAATTGCCATAGAAAGGAGCGCTTTAACTGCTGGATCACGCTCATCGAATAAGTGAGATACGATACCAGAGTCACGGTCAAGACCAAGTGTTAATTGTGTTAAGTCATTTGAACCGATAGAGAAACCATCAAAGTGCTCAAGGAATTGTTCAGCCAATAATGCATTGGTTGGTAATTCACACATCATGATGATCTTAAGACCATTCTCACCACGTTTTAAGCCATTTTGAGCAAGCAATTCAATCACACGTTTTGCTTCAGAAACGGTACGAACGAATGGAATCATGATTTGGATATTGGTTAAGCCCATTTCATCGCGTGCTTTTTTCAAGGCACGGCATTCAAGCTCAAAGCAGTCGCGGAAGTTGTCAGAAACATAACGACTTGCGCCACGGAAGCCCAACATTGGGTTCTCTTCTTCAGGCTCATATAACTTACCACCAATCAAGTTTGCATATTCATTTGATTTGAAGTCAGACATACGAACAATCACTGGCTTTTCTGCAAATGCAGCAGCGAGTGTTGAAATACCTTCAACCAACTTTTCAACATAGAATTCGATTGGAGAAGAGTAGCCAGAAGTACGCGCCATAACCGCAGCACGTGTTTCGCGAGGTAAGCTATCAATATTTAATAATGCTTTTGGATGCACACCGATCATACGGTTAATGATGAACTCAAGACGTGCAAGGCCGATACCTTCATTCGGGATTTGAGCGAAGTCAAATGCACGGTCAGGGTTACCAACGTTCATCATGATTTTGAACGGTAGTGATGGCATTGAATTAATCGAATTACGTTGTACTTCGAAATCTAATGCGCCTTCATAGATGAAACCAGTATCACCTTCAGCACATGAAACTGTTACTTCTTGACCATCAGAAAGCACTTCAGTTGCGTTACCACAACCCACGATTGCTGGAACACCTAATTCACGTGCAATAATTGCTGCGTGACAGGTACGACCACCACGGTTGGTCACAATTGCAGCAGCACGCTTCATCACTGGTTCCCAATCTGGGTCAGTCATGTCAGATACAAGCACATCACCGTCTTGAACCTTGTCCATTTCTTTAATTGAAGTCACAACACGTACTTTACCAGAACCAATACGTTGACCGATTGAGCGACCTTCACAGATAACTGTACCGCGTTGCTTTAATAGGTAGCGTTCCATTGTGCCAACATTCTGACGGCTTTTTACCGTTTCAGGACGTGCTTGAACGATATAGATTTGACCATCATCGCCATCTTTTGCCCATTCGATGTCCATCGGTGAGCCATAATGTTGTTCGATAATTAACGCTTGTTTCGCCAATTCATGTAATTCGTGATCATTCAATGCAAATTGTTGACGTTCTTGTTTTTCAACATCAACGACGACCACTGATTTACCTGCTGCACCTTCTTCACCATAAATCATTTTCTGGTGTTTAGAGCCAAGGTTGCGACGTAATACAGAATGTCTACCCGCATTTAAAAGCGGTTTAGATAAATAGAATTCATCTGGGTTGACTGCACCTTGTACAACCATTTCACCCAAACCGTATGATGCAGTAATAAACACCACATCACGGAAACCAGATTCTGTATCAAGTGTAAACATGACACCCGCAGCACCAGTTTCTGAACGAACCATACGTTGTACACCAGCAGAAAGGGCAACAACACTATGTTCAAAACCTTGGTGTACACGATAAGCAATTGCGCGGTCGTTATAAAGAGAAGCAAAAACTTCTTTGATCGCGATCAGGATATTGTCAATACCGCGAATGTTGAGGAAAGTTTCTTGTTGACCTGCGAAAGACGCATCTGGTAAATCTTCAGCCGTAGCAGAAGAACGTACCGCAACAGCAATGTCTGGGTTGCCGTTTGAAAGTGCTGCAAATGCCTCACGAATTTCTTGTTCTAATGTCGCAGTAAGCGGAGTATCAACAATCCATTTACGGATTTTTGCACCAGTTTCAGCAAGTGCAATTACATCATCAACGTTAAGCTGTAAAAGTTCAGCTTGAATACGAGCGTTTAAGCCGCTTTGATCCAAGAACTCACGATAGGCAGCAGCAGTAGTTGCAAATCCACCAGGTACCGATACACCAGCATTGGATAAATGGCTGATCATTTCACCCAAAGATGAGTTTTTCCCACCTACGAGTTCGACATCGTGTTTTCCTAATTTTTCCAGACCGATTACGCGCGCTTCCAAAGTATTTACTCCACTTTTTTTGCAGTATGAATGACCATCATTGGTATGAAATTATACAAAAGTGCTTAGATTTAGTATTTTACTAAGCGACAGTCATGTTAGATGAGTTTACTATAAAGATTATAGAGCACTAAGACAAATGTTTAAGGAGAATTTTGATGCCCGTAAGTAAAGAAATTAAACGGAGCGTTTTTTTTATTTCAGATGGTACCGCAATTACCGCAGAAACCCTTGGACATTCACTACTTGCGCAATTTCCAAACGTCGATTTTGACATCCATATTATACCGTATATTACAACTGAAGAAGCGGCCATGAATGTGGCTGTAGAGATCAATGCATGTCAAAGTCGTGATGGTTCTTTACCGCTGGTTTTTGATACTTTGGTTGATCCGCATGTCCGTGAAATTATCAATACTGCCAAGGCGGTCAACTTAGACGTTTTTGAGGGCCTGATTAGTAAATTAGAACAAGAATTGGGTACGCCACCGACGACCTTGGTTGGGCAAACTCATGCTGTCACCGATTCAGAATATTATAAAGCGCGTATCGATGCAGTACATTTCGCATTGGATAACGATGATGGTGCAAGAACACGCCATTATGATAAAGCTGATATTATTTTAATTGGTGTGTCCCGTTCAGGCAAAACGCCGACCTCGATTTATTTGTCATTACAGTTTGGTATTCGTGTAGCGAATTACCCTCTGACTGAAGAAGACCTAGATGACAACCGTTTGCCAAAAGTTTTGCGTGAACATAAAAACAAGTTGTTTGGTTTGATGATTGATGCTGAACGTTTGGTGGCCATTCGTAATGAACGTAAGGCCAATAGTCGCTATTCAAGTTTTAGTCAGTGTCAAATGGAGTTACGTGCTATTGAAGGGATTTATATCTCGGAAGGGATTAAATACCTCAATGTCACTGAAATGTCGATTGAAGAAATCTCAACACGGGTTTTGCAAATGACAGGCTTGAAACGTCGCATTGGTTGATCGTTTGAGACGGCCTAAATTTAGGTGAATTAGGTCGTCTTTAATGTACCGATAATTTGAAATTTTATGGTGACTGGTTGAATAGAAATCATTAACTAATAATAAACAATTGATATTCAATGACAAACTTGGCTTAACTCATCAGTACTTGAGTTGATGATAATTTTCCCACATTTCTGCTATAATATTGTGACTTAAATCTCATTTTTTATTTTTGGTGGTCTATGACTTTTATTGCAACTGAATATCTTGATAAAAAGAGTTCTGTTTGGAACAGAAGTCTGTGAATCTCGCATTTCCTTTTCACTCTAACCATCAAGTGAGTGAAGTTCAGCAAAATGTTTATAATAGTATCCCGAGTTTGGTCTGGCTGCTTTCAGAGCAGGGTGATGCTTATTTCTTCAATAGTATCAGCCAAGAATATATTGGTTTTAATAATTTAGAACATTTTGCGAAAAATTGGGTAGATTTAATCTATCTTGATGATATTTCACTTTTTCAGAGTGAATGGGAGCAAGCATTTTCTTGCCAGTCTCCTTTTCAGTTGGAATGTCGCTTAAAACATCGATCGGGTGCGTATCGCTGGTTTTTGTTATCGGCAAAATTTTTGGAAGCTGAAGGTGAAGGCTATTGGTTTATCAATAGTGTTGATATCCACGAAACAAAACAATATCAGCAGAACTTAGTACAGTGTATCAATGCACAAACCAATATGCTGGATAATAGTATTGACTGTATAAAATTATTAGAAGCTGATGGCTCACTATTACATGTTAATAAAACGGGCTGTATTGCACTGAATATTCCAGAACACCATCAACGATTTGGAATGAAATGGGCCGAACTTTTACCTTCAGAGATTCGTTCGAAAGCAACGTATGCATTGAAAATGGCACTTAAAGGGAAAACTGCTCGCTTTCGTGGAATGAGTGGAGATGGCGCTGAACGACAGTACTGGGATAATTTGCTGACGCCTATTTTAAATGACCAAGGTCAGATTGTGCAGGTTCTGTGTTTATCTCGTGATGTGACCACACAACGACAGACCGAAATACAGCTACGTCTTTCAAGTGAGTTAGACGAGTTAACGGGACTCTATAATCGTCGTTTCTTCAAACAGCAGCTAAGACGCTCATTATATCGACATAAAAAAGTTGGAAAACTTGTCGGGTTAATGTTGCTGGATCTCGATTATTTCAAACATATCAATGATACCCTTGGACATGCAGCAGGGGATCATTTACTTCGGGTTTTATCTAAGCGTATCGAGAATATTTTACCAGACAATACATTTGTGGCGCGTTTGGGTGGTGATGAGTTTGCTGTTGTGGTGAATGGCATTAATACTGAAGTAGAGCTTGAAAAAGTGGCTCTGGATGTGAGTCGGCAGTTAGAGGCTCCAATTACTTATGCGGGTAATTTGATTAATGGCAGTATGAGTATCGGTTGTGCAATTTATCCGCGAGATGCTAAAGACTCAGCGAATTTAATGAAATGTGCGGATACAGCACTCAATGATTTAAAGGCAACTGGGCGTGGCGGATTCCGTATGTTTAATCAACAGATGCAAGTCGCAGCGCAAAATATTGCCATTCAATTAAATCAGGCACGTCATATTATCCGTGATGATTTGATTGTTCCATTCTATCAGCCAAAGGTTCGCTTAACGGATACTAAAGTCGTAGGTTTTGAAGCATTATTACGCTGGCAAACGGAAGATAAACACATTCATTCACCGAATAATATTGAGCAGGCTTTTCAAGACTATCTCCTCGCCACAAAAATTAGTGATGCGATGCAGAATAAAGTTTTTAAAGATATCGCCATGTGGATTGAACAAGGGCTGGAAGTCGTTCCAGTATCAATCAATGCAGCACCTGTAGAGTTTCTCAAAGATAATTATGCCGAGCGTTTATTGCAGCGTTTGAATTTATATAAAATCCCATATCATTTGGTTGAAATAGAAATTACCGAGCACATTCTGGATGATCGTGGCTCAGATTATGTGGTTCGGGCATTAAATTTATTAAAACAACATGGTGTTAAAATTTCACTCGATGATTTTGGGACGGGCCACTCTTCTTTAACTCGTCTACGTGATTATCCAGTCGATTGTTTAAAAATTGACTGTGATTTTATTCGTCAAATGAATGAAGATGATGCAATTCTTGCCATCGTCCAAGCGATCATTGCTTTAGGACCTAAGCTGTCCTTGGATATTGTTGCTGAAGGCATTGAGAACACTGAGCAGTTAGACGCGTTGAAATTGTCTGCTTGTTCAATTGGGCAGGGCTACTTATTTAGTCCTGCTGTGGATGTAGAACAAGCGACAGCAATGCTTCAACGTGGGTCTCAGTTGATTTAAATTTCACCATATAAAAACAAAGACAAGGCTTAGTAAAATAAGCCTTGTCTCATTAATAAGCTAGGTTGTTAGTGGGTTTTAATATCCATCAATAAACTAAAGTTTTCTAAACGTTTTTGCGTATCGTAAATATCACAGGTAAAAATAAATTCATCGACATCGTATTGTGCCGCAATTTTATTTAAGCCTGCTTTAACCGTTTCTTGAGAACCAATTTGTGCCATAGCATAAAAATTCTGAATAGCCACTTGTTCAGCACTCGATGCTAGACCTTCAGTTGAGTCAATTGGTGGTTTTAGCTTTAAGCTGTGACCACGAATCAGATTTAAAATACGCTGATATGAACTGGTTGCTAGATATTGAGCTTCCTCATCTGTTGCAGCAACGACTGTTGGGATACCCATTGAAACATAAGGTTTATCGAGGTATTCCGAAGCTTGGAAGTTATCACGATAGATTTCGATCGCTTGACCTAACATTCGTGGTGCAAAATGAGAGGCAAAAGAATAAGGCAGTCCAAGTTTTGCGGCCAATTGTGCGCTAAATAAACTTGAACCGAGTAACCACACTGGCACATGGGTATTTTGACCAGGTGTAGCGATAATTCTCTGATTCGGTTGCGGTGTTTTAAAATATTGCAGAATCTCCATCACATCTTGAGGGAATTGATCTTCAGTTTCCTGACGGCCGCGACGTAAGGCACGCATTGTCATTTGATCTGTACCAGGCGCACGACCCAGACCGAGTTCAAAACGATTTGGGTAGAGTGTGGCTAACGTTCCAAACTGTTCTGCAACCACCAATGGTGCATGGTTTGGTAGCATGATACCGCCTGAGCCTAAACGGATTTTTTGCGTATTTGCAGCAATAAATCCTAATAAAACAGCTGTCGCTGAACTGGCAATTCCATCCATATTATGATGTTCAGCTAACCAAAAACGCTCATAACCTAACTTTTCCGCATGCTGAGCCAGTTCTAATGCATGACGGAGAGAAAACTCGATACTCTTGTCATCTCGAACAGGAGCAAGTTCGAGGATAGAGAATTTTATATCTTGTAGTGATTTCATTATGCAGTCTCAAAACAATATATCGAAATAATACGATATAAGTTTGACTTTGTATATCGTTTTAGTTCGATGTATTGTTGTTTTGATCAAACAAAAAAAGCGCCCGAAGGCGCTAAAGGGGTAAAACGTTTTGATCTGATTAACGGTGTTTGTACCAACCACGATGTCGACCATTGTCATGGCGGTAGCTTTCACGAGAATTGTAATAGCGACGGTCATCATAAGAACGACGGTTATCGTAACGGCGGTCATAACGACGATCATCGTAACGTCGATCAGCATCGCGGTCCTGACCCACTTTTTGACCTAAAGCTGCACCACCAGCTGCACCGAGTGCTGCACCAATATAGCCACCATTGCTTCCACCCATATTGCGGCCAACGGTATAACCACCCACACCACCTAAACCACCACCAATGGCAGCTTCAGTACGGTCACGTCGATTACTAGATGCAGCTGCACCACCAGCACCACCAATTGCAGAGCCGATCATTGCACCAGTGTCACCGCCAAGTTGTTTACCTAAGGTAGTACCAACCACACTTCCTAGGGCAGAGGTTGCTGCTACACGCGTTGTATTATCTGCATGTGCAACAGTCATCATTGAAGACGCTGCTAAGATAACGCTACATAACCACATATTCGATTTCATGGTGAAACTCCTTATCCATTCTTTTGGACAATATTCTTTTTGCTTGTGACAAATGTAACAAGACTTGTGAGTGAAAATATGGAGTGCAATATCTAGATTGAGAGTGTTTGACGATGGTTTTGTTGGTGTTCTATAACAAATGAAGGGATTGTGAATAAATTATAAAAATAAAGAATGAATAGGCAACGAGCAACAGCCATCGTTGTAATCGAGTACAATGGGCGCAGTTTCGCTTAGGATTTATTTATGCTGCTGGAAAAAATTTTGCAATCACAAGGCTTTGGTTCACGTAAGTATTGTCAGCAGTTAATTAAAAATGGTTCTGTTCAGATTGAAAATCAGGTCTGTGATAATCCGAAGCAGAATTTCAATACCGATCAACTGGTCTTTCAGGTATTTGGTGAAGAATATCAATATCGAGAGCATGTCTATATTGTTTTAAATAAACCGCAAGGCTATGAATGTTCGCATCAGGCGACACATCACAAAAGTGTATTTAGTCTTTTTCCTGAAATTCTGCTACATCGCGGAATTCAATGTGTGGGTCGTCTAGATCAAGATACCACAGGTCTATTATTGCTGACCGATGATGGACAATATTTACAGGCATTAACACATCCTCGTAAACATGTACCCAAAGTTTATCATGTGACGACTGCAGATCCTGTTACAGCTGAACAGCAACATGGTTTGGAGCAAGGCGTCGAACTGCGTAATGAGAAAGGTATCTATGCCGCCACAGATGTACGATTAATCTCGGAACATCAAATTGCAATGACCATTCACCAAGGCGTTTACCACCAAGTAAAACGTATGCTGGCAGCTGTTGGAAATAAAGTCGAAGCCTTACATCGTCACCAAGTGGGTTTGCTTGAACTTCCTGAGTTGGAAGAAGGTGAATGGATCTATTTAACTCCACCGCAAAAACAGTTAAGTCAGAACATGGCTCTTGATGAATAATTACTTTAAAAAACAATGAAAGGTTTTGAACTCACTGTCTTGGATAAAGCCCATTTGCTCATATAGACGGTGAGATTGATAATTATTTTTTTGTGTTTCTAAGCTGATGCGTTGTGCATTTTCATGTCGTGCAAATAAGATTGCGGTATCAATCAGCTGTTTTGCTGCACCCTGTTTTCGGTAAGAGGGGGTAACATAGACATCATCGAGGATATAGTAGGTTTCACAAGCGACAGAAGAAAAGGCAAGGTAGAGCAATACAAAGCCCGTAAATACATCATCTTTAACATGAATAAAAATGACACTATCTTTATTGTCGAAGCGATGTTTTAAAAATTGATACGATTGATCAATATTTGAGGATGCACCGTAAAACTGACGGTATTCGTCAAACAAGACAGCAAGTTGATGAAGATCTTCCTTTGTTGCTCGCTTAACAATCATTCCTGTCCATCCTTACACTTGTTAATTTTATTAGGACTGTCAGGATAGCGAAAAAAATTCAGCTTAAAAAATAAAAACTTGTTTATAAATGCAACATTGTTAAGTTTTGTCACTTTCACCAAGTAGTGCATTCAACTCTTCAAATAAATCTTCATGATCATCTTCAATTTCAACCGATGATGGATTTTCAGTACTTGCTGCGGCTCTAGATTTACGCAATTTGAGTAACTGTTCCATGTTGATGTTTTGATTTTCAATTGTAAAAGGAATCGACTTGGTCAATACCACTTGTTTAAAGAAAAGACGAACGGCTTGAGCAGGGGAGATACCCAGCTGTTTAAACACGGCAAAAGCTTGCTTCTTTTCCTGTGAATCGAGGCGAACCTGATAAACTTCTGTTTTTCGCATGAAGAATGAGACCAAATATTTTTAGTTATCGTCATGTATTTTAAACCATTGCAATGTAATTTCAATATTTTTGAAGTGAAAAAATAGAATTTTTGTCATTACGGTGTATTTACAATGTGAGTTCAAGCTTGGAGCTAAACCGCATTTCTTGATTTAAAATCGGATCAATAAAGCAAATTTCTTTAGCCAATAGCTGTAATGGCTGACTAAAATCATCCTCAGCTTTATGCTCAATGTGTGGATAAAAAGAATCGTTAAGTATTGGAATATTAAGATAATTTAAGTGTACGCGTAATTGGTGCTGCTTTCCTGTTTTGGGACTAAGTTTATATTTGGCATGCTGCTGATCATGTATTAACAGTTCAATTAAAGTCTCAGTATTATTAGGTTTTTCAGCATTAATTTGCATCGTATAAAAAGGCTGACCTTTTTCTAAATGTAGCTGCAAAATTTGCGGAAAATCCAGTTCAGGTCGATATTTTGCAATTGCATGATAGATTTTTTGCACTTTTCTTTCGGCAAAAAGTTGTTGGTAGATGCCTCTAGATGCTGCTTTTTTACAGAATAAAACCACACCTGCTGTTTCTCGATCAAGTCGATGGATGGGGGTGAGATCTTCGTAACCAGTTTGCTTTTTCAGTCTGACCAAGAGGGTTTCTTGTACGTATTGCCCAGTTGGTGTCATGGTCAAAAAGTGCGGTTTATCGACGACAAGTAAATCATCATTTTCAAATAGGATTTCATGTTGAAATGGCACAGGTACTTCATGCGCAAGAAAACGATAATAAAAAATATGAGTATTGGGGGTATAGCGGCTTTCTAATATGAGCTTGGTGCCATCTGCTGCATAAATCAGTTCATCTGCAAAACGCTGTTGCCATTCGCTAATTTGGATATGTGGAAAATGTTGGCAAAGGTATTCAAAAATTGTAGGTATGGAAACATCGTCGGGTAAAAATACCTTGCTGGCACTGACGCCATTCATCAGCGGAGGAGAGAAAATAGGTGTAGTAGAGTTAATCATAATTACTAAGGTAGCTGAACTTATGTGGATTGCTGGATTGGATATATATTGTGTTTATTTTTTATCTCGCTATAGCACTCAGCGCAGACAATAGCCATATTATTAAAATTACGAAATAGATCAGTCATACCATTTTCTTGTGTAAAAACATATTCACACGCCAAACACCATCCTTGTGGATTTGTAGGTGTTGAAATGTTTTCAATAAAGCCTAACGGTTGATTGTTGTTATTATTGTGAAGCACATGTCCGCACACTACAGCAGCATAATTTTGACCATGACATTCGCAATTTATAAATAAAGATTCGGCAGACATTTTGATCCTTAATACTGAAATAGTAATTGCATTAAAAAGAATCAACTTCTTTCTATGGATTAGGCTTTAAAGCAGGGCAATGTTATCATAGCTGCCATCCCAATTATGTTTTATTTGCCATGTCATCTTCAGTGAAATTTACTTTAAATCATGAACAAGACACACAGCGTTTTGCACATATCCTTTCTGAACAGGTACGCTCTGGCATTATTTATTTAATTGGTGATTTAGGTGCTGGAAAAACCACTTTTACCCGTTATTTCTTACAGCATCTAGGACATCAAGGTTCAGTAAAAAGTCCAACCTATACCTTGGTTGAGCCTTATTCAATCCAAGGTAAAGAAATTTTCCACTTCGACTTATATCGTCTAGATGATCCTTATGAATTAGAGCTGATGGGTATTCGTGATTATTTACAAACGCCCGATGCTTTATTTTTGTTTGAATGGCCATCGAAAGGTGGGGATGAAATTCCAAAACCTAATGTGGTGATTGATATTCAAAAATCGGATGATGAATTAACGCGGTTTGTCACCTTAACCACTGAATCCGAATCTTTATCTCAAATTTTGCAGGAACAATTGAATGGCGCATGATTCAACTCGTCGTATTCATACCCTTGATGCTGCCTTAGCCAACCAGATTGCGGCGGGTGAGGTAATTGAACGTCCATCATCTGTGGTCAAAGAATTATTAGAAAACTCAATTGATGCGGGCGCAACGGAGCTGATTATTCGAGTTGCGCAGGGTGGTTCTACGCTGATTGAAATCATTGATAACGGTAATGGTATTCATGCAGAAGATTTACCTTTAGCGGTAATGCGTCATGCCACCAGCAAAATTCAAACTGCTGATGACTTACATGCGATTGTTAGTCTAGGATTCCGTGGAGAGGCTTTAGCGTCAATTGCAGCCGTGTCAAGGTTAACGCTGACCAGTAGCCAAGATGAGCTCGGCATCGGCTATCAAGTTGAAGTGAATGGTACGGCTTTTGATCATCAACAAATTCAGGCGGTCGCTGCACAAAAAGGTACACACATTCGTGTACAGGATTTATTTTTTAATGTGCCTGCACGTCGTAAATTCTTAAAAAAACCAACAACTGAATTTAATCATATTGAAGAAATTGTTCGCCGTCTGGCTTTAACCCATTTCGATATTCGTTTTGTACTAGAGCATAATGATAATATTCGTTTAAACCTACCTGTCGCTGACAGTGGTGAATTACGCTATCAACGTGTGCAGCAATTATTGGGTCAACAATTTATCCAAAATGCGTATTGGATCGATTCAGACAGTATTAATATGCGTTTATCTGGCTGGTTGGGGCATCCTTCTGATGCGCGTGCGCAAGCTGACATGCAATATGTGTATGTGAATGGTCGTATTGTCAAAGATAAAACCATTTCACATGCGTTGCGTATGGCCTATGAAGGGATTTTGCATGGGCATCAACATTCATCATATTTGCTGTTTTTAGAAGTTGATCCCGAAAATATTGATGTGAATGTGCATCCGACCAAGCATGAAATTCGCTTTTTGAATCAACGTGAAGTGCATGAATTTGTACGTCACTACGCTAAAGCAACGCTTTCACAATTTCAGACAGCAAGCGCAGATTTGGCACAGGCAATGAAAGCAGATGCGGCGGATGATAATTTTAATTATCAGCCACAGCCAAAATACCAAGAACAATTCAATTTACATCGTGCGACCGTAGAAGTAGAACCTCAATCAAATCAAACGACTGAAGTATCAACAGATTTGTTGACAGAGTTTAATCAAAGTCGACCACAAGCTGTGCAATACAACTCATCGCAAGCACAGCAGCCTCGATATAATGGTTCTGCACAACTGAATAATGCATTAAAAAGTTATTTAGCGCCTTTACGTGATGAGCAAATGCCCTCAGCCACCTTTGATAAAGGGGAGACACCAGATGATCAAGCTCCATCTCGTGTAGATGAGTTTCCATTAGGGATTGCGATCGCACAACTGCATGGGATTTATATTCTGGCGCAAAATACCGAAGGCCTGATTATTGTGGATATGCATGCGGCACATGAACGTATCTTGCTGCAACAAATGAAATCGGCTTGGGATAAACCTGAATTTTGGACGTCTCAGCAGTTATTGATTCCAAAAATTGTATCTATCACACGCATGCAAGCGACACGTATCGAAGATTTACAATCACAATTGCAACGGCTTGGTCTAGAAATTGATCAATATGGTGATGATCAAGTGATTGTGCGTGGTGTCCCCGCGATTTTGCATAAAGCTGATTTTAGCAACCTCATTCCGGAACTGCTAAATGATCTTGACCCAAATGATGAAGCGAGAGGTTTATTGCAAAAACGTGATGAATTGCTCGCTGGGATGGCTTGCCATGGCGCTGTGCGTGCGCATCGCCAGTTAAGTTTATCTGAAATGAATGCTTTATTACGTCAAATGGAACAAACCGAGTTTGCCAGCCAATGTAATCATGGGCGCCCAACTTGGCGTGCGTTTCCACTCCATCAATTAGATAAATTATTTGCTCGAGGAGAGTAGTTTTACATGTCAAATCAATTGCCCGTCATCAATTTAATGGGGCCTACCGCAAGCGGTAAAACAGCATTGGCATGTGAACTCTATGAGCGTGGAAATTGCGAACTGATTTCAGTCGATTCAGCTTTAGTTTATAAAGATATGGACATCGGCACAGCGAAACCAACCAAAGCAGAGCAGCAGCAATACCCACATCATTTGATTGATATTATTACGCCTTTAGAGGTGTACTCGGCAGCACAATTTGTTGAAGATGTTTGCCCATTGATTGATGATATGCATGCGCGTGGCAAAACCCCAATTTTGGTAGGTGGAACCATGTTGTACTTCAAAGCCTTACTTGAAGGTCTGGCAAGTAATTTACCCAATGCCGATCAAACGATACGTGATGCCATTATTCACAAAGCTGAACAGCAGGGCTGGCAATCCGTCTATGAAGAGTTGGTTGAGGTGGATCCTGTTGCAGGAGAAAAGTTTAAAGTATCGGATAAGCAGCGGATTATTCGTGCGCTTGAAGTGTTTCGAATCACGGGTGAACCGATAACAAAACTACAAGCTGAGCAACCTAAAAATCAACCATATCGTTACATATTTCATAACTACGCATTAATGCCAGATCGTTTAGAATTACATCAACGCATTGAGCAAAGATTGAGCAAAATGTGGAATATTGGTTTTTTGAATGAAGTAGAGGAATTGATTAAAAAATACGATTTAAATGATGATTTACCGTCTATGCGGTCTGTTGGTTATCGTCAAGCTTTAGATTTTTTACTAAAAAGTGACTTAAGTCTCAAAAATAAAGTAGAAATGGAGAACAAAGCCCTTTTTGCGACTAGGCAATTAGCCAAACGTCAATACACATGGTTACGTTCTTTGCAAGAAATACACGATTTTAAAACTTACGTGACGATAAAGCAGGCGAAAGAAGACTTGCGAAACTTCTTTGGATAAAGCAAAATTCGCAGGCTGTCTTTTTATAATTTTTAGTTGAAAAATAAAGATAGTTTTTTTGCGCTGATTTAAAAATTTTTTGGAGTTAAAAATGTCTAAAGGTCAAACTTTACAAGATCCGTTCTTAAATTCTCTCCGTAAAGAACGTATTCCAGTTTCTATTTTCCTTGTAAACGGTATCAAATTGCAGGGTCATATTGAGTCATTTGACCAATATGTTGTTTTGTTGAAAAACACTGTAAGTCAAATGGTTTATAAACACGCGATTTCTACAGTTGTTCCTGCACGTAACCCACGTCCTGCTGGTGCTCAAGGTACTGCTGGTGGCTTCCCTGCGCAAGGCGCAACTGGTGGCTTCGGTGGTCAAGGCGCTGCTGGTGGCTTCGGTGGTCAAGGTGGCGGCTTCGGTGGTCAAGGTGGCTTCGGTGGTCAAGGTGGCTTCGGTGGTCAAGGTGGCTTCGGTGGTCAAGGTGGCGGCTTCGGTGGTCAAGGTGGCGGCTTCGGTGGTCAAGGTGGCTTCGGTGGTCAAGGTGGCTTCGGTCATCAAGGTGGCTTCGATAGCGAAACTAAATTTGAAGATGGTCAAGAAGACGAAAACAATCGTTAATTGATTGATGCTCTTTAAGAAAATGCCAGTCTCACGCTAGACTGGCATTTTTTTGTCTATTAGAAAGCTAGAATAAATACTATGGAAATGATTGTTGCTGCGGCATGTTGTAGTGTATTGGTCTCGATTTTGCTGAAATACTTGAAGGCAAAGGGATTTGATGTTTTTCAAATGATTGCGTGGAATTATTTGAGCGCAAGCCTTTTATGTTTTTATTGGTTTAAAACCGATATTACTCATATTTCTTTAAATCATACCCCTTGGTGGTTAATTCTGATTTTAGCAGTGTTATTACCCAGCATATTTTTATGCTTGGCGAAGTCTTTACAATTTGCAGGAATCCTGAAAACGGAAATTGCTCAGAGGCTTGCAGTCATACTGTCGTTATTAGCTGCCTATTTTATTTTTGGGGAGCAATTTAGCCAGTTAAAATTAATTGGTGTAGTACTGGGTGTCATTGCGATTTTAGCGATTATTATCGGACAGGCCACAGAGCAGGCAAGTAAAGGCATGAATTTAAAATCAGCCTTGTTTTTGTTTAGCGTATGGGCTGGTTATGCTGCTGTAGATATATTACTGAAATATAGTAGTAGTTTAGGTTTACAGTTTGCAGTCACACTGAATTTAACGTTTATTGCCGCTTTTATTTTATCCATTGGCTATATCGCAATTACTCAACCAAATTGGCAGCCTAAAAATATTTTTACAGGCTTATTTTTAGGTGTACTGAATTTTGCCAATATTGCCTTATATGTCAAAGCACATATGATTTTTAAAGAAACGCCTGCCATTGTCTTTGCTGGTATGAATATTCTTGTCGTGGTACTTGGTGTTCTCAGTGGTGTTGTATTATTTAAAGAACGCTTAAAAGCCTATACCTGGATTGGATTGATTTGTGGTGTGGTTGCAGTCCTGTGTTTAGCCAAAGCAATGATGTAAAGCGATTTGGTTAAATTTGATGGAAGTAAAATTATGACTGGTAAGAGACTAAGTAAAGAAGAGCGTAGACAACAATTGTTGCAGGTGGCCCGTTCAATTATTCGAACTCAAGGTGTAGAAGCCTTAACTCTGGGATATTTAGCAGAGCAGGCTGGTATTACCAAGCCAATTGCATATCGACATTTTATTGACCGCGAAGGGTTACTGATTTCGATTTATCAGGAGTTTGATGATAAACAGACTGCAGAACTTAATCGGTCTCTAGCCACCGAAGCAAAAACCTTACAGCAAACCATTCATATTTTTTGTGAAGCTTATTTAAGTTGTTTTATTTCCACTGGTCCAGAGGTTGGATTGGTGATCGCTGCTTTGTCTGGTAGTGATATCTTGCAAAACTATTTTCAGCAATGTCAGCAAAAATTCACAGAAATTTTTAAACAAAGCATGCATCCATTTATTCAATTGGATGGAAAAGAGGGTGAAGCGATCGTGATCGCGATCATGGGCTTGATTGAAACGGTATCGACAGCAGCAAGTAAAAATCAAATTGATGCACTGACTGCACAGCATGTGATGGAAAATTCACTTTTAGTTATTTTACAAGATTATTCAGCATCCTAAATACAGACATCAAAAACTGAGTTGACAGCATAAGTTACTATTGGTAACTTGTGAGAATCATCTATTCGGAATGAATCTATGTCTAATTCAAATAAACCTCAGCACGCTTTGATTGTCATAACGCATCCAGATACCCAATCACTTTCTCATCAGATTGCACAGCATATTTCTCATGATTTAACGGGAAAGGGAATTTCAGTAGAAATTGTCGATTTAAATAAAGAAGGTTTTCAAGCTGCGATGACGCTTTCTGATATTGAAGCTTATCGTGGTCGCCAAGCTTTGGATGCCGATGTTCAATTTGAACAAGCGCGTTTTGATCGTGCAGATATGGTTTATTTTATTTTTCCTGTGTATTGGTGGTCAGTTCCTGCTGTCTTAAAAGGGTGGTTTGAACGTGTATTTAGTCAGGACTGGGCCTACAAATATGATGAACAGGGGAATTTATCGGGTATTTTAAAAAATATTCCAGTCAAACTGATTGGGACCGCAGCAGGAACGCAATCTGGATACGATCGGCACGGTTATACGCAAGCGATTCACAAACAAATCGTGGAAGGTATTTTTGCCTATTGTGGGATTGATGATGTCCAAACATCAATGCTGTTTAAAGCAGATTTTACTCAGGTCGATGATCTGAAAGTTTTCTTTGAAGAATTAGACCAGACTGTTTTAAATCAATTTCAAGTCAATATGAATGCGTAATGCTAAGCCCTAATAATAAAGTCATAGGTTATTATTAGGGCGTTCATTTAATAAATGCGCTTATAGACGAGTAAAAACCACTTCATCGGGGAGTCTTGATTTTGGCAGTTTGGCATTGAAATCACTGTCACTGCGATAACCGAGTGCAACAATTACAGAGGCTTTTAAGCCTTTTTCAGCTAATCCAAATTCTTTATTAATGAGTTCTCTATCAAATCCTTCCATAGGTGTTGCATCGATTCCTTCTAGGCCTGCAGCAAAAAGCAGTTGTCCAAGTGCTAGGTAGGTCTGGTTTTCCATCCATGCAGGAAGATTTTTAAGTTCATTACGATAAAACTCAACATAACCAGAACGGGTATCACGTTGTCCTTGTTTGGCAGTTTCATCTTTAAAACGACCACTGGCATCATCTTGCTGTAATAATTGCTCTAGGTATTCCGCAGAAATATCAGTACGTGTACAAAATACCAAGGTATGTGAGGAATTTAGAACTTTAGCGGCGTTATAAACATAATTGCCTGTCAATGCCGATGCGATACGCTGCTTTGCTTGATCAGATTCTGCAACCAAGAAGTGCCAAGGTTGAATATTTACCGAAGAAGGGCTGAAACGTAAAATTTCGAGTAGTTTTTCAAACTGTGCATGAGGAATTTTTTTCTCTGCATCATAAGCTTTTGTGGCATAACGTGTTTTTGCTGTTGCTAAAGTATCCATCCGTCATTAACTCATTTTAAAATTTAATTTATTTTACTTGATCTAAATTTCACGAAAAGTAGCTAAATGTGATTTCTATATAGATTTAAGTCGTATATGAGCTTTATCAGAGCGACTAAAGCTCTGATAAAGCGCAATGGGATAAACGACTGAAGGTTTAGCCAAGTGCAACAAATGTTTTATAAAAATATTCAGAAATGAAGAAATCGATTAGTACGGCTATTAAAAAATGATTAATAGGACCACTGTTTAAAATCTAATTGATAATTTTCTTGCTCATTCAGCTCTAAAATCCAAGCTGAATCTGCTCGCCAATCTCCTAAAACAATACGTTTTTTATTAAGGACATGGTGAATTTCTGGACGATGGGTGTGACCGTGAATTAAATAATCAACGTGTTCGATTACGGATTCTACCGCTTGAGCATTCACATCCATGATGTCATAGCTTTTCAGTTGTTTGGTTTCGCTACTTTTTTTTCGGAAACCATTGGCAAGTTTCTGTCTGAAACTAAGAGGAGTCCTTTTTATCAGCCCTAATAGCACAGGATTTCGAATCACTTTACGGAAGCGTTGGTAGGCAACATCATCAGTACAGAGTGCATCGCCATGTTCCAATCGGAAAGTATGTTGCTGAATATTTAAGGTATAAACGTCAGGTAATAAAATCCCATCGAATTGCTTTAAGAATTTTTGACCTAAGGCAAAGTCACGATTGCCCACTTGGAAGTAAACTTGGTTGTTCGCTGCGGTGAATTTTTGCAAAGCATTGACAATTTCATCTAACCACGGAGCAGTGTAATCATCACCAATCCAAGCATTAAACCAATCACCCAAAATATAGAGTTGCGTGTTTTTATCTTGATATTGTTTCAATAAAGCCAAAAACCCTCGAACGAGTCGAGGGTGATCAGGTGACAAATGTAGATCTGAGATAAACAGGTAGGTCACACTTTTATCCTATTTTATAATCCCTCCCAACCTCCCTTTGTAAAGGGAGGAGTTTCCCCTCTTTTAAAAGAGGGGTTAGGGGAGATTCTTATTCAGAGATAATTTTAGCAGATTCGATGACAACGTTCTCTAAAGGAACGTCTGCGTGATAACCACGGTTACCAGTACGCACGCCTTTGATTGCTTCTACAATATCAAGACCTTCAACAACTTTACCAAATACTGCATAACCCCAGCCTTGTGCTGTTTTACCAGTGTGGTTTAAGAAAGAGTTGTTTTTAACATTGATAAAGAATTGAGCAGATGCAGAGTGCGGAGCTTGAGTACGCGCCATTGCAATTGTGCCTTCATCGTTGCTTAAGCCGTTGTCAGCTTCGTTTTCGATTGAATCACGAGTTGCTTTTTCTTTGAAGTTTTCGTCCATGCCACCGCCTTGGATCATAAAACCATCAATCACGCGGTGGAAAATTACGCCGTCATAGAAACCGTCACGTACATATTCTAAGAAATTTGCAACCGTTTTTGGTGCTTTTTCAGCGTTAAGCTCAAGAACAATACGACCTTTGTTGGTGTTTAATTCGACTTGAGGAAAACTCATTACATTAATCTCCTAAACATGGGCAAATTGACCATGGGTTTTTGGTTGAGAGAAGCATAAGCAAACTGTAAACTACAAGGCAAGTAAAAAACGTTAAAATCTTTCAGAAAAAGCAAAGATTGCGTTTTTATTTCCCATTTTTAACTGTAAGAAGTGATTTACACCCTATGAAGCCAAATGATGTTGTTTCTGAACTGCCAAAGACCCCGACGCCGAATACCCATGCCTCTGTCGATGCCGCGCAGCAAGAACAACAGGCAGGCTTAGATTTTGTTCGTCAAGTGATTACTGATGATCTTAAAGAAGGGCGTACCCAAAAAGTAGTAACACGTTTCCCACCTGAGCCAAATGGTTATCTGCATATTGGTCATGTCAAAGCAATTTGTTTGAACTTTGGTATTGCTGAAGAATTTGATGGTCTATGTAATTTACGTTTTGACGATACCAACCCAGATGCCGAAGAACAAGAATATGTTGATGGTATTGCCAACGATGTGAAGTGGTTAGGTTTTAACTGGAATGGCGAGCCGCGTTACGCCTCTGGTTATTTTGATCAACTATATGCATGGGCTGTTCAGTTGATTGAACAAGGTGATGCTTATGTTGATTTGCAAACCCCAGAAGAAATTAAGCTGAACCGTGGTAATTTCGTTGAACCTGGAAAAAATTCACCATACCGTGATGCAACCGTTACTGAGAACTTGGCACGTTTTGAGCAAATGCGTAATGGTGAAATTCAGGAGGGCGGTGCTGTACTTCGTGCCAAAATTGATATGGCAAGCCCGAACGTGCATATGCGTGATCCGATTCTTTATCGCGTATTGCATTCAGAGCATCACCAAACAGGTGATAAGTGGAAAATGTATCCAATGTATGACTATGCTCATCCATTATCAGATGCAATCGAAGGTATTACGCACTCATTATGTACCTTAGAATTCCAAGATCACCGTCCATTCTATGACTGGATTGTGGAGAAGGTACATTCGCAAGCTGTACCGCGTCAGTATGAGTCTTCACGTTTAAACATTGATTATACGATTACGTCTAAACGTAAATTACGTAAATTGGTTGAAGGCAATCATGTGCATGGCTGGGACGATCCACGTATGCCAACAGTTGTGGGGATGCGTCGTCGTGGCTTTACTGCAGAAGGCCTACGAGATTTCTGTAAACGTGTTGGTGTATCGAAAACTGACGGTATTGTGGATGTGGCAATGCTTGAGTTCTGTATTCGTCAGTCATTGGAAAATGCCGCAGCGCGTGGTATGGCAGTATTGAACCCGTTAAAAGTAACGTTAACCAATTTACCTGAAGAATTAGATTTAACTCATGCACGTCATCCAAATGTTGATATGGGTGAGCGCGTTATTCCGTTAACACGTGAAATTTATATTGATCGTAAGGATTTTGAAGAGGTTGCACCAAAAGGCTTTAAACGTTTGATTCCAGAAGGCGAAGTGCGTTTACGCCATGCTTATGTGATCAAGTGTGATGAAGTCATTAAAGATGCCAATGGTGAAGTGGTTGAGCTTAAATGTTCAATCGATCCTGAAACTTTAGGTAAAAACCCGGAAGGGCGTAAAGTGAAAGGTGTGATTCATTGGGTATCAGCAAGCAAAGGTGTACCTGCGGAAGTTCGTATTTACGATCGTCTGTTCACAGAAGCTGCACCAGATGCGGATGATGATTTCTTGGCAAATTTGAATCCTGAATCTTTGAAAGTGGTACAAGCTGTGATTGAGCCTGCTTTAGCACAAGCGCAGCCAGAAGATCGTTTCCAGTTTGAACGTGAAGGTTATTTTGTTGCGGATCAATATGATCATAAAGCGGAAAAGCCTGTGTTTAACCGTATTCTGGATTTAAAAGATAGCTTCAAAGCAGAAAAGAAGTAAAGTTGAAGTAAATTCTCCTCACTGCGTGTTTGGAGAATTGGATTTAGACTGAAAAAAAGCCCAATTAAAAAATTGGGCTTTTTTCTTGAGACTCAAAAAGAATGAGGTTTTAAACATTCAGATTGTCTAAGAAAGTTTGAATTACCAGTCGGCACTGCTGCTCTAACTGTGCTGCATAAGCCTGATTATCTTGACGTAATTGAGGAATAGATAAACCTGCATGGCGTATTTCACAGGTATGCCCAATGAGCCATTTCTCAAAACTTTCTTCAGCGATTTCAAGATGGAATTGCAACGCTAGAATATTGTTACCGACAGAAAAGGCTTGGTTTGGATAGATCGCTGAACTTGCCAATAGCGTGCTATTTTCAGGTAGGTCAAAGGTATCGCCATGCCAGTGCAAGACTTCAACGTTTTCTAATGCTGCTAAGGGATTCGTCTCAACCACTTTAATGTCTAATTTGCTCCAACCAATCTCTTTTTGGTGTCCAGCATAGACTTTTGCACCGAGTGCGATTGCAATGAGCTGTGCACCCAAACAAATTCCAATGGTGGGTTTATTGGCTTTTAAGCGCTGTTTTAGCCTGGCAATTTCATCCTCTAAAAACGGATAGTCCTCGGTTTCATAAACACCGATCGGTCCACCGAGAATCACCGTTAAGCCATCATAATGAAGAGCGGGGCTCAGATCATCAACACCCGCTTCAAAATAACGGACGCGAAAACCTAATTGATAAAAAATATCTTCTAATGAACCTAAATCTTCAAAAGCGAGATGTTGAATGGCATAAACGGTTTTCATGTGAGCAGCGAGGGTCATGGCTGAATATCAATCCATAGAAAAACTGTAGCTATCTTAAATCATTTATCCGTCTGCTGTCTTGCGCTTCAAACTTGAATAGAACAGAGAAAAGTACTTCTCTGTTCATATGTGTTTTTAAAAAAGTAATTCAGGCTGTTTGCTTTCTTCGAGGTTTGGAAGCAGATGTTCATCCTTCAAATCGATACCAGAAAGCCCCAGTCATTTGGAGTTATGCATTAACGCCAATAAGTGTTGTGTGGCAGCTGGAATACTTAATCTTGTGGGACAAATAGTGGAAATACAGTTGGGTTGCGAATCTAGCAACTGCTATGTGTAGTAGAGTTTCGTACTGTCAGGCGAACTGAGATCAAAAATGTCCAGCGATTAGCATAACCAACATACGGGTCTAAAAAATTTCAGCGATTTCATTGCCCAAAGTAAGGCAGCTTCTAATGGCAATACGAGCATCAGTAAATTGTTTTAGAGTTTCCCATCGATCTTGATGGGGACTGGCTGGATATTGAATATTTTTGGAAAGCTTTCTGAGATTCTCTTAAATGCATTAATAATCTGGACAATTGACTGGGCATTTGCTCTGCCCAATGAATCTCATCCTGCATAAAATATGCTCAGTAAGTACTAAGACAGCTGAGCATTGGGATAGTCATAGTAAAGTTATCTGGGTTATTTGATTTTTTCAGATAGCCATGCAAAAAGTTGTTGATAAACTTGCTCGCGTACAGGTGGTGCAGACAGCACAAGATCATGCAAACCGTTTTGAATAGATAGGGTTTGTACATCACCTTTCATTTTTTTTGCATTCTGAGTCATATCATTGACATCCAGAATCACATCACTCTGTTGGGCATCAATGCCCCATTTTTTAGGGAATTTGGATTGATGTGAATGCATGATTAAGGTAGGCACATTTAAGGTCACACCTTGATGGATTTCTTTTTGTGCTTCGTGAATCGCTGTGACAAAACAAAGGTGTACAAAAGGCATGGTTTTTGGTTTCCAATCCAGATTGAAATCCCATTCGCCGTAAAAATCTTTATGCAAGCTAGGGGTGTACCATGGATTTAAGCCACTTGGGAATTTAGCATTGGGCAAGCGTTTACCCACTTCACTGAGTAAGGGAATTCCGACTTTTTTCTCAATGACACTTTTATAGAAATCATAAAATGGACTGTTGTTCCAGACCGCTTTAATTAAACGATGGTCAGGATAATGTGCAGCATATAAAGTTGCAATTAAACCGCCTGTAGAATGTCCTGCTAATACAACCTGATTGTGATTTTCTTGACCGATGATTTCGAGTGCTTTACTGATTTCAGCATCATATTCGCGTAAATCTAAAACGTAGTAGAGTTTTTGATGAGGGAGTTTTGAACGACCATATTTTCTAAGGTCAAGTGCGTAAAAATCGAAACCATGCTGATTAAATTGTTCAGCCATTTCTTTTTGAAAAAAATAGTCTGCAAAACCATGAATATATAAAACTGCTTTTCTAGTCGCTTCAACGGCCTTCTTGCGAACTAAAGTTGCAACAACTTTTCCATCATAATCATCAGCGAAATTTAACGTTAGTTGCTGATAATCTTCACCAAGTATATCTGTTTGATATTCATAAAGATTTGAAGTAGTCATTTTTATAGATCAAGTCTGAATTCATTAACAAACACATTAAATGAAAACCTTCGGATGTCAATGTAATTATACGACACCTAGCGTTCGCAATTTGGATTTGCGTTTTTATTTTTGACAAAAAATCGTTAAGCTATGCGTTGTTGTTTTTGACTGAAGAAATTATGAAACAAGAGACTGCACTCAAGTTACTCAAGGCTGGGGAAAATGTTTTTTTAACGGGCTCAGCAGGTGCAGGAAAAACCTATACGCTTAATCAGTACATTCATTATCTCAAAGCACGTAAAGTGCCTGTGGCGATTACTGCATCCACAGGAATTGCAGCAACCCATATGAATGGTATGACCATCCATACTTGGGCGGGTATCGGGATCAAAGACCGCCTGAGTGATGATGATCTGAAACGGATGAAAGAGCGTAAATATTTAAAAGAGCATTTAGAAAATGCCCAAGTGTTGATTATTGATGAAATTTCAATGCTGCACGCTAAGCAATTGAATTTGGTTAATCAAGTATTGAAATACTTTAAAGAAAGTGATGAAGCCTTTGGCGGCATTCAAGTCATTGTTGCGGGAGATTTCTTCCAGTTACCACCCGTCGGTAAAAAGGATGAAAGCAACCGTGATAAATTTTGTTTTATGTCAGAGGCTTGGGTCGAAGCTAAATTCCGTGTCTGTTATTTGACTGAACAGCATCGTCAGGATGATGAAATCCTCAATCAGATTCTCAATGCAATCCGTGCACAGAATATTCAGACGAAACATCTCACTGCATTACAACAATCGCGTCAGCACGATATTGGTGAGACCTTTACCCGTTTATATACGCACAATATGGATGTCGATAATATTAATTATCAGCATCTGAATGAAATTGATAATGAAAGCCATCAATTCAATGCAGTGGTTGATGGCAATGAAAAGCTGATGGAAACCTTAAAATCTTCAGTGCGAGCACCTGAAGAACTGACCTTGAAAAAAAATGCCAAAGTCATGTTTGTTAAAAACAACTTTGATATGGGCTATATCAATGGCAGTTTGGGTGAAGTCATTGGTTTTGAAGAAGATGATAAGCAGGGCATTCTGCCTAAAGTGAAGTTGACTGATGGCACAACATTTTTAGTCGAACCTGAAACATGGTCGATTGAAAATGAAGCGGGTAAGGCGATTGCCAGCTTTCAACAGATTCCGTTGCGTTTAGCATGGGCAATTACCATTCATAAAAGTCAGGGTATGACTTTGGAAGCCGCAGAGATCAATCTCAGCAATACTTTCGAAAAAGGTCAGGGCTATGTGGCTTTATCACGTTTAAAATCACTGACAGGTCTTAAGCTACTTGGTTTTAATGAGCAGGCACTTGAACTGGATAGCTTGGCGATTAAAGCAGATCGCCGTTTTCAGGAATTATCAACTGAAGCGGAAGCCAATTTTGAAAATGTGGATTTAACCACACAGCATAATGCCTTTATTCGGCATTGTGGTGGCACATTGAATAGCACTGAAATTGCGCGGAATGAAAAGAAAATCGCCAAAGGTGCAAAACAGAATTATGCCGCAGCGACCTTGGATGAAACTCGTACTTTATTTGAGGAAGGCTATGAAATTGAAGATATTGCGCATGAGCGTGGTTTAACCCCTGCAACGATCATCAATCATTTGGCACGTCTGCATAAAGAGCAGGGCTTGGATATTTCGGTGGCTAGTCCGGGGGATGAAGTGATTGAAGAAGTGCGCAAAATTTATAAGCGTTTGCATAAGCGTAAAAATCCTGAGCATTTTACCGATGATGGTTCAATTAAATTGCGTCCAATCGTAGAAGCGAGTAGTCCGCGAATGGCTTATGATCAAGTCCGTTTAGCTTTATTATTTATTGAATAGGAATCATAAAAATGCCACATTTGACTGCAAACTATTCAGCCAATTTAACTGAATTAGATCCGTATCAATTATTGCAAGATATGAATACTGCGTTAATTGAAACGGATTTATTCGTTGCAAATGATATTAAATCTCGTGCATTTAAAGATGACGTATTTTTAATCGGTTTAAATGAAACTGAAGAAGCCTATATTCATTTAAAATTGTATTTATTGAGTGGTAGAACGCAGGCTCAAAAACAAGCCGTTGGTGCAGCATTGTTGCGTCAATTGGAACAAAAGAACTATATCCAGTCTGTGGTTGGCTATCCTGTTCAGTTGTGTGTAGAAGTGATTGATATGCCCAAAGCAGATTATTTCAAGGCAACAGTTTAGTTTGAAATAATCACGATTTTATCAAATAAGGAGAATTGTCCTTATTTGATAAAATATGTTGATTAATATGTATCTTGATTTGAGTGTCTTGAATTTTTTTATTAATAATAATTTTAATGCTTTAGTATATATTTTTTAAGCTAGGGTTGTATTTGCTGAAATAACATTACATTAAAAATATAGACAGATTTGTATGCTGTTTATAGAATGCACTAAATTTTAGTTCATATTTATACAATAATGTTGAGTAATATATTTCAGGCTCTAGAGGGTTTGGGCCTTACCGCACAAAAACGTGCGATCCATATTCAGTTTTCCAATCAAAAATTAAATTCGCAGGTTTTTCTGCAACGTATTGATGCTCAACATGCATTGAATGTAGGCTTTAAAGCAGAATTGATCTGCTTGTCGACCAATGCCACTATTCCATTGAAACAATTTATTGGTAGCCAAGCAGCGATCGATACCGTCACTGATCAAGGTCAACTCACCCGTGTCACAGGGATTATCACCCAAGCCTTGCAAGGGCAGTCGGACGGTAGTCTAACTTTATATAAACTGACTTTAGAAGACCCAACTGCACTGTGGAAACAACGCCGTAACAGTCGCGTGTTTATGAATAAAAGCGTGCCTGAGGTGGTAGAAATCATCTTCAAAGAGTGGCAACAAAAAAGCCCCTTATTCGCTTCCAGTCTGACATTAGATTTGACTGGACTGAGTCAGGACTATGATATCCGTCCCTTTATCATGCAGTCTATGGAGGGTGACTACGAGTTCCTTACTCGTTTGCTACGTAGCGAATCGATTAACTGGCTCATTGACGAAGCCGAGCGCACTGTTGCACTCAGCAGTGCTGCTATCCAAGCACAAAAACTACGTCTGATTGATGACAATAGCCAATACCAAGCGCTAGACAGAAGAACGATTCGTTACCACCGTAGCAGTGCCACAGAACAATACGACAGTATGACCAGTCTGATTGGGCAACGTTCACTACAACCTAGCAGCGTACATGTACAACGTTGGCAGGCTGATGCACTAGAACAAGAAGATGGTGCAGGCAGTGTACAAAGTACACATAAGCACAGTACGCAATACGACAATGCCAGTCTTGGCCTAGAACAAGCATGGCATTTTTCACCCGCATGGATGCAAGACCTCAATGGTGAAGATGGTGCAACCCCATCGAGCAATGCCCAAATCGAAAAGCTGAATCGGAACTTGGGTCAATATTATGACTTACAATCCAAACAGTTCGTGGCGAAGACTACCGTGCGTGATACCCATGTGGGGTACTGGTTTGAACTGGCAGAACACCGTCGATGAATGGGGACGGATTAAAGTCCGCTTTCTGTTTACCCGCAATGAAGATCACAGTCACGATGGTGGTGCAGGTGCCAATGACAACGACACCGATTCAGCGTGGGTCGATGTCCTAACGCCTTGGGCAGGCGAAGGCTATGGAGCCCGCTTCCTGCCACGAATCAATGAAATTGTGGTGATCGACTTCTTTGATGGCAATATTGATCGACCATTTGTTGTAGGGCGTATTCACGAAGCCCAACGCAGCCCAACCAAATTCGACAATGCGGGCAAGCTGCCAGACACCAAGAAACTGGCAGGGATCAAATCTAAAGAGTACCAAGGTGAAGGCTATAACCAACTACGTTTTGATGACACCACAGGGCAAATCAGCGCACAACTACAAAGCAGTCATGCAGCGAGCCAACTCAACTTAGGTAAACTGAGTCATCCTAAAGCAACAGCAGAAAGTGAAGATCGAGGTGAAGGGTTTGAGCTGCGTACCGATCAATGGGGTGCGGTCCGAGCTGGCGAAGGTTTACTTGTTTCCACGCATAAGCAGGATCAAGCGCAAGGTGAACACCTCGATGCTCAACCTGCCAAGCAACAGCTAGAAGGCAACCAGAGCAATGCCAAGGCACTGAGCGAAGTGGCTAAGAACCAGCAGACTGATGAGATTGAATCCGTTGAACAACTAAAAGCATTTTTTGAATCGCTGGAGTCTAATATTGCCAAATTTAACAAGGCTGTTCTATTACTCAATTCTCCTGAAGGTATTGGCCTAAGTACTAATGAAGATATTCATTTATCTGCTGATGGACAGATCAATCAGTTTGCGAGCGACAGTATCAATCTAAGTACACAGAAAAACCTGATTACACATGCTCAAAACCGAATCAGTCTGTTTGCCGCCCAGAATGGAATTAAACAGGTCGCAGCAAAGGGTAAGTTTGAAATCCATGCTCAAGGTGATGGAATAGATTTACTTGCCAAGCAAGGCATCCAGATTATCTCAACTGAAGATCGTATTGAGATTACCAGTCCGAAAGAAATTGTGATTACTGCGGGTGGTTCTCAGATCAAGCTGAATGGTTCGGGGATTTTCCCAACCACTGGCGGCAAGTTTGAGGTGAAAGCGGGTCAGCATTTGTTTATGGGTGGGGCGAAAGTTTCTGCTTTTCTTCCAATGATGCCTAAATTAGGTGGATATAACATCGCTTTTGATGCAAGGGATAAAGAGACGAATGAAATTTTAGCATTTACTGATTATGTTTTAGTCAGCGATTCGGGGCAAATGCATTACGGTAAAACAGATGCCTCAGGTAAAACAAAAACAATTTATTCAAATCGTCCCGAGAGTTATACATTACAAATTTTAAATAAGATGACAGTGACTGACTTTAGTCATGATGAGGAGACAGAATAAAATGGCAAAATATAGTCAGCCTCATATTGCACAGCTATTCGTTAGTGAAGTACCAAAACATTTAACAATTTTGCAGTACCGATATAGGGTTACAATCAAATCTCCAGATAAAAAGAGGAACTCAGTTTCTCAAAAGTTATCATTTATGAAGTCGGCAAAGACAAATGTTATAGAAGTATTGGATGATCAAGAGAAGGTACAAGTTGATATTTATTTAAATGATATTTGGATGGGTGGTTATATTCTTCGGCACTATAAGAAAGATGCAAAAATTGCATATGATCAAACACGTATTAAATCTACGACAGCACAAAACTCTGAAAGTCCAAATCACATAAAAGAGGTGAAAATTACACAAGATGCGGAAGTGGGATGGAAGCTGATAAAGAAAGAGCAAACTTTTGATGAGTTATTAAGAGAAATCTATAAAAAAGTACCAAATCATACTGAGCGAGATATTTTTAGGCATGCCAATGCTCACCTTAGCGATTTACAGGACTTAAATTTTAGTAAAAAAATCAAACCAGGTCAGATTATTCTTATTACAAATAAAAAGAGTTCACCTGAATTAACAGAGTATAAAAAGTTAGCATTAGAGGCTGAAAGAATATTTCAGTTTTTATGTACGCAGAATGGATTTGACCCAAAATTCTTTGCAAATAATTTTGAACTTTTAATGGATTATATAGCTTTAGCACAGCAAGTTCAGGTTGCTAGAGTTGAGTATCTTAAAACGGTGGAAGGACATAAAGAAAGCTATTGTGGTGATATTTCCCTGAATAAAAAAGTTGAATCTGCTAATGCTGCGGCTATTTATTCAGATCAAACTAAACAAAAGATGGATGATCATAAGCTGCAACGGCTAAATAAAGATTTGTTAGCCAAATTGGATAGTGATATAGCTGCACTTCAAAGAGCCTATAGTGTAGAAGCTCAAGGAAAGACCAAGCTTAGTAACCCTAAGCACGATGCTGATTTTAAAAGGAAAAACTATCATTTATATCAACGTATTGAACAAACGATTGCTGGTAATTTTGTTCAATTACAAGACAATAAAGAGTTTGCAAAAACACTAAAAAATGTTGTAAGAGATACATCAGGTGTAAAAGCCCCAGATTTTATGGGGGGATTAAAGCTCAATGTTAAAATGATGGAGACGATTGGTCGTGCAACTATAAGCCTTAAACTTGGTATGAAATTAGTGTTGTATTTTTATATCGCAGAGTCTGCTGTAAAGGTTTATGGTGCTTCTCAAACTGGCGATACAGCTTATACGGTTAAAGTAGCAACAGTAGAAACTGCTAATATTGTTGGTGGAGTTGGAGGAGGAGTATTAGGTGCTTGGGGGGGGGCAAAACTTGGAGGGCTTATTGGAGCAAGAATAGGTATGGTGTTAGTACCTGTGACGGGCGGAACCTCAATTGCAGTTGGTGGAATTATTGGTGCAGGTATTGGTGCAGTCTTTGGTGGAGTTGGACTAGGTTTTGCTGGCAATTATGTTGGTACATCAAAAGCTAGAGAATATACTGGTGTATGTGAATAGATGAATTTTATGAATGAGATTTTAATTGCTTTTAAAGAAATAGTTGATAGGAATACCATTTTAACCAACATAATGTTTTTAATGTTTTTTTTAAGTTTTATTATATTAATTGTTTTACATATTTATAATAAAATTTATGTTAGTAATCATAAGAATGATTTTTTGGATTTATTTTTTGGTAAACAGAATGGAGCTGAATTTACGAAGGTTGGTGGTGATGTATTAGTTATTGCATACTGGTTTACAACTTACTATTCAAGCTATAAGTTTTTTTCTATGAAAGTTTTTTTTCCATCATTGTATGATAAGGATAATAAACCATTATCAATTATGCCTAACACATATAAGGAAAATATTGATATATTTGAATTAAAGCATAAGAGATGGTTGGTTGTTAATTTGGGATCAATCTATTTAGCATTAATATTTTTTATTTCTTTTCTTGTTTATGGTTTATTTTTTTAAAAATATTCTTTAGTTTTTTTTCTTTCTGGGTGTTGTTTGTTGGGTCGTTAACTTATTTTCTTGTGTTTGGAATATTGAGTTTGTGTGAAGATGGTTTTCTCTATTTTGTTTATTGTTGAGGTTGTTTTTATTGAAGTTTAATTTTATAGTGCGAGGTGGTTTTTTTGATTTTATCAGTAATAAAAGAAATGGTCTTTAATAATAGTCTTTTGCTTAATGCAATTGTTTTTATTGCTATTTTTAATATGTTTTTGATGCTTTCTACATACATTTATAATAAAATTTATATAAAAATTTATAAAGATGATTTTTTTGATTTGTTTTTTGGTAAAGAAAATGCTTTAGTTTTTAGAGAGGTTGGTGGGGATTTGGTTGTTGTTGCATATTGGTTTTTAATGCGTTATTCTTTTGAGGTTTTTTCAGCAAGAAAAACACGATTTCCTTCTTGTGAGGATGTTTTAAATAAACCATTTTACATGACACCTAATGCTTATAAGGAAAATATTGATTTATTTAAAATCAAAAGAAATGGTTGGTTGGTTGTTAATTTAATTTCATTATATACAACATATTTTCTTGCTATTTTGTTTTTGCTTTATTTGGTTTTTTTTGAAATTTTTTAATTTTTTTATGCTGGTTTTTTTTGAAGGATTAATAAATATTAGAGTTAGAGATGTTATGGTTACTAATGATATATTTCTTGTTTGTGTTTTTTTAATTATTCCTTTTGGGATTTGTTTGTTGTTATTTACATATATTTATAATAAGATTTATATTAAAAAAAATAAGAGAGATTTTTTGGTTTTTTTCTTTGGGGAGAGAGGCGGAGAAGATTTTTCTAGAGTTGGAGGAGATTTGGTTGTGGTTGCTTATTGGTTTTTAATATATTACTCAAATTATAAAACTTTTTCTGCAAAGTTACACTTTCCATCTATAAATGATGAAAAAAATAAACCAATACCAATTATTCCAAATACATATAGAGAGAATGTGAAGGTGTTTGAAGAAAAACATAAAAGTTGGCTATTAATTAATCTTTCCTCCTTATATTTAGGTTTTGTTCTTGGGTCTATATTCTTAATTTATGGTTTTTTCTTTATGGATTAATAAATGAGATATTTTATTTTTTTATCAATTTTATTAGTGAGCTTAACAGGTTGTGATGTACAAGATAATAAATTTGGTGGGGAAAGCCAAGGTATTAATCTTGATTTAACTAAAATTGATAACGTTGTAAAAAGTAAAGACAATAATGAAAAAATAAAATATTTTAATGCTTTATTGATTGAGGCTAAAAATAATAATCCTATTGCGCAAAATTTAGTGGGGTGGTTTTTGAAAATGGATATTTAAATCAAAAGAAGGATATTGAAAAATCAATATATTGGTATGAAAAGGCAATAAAAAATAATAATGGAGTGGCTGAAAACAATATGGGGAGTTTGTATGCTCATGGTAATGGAGTTAAGCAAGATTATGAGAAAGCTTACAACTACTATAAGAATGCAATGAGTAAAAATGTACCTGAGGCTATTAATTCAATCGGCTTTATGTATTTTAATGGTTTCTATCTTGAAAAAAATCTAAAAAAAGCATGTGAATATTATGAGAAATCAGCAACTTTAGACTATGGTTTAGGAGCTGCAAATACCGCTAATTGTTATTATGAAGGCTGGGGGGGATAAAAGATAAGCATAAGTATTTTGATTATTCTCTAAAAGCTGCTGAAAAAAATTATGCACCGTCACAATTTAATGTTGCTGTTATGTATAAAAAAGGAGAAGTTGTTGATAAGTCAATTGAAAAATCTGTGTATTGGTATAAAAAAGCAATAGAGAATAGTGAACCTCGTGCCGCTTATAATTTGGCGTCGTTATATGAAAAAGGTGATGGAGTAAAACAAGATTTTGATCTTGCGTATGCCTATTACACTTTAGCAAAAGAGTTTGGATTGGATGTCGCTCAAGAAAAATTAGATAAGCTCACTACTAAAGTGAATAAAGAAAATATTAGAATTTTAAAGAATGATGGAAGTATACAAATCGCAGTAGATCAACCAGATGGGGAATGGAAAGTTTATGATGAAGAAGAGGTTGGTGGGTTGGAAAATCTACAGAAAAAGAAATAATGGAATTTGTTATTAAGTTAACATTTTTTCATTTCTTATCAATGTAAAGAATGGAAAAATTATATTACAAGTTTTTTGTGTCTTAAAGCGTCTCTATTAAACACACTCCGTAAAGACCAACTTTATAGTTTAAGCGTTGTTTGTCTGCATGAATTTCTTCATTTTCATATGAGGTTAAACAAGGACGTACAACAATGAAAAAAGCACTGCTTCTCTTGGGTTCAATGGGTGTCTTGGCAAATACACCAGTCTGGGCAGCCGATTTCAGTATCGGGGACCCGAAAACACAATCGGGTGAACTGAAATTGACAGGCGCAATCCGTACCCGCTATATCCATAAAGACTATATTGTCGAAGCCAATGAAGGCTCTAAGAACGATGACTGGCGACTGGCTGATATCAAAGCGGTACTCAGTTATGAAAACCCAGACTGGATTGCATCGATGGATGTGCGTTGCTACCAGTATGACCGCTTATGTGATGCGCTGTTTTTAAAAGATGCTTGGGTAGGCTATAAATTCTCGGATCAGCAACGGTTGACAGTCGGTTTGCAATCGGTTGATTTTGGCTTTGGGCGACTGTGGGGCAATAGTTATTATGAAACTTTGCTGAATACCGTTGGACTGGAAGATATCCAAAACCTTGGGGTGAAATACCAGTTTAAGGATAATCTGTATAACCTCATTCTCGGTTTTTACCCGACTGATGGTGGTAATTACAAAGGCACCTCCAAGGACTCCAGTCGCTATAGCGGTAACTTTGTGCGAGCAGATGATCTGACCCAAGGTACCGATATTGATGAAAAGAATATGTGGGTGACGCGCTTATCCCGAAAGTTTGATATCGATCAATCGCAGAATTTCTCCACGGAAATTGGTGGCTCTTACTGGTATTCGGAATTGGGAAATAACCGAACCAATAAAGATGGGCATCGTAGTACATGGAGCATTTTTAGCACCACCAATTATCAGGCATGGCAATGGTTGTTCTTGGCAGGAGAGCAGGACATTAAAAATGCAGATGACCTTTTGCCAAAAAGTTCGACCATTGGCGCATTTGATTATCCTTATCAAGTGGCCAACAAAGGCAAATATATGGCCAATGAAATTAACTACACCTTTGCCAAGCCTTTCCATCAGTTAGAAAATATTAAACCCTATGTCTCGTATAGCCGTTTTTATAAAGATGAATCAGGCTATCAAGATTCGGATCGCTTAATTGCAGGTCTGTATTTTAACTATAAAAAAGTCGGCATACAGGGGGAATATATTTGGAGTCGAAATGACCCAATGACGGGCAGTGGTGTGGACGGCCTTGCTCAAGGTGAGAGCAATCAATGGAATAAATTGTTCTATTTATCCTTGGGTTATTACTTCTAAATTCAGCGAAGAAAATGAGCCAGTCTGTTCGTCATGGACTGGCTTTTTTCTTTTAGGCGGTTCTTAAGATCAGTGCCCCGATTAAAATGATGCAGGAGGAGATAATCCTTACTGCATTGATGCGTTCTTTTAGAATAAAGATTGAGATCAGCGTGGCAAATAAAATTGAGGTTTCTCTTAGTGCGGCAACAATCGCAACAGGTGCAAGCGTCATCGCCCAAAGTGCCAAACCATAAGAAAAAAATGAACCGATTCCACCAATTAAACCGAAATGCCAATTATGTCGAAAATACTCACCCATCTGGCGATATTGTATTTTCAGGGCAAAGATAAAAAAGATCAGTCCTGAAAGCACGAAACTCCATAGGATATAGGCAATGGCTGATCCTGCAAGGCGAACGCCATGACCATCCAGCAAGGTATAACCTGCAATCAGGACGGCATTGACTAAGGCCAGACCAATGCCTTTGCGTCCTGTTTGGGGTGCAGCCAAAATCATCGATAAAATGCCAACGGAAATAGTGATGATGCCCAGCCATGCATTGAATTGTAGTTGTTCATGCAGTAACAAGCTGCCTAAAACGGCCACAATCAGTGGTGCTGTGCCACGCATTAAGGGATAGGTCAGACCCATATCCGCAACGCGATAGATTTTTGCCACCATGCCAAAATATAGAATTTGTATTGCCGTTGAAGCCAGAATATAAGGCCAGCTATCGTGATGCGGCATGGGGAAAAAGGGCAGCAGTAGTGCGGCTAAAACTGCTGCGGATGCAGTGACCAATACCGTGGTTAAAAACTTATTTGTACCCGCTTTTACAATGGCATTCCATGTAGCGTGACATGTCGCTGCAAGTAAAATAAGGCCAAATATTGCCGTGCTCATAGGCTGCCTATTAATTCATGATCTTGCTAATGTGCATGATGTGGTTGAAAAAAGAAAGCAGGCAGCTTAGCGCGATTATAGAAATACTTTCTCGGTATTTGGATTGATCGGCTCAATTGGTTGGATCAGCTGACCACGGCTTAGATTCTGAATATGCTGTAAACGGTTGATCAGTTCATTTTGAATAAACAGGATACAGGTCTGTAGTTTAGATGAGCTTTTTAAACGTGAAGGATAAACTGCCCAAACATCGGCATCTTGCCAGTATTCAGGCAAGATATGCTGTAACTCACCGCTAATCAATTCATCCGCCACATCCCAGATTGAACGTAAGATAATGCCACGTCCTTCAATCGCCAATTGATGAATAATTTCGCCATTATTGGAAATGAAGCGCGGTGTGACATGCACTGATCGATCTTCTGAAGGATGGCGTAATTTCCATAAGACTGAGGATTGATCACGCTCACTGATGGTCAGGCAATCATGGTTGCGTAAATCTTCCAGACCTTCAGGCATGCCTTGTTGCTGTAAATAGCTGGGGGCTGCACAGAAAATTCGGAAATTGGACAGCAGTTTTTTGGCAATCATATTCGGGGCAATTTCATTACCAATACGGATATCCAGATCAATGCTGTGTTGAATCAGGTCTTTGGTGTTGTCGATGGTATCAAACTGAATTTCCAGTTTGGGGTACATGGTCATCAATTTAGACAAGATGGGCGCAACATGTTTACGGCCAAAACCGAAACTGCTGACAATGTCGAGATGACCTGTTGGCGTGCTTAAGGGGTTATTCACCAGCTCACTGATTTCATCAAATTCATCCAGAATATTGGAGACCCGATCCAGAATCAGTTTGCCATCTTCGGTCAAACTGACATGACGGGTACTGCGATGGAACAGTTTGCAGTTCAGATTGGTTTCTAAAATATTGATGCGTTTACTGATAAATGCAGGTGAAGCACCCAGCTCCTCAGCTGAATCGACAAAACTCTTGCGTTTGGCGACTGTGCAAAAAACCTTTAAATCCGATAGGTTAGGTAGATTATTCACGATCCGTGTCCATTGGGGTGATAGTTTTCTTATTGATCATTGTTACTGAAAACAGCATGTTTACAGCTAAGGATATTAACCAAAGGTGTAAGGGAGCGTTATGGCAAAAAAGTATAAAGTTGCCACGATTGCAGGTGATGGGATTGGTTTAGAAGTTCTACCAGAAGGCATCAAGGTTGTAAAGGCAGCAGCAGACAAATATGGCATTCAAGTTCAAATGGATAGCTTCGATTGGGCCAGCTGTGATTACTACCTTGAACACGGCAAAATGATGCC
The DNA here is from genome assembly GCF_011753255.1 of Acinetobacter sp. Tr-809. Classification (NCBI taxonomy): domain Bacteria; kingdom Pseudomonadati; phylum Pseudomonadota; class Gammaproteobacteria; order Moraxellales; family Moraxellaceae; genus Acinetobacter; species Acinetobacter sp. Tr-809. Next base: position 698,574 of record NZ_VWVZ01000002.1, read on the forward strand.
GGATAACTGGTTTGAAGTTTTGCAGCAATATGATGCAATCTTCTTTGGTGCGGTGGGTTGGCCTGAAAAGGTGCCTGATCACATTTCACTATGGGGATCATTACTCCAGTTCCGCCGTCGTTTTGATCAGTATGTGAATTTACGTCCGGTTCGGTTAATGCCTGGTGTGAAATGTCCACTGGCTGGCAAACAACCAGGCGATATCGATTTTTATGTGGTGCGTGAAAACAGCGAAGGTGAATATTCAGCGATTGGTGGTAAAGCCTTTGAAGGTACTGATCGTGAGTTCGTCTTGCAGGAAGCGGTGTTTACCCGTCATGGTGTCGATCGCATTTTAAAATATGCGTTTGAATTTGCCGATCAGCGTGAGGCTAAAAAAATCACGGCTGCAACCAAATCCAATGGCATTGCCGTCAGCATGCCGTACTGGGATGAACGTGTCGATGAAATGGCAAAACACTATCCGCAAATCAAGGCAGATAAACAGCATGTCGATATTTTAGCGGCACGTTTCGTTCTACAGCCTGAGCGTTTTGATGTGGTGGTGGCATCGAATTTATTTGGAGACATCTTGTCGGATCTAGGTCCTGCATGTACAGGAACGATTGGTTTGGCGGCTTCGGCAAACCTTAACCCTGAACGTAAATTCCCGTCATTGTTTGAACCTGTGCATGGTTCAGCACCCGATATTTACGGACAGCAAATTGCCAATCCGATTGCAGCGATCTGGTCTGGTGCGATGATGTTGGATTTCTTGGCAGATGGAGATGAACAAGTCATTCAGGCAGGGCAGGAAATTATGCAGGCGATTGAGCATGTGTTGGTGCATGGCCCAAAAACGCCTGATGTTGGTGGCACTGCTAAGACCTATGAAGTGGGTGATGCGATTGCATCCTGTGTGACTGAGCAAAAAATGGATTTATTCGCGATGGAGTAGATACCCCTGAGGGAATAGTCACTATCCGAGATGGATTGAATAGATATGGATAATCAAATTACAAAGCCTTATACAGATAAGACGCTTGCGATCACCAGTCTTGCCGTTGTATTTACATCGGTGGCTGGTCTGGCAATCTACTCATCTGAATCAATACAACTGGCAGCAAAATGGATGCAATGGACCACGTCGGTGTTTACCACGCCAGTCCTGTTATTTGCTTTTTTATCAATTATTTTTACCTTCGGTTTGGCCTTTAGTAAATACGGCAAAATCAAGCTCGGCGAAGGTAAGCCCCAATACAGCACCATGTCATGGATTTTCATGTTCATTCTGTCGGGGATTGGGTCTTCAACCTTGTATTGGGGATTTCTAGACTGGGCTTATTACTACCAAACACCGGGTTTGAATTTAGCCCCTGAATCGGCGGAAGCCCTTAAATACAGCGTGGCTTATTCTTTCTTTCACTCAGGTTTGAGTGCATGGTCGATCTATGCCTTGGCATCGATTTCACTGTGCTATAGCTACCATGTCAGAAAGAATAAAGGCTTGAGCTTAGCGTCAATGGTGGAAGCGGTCACTGGCTTTAAAGCAACGGGACCTGTTGGACGTGTGGTCGACCTGATGTTCTTGCTGTGTATGTTTGGTGCCTTGACCATTTCACTGGTTTTGACTGCGGTCACGTTTACCAACATTCTGTCGCAGCTCACGGGTATCCCGAATACCTTCATGACCAAAGTCATTATCATTTTAGCAGTATCGGTGTTATTTGCACTCAGCTCTTATGTCGGTATGGATAAAGGCATGCAGCGTTTGAGTCATATGGTGTGCTTGGGTGTGGTGCTGTTTGCGATCTATGTGCTGTGCTTTGGCCCAACCCAGTTTATTATGAATAATTCATTGATGAGTTTTGGCCTGATGGCGACTAACTTTGTCGATATGAGTCTGTTTACCGATCCGATGGGAGATGGAAAGTTCACCCGTGAATGGACCGTGTTCTACTGGTTATGGTGGATTTCTTATGCACCAGGTGTGGCGTTATTTGTAACTCGTGTCTCCAAAGGACGCACCATTAAAGAAGTGATTCTTGCCATGGTCATCGGTGGTAGTGTTGGTTTATGGTTCATCTTTGGGGTGTTTGAAAATTATAGCGTTCACAGCTTTATTCACGGCATAGTCAATGTTCCACAAATCTTGAGCCAGCAAGGTGGTGAAGTGGCAATTGGTCAACTGTTGGGCTTATTGCCAGCAGGCAAGCTGATGATGTGGTTGTTCCTTGGCATTATGGTGATTTTCCTTGCAGCACATATGGATGCGGTGGGCTATGCGGTTTCTGCAACCTGTACCCGTGGTTTAAGTGAAGGGCAAGATCCATCTCCGAATGCGCGTTTGTTTTGGTGTCTGATGTTAACCCTGGTACCGATTGCGATGATTTTCTCTAAGGCACCTTTAGACACCATGAAAACTGCCACCATTGTGACTGCTTTACCGTTTATTGTGATTATTCTGGTACAGACCTATGGCTTGGTGAAATGGTTGATTGAGGATTATTCCAAAGTGCCATCACATTTGATTGAACAGAGCAGTTTTAGTGACTTGGAAGCGCTTGAGCATACTGACCCAAATCAACAGATGCAGATTGATATTGCGGCAACCGCACTGGCACATAAAAGCAGTCAAAAGGAATTGTTATGACAGCACAGCCGAACATGCGCTATGGGTTAAGCGAAGAAATGCAAAGTCTGGTGTATTGGAGCAGCATTTATTCAGCAGCGGATAACGATATTGATTCAATTCGTGCAGCCTATGATGCCATGTGCCTGCATTACACCTTGCCACGCGATGGCACGGTGAATATTGAAGATAAAACCATTACGCATGCCACTCAGCCCGTCAATGTTCGGTTGTATTCACCATTGGGCCAAGTACCAGCGCAAGGTTGGCCTTGCGTGCTGTATCTGCATGGTGGTGGCTGGATGGTGGGGAATCTAGATTCACATGAATTTATCACCCGCTATTTATGTCGTGATCTGAATGTTGCAGTACTGAGTGTCGATTATCGGTTGGTGCCAGAACATCATTTTCCAGCCGCTTATCAAGACTGTGAAACGGTCTATCACTGGCTCCGCGCGCATGGCGCAGACTGGAACATTAACCCTACACAGATTGTATTAGCTGGCGACAGTGCAGGAGGAAATTTAGCTGCGGCATTGGCGGTTCAGTTACAACATACAGGCGTGCAGGCACGTGGTCTGGCTTTGATCTATCCATGTTTGGGCAGCAGTTTTGATACCGCATCTTGCCAGCAGCATGCAGATGCACCGTTACTGACACTCGAGGAAATGCATTATTACTTAAACGAATATGCACCGAATGCAAGCGATTGGCAGGACACACGTTTAGCACCACTTTTGGCAGAAGATTTCAGTGATATGCCACACAGCTTTGTTGCGGTGGCGGAATATGATCCGCTGTGTGATGACGGACGTATTTTTGTGGACAAGTTAAAGCAAGCCAATGTTGCAGCTGAATTTTATCTCGGCAAAGGATTACTGCATGGCAGTTTACGTTTAGTACGGGACTGTCCTGTAGTACAGGATTTATATCAGCACATGCTGAATTCGTTAAAGCAAATGTTCAAGTGATTTGAACATCAGCCAATTTTGATAAAACGGTCGTTAGGACAAAACAGTTTAATGGAGTAAAACCATGAATGCAGTTGAAAAATTACCAGAAGATTTCTGTTCAAACCCAGATGTGGCATGGACGTTTCCAAAAGTGTTCTATACCTCATCTCAGGTGTTTGAGCGTGAAAAAGAAGAAATTTTTGCGAAAAGCTGGATTTGCGTAGCACATGGCAGTGAAGTTGCCCAAGCCAATGACTATATTACCCGTAAGGTGATTGGTGAAAATATTATCGTGATTCGCGGTAAAGATAGCGTATTGCGTGCATTCTATAATGTCTGTCCACATCGTGGACATGAGCTGTTAAGTGGCAGCGGCAAAGCGAAAAACGTGATTACTTGTCCGTACCATGCATGGACCTTTAAGTTAGATGGTAGCTTGGCACTGGCTCGTAACTGTGATCATGTTGAGTCTTTTGACAAGCAAAACTCCAGCATGGTGCCATTAAAAGTTGAAGAATATGGCGGTTTTGTCTTTATCAATATGGATGAAAATGCCACTTGTGTTGAAGATCAGTTGCCTGAATTTGCACAAAAACTGAATGAAGCTTGTGCGGTAATAAAAGACTTGAAACTGGCTGCACGTTTCGTCACAGAAACACCTGCCAACTGGAAAGTGATCGTGGATAACTATTTAGAATGTTATCACTGTGGCCCAGCGCATCCTGGTTTTGCTGATTCTGTTCAGGTGGATAAATATTGGCATACCACGCATCAAAATTGGACGCTGCAATATGGTTATGCACGTTCTTCAGAGAAGTCATTCAAGCTTGATCCATCGGTTAAAGATCCGACCTTTAGTGGTTTCTGGACGTGGCCTTGCACCATGTTTAACGTACCACCAGGTGCAAATTTCATGACCGTGATCTATGAGTTCCCAATGGATGCGGAAACTACTTTGCAGCACTATGACATTTTCTTCACCAATGAAGAATTGACTCAAGATCAGAAAGACCTGATTGAATGGTATCGCAATGTCTTCCGCCCTGAAGACCTCGAGCTGGTTGAAAGTGTACAACGTGGTTTAAAATCACGGGGTTATCGTGGTCAAGGGCGTATCATGACCGACAAGCAACGTTCGGGAATCAGTGAACATGGTATCGCTTATTTCCAGAATCTTGTTGCGCAACACCATCAATAATTTTGTCTCAGGTATTAGATAAGGGAAGTGTGGCAAACGATAAGGTCACACTTCGCTTCAATCGATAGGAACATGACATGTCAAGTTTGCAAGCAAGTCCGTTATTTCAACAACACGGATTGATCAATGGTCAATGGGTGAATGCACAATCCGATATCACCATTCCTGTCACCAACCCTGCGACAGGTGAGGAAATTGGTGTCATTCCGAATATGGGTGCAGCAGAAGCCACCGAAGCAGTCGAAGTGGCGTATCAGGCTTTAGCTGCATGGAAAGGATTAACGGCACAAAAACGTGCAGACCTGTTATTGGCGTGGTATCAACTGGTTTTGAGTCATGCTGATGAGCTGGCACGGATTATGACCATTGAGCAGGGTAAACCCTTAGCCGAAGCTTTGGGTGAAGTGAAATATGCAGCTTCATTTATTCAATGGTTTGCTGAAGAAGGTAAACGCGTTTATGGCGATGTGATTCCAACCACCAATAGCCAGCAGCGTTTTATTATCACCAAAGAACCTGTGGGTGTAGTTGCCGCAATTACGCCGTGGAACTTCCCGATTGCCATGATTACCCGTAAAGCAGCACCTGCGTTGGCTGCGGGCTGCACCATCGTGATCAAACCTGCTAATGAAACCCCATATTGTGCACTGGCAATTGCCAAGCTGGCTGAAATGGCTGGCATTCCAGCGGGCGTCATTAATGTGGTTACAGGTAAATCGCAAGACATTGGTTCAGTATTTACCAGTCATGAAAAAGTTAAAAAACTGACCTTTACCGGTTCTACACCTGTCGGTCGTTTATTGATGCAGCAATGTTCAGACACCATTAAAAAGTTGGCTCTAGAACTGGGTGGTAATGCACCACTCATTGTCTTTGATGATGCCGATCTGGATAAAGCGGTACAAGGCGCAATCTTTGCCAAGTTCCGTAATGCAGGGCAAACCTGTGTTTGTGCCAATCGAATCTATGTACACGACAAGGTTTATCAGGCTTTTACCGAGAAATTTGTGCAAGAAGTACAGAAATTCAAAATCGGCAATGGTTTAGAACCGAATGTACAGATCGGACCGTTAATCAATGACAAAGCGGTTTTGAAAGCAAAACAGTTGATTGATGATGCTTGTGGCAAGGGTGCCCAAGTGGCGTGTGGTGGTCAACAGCACTCACTGGGTCAGACCTTTTTTGAACCAACGGTTTTGACAGATGTATCGCGTGATATGGACATTGTTCAGGAAGAAATTTTTGGACCCGTTGCGCCATTAATCCGTTTTACCGAGGAAGCGGATGTGGTGGCACAAGCTAACGATACCATTTTTGGTTTAGCCGCTTATGTGTATAGCGAAAACATTTCACGGATTTGGCGTGTCGCTGAACAGTTGGAATATGGAATGGTCGGAATGAATTCAACTGCTATTTCCAATGAAGTGGTGCCATTTGGCGGGGTAAAACAATCGGGTGTGGGGCGTGAAGGTTCTAAATACGGTTTAGAAGAGTTCATGACCATTAAATATATGTGTTTAGGAATCTAGGGACACTGTGGATTGGGCTGTTTTCGAGGACAGCCCAATCCACAATATGCACTTAAAATTAGAAAATGCTGAGATGAGCAGCATGTGGTAAAGAGGATTTAGACATGGCTAGTCATTATGAAATGTTTGCATCGGTGGTCACACGCGTAGAGCAACTGACTCCGCTGATCAAACGATTTACATTTAAACGTCAGGACGGACAAAATTTCCCTCAATTTAATGGTGGCAGTCATATCATTGTGAAAATGAATGACCAGCTATCCAATGCCTATTCACTGATGAGCTGTGCTCAAGATCTATCGACGTACCAAGTGTGTGTGCGTAAAGATATTGAAGGTAAAGGTGGTTCAGTCTTTATGCATGATCAGTGCAATGAAGGCTGTGAGATTCTGATTTCTGAACCGAAAAATCTGTTTCCATTGGCGGCAGATGGCGAGAAACATATTCTGATTGCGGGTGGGATTGGCATCACCCCGTTTGTGCCGCAAATGGATGAGTTGGCTGCACGTGGTGCAGATTATGAATTGCATTATGCCTATCGTTCGCCAGAGCATGCAGCACTGTTGGAAGAACTCAAACAAAAACATGGCGAACATATCTTTAGCTATATTGACTCAGATGGAAAATGTCTGGATCTGGACCAACTGATTGGCGCTCAACCTAAAGGCACGCATGTCTATGTATGTGGGCCTAAGCCAATGATTGATGCAGTGATTGATCGTTGTAATTACCATCGTTACCGCGATGAATATATTCACTGGGAACAGTTTGCATCTACCGTACCAGAGGAAGGTGAAGCATTTACGGTGGTGTTGGCAAAATCCAATCAGCAAGTTGAAGTTCAAGGCAATCAAACCATTTTACAAGCGATTGAACTGCTCAATATTGATGTGGAATGTTTATGTCGTGAAGGCGTATGTGGTACTTGTGAAACCACAATTCTGGAAGGTGAGGCAGAGCATTTTGACCAATATCTCAGTGATGATGAAAAAGCATCACAGCAGTCGATGATGATTTGTGTATCGCGTGCCAAAGGTAGAAAATTGGTACTCGATCTTTAATATTAAGCGTTGATTTTCACATAATAAAAAAGCAGCCTAAGCTGCTTTTTTATTGATATCAAACATTGATTCAGATTTATTTTTTCCCTTTCTTGGTTTTTAGATATTCCTGATAGGATTCCTCGGCAAAGCGTCTTAAGGAATCTCCAATTGCGGCATATTGATATTCATTCAGGTTGGCCAATGAAGCACGGGCAGAAGGGTGCTGTACCCCAAAGCCTGAACCAGGTAAGAGCACTACGCCTGTTTCATCCGCTACACGGAATAGGAGTTCGGTTGGGTTCTTGTTTTTCATCACCCAATCCGCAAAATCATCCCCATACAGTGTTCGAGAGGTATTTTCCAAGTTGACCAAGGTATAGTAATCGACTGAGTTTGGATCAGCAGGAACTTCAACGCCTAACTGTCGGTACAGTGCAGCATCACGCTCACGTACCACAGATTTAACCGCCTTCTTATAGTTCTGTTGCGAATCCATCATATTGAACAGGGCAAACAGTACCATTTGCACTTGTTGTGGTGTAGAAAGACCAGCCGTGTGATTTAGTGCCACATTACGGCTATCCGCGACCAGACGATCAATGAATTTAATCTTGGCTGGATCGGTGGTTAATGAAGAATAACGTTCTTCCAATTCCTTCTTGTCTTTTTTAGAGAGTGCCGCCAGCTTTTGATCTAGAATATTATTGTTGGAGAGGGCAATCACCCCGAGTCTCCAACCTGTTGCCCCAAAATATTTCGAGAATGAATAGACCAAGATGGTATTGTCTGGGCAGATTGCAAACAGTGATTTGAAATTATCCGCAAACGTACCGTACACATCATCGGTCAGAATAATCAGGTCAGGTCGTTTTTTAACGATATCAGCCAAAATTGCCAAGCCTTCATCGCTGAGTTTTACCGAAGGTGGGTTACTTGGATTCACCAAGAAGAAGGCTTTAATCGATGGGTCTTCCAATTTCCGTAATTCAGATTCTGGATATTGCCAGTCAAGCTTCGGATCAGCTTCGATCAGGACTTCTTCAAGCTGATAGTCATTCAGTTTAGGAATTTCCAAATACGGTGTGAAAATGGGTGCACCAATCGCGATACGATCACCGTTGGCAATAATTTTATTCTCTTTTAAAGAGTTAAAAATATACGCCATTGCTGCCGTTCCACCTTCGACCGCAAACAAGTCTAAACCTTCTTTCGGCATGCCTTGGACGCCCATTTCACGCAGGATATATTCTTTGATAATCGATTCGCTAATGCGTAGCATGCGGTCTGGAACGGGGTAATTACAGCCTAAAATTCCCTCGACCATCTCCAGTAAAAAAGCATCTGGATCTAAACCAAGCTGATCTCTGACATAGGAAATGGCTTTACCTAGAAATACCACGCCAGGTTTATCCCGATTGTGCATAATGAAGTTATCGAAACGTGATTGCAAACCGACAGGGCGAGGAAAGCCCCCTAGACCTTCTGGCATGTAAGAGAAAGAGAACTCTGATTCTGTTGTTGAAAACAGCCCCAATTGGAAGAATGCTCGACGTGGAACCGTGGCTAAAAAGTTTGGATTTCCGCGCCCTGCATTGAGCATCATCCTGTCTGTTTTGCTTTGAGCAAGCTCAATTAAATTGTCTTTTAGTTCGAATGGGCTAAGTTTTGAGTATTTAGAGTAATCAACGTTCCCCATGGGAAGTCTCCTTAATTATAGTGACGGCAATAAAATTTTGAATATGGATGTTAAGCAAGGCCAACAATCAGTGGACCAAGTAAGGTTAAGAATACGTTTGCCAAGGCATAGGTGATTGCAAAAGGTACGGTTGGAATCGAATTTCCGGCCTTATCTAAAATTGCACCAAAGGCAGGGTTGGCACTACGGGAGCCAGATAAGGCACCTGCCATAACGGCAACGTTGTCATAACGCAGTACATAACGTGCGAAAAGCATGGACAGAATTAGTGGTACCAGTGTGACCACGACACCAATCATAAATAGGGATAGACCACTGTCTTTAATCGTTTGAATGGCTTGTAAACCAGATTGCAAACCAACCGCAGCAACGAATCCTGCAAGACCTAAATCTTTAAGCAGTTGGGAGGCGGCTAAAGGCATGTTGCCATGGACTTGATTACGGCTGCGTAACCAACCAAACAGAAGACCTGACAGTAATGCACCACCACCTGCACCGAGGGTCAGAGGAACATCACCGATACGAACCACAAACAAGCCGATCAATAAACCGACGACCAAGCCTGCACCGTGGAAAATCCAATCGGTCTTTAAACTTTCTGGCAGTGCTGTGCCTGCTTCTTTGACTAAACGATCAAGATCACTTTTAGTCCCATAAACGGTGATGACGTCGCCTTGATGTAAAATAGTGTCATCACTCAACGTTTGGGTTTCATCGTTGCGTTTAATTGCAAGCACGTAAATACCATGCTTTAAATAAGCTGGGGTGTTGGCTTTGATATCGCCTAAACTACGATTGATATATTTGGAATTTCTTAGGATGACATCTGTCGTATCCATAATCATTTCCATGCCTTGTGAGGACTGTAACTCCGTGCCGATCTGTTCTGAAACAGCAACCACACTGGCACGACGGCCTACAAGCAATATCACATCATCGGTTTGTAGAGTCAGTTCTGGTGCAACATCAATAAATTGATCTTTGCGCTTTAAGCGTTCGATGGTGATACTGGTTTGCTTGGCTTCAAGCTCGGCAACAGTTTGCCCATTAGCTTGTTTAACTTTATAAATACGCCCTACAATTTCAGGCATTGCAAGCTCTTGCCCCGGTGCTAATTCAAAAGCACCCTTGAGACGTTCTGACTGGGCTTTTAATGCATCATCATGAATTTCTTTACCCATAAATTTGGGCAGAATGTTCACACAAACAATAATGGCACCCAACGAACCGAAAATATAAGTCACGGCATATCCGATCGCGACATTGGCCTGCAGTTTTTGAATCTCAGCCAATGGTAGGTCGAGTCTGGAAATCGCATCCCCCGCAGTACCTATAATTGCAGATTGGGTCATACCACCTGCTGCCAGTCCTGCGGCTAAACCTTTGTCTAAGTGGAATAACTTTGCCATGACCAATACAGTAATTAAACCACTGACTGCCATGAATACTGCTAATAGGATTTCTTTTATCGATTGTGGGCCCAATGATTTAAAAAACTGTGGACCACTTTCAAAACCAACAGCATAAATAAACAATGCAAACAGAATCGCTTTGACGCCATTGTCTACTGGAACACCGATGAGACTGAGTAGCACTGCAACAAGTAGGGACCCTGCTACGCCACCGAACTGAAATTTTCCGAATTGAAACTGTCCAATCCAGAAACCTATTGCCAAGGATAAGAACAATAAAATCTCTGGGCTATGTTTTAATTCGCCTTGTAACCATTCAATCATTTTTCGATCTCACTTTTATTATTCGATCTATCTTTAGGTTTGAAATTTATTTATTTTTCATGTTTTTTTAAGATACCCCCTAGAACTAATCCGTGCAAATTCTTTGATTTTATTGTGTTTTTATTATTTCTTTCTAAGTTGCTAGAAAAACTAAACTTTTTTATTTTAAAATGTTTTTATAAAAACTTAACTTAACGAAAGATAAAATAAAGTTACACAAAGAAACAGGTTTAAATTTGAATGATTACAGGTTGTTTGTGTTGTTTAAATAATTTTAAATTAATAAATAAGTTTTAATAATTAATGATTAATATTTTGATTTAAAATGATTATTTTTCTTATTAATTACAATTAATGATTGGATTTCAAATAATTAAAAAATAAATTGTATTTTTGTAAATTACATTTAAAAAACAAAATTATAAATAAAGGGTTACTTGAAGTTACCAAGGGGTTGATGGGTTTCTGTTTATATTTTATTCAAACTAAATACTTTAAAAATATACATAAAACCATAAGGTGAAATAATCATGAATAAAGTCTATAAACTGGTGTGGAATGCTTCAATAGGTGTTTGGGTTGCGGTATCTGAGCTAGCTAAATCCAAAGTAAAATCAAAGACAATTAAAGTTTCAGCTGCTGTCATACTGGTCAATTTTACAGTGGGAATGGGGACAAGCTATGCTGATGACGTGATTCAAGGAAATAATATACAAGTCGTTACAGATAATAGTGATCCACTGAATATAAAGCATACGATCTCTACATCGGATAATGTTGTATTTAAGAATGTTACCGTGGGTTCGGTGGTAGTTGATAGTACAAGCAATAAAATATCTGGATTGAGTGATGGGGTGAATAATGATGATGCTGCAACTTTTGGGCAGCTGAAAACTGTTGATGATAAAGTCAGCCAAAATAGTTCAGATATTTCATCATTAAATTCGAGTGTTTCAAAAAACACAGGGGATATCTCTACATTAAACTCGAATGTTTCAAAAAATACGGATGATATTTCTTCGCTAAATAATCGGGTTACGGTCAACGAGGGAGATATTGCAAACTTACAATCATCGGTCGGTGGAATATCAAATCAGACGTGGAAAATTCAAGCAAATGGTGATGCTGCAAGCTCGGTAAAAGCCTTAGACACGGTTCAGTTTTTAGATGGTACAAATATCGCCATTACCCGATCAGGCAATAATCTGACTGTTGATACAAAGCCAGAAGTTAGTTTTGACAAAGTTACAGTCGATGGCGTTGTGATCGATAATGGTCAAATTACAGTGACTAAAAATGCCACTGTAGGTTCTGGATCGAAGGAGGTCGTGACTGGTGATCAACTGTATAAAGTTGAGCAAGATCTCCTAAATGCTGGGATTGAACGTGCTAAATACTTTCATGCAACTTCAGTTTTAGATGATTCTGTCGCTGATGGAACAGACTCCGTGGCAGTGGGGCCAAAAGCTGTTACCAATAGTGCTGCAACAGATGCAGTAGCGATTGGCAATAATGCTGTTGTTGGAACAGCAACGGTTGGAGGTACACCTGCTACCGATGGTATTGAGTCAATTGCGATTGGCAAAGATACCAAAGCATTAGGCAATAAAAATACAGTAATTGGGCAAGCTGCAACAACTGATACGAAGGAAATTACCAGTTCAATTGCGATTGGTGATGCAGCAAAAATTAGTGGCACTAGCACTAAAAATGCCATAGCTGTAGGTTCTAACTCTATTGCCAGTGCCGAAAATGCGAGTGCATTCGGTACAAGTGCGGAAGCTTCTGCATCGAATGCCACAGCGGTTGGTAAAGGGGCGAAAGCAGCATCTGGTTCAGCCACGGCTTTGGGCGATAGTGCAATTGCAAGTGGTGCAAATTCAACTGCACTTGGTTCAGGTGCACAAGCGAATAGTACCAGTGCAATTTCTTTAGGTGCAAATGCGGGTGTGGGTACAGTCAATAATGCAGGAAATAGTAATCAAAACCATATTGCAATTGGTAGCAGTGCAGGACAAAACATCAAAGGCAATGAAAATATTGCCATTGGTTTAGAAGCATCCAATGGGACTTCAGGCAATTATAATATTGCGATTGGTTCGAAGTCGGGGCAAGCTTCCACGGGTGAAGAAAATGTCAGTATTGGTTATTTATCCAATCAAAATGCTAAAGAAACTGACCATACTACAGCGATCGGTGGGCGCTCAATCTCTGGTCAAGCTGCTGTTGCTGTCGGTTATTTAGCGAGCGCTGATAATCAAGGTGCAGTGGCGATTGGGGCTGCTTCAAAAGTAGAAGGCATTGATGACGGTTCAGGTACAGGAACCAAGAAAAACGCAGATAATGGTGTTGCTGTCGGGATTAATGCGTGGTCTAAAGACAACAGTATTGCATTGGGTTCTAACTCAGTCGCTTCAAAAGATTTAGCGGAAACACAAACAGGCTATTTGACCTCATCTAAAACCAGTAATCAAGGTGTCATCTCAGTTGGTTCGGATGGGTCAGGAGGTGTGGCTGCATTTAACCGCCGAATTGCCCATGTGGATGATGGTGCGGATGGTTATGATGCAGTTAACGTCAGACAGTTAAAAATTGCTCAAGAAAAAGTAGGTAATTTAATTGGTGGTGATGTCAGTGTAGACAACAACGGCAATTATTCACAAATCACACTGAAAGATAATAATGGCAAGGAATATAAATACAACACCGTGGTTGACGCTTTAGGCGCAATCTCAAGTGGTGCGGTGCTTCCAAGCGTCGACAATGCTGTGACTTATACAGATGCAACCTCTAAGCAAATTAATCTAAGACCAAATACGGTAATTAGTGGTTTGGCACCAGGTAAAGTGGGTACAGATGCGGTGAATCTGGCTCAAATGCAAGAAGCCGTTGAGGCAAGCCGAGTTAAGTATATCAGTGTTAAATCTGAGGCGATTGGTAACAAAAATAATGAAGGTGCTTCTGGGGTCGATGCGGTTGCAATTGGGCCTGAAGCTATTGCCCAGAATAAAAACAGTACCGCCATTGGTTCGCAGGTCTATGCGCTTGGTGATAATGCGACCACGATTGGTTCAACAGGAACGATTGCATATGATGCAGCCGGTGTTGCGATCGGCCAGCATGCTATCAGTCGTGGTGAAAACAGTATTGTGATTGGTAAAGATGCGAAATCTGAACCACAAACCAGCAATGATAAAGTAAATGATGCGATTGCTGTAGGTACCAATGCATTGGTGACCAACAGTAAAGGAATTGCGATTGGTAAAGAAACGATTGCTCGCGGGGAGGAAAGTATTGCGCAAGGTTATGATGCTCGGGCTAGTGCAGATCGTGCGCTTGCTGTTGGGGTCAGTAGCCGTTCCTCAAGTACAGATGCACTGGCTTTGGGTACGCAAGCATCGGCATCTGGAACCAATGCTTTAGCGACAGGTAAACAAGCCAATGCAAATGCCCGTGACTCAATTGCAACTGGGACTCAAGCGACAAGCTATGCGACTAATGCGATTGCATTAGGAAATAATGCCATCTCAGGGAAAGCCAATCCGACCAAAGATGAAATTGATAATAATCTCAATTCAAATACCATCGCTATTGGTACAGATAGTTTTGCCAAGATCCAAAGTGCAATTGCTTTAGGAAATACAGCTCGAGCAACTGAAGAAAATACTATTGCAGTGGGTAAAAACAGTAAGGTAGAAGCAAAAGATGCGATTGCAATTGGTCTCGATGCTCAGACGATGGGAGCGAATGGGGTTGCTTTAGGTAAACAAGCAAAAGCAGATGGGGAAAATGCGCTTGCTCAAGGTGTTTCGGCCAAGGCACTAAATACCAATGCAATTGCACAAGGGAATAATGCCCAAGCGATTGCGGATAATGCAACTGCAATTGGTGCAAATGCTTTGGCGACAGGTAGTGCAGCAATTTCACAAGGTTTCAATGCCAAAGCGTTAAATACCAATACCATTGCTCAAGGGACCAATGCACAGGCAACAGCCGAAGGTGCGACTGCCATAGGTGCAAATACAGTTGTTAATCATAATAATGCGGTTGCCCTTGGTAATGGTTCGCAATCTGCCGATTATGTACAAACAACCAGTACGGTAATTAATGGCAAGACCTATAATTTTGCTGGTACACCTACCAATTCTTCAAGTGTAAGTGTGGGCAGTGCAGGGAATGAACGTACCATCGTCAATGTCGCTGCAGGTCGAATCAGTTCAACCAGTACAGATACGATTAACGGTAGTCAGTTGTATCAAACCAATACTGCAATTGAAGATTTAGCCAATACTGCGCTGACCTTCCAGGCGGATAGTGGTACCAGTGTACAGCGTAAACTTGGAGAAACGCTAAACGTCGTTGGTGGCGTAACAGATGCGAGCAAATTGACAGATAACAATATTGGCGTTATTGCCGATGGAAATAACAAGCTCACGGTTAAATTAGCCAAAGATGTGAAAGTCGATAGCGTTAACGCAGCAGGCACATTAATCAATAGCAATGGCCTTAGCTTTGTCGATGGTAGCGGGAATGCGATCGCAAACAGCCCAAGTATTAGCAAGAATGGAATTAGTGCGGGCAATCAAAAGATCACCAATGTGGCCAAAGGTGATGTAAATGCGACATCAACCGATGCGGTGAATGGCAGCCAGTTGAATGAAGTTCAGCAAATTGCCAATAAGGGTTGGAATCTCACCACCAATAACAATGCGGCAAGTAAGAGCAATGTTGCACCTGACGGCACTGTAGATATCTCCAATGCAGACAGCAACCTTGTGA
>NZ_VWVZ01000030.1:0-250 GCF_011753255.1 Acinetobacter sp. Tr-809
CTTTAGTCGTTGCATTGTCATATTTAACTGCTGCATCGTCTAACGTACCCAACTTGCTATCAACTGCTGCCAATTGATCTTCTGTTGCTGCCTGACCTGATACTGCTGTGCCGTTCCAGGTCTTGTTGCTCAGACCTTTGATCGTGTTCGTTGTTTTATCAACAACTACACTTCCTACAGTCACCTTGTCGAAGTTCACATCTTTCGCTGTCGATACTTGATAGTTGCTTGAACCATCTGCATTCGTTGT
>NZ_VWVZ01000031.1:0-247 GCF_011753255.1 Acinetobacter sp. Tr-809
GCAGTCACTGTACTGCCGTTTGGTAAGTTACCTGGATTTGGTACTGTCCATACACCAGTCACTGGGTCTGCTGTGGTTTGGGCTGTACCACCACCATTCGGGTAGGTCACCGTCACTGTTGAACCAGGTTCTGCTGTACCGGTAATCGGATCTGTTGCATTGATTGGATTGATGTCTGGTGCATTCGGTGCAGTTACATCGACTGTATATACTTGCGTATCGGTGATGTTGCTGCTGTTACCCGCTG
>NZ_VWVZ01000032.1:0-237 GCF_011753255.1 Acinetobacter sp. Tr-809
CAGCAGATGGTGTACAGCTAGGCTTAGGCAATACCATTAAAGTTGGTACAGCGAATCCAGTCACTATTGATGGTACAGCAGGTACGATCGGTGGTTTAACGAACAAGACCTGGAATGGCACAGCAGTATCAGGTCAGGCAGCAACAGAAGATCAATTGGCAGCAGTTGATAGCAAGTTGGGTACGTTAGACGATGCAGCAGTTAAATATGACAATGCAACGACTAAAGACAAGATCA
>NZ_VWVZ01000033.1:0-228 GCF_011753255.1 Acinetobacter sp. Tr-809
TCGTGTTGCTCAGACCTTTGATCGTGTTCGTTGTTTTATCAACAACTACACTTCCTACAGTCACCTTGTCGAAGTTCACATCTTTCGCTGTCGATACTTGGTAGTTGCTTGAACCATCTGCATTCGTCGTTGGGGTCACAACAACGTTATCTCCAGCTGTAACCGTCGTTTTCGCTTTGGTAGCTGCATCTTTAACGCTTGTGATCGCTCCATCAATTGTGTTCGAAC
>NZ_VWVZ01000034.1:0-228 GCF_011753255.1 Acinetobacter sp. Tr-809
TCGTGTTGCTCAGACCTTTGATCGTGTTCGTTGTTTTATCAACAACTACACTTCCTACAGTCACCTTGTCGAAGTTCACATCTTTCGCTGTCGATACTTGATAGTTGCTTGAACCATCTGCATTCGTCGTTGGGGTCACAACAACGTTATCTCCAGCTGTAACCGTCGTTTTCGCTTTGGTAGCTGCATCTTTAACGCTTGTGATCGCTCCATCAATTGTGTTCGAAC
>NZ_VWVZ01000035.1:0-201 GCF_011753255.1 Acinetobacter sp. Tr-809
CTGGTTCAACAGTGACGGTGACCTACCCGAATGGTGGTGGTACAGCCCAAACCACAGCAGACCCAGTGACTGGTGTATGGACAGTACCAAATCCAGGTAACTTACCAAACGGCAGTACAGTGACTGCGGTCGCGACTGACCCAGCGGGTAACCCATCATTACCGGGCAGTGAAGTGGTAGATAGCTTGCCACCAGATACGA